>CAVUYS010000040.1:0-57246 GCA_963745745.1 uncultured Spirochaetota bacterium | reverse complement strand
GCGTTTTGCCCGCCGGCCGGGGCCGCCTCGATCATCGTGATCTCCGGAGCTCAACTCCATCCGTCCTGGTGACGGCTCGAAGTACCTGCGATCTCGGTGTCGATCGCCATCCTGGGCGGCACGGACCCTGGCTGGCGGGCGGAGTTCGGGTAACGGCCCCTGGTCGGACCCGGCATCGATCCTCCAGGCCTGCTGCAAGAGCGGGGCCACGCTGAACTTCTCCCCTTCTTCGAGAAGTTCATGTGGGACCTGCGGCCGGTCGACCCGACGGCGTTCGACCGGCCTCCGCTGTGCAATGCCCAGCGCCGTGCCGCGCACGCCGCAGGCAGCGCGAGCCGGTCGCAGGCCAGGATAGGGGCGGGGAGGGAGGCCGCGCATGCCGCGACGCCGGCATCGGACGTGGCACCGGAGAGCTTCCGGGCCGGGCGTCGACCGGCGGGCAAGTGCCGGGCTCTCGGGGGGGCCTGACCGGCACGCCCGGACCCCACCTGGGGCTGGGCCGAGAGAGCCCCGCCGAGGGGGAAAACAGCGCCGGCGGGAACGATCCGCAAGGCCCTGATGGAAGCCGCGTCGGCCCGCAAGAACTGCGGCATCGGACTGGACGGCACCAGCCGCACCGGTAGTGTTCCTGGACGGCTTCCGGCCGGCCTTGCGGGACGGTGATCCTGGATGGACGATCCCGGCCCCTGTGACTGCTGAGGAGGCGGCGGCTACCGGCTGGAGTACGTGGGCTATGGCAACCGAACGGCTTCCTCAGCCCCGGCCTGGGCGGAACGCGACGAGCCGGGTATGCTGCTCTGCACGGACCGCTGTTCGAGCTGACCGACTGGGCGGCCTTCCGCCGTTGACCGGCGAGAGGACGCGGATCGACACGGCCACGATCCGAGCGGTTCTACAACATCCTCCGGGCGGCTTCCCCCTGTCCCTGTACTGCAACAATCGGCCTGGAGGACCTGCTGTGAGACCGAGCGGGTCGTGAAGATCGGCGAGGTGGTCGGCGGCCTGAGCCCGAGGCACGGCCGGGTCAATGGCCCGGGGCGGGAGAATTCCCGGTGGCAGGAGGCGGTGCGGAAACCGACATGGCGGTGATCCATCGTTGGGGCCCCGGGGACGATCGCCCCATCAGCGGCTCCTCCCCACCTGCAGATCGGGATCACGGATCGGGAGGTCCACGCCCGGCAGGCAGCCGCTGCGGCCTGCAGGTCATCGAGGCGGGCAACATCCTCCACCGGCTCGGTGGTGCGCTGGTTCACCTCGAACTTCGTGGGCGCGGACATCGCCGCCGCGGCGGCCAAGGCCGAGCCGCTCCGCTGTACCGACGAGTCGACCGGGCCGCGTCGATCCCCCGGCGCGGAGGCCCTGGTGGTCCTGGAGCACTGCAGGTACCGTACCCCCGGACGAGCCCGAGCCGGGGGTGATCCGGCCGCGCACCTGGGCCACGGCCCTGTGTACCGCCATCCCTGGAAGGGGTGGCCTTCGCACCGAGGGTACCGAAGATGGCCATAGGTGGGCCGCGCATCGACAGCCTGGTGGCCTGTGCGGGGCCACCGCCAGCCGCTGTGGATGCAGATCCACGTGGACGTGCAAGCGCATCGCCATCCCCGAGGAGCAGGCCGCCGGTCACCTGGGTAGCGCCATCGCCGGGCGCGGTGGCCGCTGGGTCCATCCCAGCCCGACCGCGGCGGCGGCACATGGGCGTGCGCGTGGCCTCGGTGGTGGAGCGGACGGTGGGGCGCAAATCCCAGCGCTACGCCGGGCTGGTGGAGCACTACACCGCCACTTACGAGAGTCTGAAAAGAAGCCTCCTGTGCGCGCGCTGGTGGAAGTCTCGCCTGGGCCCTGCTTCAGGGGCGCGGGCGGAATCCAGGAACGAGGAGACTACTTCCGGGGGCGTGACGGCGATGTCGCAACGCGCCTCCTTCCGGGCAAATCGCGCAAGTGGACAGTGCGGGCCGGAACCGTCCCAGTTCCCGTCCCGCTGGCCCCTCCGCCCAGGAGGGCGAAGGTCTCCACCGCGTGGGAGGGCGGGAAAAGACGTCCGGCGTCCCCGGCCACTCAGGACAGGCACCAGATCCCGGGGGACCTGCTTGGAGAAAATCGTAGTCCCTGGCGATGGCCTCGCCGATCTTGGCCAGTAGGTGCGGCCAGTCCTGGGCCGGGGGGGCGATGCTCTCGTAGAGCTTGGTACATGGGGGTCTGCTTCATGGCCTCGGCGGCGGCCTCGCCGACCTGCGCTTGCTGGGCCAGGATCTCCGGGTAGAAGGCGCCGCGCCGCAACGGAGTGGAGACCAGCACGAGCCTGCCCACCACCTCCGGATGCCGGATGGCGGTTTCAGGGCGACTTCCCCCCCGAGAGAGAAGCCTGCTAGGCCCCCGACCCGCCCCAGTCCCGAGGCGCCGGATCAAGGCCGCGATGTCGTCGGCCATCAGCTCGATTCTGAGGGGGCGATCGACGTCGGCCGTGCGGCCGTGTCCCTGCAGGTCCACGGCGATCACCTCGCCGCCAGTGCTGGGCAAAACGGGCCCGAACATCTGGATCGCGCCCAGGCCGCCGTGCAGGAGGACGCAGCGGCTCCCCCTGGCCGTGGAACTCGTAATACAGCCGCACCCCGTTGACCAGGGCGTAGTCGCCCCGGCGGCCTGTCGGCCGAAGACAATGCAGAATGCCGTGACGAACAAGGGGCTGTTTTTCACTGGGTCTTGATGGACAAGTTCGGGCATTGCCTGGATGTTCCAGCAAGGCACGGGCCAGTGATCAGATGATCGGGTCGCGTCCGGCGGTTAGGTGCAGCGGCATCTCGTGTCCCCTGTCGATTTCCGTCCTTCCCGGACGACTATGGGGCAGAAGGAGCAACCCATGAAAACAGCCTTGTTCGTCACGGCATTCTGCATTGTCTTCGGCCAACAGGCCGCCAGGGGCGACTACGCCCTGGTCAACGGGGTGCGGCTGTATTACGAGTTCCACGGCCAGGGGGAGCCGCTGGTCCTCCTGCACGGCGGCCTGGGCGCGATCCAGATGTTCGGGCCCGTTTTGCCGGCACTGGCCGAGAAGCGCAAGGTGATCGCCGTGGACCTGCAGGGACACGGCCGCACGGCCGACGTCGATCGCCCCCTCAGAATCGAGCTGATGGCCGACGACATCGCGGCCTTGATCCGGCACCTGGGACTGGGGCGGGTGGACCTCGCCGGCTTCTCTCTCGGGGGGGGAGTCGCCCTGCAAACCGCCATCCGGCATCCGGAGGTGGTGGGCAGGCTCGTGCTGGTCTCCACTCCGTTGCGGCGCGGCGCCTTCTACCCGGAGATCCTGGCCCAGCAAGCGCAGGTCGGCGAGGCCGCCGCCGAGGCCATGAAGCAGACCCCCATGTACCAGCTCTACGAGAGCATCGCCCCCCGGCCCCAGGACTGGCCGCGCCTCTTGGCCAAGATCGGCGAGGCCATGGCCAGGGACTACGATTTCTCCAAGCAGGTCCCCGGGATCAAGGTGCCTGTCCTGATCGTGGCCGGGGACGCCGACATCTTCCCGCCCTCCCACGCGGTGGAGACCTTCGCCCTCCTGGGCGGGGGCCAGCGGGACGGGAACTGGGACGGTTCCGGCCGGCCGCTGTCCAGGCTGGCGATCCTGCCCGGAAGGACGCATTACGACATCGCCGTCGCGCCGGAACTGGCGGAGGTGGTCTCCTCGTTCCTGGATTCCGCCCCGCGCCCCTGAAGCGGGGCCGGGCGACTTCAGCCGGCTTCCACGCGCCGGCGGGAGGCTTCTTTCAGACTCTCGTAAGTGGCGGTGTAGTGCTCCACCAGCCCGGCGTAGCGCTGGTGCGCCCGCGGGTCCGGCTCCACCACCGAGGCCACGCGCACCATGGCCGCCGCCGCGGCGGTCAGGCTGGGATGGACCCCGGCGGCCACCGCGCCGGCGATGGCGCTGCCCAGGGTGACCGCCTGCTGCTCCTCGGGGATGGCGATGCGCTTGCCGCTCACGTCCGCGTGGATCTGCATCCACAGCGGGCTGGCGGTGGCCCCGCCGCAGGCCACCAGGCTGTCGATGCGCACCCCCTCCTGGGCCATCTTTCGCAGGATTACCTCGGTGCCGAAGGCCACCCCTTCCAGGATGGCGCGGTACACGTGCGCGGGGCCGTGGCCCAGGGTCAGGCCGCGGATCACCCCCCGGCTCCAGGGGTCGGTCCAGGGGGTGCGGTTGCCCTGCCAGTGCTCCAGGACCACCAGGCCCTCCGCGCCGGGGGGGATCGACGCGGCCCGGGCGTTCAACTCGTCGTACACGGAGCGGCCGGCCTTGGCCGCCGCGGCGGCGATGTCCGCGCCCACGAAGTTCGAGGTGAACCAGCGCACCACCGAGCCGGTGGAGATCTGCCCCGCCTCGATGACCTGCAGGCCGGGCACCAGGGCTTCCGGGAAGCTGCCGAACAGCCCACGGGCGTGGACCTCCCGATCCGTGATCCCGATCTGCAGGTGGGAGGAGCCGGTGATCAGGGCGATGGTCCCCGGGGCCAGGGCGTTGATCCCGATCACGCCCATGTAAGCGTCCGCACCGCCTCCTGCCACCGGGATGCCCGCCGGCAGGCCCGTGGCCCGGGCCATCTCGGGGCTCAGGCCGCCGACCACCTCGCCGATCTTCACGATCCGCTCGGGCACCTTGGCCAGCAGGTCCTCCAGGCCCATCTTGCGGTACAGGGACAGGGGGAAGCCGCCCCGGAGGGCGTTGTAGAACCAGCGGATGGTGGCCGTGTCGATGTTCACGGTCCTCTCGCCGGTCAACCGGAAAGCCAGCCAGTCGGTCAGCTCGAACACGGTCCGTGAGGCGGCATACACCTCCGGCTCGTGGCGTTTCACCCAGGCGGTCTTGCAGGGGAACCACTCGGCCGACACGTTGCCGTGGCCCACGTACTCCAGGGCCGGGTCCCCGGTAGCCGCCACCTCCTCGGCCTCGCGGGCGGCGCGGATGTCCATCCAGATCACCGCTTCCCGCAGAGGCCGGCCGGAACCGTCCAGGAACACCACGGTGCAGCTGGTGCCGTCCAGTCCGATGCCGCGGATCTGCTTGGGGTCCACGCGGCTTTCCATCAGGGCCTTGCGGATCGATTCCACCAGGGCTGTTTCCCAGTTCGGCGGGGCTCTGCTCGGCCCAGCCCGGGTGGGGGTGCACGGTGCGGTTGGGGCTCACCCCGAAGCCCAGGCACTTGCCCGCCGGGTCGAACACCCCGGCCCGGAAGCTCTCCGTGCCCGCGTCGATGCCCAGCAGGTAGTCGGACATGCGCGGCCTCCTCCCCACCCCTATCCCTGGCCCGCGACCGGCTCGCGCTGCCTCGCGGAGAGTCGCGCGGCGCGGCGCTGGGAGTACCGGCGGCGGAAATGGTGGAACACCATGAGGGCGACCAGCAGCAGGCCCCACATGAACTTCTTGAAGAAGGGGGAGAAGTTGAGGAAGTTCAGCCCGCTCTGCAGCACCTGCAGGATGAAGATGCCCAGGGTCAGACCCAGGGCCGTGCCGAACCCGCCGGCCGGGTCCGTGCCGCCCAGGATGGCGATGAGCACCGAGATCAGCAGGTACTCGGAGCCGTAGCCGGGACGGATGGAGTTGACCCCGGAGATCACGATGATCGAGGCGGCCCCGGCCAGCAGGCCCGTGGCGAGGTAGGTGCGCATCAGCACCGCCTCGTTGTTCACCCCGGAAAAGCGGGACACCAGGGGGCTGGAGCCGTACATCCGCATGGAGAATCCCTGCCGGGTGCGCGTGAGCACCAACCCCACCAGCAGGGCCACCGCCAGGAAGATCAGGAACTGCATGGGCATCGCCGGCCACCTCCCCGTTGCCGATGAACAGGAACGGGTCCGGGAAGCCCCCGATGCCGCTGCCCCTGGTGATGCCGATGGCGATCCCCAGGAACAGCCCTTGCGTGCCGAGAGTGGCGATGATGGCCGGCACGCGCACGTAGGCGATCAGGGCGCCGTTGATCAGGCCGCAGACCGCCGAAACGGCGAAGGCCAGCAGGATGCCCAGCAGGATCACCAGTGCGGGGGACAGGGGCAGTGATTCCCAGCGGGACAGCAGCTGGGCGGAGACCACCCCCGAAAGGCTCATCACCGAAGTCACCGAAAGGTCGATGCCGCCGGTGATCATGGCCAGCATGTTGGCCAGGGACAGCAGGCCGTACTCGGGGAACTGCCGGCCCATGGAGGCGAAGTTGCGTCCGGTCAGGAACTGCGCCCGGCAGCAGCAGGGACATGACCGCGGTGAGCACGAGCAGGATGGCCAGGAGGGTCAGGTTGGTGGAAAGCTTGGTGTTCATATCCGCTCGCGCAGCCTCTTCTGGAGGTGGGTGATGCTCACCCCCAGCACGATGATCAGGCCCACGAAGAACTGCTGCCAGAACGAGGACAGGCCCAGCAGCACCAGGTTCTTTTCCAGAATCGAGATCATGACCACCCCGAGCAGCGTCCCGGTAAGGGTGCCCGTGCCCCCCAGGATGCTCGCCCCGCCGAGGATGACCGCGGCGATGACGTGCAGCAGCTCGGAGTCGATGATGTAGGTGGCGTTGCTGTAGCGGATCAGCGAGACGTGGATGATGCCCATGACGCAGGCCAGCAGGCCCACGTAGCAGTAGATGAAGAACTGCACCCGCACCAGTGTTGAAGCCGCTCCTCTTGACCGCCTCCATGTTGCCGCCCATGGCGTAGATCACCCGGCCCAGGACGGTGAAGCGCAGGATGACCCAGGTGACCAGGATCACGGCCACGAGGACCAGGAAGAACACGGACAGCCCGTAGAAGGTCCCGTCCCCGCGCGGCAGCGTCGAGGATGTCGACCAGGCCGAAGGCCTTGAAGGCGTTGGGCAGCTGCCCGGCGTTGATGGCCTTGGTGCCCGACGAACTCCAGCATGGCCCCGTGGAAGATGTTCATCGTGGCCAGGGTCACGATCAGGGTGGGGATGCGGAACACCGAGATGAAGAAGGCGTTCACCGCGCCGAAGGCGATGCCGATGGCGCTGGCGATGGCGAAGGCCAGGCCAGAGGTTGTCGATGCCCAGGGCGATGATGGCGTTCACCGTGATGTACTGCGCCACGATGGCCACCGCCGGGAAGGAGATGTCGATGCCCCCCGACAGCAGCACCACGAAGAAGCCCACGGCCAGGATGGCCATGCCCGAGCTGGAGCGGATCAGGTCGAACAGGTTCTCGATGGTCAGGAAGGCCGGGTTCACGATGGTGATCGCCGCGGCGAAGACCACGATCACCAGCAGCAGGTAGAACTCGTTGCGCTTGAGAAGAGGCGGCTTTCATGGCTGGCCGCCCCGTTTCCGTGCCTGCCGCCGACCGCGGTCAGCAGCTCCGCCTCCGCCGACGGCGGACACGTCCTGGATTTCCTTCTCCAGCCGTCCCTCCCGCATGACCAGCACGCGGTTGCAGTTGTGCAGGATCTCGGGGATCTCGTCGGAGATGATGATGATGGCGATTCCCTGCTCGGCCAGGGCGCGGATGATCTCGTGGATGTTGCTCTTGGAGGCGATGTCGATGCCGATGGTGGGGCCGTCCAGGATGAACACCTTGGGGTCGGTGGCCAGCCACTTGGCCAGCACCACCCGCTGCTGGTTGCCGCCCGAGAGGCTCCAGGCCCGCACCCGGGCCGAGGGGGCCTTGATGGCCAGTTCCTCCAGCCAGCGCTTCTCGGTCTTGCGCCGCCGGGCGGGATCCAGCAGGCCCAGGGCCCCCAGCAGCTTTTTCAGCACCGTGACCACGATGTTGTCCCCGATGGACTGGCCGATGAACAGCCCCTGGGTCAGGCGATCCTCCGGGAGGTAGCCGATGCCCAGGCGCTCGGCGTCCTCCGGGGAGCGGATGCGCACCGCCTTGCCGTTCAGCAGGATCTGGCCGGAGTCCGGGGGGTTCAGGCCGAACAGGGCCAGGGCCAGCTCGGTGCGGCCCGGAGCCGATCAGGCCGGTCAGGCCCAGGATCTCGCCGGGCCAGAGGGAGAAGCTCACGTCCTGGAAGTGCCCCTTGCGGGACAGGCCTCGCACCTCCAGCAGCGGCGCCTGCCGTCCTGGCCGGCGCCTTGTACGGGGTGTACTGGATGCGCTGCCCGGTCATCAGGTAGGTGAGCTTGGCGTCGTCCAGCTCCGCGGTGGGGAAATCGCCCACCTTCCTTCCGTCACGAAGGATGGTGACCACCTCGGCGATCTCGAAGATCTCGTTGAGCTTGTGGCTGATGAACAGGGTGGAGATGCCCTTGGCTTTCAGGCGGGCGATGACCGAGAACAGGTGGTCCACGTCCTCCCGGGTGATGGCGGAGGTGGGCTCGTCCATGATGATCAGGCGGCGCGTTCTGGGTCAGGCTGCGGGTGATGGCCACGATCTGGCGCTTGGCCACGGAGAGGTTCTGGACGCTCTCCTCCAGGTCGATGCGCTCGCCGATCTCCGCCAGGCCGCGCTCGGCGATGGCCCGCATGTCCTTCCAGCTCACGAAGCCGGTGCGGCGCTCCACGAACTGGTTGAAGGAGATGTTCTCCGCCACGCTGAGGTTGGGGTACAGGGAGAGGTCCTGGTAGATGATCTGGATGCCCTGGCGGATGGCGTCGATGGCCGCCAGGTGGTGGTGCGGGCGGCCGCCGATCACCACCACCCCCTGGTCGGGCTCCACCACCCCGCCGATGATCTTGATCAGGGTCGACTTCCCGGAGCCGTTCTCGCCGACCAGGCAGTGGACCTCGCCCCTGCCGATGGTGAGGCTCACGTCCCGCAGGGCCTGGACCCCTTCGTAGGCCTTGGAGATGCCGCGGGCTTCCAGAAACGCGTCGGCCATTGCTGCCCCAGCTTTCAAAAAAAGGGTTGACGGAATCGTGGCACAAGGCGCACGACCCGTCAACCCTTGATTCGCAGTTGCCCGTCAGTCTACAGCTTGTAGCTCCCGTCCGCGTTGGTCCAATCCTTCAGGTTGTCCTTGTTCACGTCCACCCAGGCCGCGCCGTAGATGACCGGCACGCCGGATTTGTTGTTCTTGATGATGATCTTCTCGTAGCCCGGCCGGCCCAGGCTCATGCCGGCGGTGATCTTCTTGCCCTTCAACAGGTCGTAGGCCACCCGGGCGGTCACGTAGCCGGCGTCGGCCGGGACCCAGAAGTGGATCGAGATCGCCGCGCCGCTCTTCAGGTAGTCCCCCGCCACCGAGGGCAGGCAGGTGCCGAAGGCCGCCACCTTGCCGATCATGCCCTTCTCGGTGATGGCCCGGGCCACGCCGGGCACCGTGCTCATGGCGCTGCCCATCATGGTCTTCAGCTGCGGGTAGGTCTTCAGCAGCTCCAGGCCCTTCTCGTAGGAGATCTGCTGGTTTTCCTGCTCTTCCAGCCGGCTGGTGGCCATCTTCAGGTTGGGGTACTTGGCCTTGGCCTGCATCTCCTCGCCGTCCACCCACTCGTTGTGCGTGGTGGAGGTCAGGTGCCCGACGAAGGGCTGCCAGAGGCCCCGGTTGCCCATCCACTTGGCCATGACGTCCATCATGTGCCGGCCGTAGGCGAGTGTTGTCGAAGGCCTCCACGTCGTAGCTGACCTGCTGCTGCACCGAGGCCTCGTGGGTGAGGGTGATGACCTTCGCGGCGTTGGCGCGCTTGAAGGTGGGCACCAGGGAGGCCGGATCGTTGGGCACCGCCAGGATGGCATTGACCCCCTTGGCGATCAGGTCTTCGATGATCTTCACCTGCGCGGCCGGATCGGCGTTCTCCGCCCCGGTCTGGTAGGCGTCGATGTCCGGGTAGTCCTTGGCAAAGGCCTCGATGCCCAGGCGCATGTTGTCGAACCAGGCCACGCCTTCCAGCTTGACCACCATGACGATGGTCTGCTTCTTCTGGGCGAAGCCCAGGCTCGTCACCAGCAACAGGGCAACGATCAGAGCGAGGAACAAGAGCTTCTTCATTCTTCCTGTACCTCCTTAAGGTAGAAAGATGTGTAGATCAACAGTAACACCGGGCTGGGGGGCTGTCAAGAAAAGGCGGAAGCGCGGCCGCTGCGCGCCCTGGCTCAGGCCGACTGCGCCGGGCGCGGGCGAAGCAGGCCCATCCCCGCCACCGCCGCGGCGAACAGCGCCGCGGAGGCCGCCACCACCTGCCAGCGGAAGTCCCCCTCCAGGTTGAACACCGCCCGCCAGTTCGGCGGGAAATTGGCCAGCAGGATCAGCACGGCGTTGTACAGGAAGTGGGAGAACATGGTCAGGTACAGGGACCCGAAGCAGGCGTAGACGAAGCCCAGGTAGAAGCCCACGATCAGCAGCGAGGGCAGGCTGAGGACCTGCTGGTGGAACAGGGCGAACAGGCCGCCGGACAGCAGGAAGTGCCAGGGGAAGGCCAGGCGGCGCTGCAGGGTGCGCTGCAGGTAGCCGCGGAACAGGACTTCCTCGCAAATCCCCGGGGTCACCGCGATGGCCAGCAGCGTGGCGGCCAGGGGCCAGGGGCGCGGGTCCACGATCAGCGCATTGCCCACCTGGCTCCAGCGCTCCAGCGCCGGGAAGTAGGACAGCAGCCAGGAGGCGATCCCGCTGGACACCGGAAGCAGGAACAGGGTCCCGGCCACGGACAGCAGCCCCGCGGGGGCAAAGCGGCGCAGGCCCAGGTAGGCGGGCAGCTGCGGGGTGTGCCAGCGGCGGATGACCCGCAGGGGCAGCAGCAGGAAGATCAGGAACTGGGTGGCGGTCAGCACGGCCAGGATCACCGGCCGGTAGCGGCGGTACAGCTCGGCGAACATCTCCAGGCCCCGCCGCTCCTCGAGCAGCTGTCCGCGCCGTGCCAGGTCGGCCAGGATGAAGCCGTTCACCAGCAGCCCCTGCACGAGCATGTAGAGGGCTCCCAGGCCGACCACCAGCACCAGGGCGCCCACCAGGGGGTTGCGCCCGCGCCGCTCCCAGCTTCCCGACAGCTTCAAGACTTCTTGCTCCGCCGTCGGCTTTCGGGCAGCTCGCCCTTGCGCACCTTCAGATCGACGTAGAACAGCCCGTAGAAAGCGGGCAGGAAGAAGGCGCCCAGGGCGGCCTGGATGAAGGTGCTGCCCGCGACGCCGATCCCGATGCTCACGCCGCTGAGGCGGAACACCTCGGCCATGTCGCTGATCTCGAAGGAGTTCTCCAGGGCCAGGCTGACCATCCGCGACACCAGGGGCAGGAAGGCCACGCCGGTGAAAGGCAGGGTGACCAGTCCCAGGGCGAAAGACAGGACCATGCTCACCACCAGCGAGATGCCCAGCAGGCGCCACCAGCTCCCGCGCACCAGCCGAGAACTGGCCTGCAGGCTGCCGAACACCCCTTCCCCGTCGAAGACCACCGCCTGGGGGGCGAAGTGCAGCAGCACGGACAGCCAGACCGCCACCGCCACGCCCAGCAGCACCGCCACCGCGGCGCCGGCGATGCCCACGGCCAGGAAGGCCCGACCCGAGGCGGCCAGCGCTCCCAGGGGCACGGCCGCGAAAAACAGGATCATCAGCGCCCCGCTGGTCAGGGCCTGCTGCACCAGAGCCTGCAGCAGGCTGGGCAGGAAGAACCTGCGCCCCGCCAGGCCGGCGGCCTCCCAGGGCTCCAGGCTGCGCCCGCCGGCCACCGCGGCCACGTGGGCCCCGACCGCGGCGTGCACGAACACCCCGGCCAGCCCCACCAGCAGCGATGCGCCCAGCATGGAGAGCAGCAGGCGCAGGTATCCCAGGAAGAAGGCCAGGCCCGGCTCCTCCGCCGTGCCCATCAGGCCGGCCAATCCGCCGAAGAAGCGCGCCGTGCCCCAGCCCACCAGCGCGGAGAGCGGCAGGAATAGAACCAGCGACAGCAGCAGGCTGGTCTTCCAGGTATGGCCCATCATCTTGAAGCTGTTGTCCAGCAGGTCGCTCAAACCCTGCCGGGCCAGGAACGGTGTCTTGCGGCTGATCTGCATTGGTTTTCCTTTGCCCCTATCATCGGGGATTCCGGGCCGGGGATCAAGTGCGCGGCCGGCCCTCCCGGGCCGGTGCTGCCTCTTTGACGGGCCGGGCCGCGCGGCAGTACGTTACCCGGATGCAGACCTTCGAACCTACCCGTTCCGCCCGCGGCCTGCTCGCCTCGGCGGCCGAGCGGGCGATCCGCTATCTGGAGCAGCTGCCCTCCCGCCGCGTGGCCCCGGAACCCGGGGCGATCGCCGGGCTGGCCGCGCTGGACGCCCCCCTGCCCGAGGCCCCCGCCGAGGCCGCAGAGGTGCTGGAGCTGCTGGACACGGCGGTAACACCGGCGACCATGGCCATGGCCGGACCGAGGTTCTTCGGCTTCGTCATCGGCGGATCGCTGCCGGCCGCGCTGGCGGCCAACTGGCTGGCGGGCGCCTGGGACCAGAACAGCGCCCTTTACAACGTGACCCCGGGCACCGCCCTGCTGGAGACCGTCAGCCTGCGCTGGATCCTGGAGCTGCTGGGTCTGCCGGCGACCTGCGCCGGCGCCTTCGTGACCGGGGCGACCATGGCCAACTTCACCGCGCTGGCCGCGGCCCGGGGCGCGGTGCTGAGGAAGGCCGGCTGGAACGTGGAGGCCCAGGGCCTGTTCGGGGCTCCCCCGATCACGGTGATCGTCGGCGAGGAGGCCCACCCCACCCTGTTCAAGTCCATCGGCCTGCTTGGGCCTGGGCCGCAGCCGCCTGACCCGCGTGCCGGTGGACGCCCAGGGCCGGCTGCGGCCGGCGGCGCTGCCGAAGCTTTCCGGGCCGACCATCCTCTGCCTGCAGGCGGGCAACGTGAACACCGGGGCCTTCGATCCCATCGGCGAGATCTGCTCCCGTTTCCGAGCGGGACGCCCGGGCCGACAACCTGTGGGTGCACGTGGACGGGGCCTTCGGGCTGTGGGCCGCCGCGGCGCCGGGCCGCGCCCATCTCACGGCCGGGCTGGCCCAGGCGGATTCCTGGGCCACCGACGCCCACAAGTGGCTCAACGTGCCCTACGACAGCGGGCTGGCCCTGGTGAAGGACGCCCGGGCCCTGAAGGCCTCCATGGCCATCACCGCGGAGTACCTGCCCACGGAATCCCCCCACCGCAATCCCGCGGACTTCACCCCGGAGCTTTCCCGGCGGGCCCGCGGCGTGGAGATCTGGGCGGCGCTGCGCAGCCTGGGCCGCTCCGGGCTGGCCGACCTGGTGGAGCGGACCTGCCGCCACGCCAGCCGCTTCGCCGAGGGCTTGAGCAGCGCCGGGCATCGGGTGCTGAACGAGGTGGTGCTCAACCAGGTGCTGGTGTCCTTCGGCTCCCCGGAGGTCACCCGGGCGGTGATCGCCGCGCTGCAGGAGGACGGCACCTGCTGGTGCGGGGAAACGGTCTGGCAGGGTCAGACGGCAATGCGCATCAGCGTCAGCTCCTGGGCCACGACCCGGGAGGACGTGGAGCGCAGCCTGC
Organism: uncultured Spirochaetota bacterium; assembly: GCA_963745745.1. Lineage (GTDB taxonomy): Bacteria > Spirochaetota > Spirochaetia > SZUA-6 > DRHE01 > MIBK01. The sequence goes on along the minus strand of CAVUYS010000040.1, from coordinate 43,858 downwards.
AGGCCATGCTGCGGGTCGCGACCTCCACCGCGAACCGCGCGAGCTAAATCAGAGTCGCGGCCGCCCGCGCAAGAGCAGCCGCCTCAAGGGTCCCGCCAGGGCCAGGGCCAGCAGCGCGCCCGCGGCCGCCCCGGCCAGGTCGGCCGCCAGGTCGGCCAGCTCGCGGCGCCTCATGGTCAGGGGCTGGATCAGCTCGAGCAATCCCCCGAGCAGCAGGCTGCCGAAAACCGCCACCAGCACCAGCCGCGGCCGCGGGCCGGGCAGCTGGGAGGCGAAAAGCAGGAAGCTCAACAGCAGGTAGGCCAGGGCGTGCAGGATCTTGTCCAGGTACTGCACCCTGGGCAGGCGCGGCTGGGGCACGGGCAGAAGGGAGAGCACGATGATCGTCACGGCCACGGCCGCCGTGACGGCCCGCACCCAGGTTTTCGCGGCCACAGGCATTCCCTGGAAGGTACGCAGAAAGTCGGGGCTTGCGCAAGGCGGCGCCGGGCCTGCTCGGGCCGGGGCGGGCCGGAGCGGCCGTCTAGGGGATTTCCCCCACGAAAACCGCCCCGCGCGGGCCAAAATTGAGGGCCTTTCCTCATGGTGCCGCCGAGCCGGGAGCGGTAGGCTGGCGATCATGAAAACGAAAATCCGCCAGAAGGTTCGCCGCGGGCTGCTCACCGCCTCCCTGCTGCTGCTGCCCGTGACCCTGTACTATTTCTCCCCGGCCCTCAGCCTGCAGGGCGCCGCCGCGGGCGTGGCCACCGGCAGCGTCCTGGTGTTCGCGGGCCTGTTCCTTTCCGCTCTGTTCCTCGGGCGGGCTTTCTGCGGCTGGGCCTGTCCCCTGGGCGGGCTGCAGGAGCATACCGCCCGCCTGCGAGGGCGGCCCGTAGCCCGCCGGCGCATCCGCTGGATCAAGTACCTGGTCTGGGGCCCCTGGTTCCTGATGCTGGTCTACCTCATCCTGCAGGCCGGCGGTTTCCGCCGCGTACAGTTCTCCTACCAGACCTGGCACGGCATCTCCGTGGCCGACCCGCAGGGGCTGGTAATCCTGCTCGCGGTCGCCGCCCTTTTCTTCCTGCCGGCCGTGCTGGTAGGCCGGCGGGCCAGCTGCCACACCCTGTGCTGGGTGGCCCCCTTCCTGATCGCGGGTCGCGCGGCGCGCAACTTCCTGGCCTGGCCGGCCCTGCGCCTGTCCGGCCGCGCGCAGGCCTGCCGGCGCTGCGGGAGCTGCACCAGCGCCTGCCCGATGAGCATCGACGTCCAGGAGAGCCTCCAGTCCGGCGGCCTGGAGACCACCGACTGCATCCTGTGCGGTTCCTGCGCGGACGCCTGTCCGAGCGGAGCCCTCCGACTGGTTTATGGTGAAGGGAGACCGCAATGAGAGTTCTTTTATCAGCCCTGCTCCTGCTTTTCCTGGCCTGCCCCGGCCCGCGCGCTGACAGCCTGCTGCCCCTGCCCGCTTCCCTCGGAGGCATGGGCGGTCCCCACTTCCGGCTGACCTGGTTCGCCGGCCAGCCGTCCATGCTGGGCGGCGGACCGGCCTACCTGATCCTGGACCGCCGCTTGTACCTCGGGCTGAGCGGCTCCTACCTGGAGGGCAACACGGACCAGTTCATGATCGGCTACGGCGGTCCCAGCGCCGGCTGGCTGCTGTTCCCGGACTCCTGGTTCAGCCTGTGGCTCGGGGCCACCGCCGCGCTGGGCGGCCTGCGCGAGCCGGCCGCGGGCTCCAGCGGGCTGTTCGTGCTGGAGCCGGAGGCCATCGCCCAGGTGGCCCTGGGACCCTTCAGCCGCCTGGGCCTGGGGGTTTCCTACCGCTGGGCGGTGCCCTTCGCGGAGTTGCCGGGCTACGGGTGGCGCGAGTTGAGCGGGCCCTCCCTGGTGGTGCGCCTGACCTACGGGGTGTATGGGCAGGCCCGGCAGGCCCCCCGCCGAGGAGGCCCCCGTCCCCGCGTAGGCCTGGTGGGCAGCTGGTCCCAGAAGTTCAGCCTGGTGCGCGGCCAACTTACCCGCTTCGACGGCGGCTACACGCGCTTCATCCTGCGGGAGCGCTGGTCCCTGGGAGCCATGGGCTACCGCACCCCCGGTGGCACGAAGCTGGGAGCCAATGACTTCCAGATGATGGAATCCGGGGTCTGGGTCGAGCGCCTCTTCGCCCCTTCCGGCCGGCTCAGCTTTTCTGTCGGCGCGCTGACCGGCGTGGCGCTGGTTGGCTACCTGACGCCGGCGGATGAGCTGGTGGGCTCTCCAGCCCTGCTGTTCAGCCCGGAGGCGCTGGCCTACCTCCACCTGTCCGACTTCGTGCGCCTTTCCGCCGGGCTGGGCTACCGGACCGCCCTGCCCTTCCAGCCCGTGCCCGGGCTGGAGTATGGGGACTGCAACGGGCCGACCCTCTCGCTGAACCTGGTGTTCGGGGTGTTCGCTCCGCGGTGAGCCGGCCGCGCAGTCGGATCGTTTCTTTGACAGGGCGACCCGCTGGCCTTACAATAGCCCGCAGCAGTGGACCCCTACGAGTACATCGTCAACATCTCCCGGGACTTCATCACCCTGATCAACCGGGACTACGTCTACGAGATCGTCAACGACTCCTACTGCCGCGAGATCGGGCTGCCCAGGGAACAGGTCCTGAACCGCCCGGTCGCCGCCGTGTGGGGCGGGGAGAAGTTCGAGGCCTCCATCCGCAAGCACCTGGACGACTGCTTCCAGGGCCAGGAAATCCACTACATCGACCAGTTCAAGTTCGGCCCCTTCGTGAAGTACATGCACGTCTCCTTCTACCCCTTCCGGAAGGACGGCCGGATCACCCACGCCCTGGTGTTCTCCCACGACATCACCCAGCTGGGGGAGATCGAGTCCCGCCTGAGCAACTACGAGTACCGCGACCCGGTGACCGGGCTGTTCAACCGGCGATCGCTCAACATCATATCTGGAAAAGGAGATCGAGAAGGCCAAGCGCTCCCGCTCCGAGAAGCTGCGGGCCCTGTTGTTCATCGCCCTGGAGAACCTGGCCAAGGTCAACCAGGTCCACGGCCACGAGATCGGCGACCTGCTGCTGGAGAACACGGGCCTGCGCGTCCGCCGGGCCCTGCGCGGCAGCGACTTCGTCTTCCGCTTCGAGGGCAACCAGCTCACGGCCATCCTCACCAACATCAGCCGCAGCACCGACGCGGGCAAGGTGGCCCAGAAGATCCACAACGCCGTGGCGGTGCCCTACGATTACAAGGGCACCGAAATCCTGATCGCCTGCTCGATCGGCATCGCCGTGTATCCTGGGGACGGGGAGGAGCGCAATGTCCTGATCCAGCGGGCGGCCTCGGCCCTGGAGGAGGCCAGGAAGAGCGGAAGCAGCTTCCTGCTGTTCAACGCCGAGCTGCACCACGAGGCCCAGGAGCGCCTGCGGCTGGAAAGCGACCTGGCCAAGGCCTTCGACGAGAAGCAGCTCCAGCTGCACTTCCAGCCCGTGGTGGACCTGGAGGGGCGCATCCGCGGCGCCGAGGGCCTGATCCGCTGGCAGCACCCGCGGCGGGGCAACGTGCCGCCCATGGACTTCCTGCCCCTGGCCGAGGAGACCGGGCTGATCCAGGCCATCGGCCGCTGGACCCTGTTCACCGCCTGCCAGCATCTGGCCGGCTGGGACCTGCCGGACGGCTTTTACCTGTCGGTGAACCTCTCCTCCCGCGACTTCGCCGACCCCCAGCTGCCGGAGCTGCTGGACACGGCCATGAGCAAGGCCGGGATGAAAGAGCCCCGCCGGCTGAAGCTGGAGCTGACCGAAACCCGCTGCATGCAGGACCCGGAACGCACGATTGCCCGGATCGCCGAGCTGCGGGAAAGGGGCATCGAGACGCAGATCGACGATTTCGGCAGCGGCTACTCCTCCCTGGGATATCTGAAGAAGCTGCCGGTCCAGACCTTCAAGATCGACCGGGTGTTCGTGGAGGCCCTGGCCGAATCCCAGGAGGAGCGCGACTACCTGGGCCGCATCATCGACACGATCCGCAGCCGGCGGAAACAGGTGGTGGTGGAAGGGGTCGGCACGGCCGAGCAGTACGCCTTCCTGAAGGAAATGCACTGCGACCTGCTGCAGGGCTTCTACTTCAGCCGCCCGCTCCCGGCCGCCGATTTCGAGGCGCTCCTGAAGCGCGGCCAGCCGCTTCCCTAGGGACAGAAACCTTCCTTTTCCGCTGTTGAATTTCATATGAGCACGCATCTGCCGCGCGCGGGAGCCTGGCGCCTGCGCAGGACCGCGCTGGTGATCGGCGGCGGCGCGGGGGCGGCGGCCGCGGCCCTGGAGCTGCAGGGCGCCTTCGAGGTGATCGTGCTGGAGACCGCGGAGGACGGGCCTTCGCAGGGCCGCCCGGGCGCCAGCCTGCGGGCGGGCCTGAAAGGCGCGGGGGGCAGCGATGCCCTGCGCCTGGACCAGCCCCTGCGCGAGCTGGGCGTCGACCTGGACCGGGAGTTCGCGGAGCTGGCCCGGGAGCTTCCCGCCGCCACCAGGCACCAGCGCCGCTGGTCGGCGGACACCTGGCGGCTGTTCGAGCTTTGCCGTCAGATGGGGCTGGACCCGCAGGTCACGCCCAAGATGCCCGACCCCCGCTGCCTGCTGGAGGAGGCCGTGCAGCGCGGAGCCCGCCGGATCCGCGGGATGAAGATCCTGCGCCTCACCATCGATGACGGCCGCGCCACCGGAGTGGTGGCCGCGCAGGGGGCCAGGCAGACCCTGTATCCCGCCTCCCTGCTGGTGCTGGCCGCCGGCGGGACTGCCACCCCGGACATCCTGCGGCGCTCCGGGATCGACTGCGGTCCGGCCCGCTTTACGGACCCGGTGCTCCTGCTCTCGGCCCGCCGCAAGGGCAGGGATCGCGAGATCCCGACTCCTTTCCTGGTGCAGCGCGAAGGCTTCCTCCTGGGCCCGGGCCTGGAGCCGCCTCAGCCTGCGCATCCAGCTCCAGCACGCCCGCCAGCGGGAGGCCGAGGAGCTGGGCATCGAGATCTTCCGCCGCTTCGGAATCGGGCGGGAGGAATTGCGCCTGCGCGATGAGGACTCCGGGCAGTCCGGCGGCGCGCTGCCGCTCGCCCCTGGGGAGGCGGGCAGCCTGCATCCCGCCGCCCTGCCGGAGAACCTCTACCTGGCCGACGCCACGCTGCTGCCCGCGGCCCTGGGCGGGCCGCACCTGCTCACGATCCTGGCTCTGGCCCGGGCCGTGGCCCGCGCGGCTTCCGGGCGCCTGCGCGGCCTGCGCGCCTCTTGAGCGCGGAGCGTCCCGCCCCGCCTCGGGCGCTCGGCCCCGCCTCCACCTCCCACAGCAGCAAACCCTGGCACTGGCGGGCGGCCTGCCGGAAGCGGCCGTCTCGCGTGCGCTCCCGCACGTACCGGCCGATCCGCCGGCGCACCGCGGCGCTCAGCGTCGTGTAGCGCTGAAAGAGCTGCAGCAGCTCCTGCTCCGCTTCCTCCCCGCTCAGGTCGCGGCGGCTCTCCCGCCAGCGGAAACGCAGCTCCGGCCGGAAACCCCGGGCGTACAGCAGGCCGAAGGCGTACAGCACGTCGTGCGGGTATTGGCCCTGCGGCTCGCCGAACAGCAGGGGCCACAGCTCGCTGCGGGCCTGGCCCCACTGCCCCCACTGCGCGCCGGACCAGCCGCCGAGGAAGCAGAAGCCGCGGGAGGCCCGGTTCATCCGCTCCAGGGCCCGCGGCCCGTCCACCCCGGGGGACATGGAGGCGAAGACCAGGTCGAAGGCCCCGGCCCAGCCCTCCCGCTCCAGCCGCACCTGGCCCCAGGCGCGCTGGTCCACGTCCAGGTTGCGCAGGGCGCGCTGCCTGATCCGGCGCCGCAGGATTTCGGCCATGCCCGCGGCGGGCTCCAGCGCGGTGACGCGCCGCACGCGGCCGGCCAGGGGCAGGGCGAAGCTGCCCGGGCCCGCGCCGATGTCCAGCACCCGGAAGCCGGGCTGCAGGGCGCCGCGCGATGCCAGCCAGGCGCAGCAGCTCCCTCCGCCAGGCCCGGCTGTCGGGGCTCCGGCTCTGCCGGTCGTAGCCCTCCGCCCGGCGATCCCAATAGGCCAGCTCCTCCCGCGGGCTCGTAGCGGTCCCTGCGCGCGACCGGCGAGCTCGCCGCGGCCTGCTTCCAGAGCGGCTTCCCAGAAAGATGGATCGAAGACGCGGTCCGCTCCGCTCAGCTCGGCGGGCTGCCTGGGCCGGGCTTCGGCCTTGGGCCCGGCGCTTGGCCGCGGTCTTCTTCTCGTGCTGCGGGCGCCTTTTCCCGTGCGATCCCCGGAACAGCTTGCCCCGCCGTGATCTCCTGTCTCCCTTTCCCATTTTGTCTCCTTTGGTTTCCTTCCTTATTAGCAGAAAGACGGGCCGCTGGCAAGGACGGCGCACCGCGCGGCGCAGAAGTGCCGGGCGGGCGCGCATTTCTTATATTTGAGCTCAAAGCCATGAAACACCCCTACCGCGTGGAATGGAAGGGCTCGATGAGCGAGATTCCCAAGCAGGCCTGGGACGCGCTGGCCGAGCCGCTGCCCACCCCGGCGCTGGAATGGGAATGGCTGGCCCGCCTGGAGAGCTCCGGCAGCGTGTGCCCGGACACCGGCTGGCTGCCCGCGCACCTGACGGTGTGGCAGGGCGACGAGCTGGTGGCCGCGGCGCCGCTGTACGTGAAAGGCCACAGCGAAGGGGAGTTCGTCTGGGACTACGCCTGGGCCGAGGTGGCCTCGCGCCTGGCCGTGCGCTACTACCCCAAGCTGGTGGGGGTGAGCCCGGCCACCCCCGTGCCCGGCTACCGCTTCCTGCTGGCCCCGGATCAGGACGAGGAAGCCCTTACCGGCCTGATGCTGGAGGCCATCGAGAGCTTCCGCGCCGCCAACCGCCTGTCCGGGGTGAGCTTCCTGTACGTGGACCCGGGCTGGCAGGCCGTCATCGAAGCCCACGGCTACCTGGCCTGGCGGCACCAGAGCTTCCTTTGGGAAAACGAGGGCTACGGCAGCTTCGAGGATTACCTGGCCCGCTTCGACAAGAACCAGCGCCGCAACATCCGCCGCGAGCTGCAGGCGGTGGAAAGCCAGGGGGTGCGCCTGGAGCTTCACCACGGCGAGCGGATCACCCGCGAGTCCCTGGAGCAGATGGTGGGATTCTACGAAGGCACCAACGACCAGTTCGGCCCCTGGGCGGCGCGCTACCTGACCCCGCGCTTCCTGCCTTCCCTGTTCGAGGGCTTCCGCCACCGCCTCCTGCTGGCCAGCGCCTTCCGCCGGGGGGAGAGCCGGCCCGTGGGCATGTCCTTCCTGCTCACCAAGGGCCAGGGGCTGTACGGGCGCTACTGGGGCAGCCGGGAGCGGATCGACAGCCTGCACTTCGCCGCCTGCTACTACGAACCGATCCGCTGGGCCATCCAGAACGGGGTGCGGCGCTTCGACCCGGGCATCGGCTCGGAGCACAAGCTGCGGAGGGGCTTCCGGGCCGTGGCCAACCACAGCCTGCACCGCTTCGCCGATCCGCGCCTGCGCGGCGTCATGCAGCGGCACATCGAGCGGATCAACAGCCAGCAGCAGGAGGAGATCGACGCCCTGAACCGGGCGGTGCCCTTCGCCGAGAGGCGCCCCGATACGCGGCCTCAGCCCGGCAGCGACCGCCGGACGAAGTAAGCCGGGTCCCGGCGCTGGGCCCGCAGCGCCGGCAGGATCTCCTTCCAGGCGCCCCACAAGCCCCGGTAGGGCGGGGGCATGTACGGGGCCATCAGGCGGCGCAGGCGGGGCAGGGCGTGGAACGGCACGTTGGGGTACACGTGGTGCTCGGTGTGGCTCTCCATGTTCATGAACAGGAAGGAGAGCACCGGGTTCAGGCGCAGGGAGCGGCAGTTGAGGCGATGGTCGGTGACGTTGACGGCCATCCCGGCGTGCTGGGTGACCACGAACAGCCAGACCAGGGCCCCGCCGTAGAAGCGGGGCAGGCCGAACAACAGCACGGGCAGCCAGCTGCCCAGCGCCACGGACAGGGCGATGGGGGCCAGCCAGAGCAGCAGTGCCGCCCGTGCGGCCCAGAACAGGGCGGGCCATTCCGCCTCGGCCACCACCCGCCGGGCCAGACGGGTCGGCCGGCCCAGGGCGTGCAGCACCATGGCCCCCAGGAAGAGCGGCCCGGAATAAAGGGCGAAGAACTCGATCCAGACCTTCCACAGCCGCAGGGGCCGGGGCAGCATCTCCAGGTCCTCCGCGGTGATCAGGGTGAAGGCGTGATGGTTCAGGTGGCTGCGGCGGGCGAACACCACGTCCCGGAAGTCCATGGCCGCCGTGACGAAATACACCGCCCGGTTCAACCAGGCGGTGCGGAACGGCGTGCCGTGCAGGCTTTCGTGCCAGCGGGAGTTGGAGGTGGTGTAGATGGTCCCGTACAGCAGGAACAGCGGGATGGACCAGGGGGAGGGGTAGGCCCGGGCGGCCAGCCAGCCCAAACCGGCCAGCAGGACCAGCCACAGGGCGTGGCTGGCCAAGGCCGGCAGGTCGGAGCGCTTCATCAGCGCCGCCACCTCGGAGCGCTCCAGCGGCGGGGTCCACCAGCGCGGAGGCCTGGGCCGCGTGTCCACCGCCTACCTGGCCTGGAGGTGGCCCTCGGCCTGCAGCAGCTCGGCGGTCAGCACCGCCCCGCCCGCGGCTCCGCGCAGGGTGTTGTGCGACAGGCACACGAAACGCCAGTCCAGGATGCGGTCCTCCCGCAGCCGGCCCACGGTGATGCCCATGCCGCCGCCCGCGTCCCGGTCCAGGCGGGTCTGCGGGCGGTTGTCCTCCTCGAAGTAGGTCAGGAACGGCTTGGGGGCGCTGGGCAGCTCCAGCTCCTGGGGCCGGCCCGCGGAAGGACCGCCACAGCTCCAGGATCCTCTCCTTGGAGGGCTTGCGGGCGAAGGAAACGAAAACCGCCGCCAGGTGCCCGTCGCTCACCGGCACGCGGATGCACTGGCTGGTGATGGTCGGGCCGGCGGCGCTCAGGATCTGCCCGTCGCGCACCTCGCCCCACACCTTCAGCGGCTCGTTCTCGCTCTTCTCCTCCTCGCCGCCGATGAAGGGGATCACGTTGTCCACCATCTCGGGCCAGTCCTGGAAGGTCTTGCCCGCGCCGGAGATGGCCTGGTAGGTGCAGACGAACACCTTCTGCGGCCCGAACTCCCGCACGGCGTGCAGCGCCGGCACGTAGCTCTGGATCGAGCAGTTGGGCTTCACCACGATGAAGCCCCGCTGGGTGCCGAGGCGCTTCTTCTGGGCGCCCAGGGCCGCCAGGTGCCCGGCGTTGACCTCCGGCAGCAGCATGGGCACGTCGGGGGTCGAGCGGTGCGCCGAGTTGTTGGACACCACCGGGGTCTCCGCCTTGGCGTAGCGCTCCTCCAGGTCGCGGGTCTCCGCCTTGGGCATGTCCACCGCGCAGAAGATGAAATCCACCGCGCCGGCGATCCCCGCCACGTCCGCGGCGTTGCGCACCACCAGCTTGCCGATGGCCGCGGGAACCGGCCCGGACATGGCCCAGCGCCCGCCCACCGCCTCGGCGTAGGTCTTGCCCGCCGAGCGCTCGCTGGCCGCCAGGACCTCGACCTGGAACCAGGGATGCTCCGCCAACAGGGTGACGAAGCGCTGCCCCACCATGCCGGTGGCGCCGACGATGCCTACCCGCAGCTTGTTCTTCATAGGTCTGGCTACCATAGTGAATTGCCCCGCTGTGAGTCAATAGCCGTTGACCCGCGCCCGCGCGCGTACTACTCTACGGGGAACCAAGCCATGCCCCACCGACTGGCACTGCTGCTTCTGGCGGCGCTGGCCGCCTGGCCCTGCGCGGGGCAGCCCGCGTCCCGTCCGGCCCGCAACATCCTCGTGCTGCACTCCTACCAGGAAGGCCCGGAGTGGGTGGACAGCATCGACGAGGGCATTTCTTCGGTCTTCGCCGCCGAAACCCGCTTCGAGGCCGTATTCCGCTACGAGCACCTGAACGTGCTGGACAGCGATCCCGGCGACTACGCGCAGGTCTACGGCCTGCGCCTGGGGGGATTCCCTTTCGACCTGGTGCTGTGCGTCGACGATCCCGCGCTGGAGTTCGTGCTGGCCAACCGCGAGCGCTACTTCCGGGGCGTGCCGGTGGTGTTCTGCGCGGTGGAGAACTTCTCCGCCAGGCTGCTGGAAGGCTCCAGCGGCATCACCGGGGTGACCGAGGAGCAGGACCTGGAGAGCACCCTCTGGCTGGCGCTGCGCATGCACCCGCAAACCCGGCGGGTGATCATGTTCGTCAACCGCCGCATCGTCGCCGAACGGGCGGCCTACCGCCGGCTGCAGCGCCTGATCCGCGACGAGCTGGCCCCCGGACTGGACGTGCGCTTCTGGGAGGACCCGCCGCTTCAGGAGGTGCTGCGCTGGGCCCGCGGGCAGCCGGCCGGCCTGGTGGTGCTGGCCATGTCCTTCTTCCTGGACGAGGACGGCCGGCCCCTGCCCCTGGCCTCCAGCGCCCGGCAGGTGGCCGCGGCGCTCGCAGGCCCCCATGTACTCCAGCTGGGAATCCCTGCTGGGCAACGGCATCGTGGGCGGCATGATCAGCGGCGGCTTCCAACAAGGACAGGCCGCCGCCTGGCTGGCCCTGCGCATCCTGAGGGGCGAAAGCGCCGACTCCATCCCCGTGCTGCACCAGAGCGCCAACCGCTACCGCTTCGACCATGCCCAGCTCCTGCGCTTCGGCATATCGCCCAGGCGAGCTGCCCCAGGGCAGCGAGGTGATCAACCGGCCGGTGGGCTTCTTCGAGCGCTATCGGACCGTCATCTGGGTGGCGGCCGTGGTCATCGCACTGCTGGCCACCGCCCTGGTGCTTTCCTGGGTGTACGCCCTGATCCAGTCGCGCCTGCAGCGCCTGATCCAGGACAGCGAGCAGCGCCTGTCCTCGGCCCTGGAGGCCTCCGGCGGCGGGATCTGGGAGTACGACCCGCCCACCGGCCGGGTCTGGTTCGACCCGCGCTGGTTCGGCATGCTGGGCTACGAGCCCGACGAACTGCCCCAGGAGTACGCCACCTGGGCCGGCCTGCTGCACTCCGAGGACCGGGAAATGGCCGAGCAGGCCGTGCGCCGCCACGTGGCCGAAGGCACGGACTTCAAGCTGGAGTTCCGCCTGCGGGCCAAGGACGGCTCCTGGCGCTGGATCCAGTCCAACGGGACCATCCTGGAGCGCGACTCCCAGGGCCGGGTGCTGCGCCTGGTGGGCATCCACCTGGACGTCACCTCCAGCAGGAACACCGAGGAGGCGATCCGGGAGTCGGCGCGCCGCTATCACTTCCTGTACGAGAGGAGCCCCTCCATCAGCATGGTCATCGGCCTGGACGGCCGCATCCAGGACGTGAACGGCTCCTTCGCGGCCCAACTGGGCTACGAGAAGGAGGAGGTGCTGGGGCAGCGCACGGTGGACCTGGTGGCCCCCGCGCACCGGGAGCGGGTGGCCGCCCAGCTGGAGCGGGACCTGCGCGGGGACTCCACCCCGCAGCTGGAGGTGGACCTGCTGGCCCGGGACGGCTCGGTGCGCACCGTCCTGTTCTCCGAATCCTCGGCCATGCTCTTCGAGGGGGACACCCCCACGGGAATCCTGGTCACCGGCATGGACATCACCGAACGCAAGCGGGCCATGGAGCAGGCCCGCCAGCAGCAGCAGCAGCTGATCCAGGCCGACAAGATGGCCTCCCTGGGCGTGCTGGTGTCGGGGGTGGCCCACGAGATCAACAACCCCAACAACTTCATCATGCTGAACGGGCGCATCTGCTCCCGGGTCTGGGAGGACGTCCAGCCGATCCTGCGCCAGTACTACGAGGCCCACGGCGAGTTCCTGCTGGGGGGCATGCCCTACTCGGAGGCCCAGCCCCGCATCGGGCAGCTCATCGCCGGCATCGGCGAGGGGGCTCAGCGCATCAAGCACATCGTGCAGAACCTGCGGGACTTCGCCCGCCGGGACACCGGCGACCTGGACCGCGGCGTGGACCTGAACGGCGTGGTCGAGTCCTCCATCACCCTGGTGCGCAACCTCATCGACAAGAGCACCGCCCGCTTCACCCTGAGCCTGGCCCGCGGGCTGCCCCCGCTGAGGGGCAGCTTCCAGCAGCTGGAGCAGGTGCTGATCAACCTGATCACCAACGCCTGCCAGGCGCTGCCGGACCGGGAGCGGGGGATCGACGTGGAAACCCGCCTGGAGGAGGACTGGCTGCTGGTGGAGGTCCGCGACGAGGGCGTGGGCATCCCGCGCAGAACCTGGAGCGCATCCTGGACCCGTTCTTCACCACCAAGCAGGACACCGGCGGCACCGGACTGGGCCTGTCGATCTCCTACAACATCGTGAAGAACCACGGCGGGAGCCTGGAAATCCGCTCCCGGACCGGCGAAGGCACCACCGCCGCGGTGCGCCTGCCAGCCTGGAAGGAAGGCGTGTGAGCGCGACCCTGTTCCCTCCGGATCCCGTGCTGCTGGTGGACGACGAGGAGCTGGCCCTGTCCGCCGCGGACTTCGCCCTGCGCTCCCAGGGCATCACCAACCTGGCCGGCTGCCGGGACGCCCGGGAGGTACCGGGGCTGCTGGAGGCGGGACGGTTCTCGGCCGTGCTGCTGGACCTGACCATGCCCCACCTCTCGGGCCGCGAGCTGCTCCCGGCCATCGTGCAGGAGCACCCGGAGCTGCCGGTCATCGTGCTGACCGGGGCCAACGACGTGGACACCGCGGTGCGGTGCATGAAGGACGGCGCCTTCGACTACCTGTTGAAGCCGGTGGACGAGTCCCGCCTGGAGAGCGCCGTGCGCCGGGCCATCGAGATCGGGGCCATGCGCCGCGAGAACTCCGCGCTGAAGCGCTACCTGCTGACCGACGCCCTGGAGCACCCGGAGGCCTTCGCCGCGATCGTGACCGCCGCCAAGAGCATGCGGGCCATCTTCCAGTACGCCGAGGCGATGGCCCCCACCCCGCTGCCCATCCTGGTCACCGGGGAGACCGGGGTGGGCAAGGAGCTGATCGCCCGGGCCATCCACGTCCTGAGCGGCCGCCGGGGCCCCTTCCTGCCGGTGAACGTGGCCGGCCTGGACGACGCCCTGTTCTCCGACGCCCTGTTCGGGCACAAGCGCGGCGGCTTCACCGGCGCGGACCGCGACCGCCCCGGCCTGGTGGAGCAGGCGGCCGGCGGCACCCTCTTCCTGGACGAGATCGGCGACCTCTGCCCCGCCTCGCAGGTGAAGCTGCTGCGCCTGCTGCAGGAAGGCACCTACTACCCCATCGGCTCCGACGTGATGAAGCGCGCCGACATCCGCGTGCTGGTGGCCACCAACCGCGACCTGCGCGCGCTGCAGGACTCCGGGGGCTTCCGCAAGGACCTGTACTACCGCCTGCAGGCCCACCACCTGCACCTGCCGCCGCTGCGCGAGCGCCGGGAGGACCTGCCGCTGCTGGTGGCCCATTTCCTGGCCAAGGCCGCGGGCCTGCTGGGCCGCCCCGCCCCGACCCCGCCGCGGGAGCTGGTCCCGCTGCTGGCCCTGTACGCCTTCCCCGGCAACGTGCGCGAGCTGGAGGGCCTGATCTACGACGCGGTGAGCCGTCACCGCTCCGGGGTGCTCTCCCTGCGAGCTTCCGCGAGAAAACGGGCCTGGCCTGCGGAGACGAAGCGCCGGCTGGCGGCGACGAGGGCGGCGGCGCAGCCCGGCGCACCCGAAGGCGACATCCCCTTTCCCGACCCCCTGCCCACCCTGAAGCAGGCCGAAGAGGCCCTGATCCGCGAGGCCCTGCGCCGGGCGGAGGGCAACCAGACCCAGGCCGCGGGCCTGCTGGGCCTGTCGCGCCGGGCCTTGAACAACCGCCTGAGCCGCGCCGCGAACGAAGAAGACTGATAGTCAGGAGGCCCGATTCGGGGTATGGTAGCCGGGATGAATTCGCCTAGAAGCAGCCATCAGCGTAGAGAATCTGGTCAAGGACTTCGGCCCGCGGCGCGCCCTGGACGGGGTGAGCTTCACCATGCGCGAGGGGGAGATCTTCAGCCTGCTGGGCCCCAACGGAGCGGGCAAGAGCACGACCATCTCGATCATCGCGGGGCTGCTGCGGCCCGGCTCCGGGCAGGCCCGCGTGTTCGGCCGGCCGGCCGGGACGCCGGCCGTCAAGGCGGTCGTCGGGGTGGTGCCGCAGGAGATCGCCCTGTACCCGGACCTGAGCGCCCAGGAGAACCTGCTGTTCTGGGGCCGCATGTACGGCCTGTCCGGCCGGCGCCTGGCCGAGCGCGCGGCCCAGGTCCTGGAGCTGATCGGCCTGGCCGACCGCCGCGCCGACCGCATCGCTTCCTTCTCCGGCGGCATGAAGCGCCGGGTGAACCTGGGGGTGGCCCTGCTGCACGAGCCGCGCCTGCTGATCCTGGACGAGCCCACGGTGGGCATCGACCCCCAGAGCCGGCGCCACATCCTGGACTCCATCCTGGGCCTGAACGCCCGCGGCATGAGCGTGCTGTACACGACCCACTACATGGAGGAGGCCCAGGAGCTGTCCCACCGCCTGTGCATCCTGGACCACGGCAGGCTCATCGCCTCCGGCACCCAGGCCGAGCTGGTGCGCATCGTGGGGGAGCTGGACCGCGTGGAGCTGACCCTGCAGGGCGAGACCACCGGCGTGCCGGATTCCTGGCGGGCCCTTCCCGGGGTGCGCGCCGCGGACGCCGAGAACGGACGGATCAGCCTGCTGGCCGACGACGGGGACGTCCTGCTGCCGCGCCTGTTCGAGGAAGCGGCCCGGGAGCGGCTGCACATCGCCTCGGTGCAGATCCGGGAGCCCAACCTGGAGGCGGTGTTCATGAAGCTGACCGGCCGCGCCCTGAGGGATTGAAGGCGCCTGCCCATGAAGCTGCTGGCCATCACCCTCAAGGACTCCCTGCGCGAGCTGCGCAGCGCCTTCACCCTGTTCATGGCCCTGGCCGCCCCCCTGCTGGTTTCCGGGCTGATGTACCTGGCCTTCGGGGGGCTGGGCGGCGGCGCGCAAGGCCGCCCCGCTCCCACCCGCCTGGTCGTGGTCGACCTGGACCGGCCGGATCCCGGCAGCGGGATCGCGCTGGGCCACGTCTTCCAGGAGCACCTGGCCGGGCTGCCCGACCTGGTGGCCGCCAGCGCCATGACAGACCCGGCCGCAGCCCGCGCGGCGGTCGACGCCAGGAAGTTCGACGCGGCCCTGATCATCCCCGAGGGTTTTTCCGCCGCCGCGGCGGGGGACGGCCCCGCGGTCCAGCTCACCCTGTACCGCGACCCCACCCTCACCTACGGGCCATCGCTGCTGGCCGCGCTGCTGGAATCCTTTCTGGACGGGGTGCTGGGAGCCCGCATCGCCGGAAGCCTGGCGGCCGAGAGCGGCGGCCAAACGGCGGCCCAGGCCGCGGCCCAGGAATACGTGCGGTGGAGCCAGCGGGTGACCGCCGCCGAGCTGCAGGCCCCCGCGGCGCAGGCCAAACCGGCGGGGGAACTGCAGGGCATCATGCGGGCCATCATGACCTCCATGCTGCTGTTCTTCGTGTTCTTCACCGGGGGCAGCGCCGCCCAGTCGATCGTGCGGGAGCGCGAGGAGGGCACCCTGTCCCGGCTGCTCGCCACCCCCACCCGGCCGGCGACCATCCTGGCCGGCAAGGCCCTGGCCGCGGCGCTGATCCTGAGCGCCCAGGTGGCGGTGCTGTTGGGGGCTTCCGCGGTGCTGTTCGGCCTGCGCTGGGGCCGGCCGGCGCCCCTGCTGCTGGCCTCCGGCGCGCTGGTGGTGGCGGCCGCCGGTTTCGGGCTGCTGCTGATGTCCGCCATGCGCACCTCGCGCCAGGTGGGCATCGTGCTGGGCGTGGGGCTCACCGTCACCGGCATGCTGGGCGGGCTGTTCACCAACTTCATCCCGGGGATCCCCGACCTGTTCCAGACCGTGGGCCTGGCCACCCCGCAGGGCTGGGCGGTGCGGCTGTGGAAGCTGGCCGTAGGCGGGGCGCCCCTGGGCGAGCTGGCCGCCCCGGCCGCGGTGCTGGCGGGGATCGGCCTGGTCTGCTACGCCGCCGGCGTGCTCCTGCAGCGGCGCCGGCTGGCATAGGAGGTAGGCAATGCGCTGGTGGCACTTGCTGACCAAGGACCTGCTGCAGATGGCCAAGGACTGGAAGTCCGCGATCTTCCTGCTGGCCATGCCGCTGGCTTTCACCCTCTTTTTCGGTTTCGTCACCGGAGGGGAACTCCGCGATGCTGGCGTAAGGATCGGCTGGCTTGACCGGGACTTGCGGACCCGGGAGCAGGCCACGGGCGCCGCCCTGCGGGACCTGGTGGCCTCCGCCCCGGGAGTCCAACTGGTGGAGCTGGCCGACCGGGAGGAAGCCGCCGCCCAGGTCCGCGGCGGAAAGCTGGCGGCCGCGGCGGTGGTGCCGGAGGGATTCGCGGAGGCCGCCTGGACCGGGCAGCCGCTGCCTCTGGCCATCCTCGCCGCCCCGTACGAGCCCGACGACCGGGTGGCCTCCGACCGCCTGCGCTCGGCCGCCACCCGCCTGCTGGGTTCCGTGCGGGCCGCGCGCCTGGCCCTGGGGCCGGGGGAGGCTGCGGACCGCGCGGCCCGGGAGCGCGCTTTGGGGAGGGCCCTGGCCGAGTGGCAGCGGCCGCGGGTCAGCCTGGTTTCCGAGACCTACCTGCCTGCCGGCCGGATGACCGGGTTCCAGCAGTCCTCCCCGGGCATGATCGTGCAATTTGCGATTTATGGCCTGATCAGCTCGGCCATGATCCTGGTGCTGGAGCGCAAGTCCCGCGCCATGCAGCGTCTGCTCACCACCAGCGCGTCCCGCGCCTCGATCATCGCCGGGCACCTGGGGGCCATGTTCCTGGTGATCTGGGTCCAGGAAGCCGCGCTGGTGGCCTGCGGGCAGCTGGTCTTCGGCGTGAATTACCTGGGTGCGCCGGGGGCGACCCTGCTGATGATGAGCGCCCTGGCCCTGTGGTCGGCCAGCCTGGGCCTGCTGGTCGCCAGCCTGGCCGGCAACGAGCAGCAGGTGGTCATGTACTCCATGATCGCCATGTTCCTGTTCTCCGCCCTGGGCGGGGCCTGGTTCCCGCTGGACGTGGCCGGCGGCGGCTTCGCCCGGGTGGGGCGTCTCACTCCTGGAGCCTGGGCCATGGACGGTTTCCGGGGCATCCTGCTGCGGGGACACGAGCTGGCCGCGGTTCTGGCCCCGGCCGGGCTGCTGGCGGCGTGCGCCGCGGCCTTCTTCGGTCTGGCCCTCTGGCGTTTCCGCTTCGAATAAGGCCCCACCGCCGCGTGCCCTCGAGGGGGTGCCACGTTTCTTCCCACCTGCCACGCTTTTTCCGGGCCCGGAGGCGAAAGCCGCCACAAAGCCTCTCTTCCGGCCCGAAAAACCGCCCCTGAAGCCCTGTTTTATGGCACGGCTCTTGCTTATAAGCAGGCAGGAGAAAATGATGGAAACCGACCGTGCCTATGTCATCGACGCCGAAGCCCTCTACCGCCGCTATTCCCCCATGGTGCTGCGGCGCTGCCGATTCCTCTTGCGCGACGAGGAGCTGGCTGGCGACGCCATGCAGGACGTGTTCGTGCAGCTCCTGCGCAAGCAGGACCAGCTGCACGGCAGGTACCCCTCCAGCCTGCTGTACCGGATGGCCACCAACCATTCCCTGAACCTGCTGCGGCGGGGCGGCCGGCGGCGCCTGGTGCATAACGAGGAGATGCTGGACAACCTGCCGGGCGGCTCCTCCCCCGAGCAGGAAGTGGAAACCCGCACCGAGCTGGAGCGGCTGTTCGCCGGAGAGCGGGAAAGCACCCGCACCATTGCCACCCTGCGGCACGTGGAGGGCCTGTCCCTGCAGGACACGGCGCGGGAGGTCGGCATGTCGATTTCCGGGGTGCGCAAGCGCCTGGACGGCCTGCGGCGCCGCAGCCTGGCCCTGATGAGCGCGTGAACCCGAAGACCATCCTGGTAGTGGACGACGAGAGCCACCTGCTGGACACCATTCAGTTCATCCTGCAATCCAATGGCTACGCGGCGCTCTCCGCGCGCAGCGGGGAGGAGGCGCTGGAGCGGCTGGCCGCCTGGAAAGCCGCAGGCCGCCGGGTGGACCTGATCCTGACCGACCTGCAGATGCCCGGGCCCTCAGGCCTGGAGCTGGTCCAGCGCCTGCGGGACGCAGGCGAGCGGGCCCCCGTCCTGGTGATGACCGGCTACAACGACCAGGAAACCACCCGGCGCCTCCGCGAGCGGGGCATCGAGCACTTCCTGGACAAGCCTTTCGAGGAAGAGCAGCTGCTCAGGAGGGTCCGGGAGCTGGCCTGAGGCGGGCCAGGATCTTCTCGGCCTCCGCCGCGGCTTCGTCCAGCAGGCGTTCCACGATCCCCCGCACCGGCAGCACCTCCCGCACCAGCCCGACGCTCTGCCCGGCCATCAGCGAGCCGTGCTCCACGTCCCCCTCCACCACCGCCTTGCGCAGCGCCCCGATCCAGAACTCCTCCAGCTGGCGTCCCGCCTCGCGGGCCCCGATCTGCCGCCGCTCCAGCTGGGCCACCAGCCCGAGCTGCAGGGTGTTGAAATCCCGCGTGCCCTGGTTCTGCAGCGCGCGCACCGGGATCACCGGGATGCGCGGGTCGTACTGGGCCGTGGGCTGGGCGGCGCGGGCGCTGGCCCTGACCATGGCCTGCTTGAAGTTGGGGTGGGCCGGGGATTCCTCGGCCACGGCGAAGCGCGTTCCCAGCTGCACCCCCGCGGCGCCCATCAGCAGGTAGTGCAGCATCATCACCCCGCTGCCGATCCCCCCGGCCACGAACACGGGCACTTCCTGGATGGTCGGCAGGATCTGCTCGGCCAGCACGGCCGTGCTCACCGGCCCGACGTGGCCGCCGGCCTCGTGGCCCTCGATGACCAGGGCGTCCACCCCCTCGCCCACCAGCTTGCGGGCCACGCCCACCGTGGGGGCGAAGCACACCAGCCGGCTGCCGGCGGCCTTTACCCGGGCCAGGGCCCCTCGGGGCGGCAGCCCCCCGGCCAGGATCACGAAGGGCAGCTTCAGGGCCAGCACCTGCTCCAGGTGCCGGGGGAAGTTGGGGGCGATGGTGATCAGGTTGACCCCGAAGGGCCGGTCGGTCTTCTGGCGGGTGGCGAGGATCTCCCGCTCCAGGGCCTCGGGGGGCATGTTCCCGCCCGCCAGCACGCCGAAGGCCCCGGCGTTGCAGATGGCGGACACCAGCCCGGACTCCGAGATCCAGCTCATGGCCCCCCCCAGGATGGGGTAGCGCACCCCGAGGAACTCCCGTCCCCGGGTCCACAGGCGTTCGATCAGCTCTCGCGGCATAGACCTTCCTTATGTGGCGCCTATACGGGCTTCTCCACGATCTGGCGATCCTGGGGGTCGTAGCGCAGGGTGATCAGGTGCTTCTCCACCGTGGGCGAGTAGGTGCGCCCGTGACTTTCCAGCACGACGCCCGGGTACAGCACGCCGCGCACGACCACCTCGGCGGGGAAACCCTTCTTATACTGCTCCTGCAGCCCGGCCAGGGCGTGGGCGCTCTTCTCCGCCTGCGCCTGGGCCTCCCTGCGCTCCTCCACGGCCAGCTCCAGCGCCTGGCGGTCGGAGCCCGGCCTCTCCAGCTGGTGCACGCGGGCCTTCAGCTCCACCACCCGCGCCGCCAGGCGCCCGACCTCCCCCTGGGCCTGCTCGATTCTTTCCAGCAGAAGGTAGTCCTGCCCGAAGGAGATCTCGGTGTGGGTACCGCTGGGCGAGCCCAGGTTCTGCACCACGAGGCCCTGGCGGGCCTGGGCCTTGCCCCCGATGAGGTTGCCCTTCTCGGTCTCCAGTACCAGGCGCCCGTTGCAGCGCACCTGGCAGCGCACGCAGGCGTTGCGGATACGCACGTCCCCGCCGGCGCGCAAGGCCGCCTGCTCGGCGAACAGGGCGACGATGCTTCGCCCCGCCGACAGCCGGGCCTTGCCCTCGCCCTTGACCCCCTGCTTGATGGTGATCGCCCCCTCCGAGGCCACCACCGCGGCCTGGACCGTCTGCTCGACCAGCACGTCGTCCCCGGCCTCGACCCGGAAACCGGACAGCACCGAGCCGCGGATCTCCACCGCCCCGGAGAACTTGACGTTGCCCCTCTCCAGCCCGATGTCCCCGGCGATGACGTGCACCTGCTTGACCTCCAGCAGGTTGTCCCCGAAGAACAGCTCCCCGTCGGCGTCCGCGAAGAACTGCACGCGGCCGTCTGCCTGCGGGGCGGCGCGCACCCCCTTGCCGGCGGAAAGCGATTCCTGCTTTTCCCTGGGTGCGGGCACGGTCCTGCCGGAAACGTCCCAGCCGTCCTCGGCGCCCAGGCCCGGCGGGGAAAGGGTGGCCAGCAGCTCGCCGCGGTGCACGGAGGTGAGCTTGTCCTGGTTGCGGAAATCGGCCCTGCCGTCCGCGCTCATCGTCACGCTGGACCCGGAGGCCAGGTGCACGTGAAAGGCGACCTGGCGGACCGGCGCCGGCTTGGGCGGCCGGCCCTGGGCCACCGGCAGGTCCTTCAGGGTCCTGCCTTCCGCCACCGCCCGGGTGAGCTCGGCAAAGCCCGCCGGCTCCAGCCCCTTGAGGATCCCCCCCTGGGCGAGGCGGCTTTTGAGCTCCTCCGCGCCGAAGCTGCGGCCCGTGCCTTCGGGCGGAAAGAAGCTCACCCTGCCCTGCAGGCGGTCCTCGGACAGCGTCACTTGCAGCTCGGCGTTGCGGTGCGGCCGGACGCGCAGCAGCACCTTGCTGCCCGCCGCGCCCCGCTCCAGCAGCCCCTTGAGCGAGCAGGTCACCGCGTCCTTCTGCAGCTTCAGACCCTCGAACAGGTGCAGCTCCGGCCCGGGCCCCTTGAGCCCGGGGATCACGGCCTTGAACACGTCCAGGCCCGGCTCCCCGGCGGTGGACGGAAACACCCGCACGACCTCCTGCCCCGCCTCCACCCAGGCCACGGACTGCACCGCGAGCAGCGGAAATTCGGCCAGGGATTTTACCCCGCCCAGGCGCGCCTGGGCGGCCAGGGACTGCTCCCGCACCCGCTGGGCCTCCTCCGGCCGGGCGAACTTCACCTGCCACTCCAGGCGCCCTTCCTGCCCGGTGCCCGGGGCCCGGCCCTCGGCCAGGGGATAGCCCTTCAGCTCCTCCTGCGGGCTGGCGTAGAAGGCGGTCAGGTCCTTTTTCACCACGACGGCGTCGAAGGCGCGCACCCCGCTGGCCCGGATGGCGTTGCTCACGTCCTGCAGGGTGAGCCGGCGCCCGGCCCCCTTGCCCTTGCGTATGCTCAAGGTGGCCTTCAGTTTGTCCGGGGAGACCTGGATGGAGACCGCCGCGTCCGCGGAGGGGATCAGGGCCAGGCGCTGCACCGGCTGGCCGCTGGCGGCGGCCTGATCCAGCAGGCGCTGGATCTCCGCCTCCGGCAGCAGCCGTTCCCTGGGCAGGCCCAGCCGGACGGCCTGTTCCATGACCTCCCCGGCCTTGGGCGGCGGCACTCGCCGGTCCCCGGGAGAGAAGGTCAGGAAGCAGGCGGACTTGTCGGGCGCGGGGCTCACCACCGCCTCGTGGTCCTGGAAGGCCACCAGGTCGCACCAGTCGGCTCCCCGGCGCAGGAAACCGGAGGCCTCCGCCCGGATTTCCTGGCCGCGGCGGGCCAGCCCCATTCCCAGGTACAGCTCCTGGCCCGGCAGCCGCGGGGCCGGGAGCGGATGCCCGTAGATGCTGCGCCCGGCCTTGCCCTGCCCGGCCGGCTGGGCGCGGGCCACCAGGGCTTCCTTGCGCACGTAGCCGAAACCCTGCACCGCCGGGTCGATGGCCGCCTTCTCGCGCACGAACTCCCTCACCACGACGGTCTCGATGACCTCCTTGGGCTTCAGGAAGCCCAGGGCCGGTTTCTTGAGAACCTTCTTTTTCTTCTGCACCCGGCGCTCGCTCAGGCGGAAGACCTCGGGCGGGTGGGCCTCGGCCAGGAAGCTGCGGGCGAAGGCCTGCAGGCGGGCGGGCACCGCCAGAGGCTCCAGGGTGAACCGTTCGGGCTCCTGGGGATGAGGCGGCACCCCCCGGGCGGCCACGAAGCGCACCGGCTCCGCGGGCTTGCGCTGCAGCGTGCGGACGGCCTTTTCCACCGCCTCCGGGAGGAAGCCCTCCTTGACCCCCTTGGCCCGCAGCAGGGCCACGACCGCCTCCGCGCTCAGCTCCGCGCCGCCGGCGGAATGGGTGAGGGTCACCACCGCCTCCAGGCCCAGCTCGTCGATCGCCAGCCTGATGTCCGCTTTCATTGGTTTCAGAATAAAGAAGCGGACCCCTGGGCGCAAGGGTTTGCCGGCCCGGTGGGTGCGAAACCCCTTGTCTCTCGCCCCGGCCGCATGGTTACATTGAGGAAATGAGCCGCAGGTGGAAGGCTCTGATCATTCTGGGCGGCGCTGCGATCGTCGCGCTGGGCGGGTGGCAGGTCTACCGGCTGGCCCGGCCGGCGGGCGCCGGCTAGGCAACCCCAACAACTCCGCCGCCTCGCGTCCGCGCGGCGGCGCGCCGGTAGCCGTGGACGTGGCCCCCGTGAGCCGCGCCACCCTCCGCGACACCCTCCAGTTCAGCGGTTCCCTGGAATCGCGCTCCCGCATCGTGGTAGCCGCCAAGGTGGCCGGCCGCCTGGAGCGCGTGCTGGTGCGCGTGGGACAGCCCGTGCGGCGGGGCGACCTCCTGGCCGAAGTGGACCCGGAGGAGTTCCGCCAGGCCATGGAGCAGGCCGGCGCGGAGGTGGCGGTGGCCCGGGCCAACCTGGAGAGCGCGGAGATCGGCGTGCAGGCCGCCGAGCGGGAGCTGGAGCGGATGCGCTCCCTGCAGGACAAGCAGATCGCCTCGGAGGCGGAGCTGGAGGGCAGCCTCACCCAGCTGGCCAAAGCCCGGGTGCAGGTCAGCGTGGCCCGGGCCCAGCTTCGCCAGCGCGAGGTGTCCCTGGAGACCGCGCGCCTGCGCGTGGCCCAGACCCGCCTGGTTGCCGAGTGGGACCTTCCGGGCGGGCCCCGGGTGGTGGGGGAGCGGCTGGCCGAGCCGGGGACCCTGCTGCGGGCCGGGGATCCGGTGCTTTCCCTGCTGGAACTGGACCCCCTGGTGGCCCGCCTGAAGGCCGCCGAATCCGTCTACCCGCGCCTGCGCCCGGGATTGGGCGCGATCGTGACCGCCCCGGTGTTCCCGGGGCGCCGCTTCGCGGGCGCGGTTTCGGAGGTGGCCCCCTTCCTGGACCAGGCCACCGGCCAGGCCGAGGCCTGGGTGGCCATCCGCAATGCCGACGGTACGCTCAAGCCCGGCATGGCCGTGCGGGTGGAGCTGGAGTTCGGCCGGCGCGAGAACGCCCAGGCCGTTCCCGCCGCGGCCCTGGTGATCCGGGGGGAAGCGCAAGGTCTGTTCCAGGTGGAGGCCGAAGGTCCGCGGGTGCGCTTCCTGCCCGTGCGCACCGGCGCCGCCGAGGGCGGGCTGGTGGAAATCCTGGAGCCGGCCCTCCGGGGGCCGGTGGTCATCCTCGGGCAGCACCTGCTGGAGGACGGCGCCGCCGTCATTCTGCCGCCGTGAAGCTGTCCTCCTTCACCGTCCGCCATCCTATTCTCACCACCATGATCGCCCTGATCGTGGTGATCCTGGGCTTCGTGGCCCTGCGGCGCCTGCCGCTGGACCTGATGCCCGACATCAGCTACCCGGTGCTCTCCATCAACACCTCCTACCCCAACTCCAGCCCGCCGATCGTGGAGCAGTTGATCAGCCGCGTCGTGGAAGAGGCCATGGGCGCGGTGCCGGGCGTGGAAGAGATCACCTCGGTGTCCTCCGAGGGCTCCAGCAACGTGCAGCTTTCCTTCGCCTGGGGCACCAACCTCGACACGGCGGCGGCGGAGGTGCGCGACCGCCTGGACCGGGTCATCCCCCGGCTTCCGGAGGACGCCGACCGGCCGCGCCTGTTCAAGTTCGATCCCGCCAACATCCCGGTCATGACCCTGGGGGCCTACGCCGAGATGGACCCCGTCTACCTGCGCGAGCTCATCGACCAGCAGGTGGCCTACCGCCTGGAGCGGGTGGACGGGGTGGCCGCCGTGGACGTGTTCGGCGGCGTGCAGCGCGAGATCCAGGTGGACCTGCTGCCCGACCGCCTGCAGCTGCTGGGCCTGCCGGTGGACCAGGTGATCGGCCGCATCCAGGCCGGCAACGTGGAGACCCCCCTGGGCTCGGTCACCCAGGGCGGCTACGAGCGCACCCTGCGCTCCTCGGCCCTGTACGGGAACCTGGACGAGCTGCGGGACACGGTGGTGGCCGTGCGCCAGGGCAGCCCCATCCCCCTGGCCCAGGTGGCCCGGGTGTCCGACGGCAGCGTCAAGGTCACCCGCATCGCCCGCATCAACGGGCAGCCCGGCATCCGCCTGTCGGTGGCCAAGCAGTCCGGCAGGAACACCGTGGAGGTGGCCCGCCTGGTGCGCCGCGAGCTGGAGCGCATCCGGGCGGATTTCCCGCAGCTGGAGCTCGTCGTGCTGAACGACAACTCCCGCTACATCGCGAGCTCCCTGCGCAACGTCGCCACCTCGGCGCTGTACGGCGCGCTGATCGCGGTGGGCGTGCTGCTGTTCTTCCTGCGCAGCCTGACCAGCACCCTGGTCATCGCCATCTCCATCCCCTTCTCCATCATCGCCACCTTCGTGCTGATGTACGCCAGCGGCTTCACCCTGAACATCATGAGCCTGGGAGGCCTGGCCATGGGCGTGGGCATGATGGTGGACAACTCCATCGTGGTGCTGGAGAACGGCTTCCGCCTGCGCCAGGAAGGGAAACCGGCGGCCGAGGCGGCGGTGCACGGCGCGGGGGAGGTGACCGCCGCGGTCACCGCCAGCACCCTGACCACCCTGGTGGTGTTCCTGCCGCTGATCTTCATCCGTGGGGTCTCCGGGGTGATGTACAAGCAGCTGGCCCTGGTGGTGAGCTTCTCCCTGATCTGCTCCCTGGTCTCCTCCCTGACCCTGGTGCCCATGATGTCCGCCCGCCTGTTGAGTCGCGCGGGGGCGGGAGCGGTCGAGCCGCCCCTGGCCCGTTCCCTGGGCCGCGCTTTCGGCCGGGTGGAGAGCTTTTACGCCGGCCTGTTGAGCCGGGTCCTGAACCGTCCCCTGCTGACCGTAGCCTTGATCGTGCTGGCCATGGGGGCCAGCCTGCTGCTGGTGCCGCTGATCGGCTCGGAGCTCATGCCCGTCGCCGACGAGGGGCAGGTGCGCATCAACGGCGAGATGGAGGCCGGCACGCGCCTGGAGCTGACCGACCAGGCCTTCCAGGACCTGGAGCGGCGCACCCGGGAGGCGGTGCCCGAGATCCAGACCATGGTCACCAGCGTGGGGGGCGGGTTCCGCAGCGCCGGCACCAGCACCGGGCAGATCAGCCTGACCCTGGTGCCCCGCCGCCAGCGCGGCCGCTCCGACGCCCAGGTCGCCGACGAGCTGCGCCGCCGCCTGGGCGGCCACCCCGGGCCTGACCCTGCGCACGCGCACCAGCCAGGGCTTCTTCCTGATGCGCGGCGGCAGCTCCAACACCGAGCGCATCCAGATCGAGGTCCGCGGCTACGACCTCGCCGCGGGCCGGGAGCTGGCCGGCAGGATCCGCAGCCTGGTCCAGGAGGCGCCGGAGGTGACGGACGTGCAGCTGAGCCAGGAGGCCGGCGTCCAGGAGGACCTGGTGGTAGTGGACCGCCGGCGCGTGGCGGAGTTCAACCTAACGGCGCAGGCGGTGACCAGCCTGCTGCGCACCCTGATCGCCGGCACCCAGGCGGGCACCTTCCGCGAGGCGGACAGCGAGGTGCCCATCGTGGTGCGCCTGGCCGGCCGGGAATCCTTCGACTTGAGCCGCCTGCTGGAGCTGCCGGTAGTGAACGGCGAGGGGCGCAGCGTGCCGCTGGCCAACGTGGTCAGCCTGCGCCGCCAGCCGGGCCCCACGGCCATCGAGCGCAAGGACCAGGAACGCCTGCTCACCGTGTTCGTCAACACCAGCGGGCGGGACGTGGGCTCCATCGTGGCCGACCTGCGCGCCCGGCTGCGCGCCCTGCCGGTGCCCCCGGGCTTCACGGTCCTTTTCACCGGGGACTGGGAGGAGCAGCGCGAGAGCTTCCGGGAGCTCGCTGATCAGCATCCTGCTGTCCCTGCTGCTGATCTACATGGTCATGGCCGGCCTGTACGAGTCGCTGCGCGACCCCTTCGTGGTCATGTTCTCCATCCCCCTGGCCTCCATCGGGGTGCTGGTCATGCTGTTCCTCACCCGCACCACCTTCAACATCCAGACCTGGATCGGGGTGCTGATGCTGGGCGGCATCGTGGTCAACAACGCAATACTGCTGGTGGACACCTGCAACCTGCTGCGCCGCCGCGACGGAATGCCCCTGCGCGAGGCCGTCCTCACCGCCTGCACCCGGCGCCTGCGCCCGGTGCTGATGACCTCCCTGACCACCATGGTCGGCCTCCTGCCGCTGGCCCTGGGGGTGGGCGAGGGCGGGGAGGTGCAGGCGCCGCTGGCCCGCACCGTGATCGGGGGCCTGACCAGCTCCACCTTCATCACCCTGCTGTTCATCCCCAGCCTGTACCTGCTGTTCGAGCGCAGGAGGGAGAAGCGGCGCCAGGTGGCCGAAGCGTGAGCCGGCGCCTCGCGGCCGCGCTGCTGGCCTGCCGGGCTCTGGCCGCCGCCGCCCAGAGCGCGGAGGCCGCGCCGGAGCTGTCCCTGCGCGAAGCGGTGCTGCTGGCCCTGGAGCACAACCCTTCCCTGAAAGCCCAGCGACTGGTGCCCGAAATCCGGAGGACCGCGCTGCAGGAGGAACTGGGCCTCCTGGATCCCCAGCTCGCAGCCGGGGCCGCCCATACCTGGCCCACCGCCCCTCCAGCCGGAAGCGGCGCGGAGGCGGAGCTGGCCCTTTCGCTTCCCACCGGCACCTCGCTGTCCGCCTCCCTGGGGGCCGGCTGGGACCCGGTATCCGCCTCCTACGACGTGCAGGTGACCCAGTCCCTGCTGGATGGCGGCCGCCTGGCCGCCAACCTGGCTCGCGTGCGGCAGGCCCGGCTGGACGTCCGGGCCTCCGAGCACGAGCTGCGCGGCTTCACCGCCGGCCTGGTGGCGGGAGTGCAGCAGGCCTATTGGGAGCACTACCTGGCCCTGCGTCAGCGGGAGATCTACCGCGAATCCCTGGCCCTGGCCGAGCGCCAGCTGGAAGAGTCGCGCATCCGCGTCCAGGTCGGCCAGATCGCCCCCAGCGAGCTGGCCGCGCCCCGGGCCGAGGTCGTCTCCCGCCAGGAGGCCCTGCGGGAAGGGGAAAAGCGGGTGGAAACCTCCCGCCTGGGCCTGCTCCTGCGTCTGCACCTGCCGGAAACCGGGCTGGACACCTCCGTGCGCCTGGCCGACTCCCCCGGTGCGCCGGCCGGCCCGCTGGACGAGCTGTCCCGGCACCTGGCCCTGGCCTCCGGCCGCCGCCCGGAGCTGCTGCAGGCGCGCCTGGAGCTGGAGCGCGGGGAGCTGGAGGTCACGCGCACGCGATCCGGCCTGCTGCCGCGCCTGGACGCCTTCATCGCTCTGGGCGGCACGGGCTATGCGGCAGCCTTCGGGGACACCTTCGCCGCCGCGGCCCAGGACTCCAGCCTGAGCGCGGGCTTGAGCCTGGAGCTGGCGTTGGGCAACCGGGGGGCCCAGGCGCGGGCCGAGCGGGCCCGGCTGGGCAGAGCCCAGGCCGAGGAATCCCTGCGCGCCCTGGAGCGCACCGTGGAGGTGGACGTGCGCTCCGCCTGGCTGGAGGCCGACTTCGCGGCCGGACGGGTGTCCAGCAGCGCGGAGCTGCGCGCGCTGCAGGAGCAGACCCTGGCGGCCGAGACCGAGAAGTTCCGGGGCGGCTCCTCCACGACCTTCCTGGTGGCCCAGGCCCAGCGCGATCTGCTGGCCAGCCAGTTGAGCGAAGCCCAGGCCGCGGTCGGATACCTGCTGGCGGTCGTGAATCTGTACCGGCTGGAAGGCACCCTGCTGGAGCGCAGCGGAATCCAGACCGATCCATAAGGAGGGGCAATGAAGCTGGTGGTGTTCATTCTCAACCGGGAGGAGCTGCTGGAGCAGGTGCTGGAGGCCTTCGTCGAATCCGGTGTGCCGGGGGCCACGGTACTGGAATCGGCGGGGATGGGCCGCCTGCTGAGCGCCGAAGTGCCCCTGTTCGCCGACCTCCAGGACTCCATGAAGGGGATCAAGCCGGCCAACCGGGTCATCTTCTCCCTGATCAGCGGCCAGGGGCCGGTCCAGCGGTTGGAAAAGCTCCTGAGCAAGGCCTGCGGCGACCTGTCCGTGCCCGGAAACGGCCTGTTGTTCACCGTGCCGGTGGACTACGCGCGGGGCCTGCGCCCCGAGGAGGCGGAAGCGTGAGCGCCCTGTGGCAGATCCTGGAGCCCTCCTGCGTAGCCCTGCGCCTGGAGGCGGGCGGGAAGGCGGAGGCTCTGGAGGAATTGGCCGGCCTGCTGGTGAAGGCAGGCAAGATCCGGGACGGCGCGGCGCTGCTGGAAGCCCTGCGGGCCCGCGAGCGGAAGATCTCCACGGGAGTTGGCGAGGGCATCGCCCTGCCCCACTGCGCCTCTCCCGATCTCGCCACCCCGGTCCTGGCCGTGGCCCGCAAGCCGGAGGGTCTGGACTTCGAGGCCCTGGACGGCCAGCCCGTGCGCCTGCTGTTCCTGCTGGTGGGCCAGCAGGACAAGCCGGCCGCCCAACTGCGGCTGCTCGCCCGCCTGGCCCGCCTGCTGAGGGGGCCCGCTTTCCCGCAGGCGCTGCTGGCCGCCGAAAGCCCCGAGGCGGTGCGGGAGCTGTTCCGCCAAGCCGAGCAGGCGGAGGCGTAAGGGAAAAAACGGGCGGCCTCACGGCCGCCCGGTATGCGCTATCGCAGGTATTGCGGTTACTTGCCCCCGAAGTACACCCGGGGCAGGTACAAGGCGATGTCGGGGAAAACCATCACCAGGATCAAGCCCAGGATCATGACCCCCACGAAGGGCCAGACCGACTTGTAGATATCCCTGATCGTAAAGTCCTTCGGGGCCATGGCCTTCATCAGGAACAGGTTGTACCCGAAGGGAGGCGTCAGGTAGGCGATCTGGCAGGTGATCGTGTACAGGACCCCGTACCAGATCGGGTTGAAGCCCAGCTTGATGACCAGGGGCACGTACAGCGGCGCCACGACGATGAGCATGGCCGTGTCGTCCAGGAACATGCCCATGATGATGTAGGAAAGCTGCATCATGGCCATGATGCCCCAGCGGCCCAGGTCATAGCTGAGGAACAGCTTCTCGATGGCGTACACCGCGCCCAGTCCGTCGAAGACCGCGCCGAAGGCCAGCGCGGCCAGGATGACCCACATGAACATGCAGCTCACGCTCAGGGTGTCCCGCAGCACCTCGACCATGATCTTCCAGGTCAGCCGCTTGTTGATCAGGGCGATGATGGTGATGGCGATGGCCCCGACCGCGGAGCTCTCCACCAGGCTGGTCACCCCCATGAAGAACAGGCCCGACATCAGGAAGATGATGAGGATGGGCAGGATGGCCGAGCGAGAGCAGCTTGAACTTCTGGCTCCAGGGGATGTTGCGCTCCTCCTTGGAGGCCGCCGGCCCGAGCTGGGGCTGGATGAAGCAGCGGATCATGATGTAGATGATGAACATGACCGCCAGCATGATGCCGGGCAGGACGCCGGCCATCCAGAGCTGCCCGACCGGCTGCCGGGCGATCATGCCGTACAGCACCAGCACCACGCTGGGCGGGATCATGATGCCCAGGGAGCTGGCGGCCTGGATCACCCCCGAGATCATGATCTTGTCGTACTTGCGCTTCACCATTTCCGGCAGGCAGATCGTGTTTCCCACGGCCATGCCGGCCACGCTCAGGCCGTTGATCGCCGCGATGATGGCCATCAGCACGATGGTCCCGATGGCCAGGCCGCCCCGGACCGGGCCCATCCAGACGTACAGCATCTGGTACAGGTCGTCCGCGATCCCCGACTTGGAGAACATGTAGCCGATGTAGATGAACAGGGGCAGGGTCAGCAGCGGGTACCAGTTCAGCAGGCTGAAGCTGGCGTGGAAGGTCATGCCCTCCCCGCCCGCCCCCCACAGGAGCAGGGAGAAGGCCACGGCCACTCCGCCGATCACCGCGAAGATGTGCCTCCCGGTGAGGAGCATGACCAGCATCGAGACGAACATCAGGATGGCCATCATCTCGAAGCTCATGTGGATTTCCTTCCCTCTGGCCTTCGCGGCCAGATCCTTGAAGAACTCGGCGATCACCTGCAGGATCATCAGGAACATGCCGAACACCATGATGATCTTGATGGGCGTCACCGGCGGGGCCCACGAGGAGTAGCTCTTCTGCTTGTACTTGATCGAATACTCCAGGCTGATGATGCCGCCCAGCAGGAGCACGACCAGGTACAGCATGATGACCACGAAGGTGAGGACGTCGGCCAGCGCCTTGTTCTTCGGGGACCACTTGGCGTAGGCCAGGTCCATGCGCACGTGCCCGTCCATGATCAGGGTGTACGCCCCGCCGAGGGTGTAGTAAGCGGCCATGACGAACTGCGCCATCTCCACGGTCCAGATCCAGGGATGGTTGAAGAAGGTCCTGGACATCGGTCTCGAAGAACAGGATGCCGATCATGCCGAAGACCAGGTACATGGCGAACGTGCCTACTACCTTGCTCGTGGCGGTGATGCCGTCCACGTAGCCCTTGATGACTCTATTCACTGCGACTCCTCCTTTCAGTTCCAGATGGGATCCTGATGAATTGTCAGGCCCCCTTCCCGACGGGCTTTGAACCCCGCCGGGAAAGGCAAGCCAGGCGAAAGCGAAAGTCTGAAGCGAACTCCAGATCCCTAGTACCGGTACGGAGGGCCGGCCTTTGACCATCTGGTCGTTGTAGTCCCTGATGATCTGCACCACCTTGGCGGCGCGAGGGCTCTTCTTGGCGCGTACTCGTCCCAGAACGGCGACCGCGGCCTTTTCCACCGCGCCCATTCGTTGGCCGGGGATGGTGGTGAGCTGCAACTTGCCGCCCGTCGACGCGGTAGTTGGCCTCACCCCACCAGTACCAGTGCAGCCGGTAGTAGTGCGACTTCTCGATGGTCAGCTTGTAGATCTGCTGCAGGTGCGGGGGCACCTTCTCCCAGGACTTGGTGTTCACGAACCAGCCGCCGGCCCAGCCGCCGGAGATGGGGTTGGTCAGGTAGTACTTGCGTGACGTCGGCCCAGCCGACCGTGTAGTCCTCGGTGATGCCGGACCAGCAAACCCCGTCCAGCATGCCGGTCTGGATGGCCATTTCCACGTCCTCGTAGGGCATGCTCATCGGGACCACGCCGAACTGCTTCATGAACTTGCCGCCGGTCGGGAACATGTACATCCGCAGGCCCTTCAGGTCCGCGAGGTGGCGGATCGGCTTGGTGGTGGCGAAGTTGCACGGGTCCCAGCTTCCCTGGCTCAGCCAGGTGACGCCCTCGATCTCGCCGTAGGCTTCCTTCCAGATCTCGTTCAGCCCGTACCAGTTCCACAGCACGTCGACGTCGAGCCCGTAGCGCGAGGCGAAGGGGAAGTAGGCGCCGAACACCGCGACGTCCACGGGCGAAGCCATGGAGTCGTCGTCGCTGACGCAGGCGTCGATGGTGCCCTTCTGCAGCGCCTGGAACATCTCGCCCTGGGGCACCAGCTCGTCGGCCGTGTACACGTCGATGACCATCTCGTTGTTGGCCGCGATGTTGAACTCCTTGATGGCGTCTCCGCAGACCTACGGGTTCAAGGCGGGGCCGGCATAGGACTGCAGCCTCCACCGGATGGCGGGCTCGCCCTTCTTGCCGCCGCGCCGCCGGCCGCCGCTCCGCCCTTGCCGCACCCGCCCAGGGTGAGCAACAGCGCCAGAACCGCTGCCACCGCTGCGACGAGCATGATTGCCTTGCGCATCTTGCCCTTCATAACACCTCCTGTTGGATTTTGGATGCCAATGCCATCCCGCGCCAGATAAGACTGGACCGTTATGCGGATTATTGTAAACCAAAAAGTACACATGTCAAGGAAAAGTTCATAATTTTTTCATAACTGTGCGAATTCGCCCGTCGCCGAGGGCTTGACAGGCAGAAACAACAGCGGATAAGTTTCTGACTGACGAGTTCCGCGGCTTAGAAATTTTGTTGTGCCTCAATAAAAGGAAGGAAAGCGCGAAATGAAAAGAGTAGAAGAGTATTTTGTGCCGTGGCTGAAGGGCGTGCCCATGTACATCTCCTCGCACATCGAGCTGGCCTGGAAGGACAAGTCCCTCAAGCGCCTGATGTCCAACGAGAACCCCAACCCGCCCTCCAAGAAGGTGCAGAAGGCCCTCAGCCAGTACGCCGCGGTGGCCAACCGCTACATGGACCAGGGCCTGCTGGTGCGCGGCAAGATCGCCCAGTTGAACGGCCTGAGCCGGCCCCGAGAACGTGCTGGTGGGCAACGGCTCCAGCGAAGTGTTCGACATGATCTTCCGCTCCTTCCTGCAAGTCGGCGACGAGGTGATCCAGCACACGCCGTGCTTCGGCATCTACAAGCTGCGCTGCGTGGTCTGCGGCGGCAAGCTGGTCTCCGTGCCCATGCGCTACGAGAACAAGAAGCTCGAGTACGACGCCAAGGCGGTGATCGCGGCCATCACCCCGAAGACCAAGATCATCGTCATCGCCAACCCCAACAACCCCACCGGCAACTTCATGGATCCCAAGGATTTCGTGGCCATCGCCGAGACCGGGGTGCCCTTCATCGTGGACGAGGCCTACGTCGAGTACGCCGGCCTGGGCAAGAGCCAGGTCGCCCTGACCAAGAAATACGAGAACGTGATGATCACGCGCACGATGTCCAAGGCCTACGGCCTGGCCGGAATGCGCTTCGGCTACCTGCTGGCCGCCAAGCCGGTGGTGGACCAGATCGCCGCCACCCTGATCCCCTGGAACGTGAGCACCCTGGCCATGTGGGGCGCCCTGGCCGGTTTCGAGGACGAGGCGGCGCTCAAGCAGCGCGTGGACTTCAACAACCAGCAGCTGGAGTACTACGAGAAGGAGCTCTCCAAGGTAAGCGGCCTGAACATCCTGAAATCCTACGGCAACTACATCCTCTTCGACGCCAAGGAATGCGGCAAGAAGGGCAAGGACATGGTGGCCTACGCCCAGGAGCACGGCGTGATCCTGCGGCCCCAGGCCGACATGTACGGCAGCGACGGCTGGTTCCGCATCAGCATCGGCAGCGCGGAGGAGAACAAGC
This sequence comes from uncultured Spirochaetota bacterium, assembly GCA_963745745.1. GTDB lineage: Bacteria > Spirochaetota > Spirochaetia > SZUA-6 > DRHE01 > MIBK01. Next base: position 10,587 of record CAVUYS010000040.1, on the reverse strand, counting down.
TGACCGTGAAGCTGATCCGCGAGTTCCTGACCAGGTAAGCCTGCCGCGCAGCCATGCCTTCGTCGTGCCCCCCGCGCCTCGTGCGGCCGGGGGGCGCTTCTTTTTGAGGACCACCACCGTGCCGCGGCGCTTCAACATCGTCTTCGATTTCGACGGCACCCTGCTGCCCATGCAGCCGTGGGACAGCGAGCAGGAGCTGCTGGCGGCCTGGCTGGAAGGCCGGCGGCTGCCGGCCTGGAGGCGGCTGTACTGCCGGCTGGTGATGGAGGGGGACCGCAGGGGCTGGCTGAAGGGCGGCTTCAAGAAGCACTACCTGGGCTTCCTGCGCGGCAGCCCCCGGGAGCTGGTGGACCGGGTGGCCGAACGGCTGGCCGCCCGCATCTCCCCGGAGGACCGCGGCGCCCTGCACGAGCTGGCCGGGCGCGGGCACCGCCTGATCCTGGCCAGCTGCGGCACCGCGGACCTAAGCGAGCGCGTCCTGGCCTCCTGCGGCGTGCTCCCCTGCTTCGAGGCGGTGCTGGCCAACCGCTTCCTCTTCGAGCAGGACAGGATCTCGGGCCTGCGCCTGGAGGTGCCTTCGGGGCAGGCCAAGCTCCACCTGATGCAGTCCCGGGGTCTGGACCCCGCCGACACCGTGTCCGTCGGCGACGGGGCCACCGACCTGCCGCTTTGGGAGTGGTCGGCGGTCCCGGTGGTGATGGACCGCAGCGGCGCGCTGCGGGCCCGCTTCGCCCGCCGGTCCTACCACTTCGTCTCCGGCACTCCGGGAGTGCCGGAGCTGCTGCGGCGGCTGGGGGGGTAGCCGGCCATGAGGTGCCTGATCGCCTTCGATATGGACGGCGTGCTGGCCGACGTTTCCCGCTCCTACCGGGCGGTGGTCCGCGAGACGGCCCGCCGCTTCTTCCGGCCCGCGCCGCGCTGGCGGGAGCTGCCCGCCAGCCTTTTCTCGCTGGCCGAGCTGGCCCTCCTGAAGCAGGGCGGCGGCCTCAACAACGACTGGGACCTGACCTACCGGGTGATCGAGCTGCTGATGGTCCCCCTGGGTCCGGTGCTCCCCGACCGGCACCGCGACCCCTGGGAGCGTTTCCGGCGCACCATGGGCCGGCTGGACCTGGCGCCGCTGCTGCGCTTCCTGGCCCGCTCGCGCGAACCCCTGCGCGACCTGGCCCGGCGCCCGCGGCCGGCCAATCCCTTCCTGCGCGGCCTCTGCCGCGGCGAGGTGGGGGGCGGGAACCTGGTCAAGCAGATCTTCCAGGAGGTCTACCTGGGGGCCGCGCGCTTCCGGGCCACCTACGGCCTGCCCCCGCGCGCCTACCGGGGGAAAGGGTTCCTGGAACGGGAGCGCCTCCTGGCCCCGCCGGCGCTGCTGCGCAGCCTGGCCTCGCGCCACCTCCTGGGCATTGCCACCGGCAGGCCGGAGGCCGAGGCCGGGTACTTCCTGGACCGCTTCGCTCTGCGGCCCCTGTTCCGTCCAGGTGCTCACCCTGGAGGACTGCCAGCGGGAGGAGCGCCGCGTCTACCGGCGCGAAGGCCGGCGCGTGCGCCGGGGAAAGCCGCACCCTTTCCTGCTGGACGCCCTGGCCGGCCGGCTCAAGGCGCGGGTCGGAGCGCAGGTACTACGTGGGCGACATGCCCGACGACATGCAGGCGGCCCGGCGCTCGAGCCGCGGCTTTCGGCCCTCGGCCTGGTCCAGGCCGCCCCGGACCGGGAAGCGGCCAGGATCAGGCTGCTGGAGGCCGGGGCGCAGTGGGTGGCCGACGACTTCCGGGAGCTGGCCGCGTTTTTTCCTTGACAACCGGCCGCTTTGCTACGAAAATCGCTGCCATACGCCGCAAAGGAGGCCTCCACATCCATGAAGCAGCTGAAAAAACGTGATCTCTTGAAGGTGAAGTTCACCGAGGAGGTGGTCAAGGAGCTGCTGCCCGAGTGGAGCGACGCGCGCAACATGGAGATCGTCGTCCTGGAGGGCGGGATCACCAACAAGCTGTACCGCATCAAGTCCGACCAGGGGGATGTGGCCGTGCGCATCTACGGGGACCGCACGGAGATGTTCATCAACCGCGATTGGGAAGCGGAGGCCATCGAGAAGATGGCCGCCGAGCAGATCTCCCCGAAACTGGTGAAGTACATCCCCGAGCAGAAGGTCACCATCGTGGAGTTCGTCACCGGCTGTTACACCCTGAAAAACCCCGATTTCCTGAAAACCGAGCTGCACGAGCTGATCGTCGACCCCATCCGCCGCATCCACCGCAGCAAGGCGAAGCTCTCCAAGCTCTTCGACCCTCCGGTGGAAGTGGAGAAGATGGCCAGGATACTGGAAAAGGACGTGGGGGCCAGCTACCCGGAGTTCGACATCGCCGGCACCCTGCGCAAGTTCCGCAAGCTGGCCGAGCACACCGCCATCCCCAAGAGCGAGTACACCGTCAGCCACAACGACCTGCTGGCCGAGAATTTCCTGCTGGTCCAGGATCCCTACAAGGACCGCTTCCCCCGCCCGCTGTACATCATCGACTGGGAATACGCCGGCATGGCTCCCCGCTACTACGACCTGGGGGACATGTTCCAGGAAGTGCTGGTCCCCCGGGAGGTGGAGCTGGCGATCGTCGAGCACTACTGCGACGGGCAGTGCCCGCAACGACACCATGCGCCTGATCGACCTGTACAAGCCCTACCCGGACATCTACTGGTTCCTGTGGGCCCTGATCCAGAAGAACGTCTCGTCGATCGTGTTCGACTTCTACACCTACGGCAAGGTGAAGTACGACAACGCGCAGAAGAACCTGCGCTTCATCGAGAAGGAATACGGAATCCCGCTGAGCTGAGGCTTTTCAGGAACTCCCGCACCGTGGCCACGATCTGGTCGGGCTGCAGGCCGTTGTCCCGCAGCACCTCGTCGTAGGGCCCGCTGGGCGGGAAGCGGTCGCCCACGCCCACCATGCGCATCGGCGTCGGGCGCTCCCGGGCCAGCAACTCGGCCACCGCGCTGCCCATTCCCCCGGCCACGTAGTGCTCTTCCACGGTCACGATCCGGCCTGTCTCCCGGGCCGCCGCCAGCAGCAGCTCCCGGTCCAGCGGCTTGATGGTGGGCAGGCTGATCAGGCGCACCCCGATGCCCTGGGAACGCAGGGTTTCCGCGGCCGCGAAAGCCCGCGGCAGGGCCGCCCCGGTGGCGATCAGGGTGACCTCCTTGCCGTCCATCAGGAGGATCCCGCGGCCGATCTGGAAGGGACAGTCGCTTTCCGAATCGTAGAGCACCGGGATCGGGGGGCTGCCCACTCGCAAGTAGACCGGTCCCACGTGCTCCGCCGCCGCTTTCACCGCCTTGACCAGCTCGACGGGGTCCCCCGGGGACAGGACCACCATGCCGGGAATGGTGCGCAGCAGGGCCGTATCGTCGATGGACTGGTGGGTGGGGCCCAGGTCCGAATAGGTCAGTCCCGCGGAGCGGCCCACGACCTTCACGTTCTGCCGCATGTAGCCCACGTCGTTGCGCACCATCTCGTAGGGCCGGGAGGTGACGAAGGGGGCGATGGCGGCCACGAAGGGGACCTTGCCGGTGGTGGCCAGCCCCGAGGCGAAGCCGATCACCCCCTGCTCCATGATCCCGAACTCCAGGTGCCGCTCCGGGAAGCGCTTCTTGAACGGGCTCAGGCCCGAGCCGCTGGAGCTGTCCGCGCTCAGCACCACGATCCGCGGATCGATTTCGGCCTGGGCCAGAACCGCCTCCCCGAAGGTCTTCCGGGGGTCCTTCATCTCTCCGCGTTTCATCCCAGCGTCCTTTCGATCTCCGCCAGGGCCCGCTCGGCCTGCGCGAGCTCCTCGGCCGGCGGCTTCCAGTAATGGTACTCCACCTTGCCCTCGGCGAAAGGCAGGCCCTTGGACTTGATCGTGTCCGCCACGATGGCGGAGGGCTTTCCCCGCTCGAAGGGCGTTTCACCGAGGGTTTTCAGGATGGCCCCGAAGTCGTGCCCGTCCATGCGCCGGGTGGCCCAGCCGAAGGCCTGCCAGCGCTCCTCCAGCGGCTCGTAGGTCATCACTTCCACGGTGGGCCCGCTGATCTGCAGGCCGTTGCGGTCCACGATGACCACCAGGTTCTCCAGCTTGTGGTGGCCCGCCGCGGCGGCCGCTTCCCAATTGGAGCCTTCGGCCAGCTCCCCGTCGCCCATCACCACGAACACCCGGGAAGGCAGGCCCGACAGGCGCAGGCCCAGGGCCATGCCCCCGGCGATGGACAGGCCGTGGCCCAGGGCCCCGGTGGAGGCCTCCACGCCGGGCAGCTTGTGCATGTCGGGGTGCCCCGGCAGGCGGCAGCCCAGGGAGCCGTAGGTGTCCAGCAGCTTCTCCTCGAAGTAGCCCCGGGCGGCCAGCGCCGCGTACAGGACCAGGGCCTTGTGCCCGGCCGACACCACCAGGCGGTCGCGCTCCGGCCAATCCGGCCGGGCCGGGTCGATCTTCATGACCCGGAAGTACAGGGCGGTGAGCACCTCCGCCATGGACAGCGCGCCGCCCACGTGCCCGGCCTTGCCGGCCTTGATCAGGCGCAGGATGTTGCGCCGCACCTGCAGCGCCTTTCTTTTAAGCTCCAGGTCCTCCGCGGCTTTGAGCATGCTAGCCCCGCTTCTTGTCGTAGGCCACGATGCGCTGGACCTTCGGCTCGGAAGGGCCGCCGGGGGTGTACTCCGACTCCATCCAGATCCGCACCAGCACCTTGGCGTGCTCCAGGCCGGTGGTGAAGGCGCCCATGGTCATGATGTTGGCGTTGTTGCTCTTGCGGGCCCGCTCGGCGGAGTAGGCGTCGGACACCAGGGCCGCGTAGGCCCCGGGCACCTTGTTGGCGGCGATGCTCATGCCGATCCCCGTGCCGCAGACCAGGATGCCCCGGTCGTGCTTGCCGGCGGCCACCGACTCGGCCACCCGGATGGCCACGTTGGCGTAGACCGGGTCCTCGCTGCCGAAGTCCTCGCACTCGTGGCCCAGCTCCTTCGAGCTCGCTCTTGATCTTCTCCTTCAGCTCCACCGCGTTGGGATCGCAGCCGATGGCCACCTTTTTCATAGGAAGCTCCCCACGTACTCCATCATCTCCTTGGTGGCGCCCACGAACTCCACCTCGTTCTCCAGCAGGGAGGGGATCTCGTTGAACTGCTCGACGGCGTAGCCGTCCTCCTCGGAGGACAGGCGGAAGTAGGGAACCTGGTTCAGCTTCTCGATGGTCTCCTGGGGCACCTCGTCGTTCCAGTGCGGCTTCAGCTCGCGGTTGCGGTAGTGCAGCAGCACGTCCCCGAAGACCTTGGGGGGGATGGTGTAGACCAGGTTGCCGCCCATGAACATGTCCACGTGCGGGTAGAACCAGTCGCTGCCGCAGCGGTGCAGGCGCGCCGAGCAGGTCAGCATCTTGATCGGCAGGTTGCGCTCCTTGAACAGGCGGGCGCACTTCTTGACCGCCAGCTCCGAGGCGGCGCGCATCTCCAGGGCGTTGATGTTCAGGTTGTCCTTGTCCACCACCCCGCGGAAGGCCTTGGAATCCTCCAGGCGCCCGGTCATGTGGGTGCAGACCGCCCGCCAGCCGAAGCGCTGGCTCTTTTCCTTCAGGTGCAGCTTGCGGCCCTCGGCCACGGAATTGGCCACCGCCATGATCTGCGGCACGGTGAACACGCAGGTGGCGTTGGTGGCGATGCCCTTGGAGGCCAGGTACTTGAACACCGGGATGCCCTGGGTGGAGCCCGGGATCTTGACCATCACGTTGGGCGACAGGGCGGCCAGCTGCTCGGCCATTTCCTTCATGGCCGCCTCGTTGCGCATCTGCTGCATGTCCACCTGCCCGGAGACGTGCCCGTGCTTGCCGCCGGAGGACTCGAAGATCGGCAGCAGCTTCTCCGCCCCGCGCTTGACCACCTCGAAGTAGACCTGCGTGAACAGCCCGTACTTGGAGCGGCCCTTGTAGGCCTTGCGCTTTTCCTTGATGACCCTGGCCCACTCCTCCTTGCGGGTCTTCAGCACGGCCCAGGACAGGGGGGGATTGGTGGTGCAGCCCTTGAAGATCCAGCTGGAGGCCGGGGCGTCCCAGTACAGGGTCTCCAGCTCCTGCTTGAACCAGGCCTTTTCCTCGTCGCTCAGCTTGTTCTTGAGGAAATCTTCCTTAAAATTGGGCCAGACCAGGGGGGAGGAATCCCACCAGATCTCCGTATCGGGGCTCATGGCCGGATGGTCTTCCAGGCATTGCTCAAGGCATTAGACATGCACGTCGCTCCTTTCAGGGTTTGCGCTCAGAGAATGGGAAGATACGCAGCTTTCAATGTGCCTTCTGCTTACCAGAAGAGGGGAATTTGTCAACCGTGGACCCGGAAGGCGGAGGCCTCTCAGCCTGGGAACGGTGCGGATGACCACCTCGCCGTCCGACAGATCCGCCACCGCCTTGCCGCCCCCCTTCAGCTCCCCGAACAGCACCGAGTCCACGAAGAAGCGCTTGATCTTGTCCTGCACCACGCGGGCCACGCTGCGGGCCCCGAACTCCGGGCTGTAGCCCAGGGCGGCCAGGTGCTTGCGGCACTCGGGGGTGACCTCCAGGCTCGACCCCCTTCTCGGAGAGCTTCTCCTGGAAGCTCTTCAGCTCCTTGTCCACGATGGAGAGCATGATCGCGCTCGTCCAGGGCGTTGAAGCTGACCACCTTGTCCAGGCGGTTGCGGAACTCGGGGGCGAAGATCCGCTCCACCGCCTCCTCCACCGCGTCCTCGCCTCGCTGCGCGCTCGCCGAAGCCGATGGAGGCCTGGCCGATCTCCCGCGCCCCCGCGTTGGAGGTCATGATCAGGATCACGTTGCGGAAGTCCGCCTTGCGCCCCGCGTTGTCGGTGAGGGTGGCGTAGTCCATGATCTGCAGCAGCACGTTGTAGACGTCCTGGTGGGCCTTCTCCACCTCGTCCAGCAGCAGCACCGCGTGGGGGGTCTTGCGGATGGCGTCGGTCAGCAGGCCCCCCTCCTCGTAGCCCACGTAGCCGGGAGGCGAGCCGATCAGGCGCGAAACGGTGTGCCGCTCCTGGTACTCGCTCATGTCGAAGCGGTGCAGGGCGATGCCCAGGCTGACACTCAACTGCCGGGCCAGCTCGGTCTTGCCCACGCCGGTGGGGCCCACGAACAGGAAGTTGGCCACCGGCTTGTTCGGGTCCCGGAAGCCCGCCCGCGAGGTCTTGACGGCCTGCACCACCGCCTCGACGGCCTGGTCCTGGCCGAAGATGGTGCGCCGCAGGTCCTCCTCCAGCTTGGCCAGGCGGTCCACCTCGGACACGCTCACGGTTTTCTCGGGGATGCGGGCGATCTTGGCCACCACCCGCTCGATGTCCTCCTCGGTGAGCGTCGGGTTGGGGGTGCCCTGGCCCTTGAACTGGAGGATGCGGGTGAAGGCCCCGGCCTCGTCGATCACGTCGATGGCCTTGTCGGGCAGGTGGCGGTCGTTGATGTACTGGGCCGAAAGGTCCACCGCGGCCTTCAGGGCGCCTTCCGTGAAGCTGACCTGGTGGTACTCCTCGTAGCGGGTTTTCAGGCCCTGCAGGATCTGGTAGGTCTCCTCGGTGGAGGTCTCCGGCACCTCGATCTTCTGGAAGCGCCGCGACAGGGCGCGGTCGCGCTCGAAGTACTTCTTGTACTCGTCGTAGGTGGTGGAGCCCAGGCAGCGGATCTTGCCGGAGGCGATGGCGGGCTTGAGCATGTTGGAGGCGTCCAGCGAGCCGCCGGACACCGCGCCGGCGCCGATGATCGTGTGGATCTCGTCGATGAACAGGATCACCTTCTCCTTCTTCTCCAGCTCCTTGATGACCTGCTTGAGGCGCTCCTCGAAGTCGCCGCGGTAGCGCGTGCCGGCCAGCACGCTGCCCATGTCCAGGGCGTACACCTCGTAGCCCTTCAACAGATCCGGCACCTTGCCCTCGGCGATGCGGCTGGCCAGGCCCTCGGCGATGGCGGTCTTGCCCACCCCGGCCTCTCCCACCAGCACGGGATTGTTCTTCAGGCGCCGGCAGAGCACCTGCACGGTGCGCTCCAGGATGTCCTCCCGGCCGATCAGGGGCTCCAGCTCCCCCTTGGCCGCGGCCTGGGTCAGCTCGCGGGTGAACTGGGCCAGCGCCCCGCGCCTGGGCCGGCGCCGGGCTTCCTGCCCCTCCTCCTCCTCCGCATCCTCGGCGCGGGTCTCCCCGTTCTCCTCCTCCCCCTTTTCCGGCTCCTCGATCCCGTGGGAGACCACCCGCAGCAGGTCGTAGCGGCTGATGCCCGCCTTCTTCATGTAGAAGGAAGCGAAGCTCTTGGGCTCGTCGAACAGGGACACCAGGATGTCCCCGATGTCCACGATTTCCTTGGAGGCCGCCTCGGTGTGGAACAGGGCCCGGGCGATCACGGACTGGAAGCCCAGCGACTGGCTGGGCTCGGCCTTCTTGACCGCGGGCATCTTCTTCTGCAGATGGCTGTCCAGCTCCTTCTTCATCTCCTCCGGGTCCGCTCCGCAGGCGGCCAGGATCTGCCGGGCCACCTCGAAGTGGGTGGCCGCGTGCAGGATGTGCTCGGGGGTCAGGTACTCGTGGCCCAGCTCCTTGGCGTGCAGATACGCCGCTTGCAGGACTCCCTGGACGTCGTCGCTTACTTTCATGGCAATACCGCGCCGATCCTTTCTACGCAGCCTCGATGGTGCACTTCAGCGGGTATTCCCGCTCCTTGGCCATCTTGTGCACCGTGGCCACCTTGGTCTGGGCGATGTCCCAGGTGTAGACGCCCACCACCCCGCGGCCCTTCTTGTGCACGTCCAGCATGATGCGGGTGGCCTCGATGGCCGGCTTGTGGAACACCACCTGCAGCACCTCCACGACGAACTCCCGGGTGGTGTAGTCGTCGTTGTGCAGGACCACATTGTACATATCCGGTTCCTTCAGCTCCTTCTCCGCCTCTTCGAGAAGCTCGCCGTCGAACCGGGGATCCATCGCCCTGTCAGACATAGCTCAAAACCAAAGGTACGTTAAAACCTGACCGCGGACAAGGGCATTGTAGGCGGCGCCCCCGGGCTGCTTATAATCGAGGCTACCCGCATGCGCTTCGTGGCCGACCTGCACATCCACTCCCACTTTTCGCTCTCCACCAGCCGCGAGCTGACCCCGGCCCGCCTGGAGGCCTGGGCGCGGCGGAAGGGCATCGGGGTGGTCGGCGCCGGCGACGCCACCCATCCGGGCTGGCTGAAGGAGCTGAAGGAGAGCCTCACCGCCGCCGAAGAGGGGCTGTTCAGGCTGCGCGACGCGCCGGAGAGCGCGGCGCTCGGCCCCGGCGCCCCGCTTCCTGCTCTCCGCCGAAGTGTGCACGATCTACCGCCGCGGGGACCGCACGCGCAAGGTGCACCACCTGATCCTGCTGCCGGGATTCGAGGCGGCGGAGGCCCTGCAGCGCCGCCTGGAGCGGGTCGGCAGCCTCGCCTCCGACGGAAGGCCGGTGCTGGGCCTGGACGCCCAGCGTCTCCTGGAAACCGTGCTGGAGACCTGCCCGGGGGCCTGCTTCATCCCGGCCCATATCTGGACCCCCTGGTTCTCCGCCCTGGGGGACAAGTCCGGCTTCGACTCCATCGAAGAATGCTACGGCCCGGCCAGCCGCGAGATCTACGCCGTGGAGACCGGGCTTTCCTCCGATCCGCCCATGAACTGGGCCTGCGGCTTCCTGGACCGCTTCGCCCTGGTCTCCAACTCCGACGCCCATTCGCCGGAGAAGCTGGGACGGGAGGCCAACCTCTTCGATACCGAGCTCTCCTACCCGGCAATGATAGGTGCCCTAAAAGCGGCAGCGAGGCTGTCTGGTGCGCGCGATGCCGCATCCCCGGGGTCGAGTACTCCCCCCGGCATTGCGGCCGCCCTGCGCGCCGCCGCCGCCGGGCCTGGGCCCGATGCCGGCTTCCTGGGAACCATCGAGTTCTTTCCCCAGGAGGGCAAGTACCACTACGACGGGCACCGCAAGTGCGGGATCTGCTGGGAGCCCCGGCAGACCCTGGAGAAGGGCGGGCTATGCCCGGTGTGCGGCAAGCCGGTGACCGTGGGCGTGCTGCACCGCGTGGCCCAGCTGGCCACCAGGCCCGTCGAGGCGCTGCCGGCCCGGCGACGCGCCGTCTTCCACTCCCTGATCCCCCTGAAGGAGATCCTGGCCGAAATCGCCGGCATCGGGGCCCAGTCGCGCCAGGTGTCCCGGCGCTACGACGAACTGGTGGCCGGAAGAGTCACCGAGCTGGACCTGCTGCTGTCGATGCCCGTGCCGGAGGTGGCCAGCCTGGGCGGGGAAGCGCTGGGCGAGGCGGTCCGCCGCATGCGCGAAGGCCGGGTGCGGGTCCAGGCGGGCTACGACGGGGAATACGGGCGCATCGCCCTGTTCGAGCCCGGCGAGGCCCGCGAGCTGGGCGGGCAGGCCCTGCTGTTCGGGAAGCAGAGCCCTGGCCGGCCCGGCGTGAGGCCGGCGGGAAGCCGTCGCGAAGCCCGGCGGGACGGTGTCACCCCGTCCCTGGACGCGGACCTGAAAGCATTCCGGCGCGAAGCCCGGCAGCCGCGCGGCAGCGCACCCCTGGCCAGCAATACGTGG
>CAVUYS010000039.1:0-20955 GCA_963745745.1 uncultured Spirochaetota bacterium | reverse complement strand
GACTGTCCGCGTCGGCGAAAGCCAACCCGGTGGCCCGCCAGGGTATTCCGACTTCGGTGCTGCTGTCGCCGCGGCGGCCGACAGCCATCAACTACATCCAGGGCGTAGCGCGGATCCCGGCGGGTTTCGACCGCGTGAAGTCGGCTTCGTTCACTCCGGGAAAGGTGAGCTTCCTGGCGGAAAACGGGAAGAAGGCCAGCGCCGCGGTGGATTGGGAGTTCCTGCGCGCCGGCCTGCCGCTATCGCGGCGCTGATCCGTCGATCAGGCGGTTCAGCCCCTCGCGATAGTACCGGAAATTCCTCCAACAGGCGTCGTCCGGCACGTGGTGATCCGCGTGGGGCACGAAGCCTCCGCCGGGCAGCAGCTGGGCAATCAGGCCCAGCTCCGCGTCGATGTCCGCCTCCGTCCGTCCGGCTTCGAACACCCGCTTGTCCACGGCTCCGAGCAGCTGCAGCCGCGGGAAGGCGCGCCGGATGGCCAGCGGGTCGTTGCCCGCCTGCCGCTCGATGGGGAACACACCCGTGACCCCCAGCTTCCACCACAGCGGGATCAGCTCCTCGATGTAGCCGTCGCTGTCCACGAGGATGTTCTGGACCCGGTGCTGGCGGAAGAAATCGATCAGGGGCCGGTAGAAGGGGTTCAGGAACTCCTCGAACATCGCGGGGGAGATCATCGACCCGGTCTTGCTGGCCATGTCCTCCCAGATCATCACGCAGTCCGGGCGGATGGCCGGGATGATCCGCTCCCAGTAGTCCATCAGGAAGCGGAGGAAGAACCCGTTCATGTCCTTGATCAGCTGCGGGTCGTCGTACATCAGCAGGAACAGCCGGTTGGAGCCGATGAGGTGCCGGGGAAAGCCGAAGAAGCCGAAAGGGAACCCGCCCAGGCGGATCGGGAAGTCGCGCGAACGCAAACGGCGGGCCAGCGCATCCCAGTCGGCCGGCAGCCGCCTGCCCAGCTCCGCCGCCGAATAGTGCTCCTTGTAGCGCTCGAACTCGGCGCGGCTGGCGATCGGGAAGGCCAGATCCAGGGGGGCCGAGGTGCCCTTTTTGTAGACCTTCATGGTGATGCCGTAGCGGTCGATGTAGACCTTGTATTCCTCCGACTCCTCCAGGACCTTCTCGGGCAGGCGCGGGCTGACGTCGATGGGGAACTTGGCGGGGTAGGGGTCCAGGCCCAGGCAGGCCCGCACGTTGCGCTCGCTCACCACCCCGTCGCCGGGCCACACCTGCTCGGCCCCGCTGACGGTGCCGTTGTCCGGCAGGTCCGGCGGGAGAGGCTCCACGACCGGCAGTCCTTCGCGGATGAAACGCTTGAGGGTCGTGCTCCAATACCCGAACTCCGCCTTGGGGGCGCGCACTTCGGGATCGAAGCGCATTGCCGCCAGGAAGCGTTCGCGGGCGGTCAAACGTCGGCTCCCGCCAGCCGGCGGTAGATCGGCCGCAACTGCTCGAACAGCTCCCGGTAGACCTGGATGTTGCGCAGGTAGGGACGGTCGGCGCCCGCGTCGCGGCCGGACCGTGCGGTGGGGGCGGGCGAAACGCTCCGTGATCGCCTCCGCGTCCTTGAACAGGCCCGCGGCGTAACCGCCGATGATCGCCGAGCCCAGGGTGGCCAGGTCGCTGCGCTGCAGGCTCTGGTAGGGGGACTGCAGGACGTCGGCCTTGATCTGCATCCACAACTCGCTGGCCGCTCCGCTGCCGATGGCCGTCACCGTGCCCAGCTTCAGTCCGGGGAGCAGCTCCCGGATGATCTCCCGGGTCAGGAAGTGGTCGTAGGCGATGGATTCCAGAATCGCGCGGTAGAAGTGCATTCGGGTGTGGGCCCAGGTGTGCCCGACGAACAGGCCCCGGACCGCCGGGTCGGGCGGGAAGAAGCGCCCCTGCAGGTAGTTGATGGAGACCAGGCCGTCCGAACCGGCCGGCACCCCGGCGGCGAGGCTGTCCAGGTACTCGTATACCGAGCCGAAGCCGGCGGGCACCGTCGCCGCTTCCTGCCCGCAGAACTGCTCGATGAACCAGTTGTGCGTCCGGCCGCCCAGCACCACGGAGATCAGCTGATAGCCGCTCCCGATGGCCGCTTTCATGCAGGCCAGGGTCCGATGCCGGCTGTCGCAGCGGAAGTCCCCGACGCTCGCCCCCAGGATGCAGGCGGTGCCGGCAACGTCCACCATCTGGCCTTCCTGCAGGATGCCGGCCCCGACGAACCCGGCGGACTGGTCCCCGCAGCCGGCCGCGATCGGGGTGCCGGCGGCCAGGCCGGTTTCCGCCGCCGCCTGCCGGCTGACCTCGCCCACGATGTCCGTGGAGGCCACGATGCGCGGGAGCTTGCCCATGTCCACCCCCATGGCCCCGCACAGCTCCTCCGACCAGCGGCCGTGGCACAGGTCGGCCAGACCGGAGAAGCACAGGAAGGTCTGGTCCATGTAGGCGTCCGCGCCGCCGTGACCGGCCAGCTTTCCGGCCACGAAGGCGGAGGGCTGCAGGAACCTGGCGATGTCCTTCCAGGCGTCGCGCTTTTTCCAGTACAGGATCTTGTTCCCGTAGGTGGAGAACGAACCGTTCAGCGCCAGGATGCGCTCGCCGAAGCGCTCGTGCATCTCCACGTTTTCCGCCGCACTGCGGCTGTCCAGCGGCGTGTCGTAATAGGTCACCGGCCGGAAGCGGCTGTCCACCGACATGATCCCGCCCATCTGGCTGTCGATGCCCACCGCCGCCACCCGGGCAGGGTCGAGGCGCGCGGTCTGCAGGCACTGGCGGATGAGCGCGCAGGAGGCCGTATAGAAGTCCTCGGCGTCCTGCTCGGCCTCCCCGGAGCGGGGGTAGCGGATGCGCATGGCCTCCTGGGCTTCGGCCAGCACCGCGCCGCCGGCGTCGTAGATTGCGCACTTGGCCAGCGTGGTCCCCAGGTCGATCCCGATCAGGTATTCCTTGCTCATGGACACTCCTTACCGGCGCACCTCGTCGTAGAAGCGCAGCAGGTCCTCGTCGCGGTCCAGCCTGACCGTGCGGATGCCCCAAAGCCGGCAGGCGGCCTGGAGCTCCGTGGTCACATCGCCCAGCGTGGCGTGCAGGTGGTTGGCCCCGATCGCCTTGACGAAGTTCTCGGCCTTGACCCCCAGGTCCACCACCACCTTGCCCCAGGTGCCGGCCAGGTGCCGCGGCTCCTTTTCCCCCAGCCGTTCGCTCAGGAAGCGGCGGGCGTCCAGCTCCCGGCCGGTGCCCAGCTGCAGGTAATAGGTGCCGTCCACGCGGGTAAAGCGGGCCACGGTCACGGCGGGGGACTCGACGCCGAAGTAGTTGAAGGCCGCGCCGGAGTTGCCGTGGATGTTGCCGACCGCCTCCACGGCGGCGAAGGCCTGGCGGGCCTGCAGGGAATTGCGGGCCCAGAACAGGGAGCCGGCCCCGCAGTTGGCGAACTCCACGTGATCGTCCCCCACGGAGACCAGGTCCCCGAAAGCCGGCGGGACCTCGGGGTTGACGGCGTGCAGGAGCATGGCCGTCAGCAGGCCCTTGGTGTCGCCCTCGCAGACCGTGGGGTAGACGCGCTGGGGGCCCAGCTCGTTTTCAGGGAAGGGCAGGAAGGCCGGCAGCATGCAGGCGTTCACCCCGTACTCCGAGTAGATCTCGTGCTGGCACTTGATGGAAACCCCGCGGATGTTCTCGTCGGCCAGTTCCGCCAGCCGGTCGCGGGCGGCCAGCAGGAGGGCGGTCTGTTTTCCCAGCGCCTCCTCGGTGACCATCTTCGGGTCGCGGGTGACGCGCAGACCCATGGCCTGCAGCCAGTCCAGGAAGGCGCGGATGCGCTGCGGCTGGCCCGCGCGGATGCGCTCGGCCCTGTTGACCAGGATGTACTGGTCCTCCAGCAGGACCTCGCGCACCAGGAAGCTCTTCAGCTTCGTGAAGTCGTCCTGCAGCTGGTCCATCTTGACGGCGTAGCTTCCGCCCCACAGCATCAGCGCGCTCTCCCGCATCCTGCTGGTGGCGGCCGCGCCTCGTACCCAGGCCAGCAGCGCCTGCCGGTCGCCGAAGATGCGTTCGTGCCGCCGGGCGAAATCGTTCACGCTCCAGTCCATCAGGCTGGAACAGGTCGCCGCCAGCTGGGAGAGGTTGCCGGACATCGGGTCGTTTTCCGTGTAATAGGCCAGCGGCCTGGGCAGCTTGCGGATGAACTCCTTGATGAACATCGGCGGGGACCAGGTCCAGGCCCCGATGACCACGGCGTCGACTTCGCGGGCCTGCAGGCTGCGCACCACGGCGTCGATTTCCCGCAGGCTGCGCAGCCCGTACCACTTGGAGTTTCGCCCGCGCAGGTCCTGCAGGGCGTCGATCACCTCCATCCCGCCTTCGCTCAGGGTGCGGGCCAGCTCCGCCTGTTTTTCGCGCAGAAACCGCTCCACCGCGTCGGAGGAGATCCCTTCCTCCCGGGCGTCGGTGAAGGTGAGAATCGCTACGCTTGGTTTGCGGTCTTCATCCATGCTACACTCCTCGATCCTTGCTGAACCGGGACGCCATCCCGGCGGATCCGAACAGGCTCATCAGCCTCAGCACTTCCACTGTGACAGCGCGGCGGGCGCCGGCCAGCAGGTCCTGCTCGCCGCCCGTGCTGGTGCCCTCGCTGGGGTCGACCCGGGCCGCTTCGTGCGTCCGGAAATAGCCTTCCAGGGCGAGAAGGAAGGCGCGCCGTAGAACCGTGCCTACGTTGACCTTGGCTATCCCCAGGCGGATCGCCTCGGCCAGGGCGGCAGGTTCGATGCCGGTTCCGCCGTGCAGCACCAGCGGCACCTCGATGCGCCGGGACAGGGTCCGGATGAGGTCCAGGTCCAACGGGGCTTGGCGGCCCTCCAGCATATGCACGTTGCCGACGGCCACCGCCAGGGCATCCACACCGGTGCGCCGCACGAAGGCGGCGGCCGCCTCCGGATCCGTTTTCTCGCCCGGCGTCGCAAGACCGGTCCCCAGATCGTGCGCCGGAAGCTCGCCGATTTCAGCCTCCACCTCGGCGCCCGCGGCGTGCGCCGCCCGGACCAGGTCCTGATTGATGACTGCCGCTTCTTCCGGACTGCACTCCTGGTGGTCGTGCATGATCACGTTGAAACCCGCCTCCAGGGCCTGCAGAAGCAGCGGTACCCGGGCGGCTTCGTTCAGGATCAGGGCGGCGGGAACCCGGGCCCGTTCCGCGATGGCCGTGCCCAGGGCGCCGTAGTGGAAGATGTCCTCCGCGACCCTCCGGCGGCCATTGCCCAGGAAACCGCCATTGAAACCCAGGATCACCGGGGAGTCGGCTTCCTCGGCGGCGTCCTTCACGGCCAGGATGGACTCCAGGTTCCAGGCCTCGAAATAGCCGACAGCGTACTTGTGGGCGCGCGCGTGGCGCAGCAGCCGGCTCATGGGGAACAGCGGCATGCCTCGGGTCCTTTCAGCGCCGGGCGCTCATGGTCTTTATCTGGTTCAACAGGACGGCGCCCAGGATCAGACCCCCGCGCACGACGTACTGCCAGAACTGGTTGATGTTCAGCAGCGTCATGCCGTTGATCAGGACCCCCAGAAAGAGCATGCCCACGAAGGTGCCGCTGATGGTACCGGTCCCGCCGGACAGGCTCGCGCCGCCGATGATCACCGCCGAGATCACGTCCAGCTCCCAGCCCTTGGCGGTGGTCGGCGTGCCCGACATGATCTGCGCGGCCACCATGATCCCGGACAGCGAGGCCAGCATCGAGGTGAGCCCCAGGGCGGCGGTCTTGGTGAAGAACACGCTGATGCCGCTCAAGCGGGCGGCTTCCTCGTTGCCGCCGACCGCGTAGACGGCGCGCCCGAAGGTGGTGTTGCGGATCAGGAATAGCATCAACAGGAAAATGAGCAGGAACACGATCGCGGGGAAGGGAACGCCGAAAAGGTAGCCGCCGCCGATGAAATTGAACCATTCGGGAAACGGGCTCACGGGGAAGCCCTTGGTGATGATCATGGAGAAGCCGGACAAGGCGGTCATGGAGGCCAGGGTGATGATGAAGGTCGGCACCTTGAACTTGTTCCTGATCAGCCCGGCCAGCACGCCGAAGGAGAAGCCCGTGGCCAGGGTCGTGACCCCGGCAATGGCGATCGCCGCCGGCAGGCTCAAGCCGGCCGCGGCGAGCTTCTTGGTCAGCACCGCGGTGAGCGACCCGGCAAAGGCCACCGCCGAGCCGACGCTCAGATCGATTTCCCCCGAAATGATCACGATGGTCATGCCCAGGGCGATGATGCCCTGCATGGAGGTGTTCCGCAGGACGTTCAGCACGTTGTTCATGGTCGCGAAGCCGGGTGCCGTGAAAGCCAACAGCACGCACAGGGCGACCAGGATCGCCTCCAGGATGTAGTCGTCCCAGCGCAGCCGCGACACGCTCGCGCGATTTTCGCTCATCTTGCCTCAACTTTCCATGCACATGGCGTACAGGCGGTCGATGCTCACCTCCTCCGCCTGCACCTCATCGACGATCTGGCCGTGCTTCATCACCAGGATGCGGTGGCTCACCTCGATCAGCTCTTCCAGCTCGGTGGACACGAACAGCGAGCTGATGCCCTCGTGGCTCAGGTCCCACATGATCTGGAATATCTGCTGCTTGGCGACGACATCGATTCCCCGCGACGGCTCGTCGAAGAGGATGATCTTGGGCTTCGTGTTCAGCCACTTGCCCACGACGACCTTCTGCTGGTTCCCGCCGCTGAGCGACGAAATCAGGTTCCTGGCGTCCGCGACTTTGATGCCCAGTTTTTCGATGGCTTCGGCCACGAACGGCTTTTCCCGTTTTTTCGAGAGGAGGCTGCCCCTGGCGATCGCCTTCAGGCTGGCCAGGCACAGGTTGGCGTGCACGCTCAGAGCCTCGACGATGCCTTCCTTTTTCCGGTTTTCCGGGGTCATGGCCACCCCCAGCTTCTTCATGAGAATGGGAGTGGGGGATTTGACCACCGTTCCGTCGACGATGATGCTCCCCCCGGGAGTGAAGGGCTCGATCCCGAAGATGGACCTCAGCAGCTCCGTCCTGCCCGAGCCCATCATGCCGGCGATCCCGAGGATCTCCCCCTGGCGCAGGGAAAAACTCACGTGGCGAAAGTGGTTCCCGCTGGAGAGGTCCTTCACTTCCAGCACGACTTTTTCCCGGAAGCTCAGGTTCCGCGGCCTCTGTCTCTGGATCGTTTCGCCGAACATCAGGTCCACGATGATCTGGGGGGTCGCCTGGGCCGCCTCGACGCTGCCGACGTACTTCCCGTCCCGCAGCACGCTCACCGTGTCCGCGATGTCGTACAGCTCGTGCAGCCGGTGGGTCACGTAAAGGATCGCGACCCCCTTCTCCTTGAGATTGCGGATCACCTTGAAAAGGCCTTCCGTCTCGTTCCTGGCCAGGGCGGAGGTCGGCTCGTCCAGGATCAGCACCGAGGGGTTGAAGGACATGGCCTTGGCGATCTCCACGACCTGCTGCTGCCCGATGCTCAGTTTCTTCACCTTGACCCGCAAGGGGATGTCCGATCCCACGCTCCGCAGGATCGTCTGCGCCCGGCGGCAAGCTTCGGCCCAGTCGATGGAGATGCGCGGGAAGCCCTTCTTTTTCGGCAGCCTTCCCAGCAGGATGTTCTCCACGACCGTGATTTCCGGAATGAGGCTCAGCTCCTGATACACGACGGCCAGGCCCTTGGCCAGCGCATCGGAGGGCGCCCGCATGCTCACTGCTTTCCCGTCGACCTTGATCGTGCCGGAGGTCGGCTGCAGCGCGGCGGAACAGATCTTGACCAGTGTGCTCTTGCCCGAGCCGTTCTTTCCTATTAAAGCGTGGACTTTTCCGCCCTCGAAGCGGGCGGAAAAGTCCGCTAGCGCCACGGTACCGGGGAAGACCTTCGTGATGTGCTCGATCTCCAGCTTGTACTCGCCCAAGTTCTTCCCCGGGTCGACTCTACTTGGTCAGCGTTTCCATATCCTTCAGGAAGGCCTTCAGCCCATCGGGGTTGGCCCGGTCCAAAAGGATTCCGGGAACGATGATGTGCTTGTCCATCGCTTCGCCCTTGACCGCCTTGAGCGACATCTCGATGGTTTTCTTCCCGATGGCGTAGGGCTGCTGGGCGGTGGTGGCCTGCAGGATATTATCCGGTGAGAGCATGAAATTGGCAAGCTGTTCGTTGCCGTCGATTCCGAACACGACGATCTTGCCCGCCTTGCCGGCGTTCTTCACCGCCATCGTGGCTCCTACGGTGCCCCCGTCATTGCAGGCGTAGATGACGTTGATGGACGGGTTGGCGGTAATGATGTCCCCGGCGACCTGCGTGGCGGCTTCCGCCAGCCAGGCCGACTGCGCCGCGACCACTTCCACGCCAGGCAGGTCCTTCAGCTGGCTCAGGAAGCCATCGCTGCGGGCATTGCTCTGCTCGGGCAGGAGGGCGACGAAATCGACGATGCCGATCTTGGCTTTTCCGCCGAGCTTCTCCAAAATGTACTTGCGGGCGACCTTGCCGGTGGACTGGCCGAGCACTTCGTGGGAGCTCTCGATGAGGGTGGAGTAGAAGTCGGCGTCGACGCCCGTGTTGTAGAGAATGATCTTGATTTCCTTGTCGTTGGCCTGTTTCAAAGCCTGCACGGAGGCGGTAAAGCTCAGAGGCGAAAGGATGATCGCGTCAACCCCGCGGGAGATGTAGGTATTGACGAGCTCCATTTCCTTGTCCACCTTGTTGTAGCAGTTGCCGGACAGCAGCTCCACGCCGGCTTCATCCGCGGCTTCCTTCATGCCGATCCCCAGGGCCCTGAAATAGGAGTCCTCCTGGAACATGATGGAGGCGATGGTGATTTTTTTTCCCTTTTCCCCCGGCCCTCCCGCGCTGTAGGCCAGGGCGCCGGCAAGGCCGAGAATCAGCAGGGCAATGATGACTTTTTTCATACGTTCTCCTCCTGTTGGCTTTTTTTCATCCGAACATTGTGCCGAAGCATGCCCGCCCGTGCGCACCCACCTCCTTTCGGAAAGGACGGACCTGCTTCAACGTTCCAAATATTATAATGTTTTAGAAAAACATCATAACCTTCAGCCCTGCTCCTGTCAATGAAATCATTTCATTGACAAAGGCAACCGGCTGCAATAGTCTGCCCCGGGAGGGCCCACATGACAAGCAAAGAACGCGTGCTGATGGCGATCAACCACCAGGAACCCGACAAGGTGCCGCTGGACGCCTGGCTGGCCCCCGAGGTCGCCGACCAGCTGATCAAGATGCTGAACGTGGACTCCTCCCAGGACCCCTTCGCCCTGGCCAAGCGCCTGGGCCACGACTTCCTGTACCGGGCCGTCGGTTTCTGCGAGGGGTACAGCACCATCTACGACGAAACCAAGAAGATCGGCCCGAACCTCTACCAGGACGATTTCGGCATCAAGTGGAGCTTCAAGAAGCAGGACCTGGGCGGGTATTGCGAAATGGTGGAGCACCCCCTGGCCGACCTGCGCAGCTACGACCGCTTCCCGTGGCCGGACCCGCTGAAGGTCTCCCGGGTCGGACTGGAGGAGAACCGCCGCCTGATCGAGCGGGACGGCAAGGAGTACGGGATCATCGGGGCGGTGGCCTGCTCCATGCTGGAGGGGGCCTGGTACCTGCGCGGGCTGGAGAACTTCCTGCTGGACCTGGCCGCCAACCTCGATTTTGTCGAGGACCTGCTGGACCACACCATGAAGCACTCCCTGGCCCTTTCCCGGGAGCTGGTGAAGATGGGCGTGGACATCCTGTGGTGGGGGGATGACTTCAGCGTGGAGTCCGGCCCCATCATGCAGCCGGAGCTTTTCCGCCGCCTGCTGAAGAGCCGCTACGCCCGGGTGTTCGGCGAGCTGCGCGGCCTGAACAAGAACCTCAAGATCGCCTTCCACTGCGACGGCAAGGTGGAGTGGGCCCTGGACGACCTGGTGGAGGTGGGGGTGGACATCATCAACCCTCTGCAGCCGGACGCGAACGACTCGGCCGCGGTCAAGAAGAGGTACCGAAAGAACCTGAGCGTCTGGGGCAACGTGGACACCCGCAACGTCATGTCCCGGGGCTCCGCGCAGGAGGTGGTCGAGGAGGTGAAGAAGGTGATCCGCACCCTGTCCCCCGGCGGCGGCCACCTGCTGTGCTCCAACCACACCATCCAGGCCACTCCCAGGGCCCTGGACAACGCCATCGCCTTCTACTGGGCCGCGCACCACTTCCGCGGCTACCCCATCCGTCTGGAAGCGGTAAAAGAAGAGGCCCGCACCACCCGCGTGGTCTGACTCCGGATTGCCGGGGCGGCCGGCGGAGGCTTGCCCCCCGCCGGCCGATCGGCTAGGTAGGAAGGAGGAAATGAAGCTAAGCTTGATTTCCAAAATCCTGCCAACCGGGGCGCGGGGATAGAATCGAAACCGCGATTCGCCCGTCGTTTTTCCGCGACAGCGGGGGCGGGGCCGTGGCCTCACTCCGGGTGATCGGCCTCCCGCTCCTTTTGCTGTTTCTTTTCCTGCGCCGCGCGCAGCAGGTCGCCCAGAGTCGAGGTCTCCTTCGTGTCGTCGCTGAACTCCCGCAGCATGCGGCGGGTGATGGCCTTTTCCCGGGGCGAGGGGCGGTGCGGCCCGTCGCCGGCCTGGGCGCCCTGCTCGTAGCCGCAGGACAAGGCCTGGCAGGCCAGGATCTTCCGCCCGCGGCGGTCCTGCACGGCCAGCAGGGGGCGCCCGCACACCGGGCAGGGGGAGGCGCCCGGATTGCGGGGCCGGTACTCGGCGGTGCTGGCCTTCACCTGGGCGACCAGCTGGCTGGCGTTGCCGCGGATGTCGGCCCGGAAGCCCTCGGCCGGCTCGAGGCCGTCGGCCACCCGACTCAACCGGCTCTCCCAGCGGGCGGTGAGCTCCGGGGAGCGCAGCGGCTCGGGCACCAGCTCCAGCAGCTCCAGGCCGCGGGCGGTGGGGTGAAGCTCCTTGCCCCGCTTCTCCATGTACCAGTGGTCCAGCAGCTTCTCGATGATCTCCGCCCGGGTGGCCGGGGTGCCGATGCCGCCGCGTTCGATGGCGCGGGCCAGCTCCTTGTCCTCCACGAAGCGCCCCGCCGCCTCCATGGCCGCCACCAGGGTGCCCTCGGTGTATCGCGGCGGCGGCCGGGTGAAGCCCTGCTTGAGGTCCACCTCCTTGACCGCCAGCTCCTCGCCCCGGCGGTGGGCAGCCAGGCTCTGCTCGGCCAGCTCCTCTTCCCCCGGCTCCTCCTCCTCCAGGTTCCCGGCCACGGCCCGCCAGCCCGCCTCGATCATCCGGCTGCCGCGGGTGAGGAAACGCTCTCCGGCCGCCTCGGTGACCAGGCGGATGGCCGTGAAGCGGCAGGGCGGGGAGAGCACGGCCAGGAAGCGCCGGGCGATCAGCTCCCACAGGGCCCGCTCGTCGGCGGCCAGGCGTTCCGGGTGCACGGGCTCCTCGGTGGGGATGATGGCGTGGTGGTCGCGGACCTTGGCGTCGTCCACCAGGCGCTTGCCGGGGGAAAGGGGGCGGTGCAGCAGCTGCTCGGCCTGGGCCCGGAAACGGGTGCCGCGCGAGGGCGCGCAGGCGGTCGGGCAGGGTGGGCACCATGTCGGTGGTGATGCAGCGCGAGTCGGTGCGCGGGTAGCTCACGATCTTGTGCCGCTCGTACAGCCCCTGCAGCACGCTCAGCGTCTTGGCCACGCCGAAGCCCAGCAGGGCGCTGGCCTCCTTCTGCAGCAGCGTCAGGTCATAGGCCGGAGGCGGGGGATCGCTTTTCTCCTGCTCGACGGCCTCCACGATCACGGCCCGCGCCCCCCGCACCTTGTCCGCGATGGCCCGCGCCCGCTCCGCGTCCTTCAGGCGGGTGGTCCCGCCGGGGCCCTGCCAGACGCCGCGGAACGCGCCGAAGTCGGCCTGCACCGTCCAGTAAGCTTCCGGGCGGAAGTTGCCGATGTCCTTTTCCCGGGCGGCCACCAGGGCCAGGGTGGGGGTCTGCACGCGCCCTGCCGACAGGCGCGTGTCGTAACGGCAGCTCAGCGCCCGGGTCAGGTTCAGGCCCACGATCCAGTCCGCCTCGGCCCGGCACTCCGCGGCGCGGAACAGGTTGTCGTAGGAAGCGGCGGGTTTCAGGGAAGCGAAGCCCTCCCGGATGGCCGCGTCGGTCTGGGAGCTGATCCACAGACGCCGGGTGGTCCCCTTCCAGCCGGCCAGGCGCAGGATCCAGCGCGCCACCAGCTCCCCCTCCCGGCCGGCGTCGGTGGCGATCACCAGCTCCCCCACATCCTGGCGGTGCAGGAGCTGCTTGACGGCGTTGAACTGGTGGGCGCTGCGGCGGATCACCGACAGCCGCAGGGCTTTCGGGAGCATGGGCAGGCTTTCCAGGTTCCAGGTCTTCCAGCGCTCGTCGTAGGTCTCCGGGTCGGCCAGCTCCACCAGGTGGCCCATGGCCCAGGTCACGATCCAGGCGCCGCCTTCCAGAAAGCTCTTGCCTCCCTGCGGGCAGCCCAGCACGCGGGCCAGCTCCCTGCCGACACTGGGCTTCTCGGCCAGTACCAGGGTCTTCATGGCTGCCCCGCATCATAGTCCCTGGCCGGGTGTTGAGCAACCGGCGGCCCACCGCTATGCTGGGCGCGACGTGCGTCATCCGAAAGTCGAGCAATGGGAAAGCCGCCTGCGCAAGGTCTTCGACCGGGTCGACGACTACCTGGAGCGGCGCTACGGTGAGCGGTACCCGCTTCATCCCGCCCGGCCGCGGCGCGGGGAGACCTCCAGCCGCGAGCAGGACGGGTTGTTCAACGTGGGGGCCAGCTTCTCGGCGGGCTTCGGCTCCGAGTTGGGCCCGGGCTACGTCGTGGAGGTCCAGCTGGCGACCCTGGAGAGGGTTCCTCCGCCCATCAGGGAGAAGATCGAGGAGGAGGTGGTGGACCTGCTTCGCCACGAGCTGCCCAAGGCCTTCCCGGAGAGGCACATGCGCGTGGACCGGGACGGTCCGGTGTTCAAGATCTACGGCGACCTACGCTTGTGAATGAGCCTGGCCGATCAGCTCGCGCACGGAGCCCAGGCCGGTGCGCTCCAGGTAGCCCTGGAGGCCCTGGATCACCTCCCGCATGGCCAGGGGGTTCACGAAGTTCTGGGTGCCCACGGCCACGGCGGTGGCCCCGGCCAGCAGGAACTCCACCGCGTCCTGCCAGACGGCGATGCCGCCCATGCCGATGATGGGGATGCGGATCCTCGCAAAGGACGAGTACACCGCATAGAGCGCCAGGGGACGGATCGCCGGCCCGGACAGGCCGCCGGTGAGGTTGCCCAGCGCCGGGCGGCGCGTGCCCAGGTCGATGGCCATACCCTGGTAGGTGTTCACCAGGGAGACCGCTGCGGCGCCGGAGGCCTCTGCTACCTCCGCCATGTCGGCCACGGAGCGCACGTTGGGGGACAGCTTGGCGATGACCGGCAGGCGGGTGGCCTGCCGCACCGCGGCCAGAACCTCCCGCAGGCGGTCCGGGTTGGTAGCCCAGGGGATGCCGTCGCGCAGGTTGGGGCAGGAGAGGTCCAGCTCCAGCAGGTCGGCCAGCGCGCTTTGGCCCACCGCGCCGGCCACCTCGGCGAACTCGGCCAGGTCGTTGCCGGCGATGCTGGCGATCACCGGCGGCCCCAGGCGCCGCAGGCGCGGCAGCTCTTCGGACAGGAACCAGGCCAGGCCCTTGGAAGGGATGCCGATGGCGTTGAGCATCCCGCTGGGCGTCTCCCAGATGCGCGGCGGCGGGTTTCCCGCGCGGGGCTCCCGGAAGATCGTCTTGTTGACCAAGGCCCCTAGCTCGCCGGCGGAAAAGAAGCCGTCGTGCGGCTCGTCGATCTCGTAGGTCCCGGAGGCGGGCAGCACCGGGTTGGGCAGGCGCACCCCCGCGATGCTCACGCCCAGGTCCACGCCTTTCATGGCAGCTTCACCTCCGCGGCGGGGAAATGGGGGCCGTCACGGCACACCAGGTGGTAGCCCCGGCCGTCGGCCCTGGGCACCGCGCAGCCGTGGCAGTCGCCCAGGCCGCAGGCCATCAGGCCTTCAAGGAACACGAAGCCGCGCGCCAGCCCGCGGCGGTCGAGGTCCTGCACGTGCCGGGCGAACCTTCGCGACCCGCAGGTGTACACGCGGTCCGCCCGCTGCCGCTCCAGCAGCCGGTCCAGCAGTTCGCCAGCAGGTCCGGCGAATCCCTCCGAGCCGTCGTCGGTGGCCACCAGCAGCTCCCGGCAGAGGCCCTCCAGGCGGCGGCGGCAAACGATGCGCGCGGCGGTGGAAGCCGAGAGGATGGCGTACACCGCCAGGCCCCGGGCGGCGGCCTGTTCGGCCAGGTGGACCACGGCCGCCGCTCCGGCCCCGCGCACCAGCAGAGCCACCGAGGACAGGCCCGGCTCCTCCAACAGGATCGGCCTGCCCAGCGGTCCGGTCAGCCGCAGCGTCGCGCCGGGGGCCAGGGCGCGCAGCAGCTCCGTGCCCCGGCCCTCCACTTTGAGGAACAGCTCGAGCCTGCCGCGGGCGGGATCGGCGGTCAGGATGTCGAAGGGCCTGGGCAGGTAGGGGTCGGAGCCGGGCCAGGCCCGCAGCATCAGGAACTGCCCGGGCTGCGCCGCGCCGGCGATGTCCGGGCACTCCATCTCCAGCTCGAGGTAGCCGGGCGTCTCCTCACGGGAAGCCAGGAGGCGGGCGTCGCGGTGCAGGGCGGCTGCGGGTGGCGAAGGCATGTCAGGAGGGAGGGCCGCTGCCGGCCCTCCCTGTTCTTGCATTTCGGCCGGGCCGCTCAGGGCATCGGGTAGACGGGCTTGGCCTGGGCCGCGGCGGCGGGATACACGGTCTTCACCGCGCCGGCCTGGATCTGGAAGGCCACGGAGGCCCCGGCCATGTTCTTGCCGGTATCGTCCCAGCGGGTCGGGCCCCAGAAGGTGGTGCCGGAGTAGGCGCGCAGCGCCTCGCGCACCTTGTCGGTCTCCAGGCTGCCCGCTTTCTGGATGGCCAGCTGCAGCAGGTAGCCGGCCTGGCTGGCCCCCGCCGCCTGGTAGGTCAGCCCTTCGCCGTACTTGGAGGCGTACAGCCTGGCGTAGTCGCTGGTGGTGCCGAACAGCGGGTCGCGGTAGGACATTTCGGGCATCCACCAGGCCACCCCGTACACGTTGTCGGCGTCGGCCCCCAGGCTGTCCCGGAAGTCCTTCAGCTCGGGTCCGGTGGTGAAGCCGATGGCCTTCAGCTTGACCTGCTGCTCGGCCAGCTGCCGCACGGTCAGGATGGCTTCTTCCAGGTACCCGGAGCCCATGAGCACCTCGGCCCCGGAGCTCTTGATCTTCAGGATCGTGGAGGAAAGGTCCTTGACCCCCTTGGGGTACTCCTCGATGTAGACCACCTCGAAGCCCTTCTCCTTGGCGCGGGACTCGGCGCCCTTGGCTACGCTGGCGGGGAAGTTGTCGTTCGGGTAGATGATGGCCACCTTGCCCGGCCGGGGGGTTTGGGCGGCCAGCATGTCGATGAAGCTGTAGAACAGCCAGGTGCCCGGGGCCAGCACGGAGTAAACGTTCTGGAAGCCGCGGTCGTAGATGTTGGTGGCGTTGGCCAGGCTGGCGATGGTGATGATGTTGTACTTCTCGGCGATGGCCGTGGTGGCGAAGGTCGGGCCGCTGCCGTAGGGGCCCAGCAGGAACTGGACCTTGTCCTCGGTGATCAGCTTCTCGGTCAGCTTGGCCGCGGTCTGGTTGTCCGACTGGTCGTCGTAGTAAATGAGCTGGACCGGCAGCTTCTGGCCGCCCACCTCGATGCCGCCCTTGGCGTTGACCTGGTCCTTCCACAGCTCGTAGCCGTTGCGGACCAGCTCCCCGAAGCGGGCCAGGTTTCCGGTCAGGGACACCGAGGCCCCGATCTTGATCACCTGCGGCGCCGCTGTCTCGCCGGCCCCGCCGGCGGCCAGCTCGCCTCCGGCCAGCAGGATCAGCGCCAGCCCCAGGGCCGCGCGCAGCAAACCATTGCGTTTCATGAAGGCCTCCTTGCGAAATGGGATTTCTGGATCGATGTCTGGATCAATGTAGTGACAGGTCCCTCAAATGCCAAGATAAGCTTTCTGGATCTCGGGATTGTCCAGCAGCTCCCGCGCCGGCCCGGACAGCTCCACCCGGCCGTGCACGAGCACGTAGCCGCGGCCGGCCAGCTCCAGCGCGGTCTGCACGTCCTGGTCCACCAGCAGGATGGTGAGGCCCTGCTGGGCGTGGATGTCCCGTAAGCACCCGGACCAGGCTGTCGACCACCACGGGGGCCAGGCCCAGGGACAGCTCGTCGAGCAGCAGCAGCCGGGGGGCGGCCATCAGGCCGCGGCCGATGGCGCACATCTGGGCCTCCCCGCCGGAGAGCGTGCCGGCCAGCTGCCGGCGGCGTTCCCGCAGCACGGGCAGGATCGTATATACCCAGTCCAGGTCCCGCCGTACGCCGGGGCGGTCATGCCGGGTGTAGGCGCCCATCCGCAGATTGTCCTCCACGGACAGGCCGCTGTAGAGCTGGCGGCCCTCGGGAATCATCATGATGCCGTGCCGCGCCCGCCAGGACTGCGGGCGGGAGCTGATGTCCTGCCCCTCGTACAGGATGCGCCCGCTGTATGGAGCCAGGCCCCCGGCCAGGGCGCGAAGGCAGGTGGTCTTGCCCACGCCGTTGGAGCCGATCAGGGCGGTGATGCTCCCGGCGGGGATTTCCAGGGAAAGATCCCAGAGGATCTGCACTTCCCCGTAGCCGGCGTTCAACCCCTCAACCCGGAGCATGCTGCCCCTCTCCCCGGCGCCGCGCGTAGCGCTCGCCCAGGTAGGCGGAGATCACCTTCTCCTCCCGGCTGACCTCCGCGGGGCTGCCCTCGGCGATCTTCTCGCCGTGGTGCAGCACCATGATGCGGTGGGAGATGCCCATGATGGCCTTCATCACGTGCTCGATGACCACGATGGTGCGGCCTTCCTGCTCGTTGAGGCGGCGGATCAGGCCCATGATCCAGTCGATCTCGGCGTTGTTCAGGCCGGCCATGACCTCGTCCAGCAGCAGCAGCTCCGGGTCCATGGCCAGGGCCCGGGCCAGCTCCAGGCGCTTGCGCTCGGAGATGTTCAGGTTCTCCACGGCCACCTCCTCCCGCCCGTTCAGGTTCACGGTGGCCAGGATGGAGCGGGTCCTCTCCCGCGCCTCGCGGGCGTCGCGGATCTTGTCCTTGCCGAACAGCGCGCCGATGGACACGTTCTCCAGCAGGGTCATGCCCGGGAAGGGCTTGACCACCTGGAAGGTCCGCGAGATGCCCAGCTCGGCGATGCGGTAGGGGCGCAGGCCCGAGATCACCCGGTCCTTGAAGCGGATCTGGCCGCGGGTCAGGGGCAGCGTGCCGTTGACCAGGGACAGCAGGGTGGTCTTGCCCGCCCCGTTGGGGCCGATGATGCCGAAAATTTCCCCGGCGCGCACCTCGAAGTCCACGTTCCAAACGGCCTTCAGGGCGCCGAAGCTCCGGCTGACCCCCTGGCCGGAAAGAAGCACCGCGTTCACCGGCCGTCCCCTTGCGGCGGAGGCCCCTGCGGCTGGCGGCCTGGCGGGCGCCGGCGGTGGGCCAGGGACAGCAGGCTCCTGCCCTGGGTGACCAGGCTGATGATGCCGCGCGGCATGAACAGGACCACCAGGATGATGATCAGGCCCAGGATGCCCAGGTGCAGGTTCAGGAAGCGCGACCAGACCAGCTCGGAGATGGTTTCCAGGATGAAGGCCCCGATCACCGGCCCGAACACGGTGCCCGCCCCGCCGATCAGGATGATCACGAACATCTTGACCACCCACATGACGTCGAACACGGTGGGGGCGTCGATGTAGGTGAACCAGTAGGCGTAGATCGAGCCGGTGACCCCGGTGAACAGGGCGCTCAGGACCCAGGCGGTGATCTTGTAGCGCGTCGTGTCGATGCCCATGACCCCGGCGGCCTCCTCGTTGGCCCGGATGGCCTTCAGGGCGTAGCCCAGGCGGTTCCTGGACAGGCGCCAGACCACCAGCAGGATCACCACCAGCAGGAGCAGCATCAGGAAGTAGAAGAAGGTGTTCACCGTCGCCGGCCTGCCGCGCAGCGGGGGAACGGTGAGGCCCTGCCCGCCCCCGGTGAGCCCGGTGAGGTTCTCGATGAGGTACTTGACCGCCTCCGCCGCCCCCAGGGTGCCCAGGGCGAAGTAGTGCCCCTTCAGGCGCAGCAGCAGCAGGCCCAGCAGGACGGCGGTGAGCCCCGCCACCAGCGCCGAGCCCAGGAAGGCGGGGACGAAGCCCAGGCGGGCCTTGCTCATCAGCACGGCGGTGGTGTAGGCGCCCAGGCCGAAGAAGACCATGTTGCCGAAGGCGGCGTATCCGGTGAAGCCGGCGATGATGTTCAGCGCCGAGGACAGCACGGAGAACATGAAGATGTAGGTGAGCAGTCTCACCCAGAAGCCCGTGAGCAGGAACGGGACGGCGGCCAGCAGCAGGGCCAGCACCGCCAGGAGCAGCGCACCGGCCGTCTTCCACTTGCCGCCGCCGGCCTGGGGGATCATTCGTAGAACCTCTTGCCCATGAGCCCCTGCGGCCGGAACACCAGCACCAGCACCAGCACCGTGAAGCCCAGCAGCTCCTGGAAGGAAGAGGAGATGAACACCGTGCCCACGGTCTCCACCAGGCCCAGGACCAGGCCGCCGACCAGGGCCCCGACCGTGCTGCCCAGCCCGCCGAGAATGGCGATGACGAAGGCCTTGGCCACCAGGGGGCCGCCGCCGAAGGGGTTGATGCTCATGATGGGGGAGATCAGGCAGCCGGCCGCCCCGGCCAGCGCCGCGCTCACTCCGAAGGTGATCGCGTAGATGTTGTACACGTCGATGCCGACGGTCTTGGCCCCCTCGAAGTTGAGGGCCGTGGCGTTGATGGCCACGCCGGTCTTGGTGCGGCGCATGAACAGGTAGAACAGCCCCGTGAGCAGGAGGGCCACCCCGAAGATGCCCAGGCGCACCAACGGGATGACCAACCCCCCGACCTGCCAGCCCGCGGAGGAGTAGGGCAGCTTGATGCTGCGGGAGTCGGCGCTCCAGAGCAGCAGGCAGAGGTTGGCGATGAGGATCTGCAGGCCGAAGGTGAAGGTCAGGGTGATGAACACGCTGCCGCGCACCACCCGGTTCAGGACGTACTTCTGGATGGCGTAGGCCAGCAGGAACAGCACGGCCATGACCGGCGGGATGGAAAGGAAGGGATCCAGCCCGCAGAGCGCAAACAGGGTGTAGGACAGGTAGGCTCCGATCATGATGAAGGAGCCGTGGGCTACGTTGATGATGTTCATCACGCCCCACACCAGGGAAAAGCCGATCCCGATGGTGGCGTAAACGCTCCCGAAGAGGAGCCCGTTGACGATCGCCTGCGGCAGCATGGCTGGCTGAGGGTTGTTGTAACAGGAGCGGGGCAAAAAAGCAACCGTGATTCTATAACAACTTGACAACCTGGCCGCCGCCGTCGATCATGCCGGCATGAACGTACTTGCGCTGCAGTCAAGCCCCCGCAAGGAGGGCAACACCGTGACCCTGACCCGGGCCCTGCTGGAAGGCCTGAGGTTCGGCGGGGCCAAGCAGGTGAGCGAGGTGTTCCTGGACGATCTGGAAATCCACCCCTGCACCAACTGCGAAGCCTGCCGGAAGAAAGGCGGGCCGTTCTGCGTTTTCGACGACGGCATGTCGGGCCTGTACCGCCGCTTCATCGAGGCGGACCTGGTGGTGCTGGCCAGCCCCGTGTACTGGTGGAGCATCAGCGCGCAGCTCAAGTTGTTCATCGACCGGTTGTACGGCCTGAACTTCGAGGAGCACCCCGAGTACTACCAGGGAAAGAAGCTGGTGCTGGTGTTCACCCACCAGGAGGAGCACCCCTGCTCCGGCGCGGAGCTCAGCCGCCAGATGTTCGAGCAGATCGCCGATTATACGGAAATGTCCATCGTCGGGGACCTGCGCTACTCCTCCGACCAGAAGCACGTGCGGGAAAGCCCGGAGAAGCTGGCCCAGGCCCGCAAGCTGGGCGAGAAGCTGGCCCGCGGGGAGTAGGGAAAGGACCGGGGGGCAGGCGCGGCTCCTTCACGGGCGAAAAGGTTATCCTTTCGCCTGGTACCCCCGGCCCGCGTTTTCAATCCAGGACAGCGGCAGCGGTCGCGGCAGCGGTCGCAGCCGCGGCCACTCCCGCGCTCCAGTCGTCCTCACAGACGCACAACGCATCCGCGTAGGCAACCGGCAGGGCCTCAACCGGCGCCAGCGACATCTTGTCGGAGAGCGCTTCCTTGAAGAACTGCACGGTCCGCGGCCAGGCGCTCTGGGCGGCGCGCAGGTTGGCGCCTTCCCGGGCGTCCTGCTGGCGCAGGAAGGCGTGCCCGGCCCCGTCGTAGATCTCCACCTCGTAGCGCTTGCCCAGGCGCTTCATCTCCTCCTGGGCCGCCGGGATGGTGGCGTTGACCCGGGCGTCGTCGCCCCCGTACAGGCCCAGCACCGGCGCGCGCACGCGGGCCAGCGCCGGGGTGTCCGGGGAGACCCCGTAGTACACCACCGCCCCGCCCAGGTTGGGCTGCTCGGTGGCGTAGCGGAAGCTGATGCCGCCCCCCCAGCAGTAGCCGACCACCCCGAACTTCGAGGTGGCCGCCGGCAGCCTGGTGGCCCAGTCGGCCACCGCGTTCAGGCGGGAGACGACCTCGGCCGGCTGCAGGGCGCTGTTGATCTGCCGCGCCGCATCCGGGGTGAGGGCGGAAGAGCCTTTCCCGTCCGGGCCCTTGCCGCTCAGGAAGTCCGGGGCCACGGCCAGGAAGCCGTCGGCCGCCAGCTGGTCGGCCACGGAGCGGGCCCAGTCGGTGAGGCCGAAGATCTCGTGGATCACGATGACCACCGGGGCGCGGTCCTTGCGCTCCGGGTACACGACCCAGGCGTCGAGCTTGTCGCCCATGGCCGCCGGGATGGTGACCCATTCCCCGTGCCT
>CAVUYS010000038.1:0-3078 GCA_963745745.1 uncultured Spirochaetota bacterium | reverse complement strand
CAGCGTAAAGGCTTTGCCGGCTACGAGCGCGGCGCGAGCGTCGAAGAGAAGATCGTGTTTCTGGAGGAGTACCTGGCGCAGAGCAATACTCGCGGCCACTCCCTGGAGACTTCCGCGTGCATCCCGTTTCCCGGCGTCTACACCGAGAGCGAACTCGGCTGGACCTACACGACCACGGTGAGCGCTTTGTTCGGCGCCAGCCTCGGCTGGAGCTACCAGCTGGGCAGCCCTATCTCTTGGAGCCTACCTCGCCAATGCCAACGGGACCTCCGATTACGTGCAGGATGACGGCATGACCCAGTCCCGCAGCGACAACGCAGGCGTGCTGGTATGCGGCGGGCCTACCGTCTGTTTCGGGAACAAGGTCGAGGGCTGGGCGGTGCTCCTCTCCGTCGGCGCTGGCGGTATTTTCGGAGCGGCCATGAGTTGGTTGTGCCGCTGCGCTCGGTGCTCTTCTACCGGAACCTGTTCGTAGGCTACACCGCCCAGCTCGAGGCGGCCACCGGCTGGATGCACCACCAACTGGACGCCGGCTACTCGATTTTCCTGGGTCGGCGGAGGACCTGGCCGCGGCGGCCGTAGGCGGGCGGCCATAGCCGGCCGGTCGGAGCGGGGAGGGAAAGGGGGGCTGGCGCCCCCCTTCAGGTTTTTACATCGGCCTGGCGTGCGCCTTAGAACAGCCCCTTCACCTTCCCGGTCTTCACGTCCACGTCGATGTTGCGGAACGCGGGATCGGAGGCGGTGCCGGGCATCAGCTTGATGTCCCCGGCCACGGGCACCGACGAAGCCCGCGCCCCGGTACAGCAGGATGTCGCGGATGGGCAGGGTCCAGCCCTTCGGCCGGCCCTTGATCGTCGGGTCGTGGGACAGGCGACAGGTGGGTCTTCACCATGCAGGTGCCCAGCTTGGAGAGCTCGGCGTCCGCCTCGATGTTCTTCAGCCTTGCTCCTCGGCGGCCGGCGTGATAGGAGACCCCGTCGGCGCCGTAGACCTTCGTGGCGATGAGCGCGGATCCGCTCGCGACAGCGGCGTGGAGAGTCCTCGTAGAGGAACTTGAACTTCGGCTTCTCGCTCGCAGGCGTCGATCACGGCCTCGGCCAGCTCCCGCGCGCCTTCGCCGCCCTTCTCCCAGTGCTTGCGACACGGCCACGCGCGCGCCCGCCTTCTCGGCCGGCCTTGCGGACCAGCGGCGACCTCCTCGTCGGTGTCCGTGTAGAAGTGGTTGATGCAGACCACGGGCTCGATGCCGGACTGCTTGACCGTCTCGATGTGGGCGAGCAGGTTCTCCAGCCCCTTCTCCACCAGGCGCGATGTTCTTCTCGGTGTAGGCCTTGTCCAGCGGCTTGCCCGGGCACCACCCTGCGGCCCGCCGCCGTGCATCTTCAGCGCGCGCACGGTGCAGACGATGACCGAGCAGTGGGGGATGAGGCCGCTGAAGCGGCACTTCAGGTTCCAGAACTTCTCGAAGCCGATGTCCGCGCCGAAGCCGCTCTCGGTGACGTGGTAGTCGGCCAGCTTCAGCGCCACCCGGTCGGCGATGATCGAGGACTGGCCGATGGCGATGTTGGCGAACGGCCCGGCGTGCACCAGCACCGGCTGGCCCTCGATGGTCTGCAGCAGGTTGGGGTTGATGGCCTTGACCATCAGGGCGGTCATGGCGCCGTCCACCTCCAGGTCGGCGGTGGTCACCGGCTTGCCGTTCTTGTCGTAGGCCACCACGATCCGGCCCATGCGCTCGCGCATGTCCGTCAGGTCGCGAGGCCACCGCGAGGATGGCCATGATCTCGGAGCTGACGGTGATCTGGAAGCCGCTCTTCATCATGAAGCCGTCCATGTCGCCGCCGAGGCCGATGATGATCTCGCGCAGGGCCTGGGCGCAGAAGTCGATGCACCAGCCCATGGCGCGACGTTGCGCGGGTCGATGTCCAGGCGCTTCAGGCCGCGTTTCGGCCAGCTCGGCGTCGTCGTAGTTGAACTCGTGCTGCAGCCGGCTGGTCAGGGCCACCATGGCGAGGTTGTGCGCGTTGGTGATGGCGTCGATGTCGCCGGTCAGCCCGAGGGAGAAGTCGGTCAGGGGGATGCACTGGGCCAGCCCGCCGCCGGCCGCCGAGCCCTTGATGTTGAAGGTCGGCCCGCCCGGAGGGCTGGCGGATGGCGCCGATGACCTTCTTGCCCGAGCTTGCCCAGGCCCTCGACCAGGCCCATGGTGGTGGTGGACTTGCCCTCGCCGAGCGGGGTGGGGGTGATGGCCGTCACCTCGATGTACTTGCCGTCGGGCCGGTTCTTCAGCCGGTTGAGGATGCTCATGTAGTCGAGCTTGGCCACGTAGTGGCCGTAGGGCAGGAGCTCCAGCTTCTCCAGTCCCAGCTCCTCCGCCAGCTGCTTCACGGTCTTCATGTCCTTCTCGGCGGCTTCGGCGATCTCCCAGTCCTTCATCTTGGTGGGATCCAGCTTCTGCATGGTCACCTCCTGAGGTTTGACCAGAATATGGTCAGTCTCGGCGCCTGTCAAGAAAACAATTGCCGCAGGGGTGCGATTAGCGTCCGGCCTTCCGCCGGCGGTAGGCCATGGGCGAGATGCCGTGGTAGCGGCGGAACACCTTGCTGAAGTAGCTCTGATCGGTGAAGCCGCATTCCAGGGCCACCTGGTTGATGTTCAGGCCCGTCTCGTCGAACAGGGTGCAGGCCTTCTCGATGCGGAACTTGTTCAATAAATCGGTGAAGGTGTAGCCGGTCTTCTGGTGGAAGATCTTGGAGAAATAGCCGTAGGACATGTTGCAGGCCCGCGCCACCTCGTCGCGGGTCAGGGGCTCGGCCAGGTTGTTCTTCATGAACTCCAGGGCCAGGGCGATGGAGTCGGGGGGGGCGGGGGTCACCTGGATCAGGCTGGAGGAAATGAAGTCCTCCAGCCAGCCGGTCAGCCAGTGGGACAGCTCGGTGAAGTCCTTGATGTCGTTGAACTCCTTGAGGTAGGAGCTGTTCACGCCCAGTAGCTCCCGCGGGTTGGCCCCCTTGTCCACCGCCGTGCGGTACATCAGGACCACCATCTCCAGCACCAGGGTCTTGAGCACGTCCAGGT
>CAVUYS010000037.1:0-4060 GCA_963745745.1 uncultured Spirochaetota bacterium | reverse complement strand
ACCCTCCTCAACCTCCAGCACGGCCTCACCCCCGATGCGATGGCTGGATGAAGACGATCGTCGAATAGCCCGATGCCCGAAAGACCGGAAGCGCCCGCCACGGCGGGCGCTTCCCATTCAGGGTAGGCCACGGTGGCCGTGGCGGTCCCGCCCGCGCTGACCTGCACCTGGGTTCCGGCGCCCGCCACCGGAGTTCCCCCGATGTGCTGCGCTGGGTCGTGACCCCGTAGATGCCAGGGGCCAGGCCCAGGAAGCCCGCCTGGTCCTGGGTGAGGCCCGTGGCCACGGTCTGGGACCGGACGATGAGGATCTGAGATCCGACGGTGCCCGTGGGAAGCGCCTGGCGCAGTTCCCCCCAGGTGCCCTGGGTCGAGGTCGAGGCAGGCGTGATGGTGAGGGTGAGCGAACCCGGGGTCTGCGGGGTGCTGAAGGCCAGGTTGGCGGTGTAGGTGGTGGCGGCGGTGGCATCCACGGGTGTCGAGGCCACGGCGGCATAGGAGGAAGAGGCGCCCGCCGGCTGGGCGGCCACGAAATAAAGGACGCCCGTGGGCAGGCCCTCCAGGGTGAAATTCCCCGAGCCATCTGTGAAGGCCCGCCGCTGCACGGTGGCCAGCCCGGTGCCGTCCACGGTTTCCGCGAAGACCTCCACGCCCGCCAGGGGTGTGGCGCCATCGGCAGCGTGGCCCGCGAGGGTGGCGGAGGCTGCCAGATCGAAGACCCGTCCGGTGGACTGGAAGGTATAGGTCCCCGTGGCCCGGGACTGGACCGCCTGCTGGCCGCTGACCATGATCTGGGCCGTGACGTTTCCGCCGGCCTGGACGGAGACTGGACCTTGCACCACGGTGGTGGTGGGCATGGCGAGCAGCTGGCCGACGCCGCCACCGGGGACCACGTAGGCCGGCTGGTTGATGGCGGACTGGTAGTTCACGGTGGCCCAGGTGAGGCGGAACTGGGTGTAGGTCGCAGCCCTCACCGACGTGGCCGGAAGGATCACGGCGCTGTGGCCGTTCTGCAGCGCCATGAGGTCCACCGTGGTCTTGACGTTGCCGAGCAGCACCCAGTTGGCGCCGTCGGAACGTGGCCTCCACCTTCTCCAGGCTCGACGACCGCCTGGGTGTAGCCCGGAAAGCTGTCGGAGCCGAGGCGGATCGCCAGATTCCCAGCCGGAGCGGGCGTGGAACGGGAGGAGGCTCCCCCCCCGCAGGCCAGCGTCAATCCCAAGGAAACCAGTGCAGCCAGGATCGGACGAACGTGCATGAGCGCTCCAGCAGGTGATGGTTCTCACGCCAGTCTAGTCTGGCCCATGGGCCTGGGCCATGCCTGACCTGGTGGTCGGGTGAAGAATCCGGCGCAAGCGCGTAGCGTGGAGATCTCTTCCAAGGAGGAAGCCATGGTACTGATCCGTCCTGTGGTGTTGGCGCTCATCGCCTGCGCCGTTTCGGGTGCGGCTCCGACTCGCATCGGCGCTGCGGCCTGCAAGATGTGCCACAAGGTGCAGTTTGACTCCTGGAGCGCGTCCGCACATGCCAAGACCAAGCCCGTCCTGGACTGTGAAGGCTGCC
Organism: uncultured Spirochaetota bacterium; assembly: GCA_963745745.1. Taxonomy (GTDB): domain Bacteria; phylum Spirochaetota; class Spirochaetia; order SZUA-6; family DRHE01; genus MIBK01. The sequence goes on along the minus strand of CAVUYS010000037.1, from coordinate 2,498 downwards.
ACGGCCCCGGAAGCGAGTACAAGAGCGTCAAGGTCATGAAGGATCCAGCCGCCGCGAAGAAGGCGGGGCTCATCATGCCGGACAAGGCCCAGTGCGCCACCTGCCATGGCAAAAAGAAAGTGTCCCCCATGACCGACGCGATGTTCGCGAAGGTCCACGCGCACAAAAAGAAGGCCTGAACCGTTGGAGCTTGGACCCTCCGCGCACCCGTCCGGTGGGCGCGCGGAGGGTCAGCCCATCCTTGCGTGCTTGGCGAGCCACGTGGGCAGGGACCGCAGGTTGTAGTAGGTGCCCAGGTTGTAGAAGCAGGTGGAGGAGCAGTGGGGCAGGCAGACCTCCTTCGCGGCCCTCAGCGCCTCGGGGTTGAAGTCGGGCTTCCAGATGCGCCCCCAGTCGTAGGGATGCGTGATGAGGTCGAAGCAGGGCGCGATGGAGCCGTCCGGCTTGATCAGCGCGCCGTTGTGCCCGGCGCGGCAATCCCAGGGCTCGATCTTGCCGCGCATGCGGTCCTTCATGGCCCGGAGGTGCTCGGGCGCGTTGACCATGCACCAGCCCTGATCCTGCTTCCCGATGAGCCAGTCCAGGAGCGCGTCCACCTCCTCGAACTGCTCGGGCCGGATGCTCAGGCCATTCTCCCGGTGGGCGTAGTGGTCGATGTCGACCATGCCCTGAGGCTCCTCGTTGAGGTGGTAGTCGGTGCCGATGCCGTTCTGGTGGGCGATCTCGGTGAGCAGCTTGACGTCTTTGAGGTTCGTCCCGCAGATGTTGATGTTGAAGAAGAGGATGTAGCCGTAGGTCTTCTGCTGCTCCACGAGGTAGCGGAACTGCGGCTCGATGGCCAGCAGCGCCTTCGGCAGCCCCTTGCGCGGCGCGACGCAATCCACGGCCAGGTTGATGGCGGTCACGCCGGCCTTGCCGGCCGCGTCGATGAAGGCCCGGTCCATGAGGTAGCCGTTGGTGGGCAGGTAGACGAAGAAGCCGTTCTGGCTGCCGTAGCGGATCACGTCCAGGATGAAGTCCTTCCGAACCAGGGGCTCGCCGCCCATGATGGCGAGGACCCGGCAACCCACGGTCTTGAGCCAGTCGATGGAGGACCGGGCCGTTTCCAGGGACATCCCCTCCCGGCCGTTGTCGTTCTGGAAGCAGTAGTGGCAGTCGATATTGCACTTCCAGTCGGTGAAGAGGTAGCAGAGCAGCGGCCGGAATTCGTCGGGACGCAGCCGTGACCCGACGTAGGGAACCGCCCAGCGCCGGATGGCCCGGGCCCCATTGAGGCTCCTGTACCGAAGCGTGTCCAGCATCGCTCCTCCTTTCACTCCCGGATCGCCGGGCGATCGGGCCTTGAAAACCGGAAAGACGCCTTGACCAAGATCCGTCCAGATCACCGCCCCTCCCCCTTTAAGGACGCAAAGGGGCGGATCGGACGCCCCCATGGTACGGCGCCGGCCCGGGGATGGATCCCTTTTTCTTGGTGGAGCCCTGATCCATCAAGCGATTGGAACCCAGTTAGGCCCTCCGGGGTCACCACTGCGCGGCATCCCCTCCGGCCGCACGAACCGCCCGCTGTCTCCCGAGCCAAGACGAGAGCCGGCGATCTGCGACTTCGAATCCCCCTCGCTCCGCCACGGCTTCGATGATCAACCAGGCAGACCGGTCGGGGGGATTCCCTCCGGGGCCACCGCTGCGCGGCGTCCCCTCCGGCCGCACGAAATGCTGGCACGGCCCTGATCGCCTGCGGCAGTCCCCCGGACTGCCTTCGGCGGGGCCTACCTGCCAGCATTTCTGTGACTTCGAATCCCCCTCTCTCCGCCACAAAAAAGCCGCCTTTCGGCGGCTTTAGTGGCGGAGAGAGGGGGATTCGAACCCCCGGTACTGGTTTACCCAATACACTCGCTTAGCAGGCGAGCCCGATCGGCCACTCCGGCATCTCTCCAAGGTCTCCCAGATTACCGTTGGGAGCGGATCGGCACAAGGCTTCTTGCCCAGAACCGCGCCCAGCCTTCAAGATGGAGGCACGGAGGGATGGCCGAGCGGTTTAAGGCAACGGTCTTGAAAACCGTCGTGGGTGTGAGCTCACCGCGAGTTCGAATCTCGCTCCCTCCGCCACCTCAGCGCCTCGCGAATGCGGGGCGCCTTCATGAAGGCGTGGTGGGAGCGAGATTCGAAGTCACTGAATCGCTGGCAGGTAGCCGCAGGCCCCACAGCCCGGGGGGCTGTCGGGGCCGTAAGCGGCGTGCCAGCGATTCGTGCGACCGGAAGGGACGCCGCGGAGCGGTGGCCCTGGAGGGAATCTCGCTCCCTCCGCCACCTCAGCGCCCCGCGAATGCGGGGCGCCTTCATGAAGGCGTGGTGGGAGCGAGATTCGAAGTCACTGAATTGCTGGCAGGCTGACTCGGGCCTCCGGCCCTCACCCCTTCGGGGCGGCACCGGCCTCTTGCGAGGCCGTCCCTGTCCTATCCTCCCTGCACTTCGTTGTGGTCGGATGGTGACCCCGCCGA
>CAVUYS010000036.1:0-9921 GCA_963745745.1 uncultured Spirochaetota bacterium | reverse complement strand
CGCCAATCCCAGGGATGGATCGTCCAGGCGGAGGGGGTCGAGCATCCGCCGGGCCGCGGCGATCAGCTCCGCGTCCAGCACGATCTTGGCCAGAGAGGCCCCCAGGTAGCTGCCCAGCAGGCCGCAGCCGGGCAGGAACTCGGGCCCGTCCCGCACCACCTGCAGGGTGTGCAGCATGGCCTGGGCCCCGGCCTGGAAGTCGCAGGACGGCGAGTCGGTGAGGCCGACGTTGCCGCGGCACAGCAGGCCGTAGAAGCGGGCCATCTGCAGCCCCGCCCCCTCGATCAGCCGGGCCTCCGCGCCGCCGAACAGGGGCCGCAGGGTGCGCATGTCCGTCGAGCCGCCGATGGCCCCGTAGAACACGGGGCAGCCCGGGCGGACCAGCTGGGCCAGCACGATGGCCGCCAGGTTCTCGCAGTTCTGCTGGACCACCACTCCCGCCAGGGTGCAGGGGCCGGTGGTCCCGGCCACGGGCATGGAGGCGATGTGGAAGGCGATCCCGCAGCGGGCGTATTCCATCAGGGTGTCGCAGTCCTCGGCGGCCAGGAACAGGGGCGAGGTGACGATGCCGGTGCTCTGGCCGTAGGAGAGGGTGAAGTCCGCGCGCCGGGCCATCCGCTCCCGGCTGGTGCCCAACGACAGGGCCACCAGGTCGATGTCCTGCGCGCCGGTGTACAGGTAGGGCTTGTCCGTGTACTTGATCATGGTCCGGCAGGACCAGACCCCCGCCTCCAGCGGATCCAGGTCCCCTGGGTGGATGAGGGGTCCCCAGTGCTGGAGCACGTCCAGGCACTGGCACAGCCTGGTGGCCGCGAGCAGGTCCTCCCGGGTGCCGCGGCGGTGCGAGCCGTCCGGCTGGACCCAGGTGATCGCCCCGCGGCCCAGGCCGAAGCTCCTCACTCCGGGGGCCAGGCGCAGGTTGTGGCGGGGGTTGCGGGCCAGGATGGTGAATCTGCCGGGCGCGGCCTGCAGGGCGTTCAGGACGGGTTTTTCGGTGAAGAAGACCCGCTGCCCCTCAACCCGGTAGCCGTGCCTGCGGAAAAGGGCCAGGGCCCGCTCGCCGGCGAAGCGGACGCCCGTGCCTGCCAGCACCTCCAGGCTGGCCTGGTGGATGCGGGAAGGCCCCTCCTGCCCCGCGGCCAGGGGCCCGCCGGAGCTCATTTCAGGATGTACTCCACTTCCTCGGCCAGGGAGGCCGGCAGCGGGGAGCCTTCGGCCCGCCGCATCAACTCCACGGTCTTCTCGCGCACACGCCGCCCCATGGACCTGGAGCCCTCCTCCTGCCAGGCGGCCAGGCGCTGCCGGCTGAACAGCTCCGGCTGCCAGTATTCCCGGAAGTGCTCCAGGGTGTGCTCCGCGGCCAGGTAGTTGCCGCCCGGGCCGACGGCCTGGATGACCTCCAGGGCCAGGGAGCCCGGGTCCAGCTCGATGCCCTGCTGGTAGCGCCGCAGCATGCGGATCATTTCGCAGGTGAAGACCATCATCTCCGGCGAATTGGTCAGGCCCGCTTCCAGGTAGCCCACGTCGTGGACGAGGTTGGTGCCGGTCTGCAGGGCCACCAGGGTGGAGAAGCCGGAGTCGGCGGCGGCCTGCTCGTCGAACAGGCAGCTGTCCGAATGTCCCGCGTATCCCCAGGTGGGCAGGCCGTAGAAGCGGCCCAGGTCGGCCACCGCCAGCCGGGCCAGCTGGAACTCCGGGGCCCCGTAGACGCTGATGGAGGTCTTCATGTCCAGGTGGTGCAGCCCGCTGCCGAACAGGAAGGGGGCGCCCCGGCGCTTGAGCTGGTGGATGGCCAAGCCGCTCAAGGCCTCGGCCGTGCCCAGGGCCAGGCCGCCGGCCAGGGTGACCGGGGCGGTGCCGCCCATCATCGGCGCCGGGGAGTGCACCACGGGCAGCCCGGCTTCGGCCATGAGCAGGAGCTTCTCCAGCGCCGTGCGGCTGTGCTGCAGCGGGGTGGTGGGCTCGGAGTACAGCAGCAGGGTCGGATTCAGGCGCAGCGCCTCGCTGCCGCCGGCCACGGCCGCTGCCGCGGCCACGATGCGCCGGCAGTCCTCCCCGTCATTGCAGACGAACACGATCGGCTTGACGCTGTTCTGCAGCATCAGGGCGAACTGCTTGCGGTAGGCGCTGCCCTGGAAATCCGCGGGGATGCCGGTGGACATGAGGAAGGATAGCTCCGGAAGGCCGTCCACCAGGCGCAGCACGGCCTGGAGGTCCGCCTGGAGGAAGGGTCGGCGCTGTCCGGAGAGCGGATCCAGGTAGTTCGGGCAATCCGAGCCGGGACCGAAGCTCACCTGGCGTTCGTGAAGAGGGGCGAGCACCTCTGCCCCGCCGCGCCGGCACAGGGCGATACGCGAGGGGGGCTGCTTCAGCGCCCACTCCACCAACTCGGGGGGGATGCGCACCCAGTTCTGCTCCTGGATCAGACAGCCGGCGTCAGCGAGCAGGCGCAGGGCCTCCTCGTGGAAGACGCGCACCCCCGTGCGGCGGAGGATCTCCAGCGCGGCCTGGTGGATCTGCTCGCATTGGGGAGTATCCAGGAAACTCAGGCGAGGTGTGATGCGCATGGCTGCCGATGATACGTCTTGCGGCCGCCGCGGTCAAGGAAGGGGAGGGCCGCCCCGGCCGGCGGGGGCCGCCGGCACGGGGGGGGCCGCGGGGGGCGGGCTACCAGCTCACCCCGCCATCGATGGACTTGGCGAACTTCAGGTCGCCGTTGGTGCCGTCCCAGTAGGCGATGCCGACCTGGGAGTTGGCCCCGACGAAGATGGAGTTGGTTCCGCCACCGCCCACGTCCCCGCCGGAATCCACGGTGCGGATCTGCGCCGCCGGCCAGGTTGCCCCCCGGTCCGTGGACTTGGCCAGCTTCAGGTCCATGTTCCCGTAGTCGTAGTAGGCGATGTACAGGTTGTTGCCGTAGCCGGCCACGGCCGGGTAGGTGCTTCCGAACATCGTTGTCGCGGCCACCAGTTTGTCGTCCGCCGCAGGCCAGGTGGAGCCCGAATCCCCCGACCGCTTGAAGCGCAGGCGCCAGTTGGTCCGGTCCTGGTAGGCCGCGTAGAAATACGGGGATTCGAAGAACAGGCTGTGCTCGGTGCCCAGGCTGCTCAATATCTTGATGCTCGCCGCCGGCCAGGTGGCGCCGGAATCCGTGGAGACGGCGAACTTGAGCGAGCTGCTGCCGCCGTAGTAGGAAACGTAGACGTTGCCGGAGTTCGCGAACAGGTTGGGATCGGAGCCCGTAGCGTCGATGGTCTTGATGCTGGCCGCCGGCCAGGTGGCCCCTCCGTCGGTGGACTTGATGAGCTTCAGGCTGTTGTCGGCGGCATCCGTGTAGGCGATGCACAGGCCCCCGCCCCCCAGCACGATGCCGGTACCCTGCGCTCCGGAGGAGGCCATGTCGACCACGGTCTTGATGCTGGCCGCCGGCCAGGTGGCCCCTCCGTCCGTGGACTTGGCGAACTTGATGGCGTAGTTGGATGCGTCGTAGTAGCTGAGGTAGATGGTGTTCCCGCTGTTGATGATGGCCATGGCGGGGTATTGGCCGACGCCGGGCGCGGCGTCCACGGTCTTGAGGTTGGTTGCCGGCCAGGTGGCTCCCCCGTCCATGGATTTGGCCAGGCGCAGCACCCCGTTGCTGAGGTCGTAGTAGGCGATGAGAATGAGGTTCCCGAAGCGAATCAGGCGGGGGTAGGCCCCGGTGTTGCCCGTCGTGTCCACGGCCTGGATGCCGTGCCACTCGATGGCCGTGCCGGTGACGGTGAAGGTGTAGGGGTCCTCGTCCGGATCGTCATTGGCGATGCTGACCGTGGCGGTCTTTTCCCCGCTGGAGGGGGTCGGGGCGAAGTACAGGGTGAAGGTCGTGCTGCCGGAGGTGGCCACCGGGGAGGAGGGCTGGGAGCTCACCGAAAACTGGTCCGCGTTGGCGCCGCTCAGGGCCACCCTATCCGCCCCATCCAGAGTGAGCGCCTCGGTCCCCGTGTTCTCGATGGTGAACACCGCCTCCACGCTGCCGCCGACCAGGGTGTCGGCGAAGTCGTAGCTGCCCGTGCCGTCGGCCAGCTCCGTGGCGCCCTGCTTCACGGCCATCTCCGGCAGGCCGGTGCCGGTCCCGGAGAGGGTGAAGTTGAAGGGATTCTCGTTCCCGTCGTTGTTGGCGATGTACACCGTGGTGCCCTTGGCCCCCAGGGAGGCGGGGGTGAAGCGCAGGGTAAAGATCGTGTAGTCGGAAGCGGCCACCGGCGAGGTGGGCTGGACCTCCACCGTGAACATGGCCGTATCTCCCCCGATGACTTCCACTTTGGGGCTGCCGCTCAGGTTCAGGTCCGCGGAGCCGACGTTGTCGATGGTGAAAACGGTCTCCGCGTAGGAGCCCAGCAGGGTGGAGGGGAAGGCGTAGGTCCCGCTGTCGGCGACCAGGGCGCCCAGCGGGCCGCTCAGGCCGATCTCCGGCAGCGGGGTGGCCGTGCCCTCACCGCTGGCGTTGAGGCTGAGCTCGCCGCAGGCCGGATCGTTGCAGCTCAGGTAGAGCACGGCGCTCTTGGCCCCGACGGTAGCGGGGATGAAGCGCAGCGTGAAGGTGGTGGAGCCCCCGGCCGCGATGCTCGCCGCGGGAGGCGCTATGATGGAGAAGCAGCCTTCCGCATCCGCCGATACGGCCACCAGCGGGTCGCCGGTGAGCTCCAGCGCGGCGGTGCCCGTGTTCTCGATGGTGATGGCGATATCCCTGGCGGTGTCTTCCACCGCGCTCCCGCACAGGACGGTGTCCCAGGAACCCAGCTCCCTGGCGTCCTGGCGGACCAGGATTTCCGGGACGCCCGGCGGAGGCGATGAGGGGCTGGGGCAGGCGGTCCAAAACAGGCAGGCGGCAAGAAGCACGGCGAGCAGAGCGGTGATGCGAATGCGGGCGTTCACAGGGGGGCCTCCTTGCGCAGAAGAGTCTGCCGGAGGCCAGGACGGCCGCCAATAGCTAGGATTAGCTAATCTGGCGGGAGAGCTTCGCCGCGACGAGCCAGGTCCACGGCTTCCGTGCGGTTGGCGGCGCCCGTCTTCGCCAATATCCGTCGCAGGTGGTTGGCCACGGTGTAGGGGCTCAGCGAGAGGGTGTCCGCGATCTCCTTGTTCGTGCGCCCGGCCGCCACCAGACCCAGCACTTCCCTCTCCCGGGGGCTCAGGTGGCAGTGGGCCGGGGCGCCTTCCTGGCGGGAGGCCTGCGCCAGCAGCCGGGAGCTGCGTATTTCCAGGGGAGGCAGGCCCAGCTCCCGGGCCAGCCCCCGGGCCGCGCGCAGGCTGCGGCGGGCCGCGTCCGTGGACTGACCGTCCGGGGCCAGGCAGGCCTCCGCCAGCTCGCAGAGAATCCAGGCTTCCAAGGGCCGGTCGCCGAGATGACGGGCCTGGCGCAGGGCCTCCTCCAGGTGCTCCACCGCCCGGGCGTGTTCGCCGAAGGCGTGGGCGGCCAGGCCCAGGATGCGCTGGAAATGATATGGCCGGATCACGTACGGCCAGCTCCGTTTCCGCGCGGCCTGGTAGCCCTCCCGGGCCAGGGCCGGGTCAGCGCTCAGAGCCCCGATGTAGGCCAGCAGCAGGTGGGCCCGCAGGCGGACGAAGGGGTGGGCCTCCGGGTGGGCCGCGAAGGAGCGCAGGGTGGGGACCAGCGGGCCCAATTCCCGGTTTTCGCCGCTGTGGCGCGCGCGGGCCACCGCCGTGCTGGCCACCAGCAGGTGGGCCGTGAAAGGGCCCTGGGGGGTGCCGTGCTGCGAGGCCAGGATGCGCTTTCGCCAGTCGTCCCCTGCCTGGAAGCGACCCAGGCAGTATTCCATGTAGGCCAGGCAGGCCGACAGGTGCAGGAATTGCGGCAGGGCGGCCAGGCCCTCTTCGGCCAGGCGGCGAGCCTCGGCCCAACGGCCCTCGTACAGGTCCAGGCGCAGGCGGTCGTGGACCGCCGTGGCCAGCAGGAAGGCATCGCGCTGCCGGCGGGCCTGCTCCAACCGGCGGTCGGCGAAGGGGATGGCCTCCGCCCGGCGGCCCAGGTCCACCAGGGTCTGCGCCCGGACCATTTCCCAATGCAGGCGCGCGTAGGGATCCTCCGTCCTGGCCAGGATCCCCTCGGCCTGGTCCAGCAGGGGCAGCGATTCCTCGGGGCGGAAGCGCCGGTAGGCCAGGGCGGCCAGCGCGACCAGGCAGCGGGCCTGCAGGGAAGCATCCCCGCACTCCGCTCCGATGCGGCAGGCCTTGCGCGCGGTGGCCTCCGCGCCGTCATAGTCCCCCAGGGAGTTGAGCTGGGCGATGCTGTAAAAATGCAGGACCATGCCGGTGGCCGCCGCCCGCGGGGGAAGGACCTCCAGGACCTGTTCGTAGAAGTTGAAGAAACCCGGCTCCCCGGCGTTCAGGTAGCCGGTCTGGGTGGCGATGGCGATCATCCGCTCCGTGCGGCCTTCCCGCCGGTACCAGGCGAAGGCCTTGCGGAAATGCCCCACCGCCGCCCCCCGGTCGCCGCTCAGGTAGGTGGCCCGCCCCAGGCCGAAGCAGGCCTCGGCCTGCTCCTCGCTGCGGGCCTCCGTGGCCTGCGGGTCCGCCAGCCGCGCGAACAGCTCGCCGGCCTGTTCCCAGGCCTTTTCCCGGAGCGCCGCCCGCGCGGCCAGCATCAGGTAGCGGCGCTCCCGCCGCCGGGCGCGCGGTCCGGGGACAGCCGCCCACCAGGAGGACAGGCGCAGCGCCAGCAGAGGCAGCTCCGGGCTGCGGAGGCGCTCGATTTCCTCGGCGATGCGCCGGCACAGGGCCCGCCGCTCGCGGGCGGGCAGCGTCGCGCGGACGGCCTCGTGGATCACCGCGTGGGTGAAGCGATACTCCCCGGCCTGTTCGCCGGCCTGCAAAAGGCCATGAGCCAGAAGGATCTCCAGCAGCCGCTCCGGCTCCTTGGCGGCGCCGCCGCTGCCCAGCAGCTCCAGCTCCTCCAGGTCGAAGTATTCGCCGAGCACGGAGGCCCGGCGCAGCAGCTCCCGGCAGTCCTCGGGAAGTTGGGACAGCCGGCGCGCGATGGTCAGGCCGATCGCGGCGGGGATCATGTCCCGATGGACCTTCAGGCTGGAATCCGCCTCCAGGCGTCCGCGGTACAGGCGGGCGGCCTCGCCGGCGAAAAGCGGGTTGCCCGCGGTGCTGCGCTGGATGCGGGCCAGCAGCGCGTCGGAGGCCCGCCCCTCCAGGATGTCCTGCACCAGGGCGGCCGTCTCCCCGGGCAGGAGGTTTCCCAGGCCGCAGGTGCGCGCGCCGGGCAGGCGCCGGACCTCCGAGAGCCACGAAAGGAAAGGCTCGCGCAGATGGATCGGCAGGTCGCGGTAGGTGGCGATCACCGCGATGGGGCAGTCGGCCAGCTCAGCCAGCAGGCCGGCCAGCAGGCTCAACGACCCCGCGCCGGCCAGGTGCAGGTTGTCCAGCACCAGCAGAAGCGGGCGCAGGCCGGCGGCCCGGCGCAGCACCCGGGCTCCCGCCTCCAGCAGCCGCAGCCTGCCCTGATCGCCGGGGTCCTGCAGGGGGGCCGGCAGCCCGGGAAGCCGGTCGCGGATCTCGGGAAGCAGCGCGGAGAGCTCCGAAAGCGAAGGCTGCAGGCCGGAGGCGAAGCGGGGCAGGTCCTGGGCCTGAAGCAGCCGGCGCAGCACCTGCCGCCAGATCCAGTACTCCGGAAGCGCGGGCTCCTCCCGCCAGGCTCCTTCCAGCGCCAGCAGGCCCGCCCCCCGGGCGGCCTTCGCCGCCTCCTCGGCCAGGCGGGTCTTGCCGATGCCCGGAGCGCCGGCCACCAAGAGCAGCCGCAGGCCGCCGGCCAGGGCGCCCTGCAGCGCCCACCGGCAGGCGGCCCATGGCTCGGCCCGGCCGAAAAAGTCGGCGGAGACCCGCAAGCCGGCCGCGGAGTGGACTGTCGGGACGGTATTTTCGGGCGGCCTGGAGGCGTTCAGCATGGTTGCGGCAACGGCCAGTCCGGGAGAAAGATTCTTATGTCCTGTCTTGCAGCTCGGCGAGGAGCACTTCCAATATTCGGGCGGACTCCAGCACCACCGCGCGGCACTTCAGCTCCTCGGTGCGGTAGCGGGCCTTCAGCGGGGCGCAGTCGATGCTCCCCATGCGGGCCCGATAGGCTTCCAGGAAACGGACGCACAGCTCCTTGACCCGCGGGCTCTCGTGGCCGCGCTCGCGGGTGAACATCCGCCCGATCACCATGACCGCCCCGGTCAGGGCTCCGCAGGTGGCCTCCACCCCCATGCCCCCGCCGAAGCCGGCGGCCAGGCGCAGGGCGTTGCGGTCCAGCCCGAGATCGTATACCGCATTGGCTGCCCACAGGATGGTTTCGGCGCAGTTCAGGTCATGCTCCTCGCCGTAGCCGCTTTCCACCAGCTCGCTCAAGGGGCGTTTCATCGCCCTGGAGTATGACCGCGATCGGGACGGCTGGCAAGAACACGATTCCGGGGGCTGAGAAGGCGCTCTTTGACCGGGCACGGGTTTTTCCATTATGATGCGCCCATGGATGCCCAAGTTCCTCGTTTCGCCAACCCCGGCGCCCTGGGCGCCCGCAAGTACGTGCCCGGGAAATCCGTGAAGGAGGCGATGAGCGAGCTGGGACTGCAGCAGGTCATCAAGATGGCCTCCAACGAAAATCCCTTCGGTTCCTCCGGCAAGGCCCGGGCCTGCCTGGCGGAGCTGGCCGGCGAGCTGCACGTCTACCCCGACGCCATGAACGAGGAGCTGCGCGGGCGGCTGTCCGCGAAGCTGGACGTGCCCGTGCCGATGCTGACCATCGGCAACGGAGCGGACGGGGTGATCTACAACCTGGGCATGGCCGTGCTGGATCAGGGGGACGAAACCCTCATCCCGCGCATCAGCTACCCGATCTACGAGAGCATCATCCGGGTCATGCGGGCCACCATCACCCCCACCGCCATGAAGGGGCTGCGCATCGACCTGGAGGACCTGGCCCGCCGCGTCACGCCCCGGACCAAGGCGATCTTCCTGTGCAACCCCAACAACCCCACCGGCGACGCGCTGCCGCGCGAGCGGCTGCTGGACTTCCTGCGGAATCTGCCGCCGACGGTGCTGGTCGTGCTCGACGAAGCCTACATCGACTTCGCCGACCCGGAGTACCGGCCCGGAGCAGTGGCCCTGGTAAAGCGCGGGATGAAGAACCTTTTCGTCCTGCGCACTTTCTCCAAGCTGTACGGCCTGGCGGGCCTGAGGGTCGGTTTCGGGGTGGGGGACCCCGAGCTGATCGAGCTCATCCACCGCATCAAGCCGCCCTTCGGCGTGTCCGCGATCGCCGAGCGGCTGGCCCTGGCCGCCCTGGAGGACACGGAGTTCGCCTGGAGGACGCTGGAGGACTGCGCCCGCGAGAAGCGGTACTTCTCGGCGGAGCTGGGCCGGCTGGAGCTGGACTACGTGCCGTCCCACACCAATTTCGTGCTCGTAGACACCCGGCGGGACTGCCTGGAGGTGTTCCAGCGCCTGCTGCGCCGCGGGCTGATCGTCCGGCCGGCCAAACAATACGGGCTGCCGACTTCCGTGCGCATCACCATCGGCCAGCACCACGAGAATGTGCGCCTGTTCCAGGAGCTGCCCGCGGTGCTGGGCGAGCTGCCTCTGCTGCGGGCCTAACCGGCCCCGCCGGCCCCGCCCGCGTCGACGTCCCTGCCACCAGCTGAACTTGACCAAATTACTACTATTTCGATAGCTTTTAATCCGATATGGCGGAAAAGGGCAACGGAACCATTCGCGAGACCCTGGACAGGATCTACGCCTCCGAATCCCGCCGGATCCTGGCCACGCTGATCCGCCTGCTGGGCGACTTCGATCTGGCCGAGGACGCCCTGCAGGACGCCTTCGCGGCCGCAACGGAAAAATGGCCGCGGGAAGGCGTTCCCGCCAACCCGCGCGCCTGGC
>CAVUYS010000035.1:0-10092 GCA_963745745.1 uncultured Spirochaetota bacterium | reverse complement strand
CATAGGCGTGATTGCTGCATTTTTCAAACCACGGCACAAACCCCCCCGGGTGTGATGACATTTTGCCTAGGATTTGGGTGGGCATTCCGGGCGGGGCCAGTGGACTATCGTTTCAATTTAGGAAGGCCCATATCCCAGAAGTACTCATCATAGAAATCTTTGAAATCCTTCTTCGTGATGTAGCCAAGAAGATTGAACAACTGCTTGGTCGTGACGAATTTCCCTTTGAAGTTCGTCTGGATGGACTTCAGCCAGGTCAGGAAAGCCTGATCTCCCTGCTCCTGGTGCAGAACGGCCAGAAGCAATGGGCCCTTGTTGTACAGGAGGTTTCTTCGGGTGTAGAAGGTGTCGTAAGTGTCCGTGTAGGCGAGGTCGTTGGCCAGGGGAATGGGGGCTTTGAATCTGGCTGATTCGGCGCCGTCTCCCCAGGTGGCGAGGTTGCGATCCCAAAGGCCCTTGCCCTTGTAGTCCTTTTCGAAAAGGCCAGCGCAATAGTCGGCAAAGGATTCCGTGACCCACTGCTCCAGCAGGTTGGGCATTTTCACCGTGATGCCCCAGTATTGGTGCGCGATTTCATGGGCGAACACATGGCGCACGTCCATGGTCTTCATCGAAGGCAGTGCTCCGATCCACCGTCCCGTGCGCTTCAAGGCCTCGACCTGGTCTGCCACAGCCTGGAGCTGCCGGGCAGACTGGATCTGCTCGAAGGCATCCCGGGTGATGTACATCATTCCTGGAGGAGCCTGTCCGTAGCCCCAGTCGTTCTTCTCCACGATGGTGAATTCCTTGAAGGGGAAGGGCCCCAGGAACCGTTCGTAGTACCGGATGACGTTGAAAGCCTGAGTCTTGAAGATGGTATTCGCGGCCCCCGGCTTGAAACCGTAAGTCGCGACCCGCACGGTGAGGCCGTCGTGGGACTCCTCGTCCAGGTAGTACTTGCCGGCCAGGATGGTCGCGAAGCAGATGGGTAACTTCGTGCGTGTTTCCAGGAGGTTCCAGGTCCCGTCCTTTTCCCGCCGCACGGTCTCGCCCGGAAGGAAGCTGATCCAGTCGTCCGGCGTTCGGACGGTCCCGTGGAAGGAATACCACTCGCTGGCCATGTTATTTGGCGTGGGGTACCACCCGGAACCGAGGGGTAGCTCCCAGTAGTTGTCGTTGTCCGGCTGGATGAGAAAGTCCCCACCGTATTCCACCCGGAGGGTGAAGGGGGTTCCGCGGCGAGCGGCGGCCGGAAGGCGCAGGGCGACCTCGTCCCTCACGTGGTGGTATTCGATCGGGTTGCCCTCGGCGTCTCGGATCTCCTTGATCCGGAGCACCCGTGTATCTTCTTCGGTTTCCAGGGTCGACCATAGCTTGAAGGTGAACACCTGCAGTCCGTCCTCCAGGGGGAGGATGGTTTCCTGGACCACCATGTCCGCGTTGCGCTTGTCCTTCGCCCGGAGATCCACGTCCAGGGAGGTGAGGAGAAAGTGGGTCGGGGCAATTTGTCCCTTCCGGGGATCCCAGCCTAGGTATTGCCGGGAAAGGAGCTGCTTGAATAAGATACCCTTGAGGTTAGCTCTGGGGTTGGGATAGCTGCGCAGGCAACTGAGGGTCTCTTCCATCTGGTCGACCCCATCGTGCTGGAAGATCCAGCGACGACCACCATCCTCCAGGTCCACGCTGGCCACAGTCTTCCAAGGGGCGTTCGCCGCCTGCATGGCCAGCAGATGGAGGGGGACATGGTGCTCCACCAGGTTCCAACGCTGCTCGAACTGCCTGAAAGAATCCTCCATGGGAGCGGATCCTGGACCTTCCCAGGGAGGAAGGACGGAGCCCCCCAGGAAGATTCTCGCTTCCTTGAAGGGGATGGTGACCGCGAGGGTGTCGCCGTTCTTGACGACCTTCAGCGAGGTCCACTCCTTCAGGTTCCGAGTGAATACCGGCTGCTCGGGTGCGAAGGAGGAAGTGTAGGACAAGGTCCCCTGCCCCTTCAGGTAGTAACCGACGGGTTTCCCATTCTGGAGGAGAGGCGACCAGGCACCCGAGAAACGGATGGCGCTGCTACCCACGGAGAGGGAAACCTCCTGGGTTTCTGTGTGGGCGGGGCCCATCTGGATTTTCTCAAGGGCGTTGAATGGGGCCGGAGCCTGATCTCCCCAGAGGCCATGGCAAGCGAGCACGAAGACGCCTAAGCCCAGAGTCCGGAACCACCTGGTTGTTGACATCGCCTCTCCAATATGAACGCGAAAGCATAAGGAATGAATGAAGTCTAGTTGAGATTACCATCTAATCGCCAACGGCTCTCAACGTATCTGGCTCCTTCATCCTCGTAACGCCTCGGTCGGTGTTTCAGAGGGCGTGCGGCCAAGTCTTCAGGAGCCACCTGTGGTGGCATAGGGGCGGATCAGCGCGGGGCCTACGCATGAACGGGCGTGACCGCGTCGGCACCCACGATGGTGATCCAGGGACGCGCCTGCCAGCGATGCACCAGGCCGTGGAGGACGTAAGGATCCGCCGCCGCGAAGCGCTGGGCCGCCGCCGAGGTGTCCCCCTGGAAGAGGAGGATCACCGTGTCCACCGGATCCGCCACGGCCCCGGCCAGCACCAGCTCGCCTCGGTGGTGGGCTTCCCAGGCCAGGGCCAGGTGTTCGTTCCGGAACTCCGCCCGGCGCTCCACATACTCCGGGCCCACCTCGTAGATCAGGAGGAAGTGCATGGATGTACCTCAAAGAAGGGACGTGGCCACAGGGAGCGCCACCACCACCCAGAAAGATGGGGCGGATATCCCTCGCGCGCCCTCGAAAATTTCCACGATGCTCGACACCACGCTTACGTCTTTCAGGGCCCAGAGACCGGTGCAACCCCGATAACCGAGCCCGACCTGGACTCTGGGCAAAGCGGCCGGGGAAACGGTACCTTGTCGATCGCAGGTCAGCGCGCCCGGCGAACGTGCCATCAGGAGGTTGTCCATGAGCCCATCGAACTCCGATCGCATCGAGAAGCAGATCCTGGTGCGGGCACCGCAGGCCCGCGTCTGGCGGGCCCTGACGGACGCCGGGGAATTCGGCACCTGGTTCCGGGTGAAGCTGGACGGCCCCTTCGTCCAGGGCGGGCGCACCACCGGCCACATCACCTACCCTGGCTACGAGCACCTCCGGATGGAAGTGCAGGTCGAGCGCATGGAAGCCGAGGCCCTGTTCTCCTTCCACTGGCATCCTGCCGCGGTCGATCCGAAGGTGGATTACGCCAGCGAGCCCACCACCCTCGTCGAGTTCCGG
Source organism: uncultured Spirochaetota bacterium (assembly GCA_963745745.1). Lineage (GTDB taxonomy): Bacteria > Spirochaetota > Spirochaetia > SZUA-6 > DRHE01 > MIBK01. Next base: position 6,832 of record CAVUYS010000035.1, on the reverse strand, counting down.
CTCGAAGCCGTGGGCGAGGGCACGCGGGTCACGGTGGTGGAATCCGGCTTCGACGGGCTGCCCGCCGGCCGGCGCGACGAGGCCTACCGCATGAACGACGGCGGCTGGGCCCAGCAGATGGGCAACCTCCAGCACCATGTGGATGGGTGAGGCCAGAAGCTGGGCGCTCGCCCCTGCCAGGCCTTCGTCGAAGGCCCGTAAACGATCCTCGGCTCCGGGCGTAACTCAGCTTCAACCAGGAGCTTGGAATGGAATCGATCTTTTTCAACGACAGGAAGGTCCTGCGCAACGGGTGGTGGGTGCTCATCTACCTGGGCATCCTGGTGGCCTGCATCAGTGGCTTCCAACTCCTGATTCCGGTGCTCAAGCGGGTTGGCATTCGCAACGGGGATTGGGTGGTGGGTCTGCTTTTCCTGTTCTCCCTGCTGGCCGCCTGGATCTGCACCCGGCTGCGCAAGGAACCCCTGGCCACCACTGGCTGGCGGCTGGACGGCCGCTGGGTCAGGGAATTCGTCTGGGGCACAGTGTTCGGGGCCGGGGTGATGGTGCTGGCGGCCGGCCTGCTGTGGGCGGTGGGCGGCGTCACCTGGGAACTGGATCCCGCCCGCGGCTTCCGGGCCCTGGGCCTCGGCTTTGCCGTGTTCGTGCTCGTGGCGCTGTGGGAGGAGAACCTGTTCCGGGGCTTCATCTTCCAGCGGCTGATGGAGGGTGTGGGCGTTTGGCCCACCCAGGTGATCCTCGCGCTCTTCTTCGGCGTGGCCCATTGGGGCAACCCTGGCATGCACGGCGCGGTGAAGGTCTGGGCCACCGTCGACATCGCCCTGGCCGCGGTGTTCCTGGGCCTGGCCTACCTCCGCACCCGCAGCCTGGCCCTGCCCATCGGCATCCATCTGGGCTGGAACTGGACCCAAGGCAATGTCCTGGGCTTTGGCGTCAGCGGCACCACGACCCAGCATGGCTGGATCCATCCGGTCTTCCAGGGGAAACCCGAATGGGTGAGCGGCGGGGCCTTCGGGTTGGAGGCCAGCCTCCTCGGCGTGATCGCGGTGTTGGTGGGCATCGTCCTGCTCTGGCGGTGGCAGGGCTCGGCCGGGGTGCCCGCCGGGGGCGCCCAGCCTGAACCCTGGCATCCCGAATCGGCCTGAACCGAGGCCTAAATCACCAAAGCTCAGCTCTTGGGGCCCGAATCCTTCTTGGCAGGCTTGCGGCGGCGCTCCGGCTTCTTAGGCTTGGCCGGGGGCCGGGTGGCGCTGTCGTAGAGACCCTCCAGACGGATGGCCTTGGCCGAGGTGTCTGCCGCCTTGTGGATCTCCTTCAGCACCGAAGCCACCAGATCCAGGTCCGCCGCATTGCCCTTCAGCAGCTCCTGGAACGCCTTGGACTTCAGCTCCTCCAGCCGCTTCGACTGCCGCTTCCCCGCCGCCCAGTTCAGCAGCTTGGAGAACAGCTCATAGCCGAGCCTGAGTTCTGGAGTGGGCAGGGGCATGGCAGAAGAGTAGCCGAAGGGATGCGTCAGGGCTTGTCCACAACGGTCTGGCCGGGCATCAGGGTGGGTCATGGGGTTCTGCGACCACCCCTAAGCGAGGGCCGTGAGTTTGCGGGGGGCGGTGACAGCCCGAAGCCAGAGGATGCGGCCGGCCGCGTCCACCTCCAGGTGCAGCGTCCACCGGGGCGCCATCTGGGGGGAGAGGGGCTCCCACACGCCCACCTGGGCAGGCAGCCCATTGAGCAGGCGCAGCTCGAAGGTGGGTGAGGCCCCCGCCTTCGTGAGGCCGAGGAAGAAGCGGGCCACGGCCGCCGCGCCCACGATGGGCGCCTTGCCCGAGGCGTAGACTCCGCCGCCATCCCCGCAGGCCCGCACCTCCGGCGCGAAGAGGGCCTCCAGGGCCGCGAGGTCCTGCGTCGCGAGGGCCTCCTGGAAGGCCATCAGGGCGCGCTGGGTCAGCTCCCGTTGCGCCTTCGAGGGATAGGTGGGGCGCACCAGGGCCTTCCTCGCGCGGTGGAGGATGACCTTCACGTTGGCCTCGCTCAGCCGGAGGGCTGCCGCCGTCTCTTCCACGGAGTGATCGAAGACTTCCCGCAGGAGGAAGACGGCCCGCTGCTGGGGCGTGAGCTTCTCCAACGCCACGAGGAAGGCGTAGGAGCCGCTCTCCAGGAGATCGAAGCCCGTCTGGGGCGGCTCCACGGCCAGGGCCTCAGGCTCCAGCGCCGCCGGCCCCGGCAGCCAGATGCCTGGATAGGCCCGGGTGCGGCGGCGGCGCAGGAGGTCCTTGGCGAGGTTCACCGCCACCGCCACCAGCCAGGGTTTCAAGGGTGCGGTGTCGTCCTTGGGTGGGCGCTCGAGGGCGCGGAGGTAGGTCTCCTGGACCACGTCCTCCGCGTCCGCGGCACAGCCCGTCATGCGGTAGGAGAGGCTCCACAGCAGGCGGCGGTGGGCCTCGAAGGACTCCGTGAGGGCCGCGGCTTCCATCAGGCGCAGGCCGCCATGGCGGCAGCGGCGAGGCCCGCCCGGTGGCCGCTGGCGAAACTCGCGTCCGCGAGCCAGCCCTCCTCGCCCACCCAGTCGCCGGCCAGGTGGAGGCCTGGCATGCCGAGGTCCTCGGAGACGGGACGGCGGCGGCCCGGCTCGTCCAGCATGGAAGCGACGGGGGCGGCGGGCAGGAAGCGCGCGTGGAGAAGCACCTCCCGCCATCCCGGTTGAAGCTGATCCATGAAGGCCTCCAGGCGCGCGCGCATCGCGGCGGGCTCCTCGCCGGGACGGCCCTCATGGTAGCGGAGCAGATGGACGAGGGCCGCGCCTTCGGGGGCGAGGTTGGCCACCTCGGATTGGACCACCATGAAGAGGGGCTCATCGATGCCGAGGCCGATGTTCACGGTGTGATTGGGCAGGCGAGAGAGGCAGAGGTCCAGGCAGGAGGCCGTGACCGGCCGCACGTCGCCGAGTATTCCGCGCAACCGCGCTGCGGCGGCCTCGGGCAGCACCTGGAGGGTTTCGTTGGGGGGGAGGGCGAGGATCACCTCGTCGCCCTCGAAAACCTCCCCGTTCTTCATTCGCACGTCGTAGCTCTCGCCCCGAGGGGCCACGCTGGCCACCGCCGCGCCGGCATGGATCCTGGCTCCGGCCGCCTCCGCCGCCCGGGCGAGGCGCTGGACGAGAACGCCCCAACCACCGTGGACGTAGAAGACCCCCTTTTGGCTGTCCAGGACCCGGCGCAAGGCAAGAGAGGCCCGCACGCGGTTCGGATCGCCGCCGTAGGTACTCGTGCGCAGGATGGCACCCATGAACTGGCGCAATCGGGGATCGGCCACGTGACGCTCCAGCCATTGGGTGCAGGAGAGGCCAGAAGCCTCCTGCAGATCCACCTTGGGCAGGTGGGCCATGAGGGACAGGTAGGCGCGCTTCTCCTTCCACCCGAGGAGGCCCGTGGTGAGCATGGAGAAAGGGCCAGCGGGCAGGAGGTCCAGGCGGCCCTCCCGAAGGGTGCGTCCCTTGGGGTTCGGCTCGGTCCCTTCGGGCAGGAGGCCCAGCTCACGGAGGAGGGTGTAGGCCTTTCCCGCCTTGAAGAGGGCATGGGCACCCAGATTGAGCCGGAACCCCTTCCAATCCTGGGTCTGCGCCCGCCCCCCGAGAACCTCGCCCCGCTCCAGCACCACGGTGCGCCGCCCTGCCCGAGCAGCGGTGAGGGCGGCCATGAGCCCGGCCAGCCCCCCTCCGATGACGATGACTTCAGCCTTCTGTGGCATGTGGACCTCCTGCCCACATCACGCGCCAGGAGCCGAAGAGGTTACAGGCCAAAGCACCCGGCTGGGTCAGGTCCTTTCGTCAGAATCCGCCGGCCTTGTCTGAACCGCTCCTCAGTGAAGCCGCCTCGATGGCCGTTTCCCCGCCGCCCGGTTCAGCAACTTGGAGAACAGCCCATAGCCGAGATTGAGTTCAGGGGTGAGGAGGGACATGGAGGGCAGTCTAGCGGAGGCGAAAAGAAAATTGGCCACGGATGAACACAGATGAACACGGATGAAAGAATGATTAAGTTCTTATCGGTGTTCATCTGTGTTTATCCGTGGTTAAAAAGGCTTTTGCCTTTCCATGTTCCACGTACCACCCAGTTCACCGGTTTGGAGAACAACTCACTGCCGAGCTTGAGTTCAGGGACGATGGCAAACCCATGAATTAGGCGACCAGGGGCCTCCGCCGGGCCAGCAGGCCGCGCAGCGCCAGCGCCTGGACCACGGTGACGGCGTTCGAGGTGGCCCAGTAGAGGCCCAGGGCGGAGGGCAGGGTGGCGACGGCGATCACCGAGATCACCACGGGAATCCCGGTCATGAGCAGCATGGAGGCGTTGCCGGTGGCGCCGGGCATGAGGGCCGTGCCTAAAAGCATGAGGGCGCCGACGAGGATGGTCAGCGCGAGGTCGGGTCGGGCGAGGTTGGGGATCCACAGGAACCTGGAGCTGAACACCATGCGCTTGAGGACCTGGAAGATGCCCAGGCCGAAGAGCCCCTGGGAGCCCATGTTCAGCACGGACACCTTGTCCATGAACGTGATGCCGTGCTGGCGGTACAGCGCCATGGTCTGGGTGGCCAACTCGGTCGGGTTGTCCTTGAGCCGCTCGCGCAGCTTCTCCAACTCGGGCTTGAGGCGCTCCATGGCCTCCTTGTTCTTCTGGGCCTTGTAGGCGGCCGTCAGCGACACAGGCATCAGCGCCGTGCGGGCCATCAGCGTGAGGGCGATGATCGCCGCCGCCTCCGAAAGCCCCAGGTGCGCTCCGAGAAAGCCAAGGGCGGTTTCAAGGAGGTGGGTCCACATGGTCCACAGCGGCATCGGGGCTCCTGGGTCAGGGTGGAAGGATGGTGACAGATCTGCCCACATGAGGCGGCCTTTAAGCTGGGAGCTTCGCCGCGACCCCTATTCCCCAAACAGGTTCTGCACCTTGTCGTCCCAGACAAAGGTCTGCAGCTCCCAGTGGTCCGTGGCCTTGTAGAACACCACGGAGTAGCGGATGGCGGTGTTCTCCAGCTTCTCGATGACGACGAATCTCAGGAGGGAGGTCCCGGCCTTCCGCTCGGAGATGAACTCGTAGCCGAGGCTGGCACCGAACCGGTCCTTCACCGTCGCGCGGCTGGTGATGGTCTGCATGGTGAGCGTGTTGAGCTCATTCATGGAGACCTTCCAGTAGGGCTTGAACAGGTCCAGGCCCGCCTTGTAGTCCTCCGCCACGAACAACTTGAAGCAGCTCTCGACCAGGGCCCTGGCGTCGACTTCGGTCTTCAGGGGCCATACCTCGGCCGGGCCGGCCGCCACGAGGGCGGTGGGGAGGAGGAGGCAGAGGGTGAGTTTGGTGGGCATTGGCATTCGACTTTCCAGGCTGATGGCTTAACGATCGGGGTTGACCGGCGCTGCCGTTGGCGGCCCACCGAGAAGAGGTCAGGAGATGGAGCGCATGGTGGAGAGGTCAGTTCGTGGAGTCGTCATCCAGATTAGATGATATTTTGGGCTTTAATTTGCAATTATATACTGTTAAAATTGGAGAGTATATTTTTTCCCTTTATTATCTTCAGCATTGCCGTATCCAATGGGGGGGTTGCCAGCTTTGATCGTCATTTTGATGTTCAGAACCGTGCCTTTATCACCCACCAGAACTGCAACGCCCGGCACTACATCACTGAGTTCTAAAGACGTCTTGGTTTGTTGATCCCCAAAGAAAGTCGGCCTTGAGTCCTGGACCGTCTTGGTCTCGACCATACATGTGTATGTGCCGCTGAAATTTTCGCTGGTCGATAGATTGGTAGCAGTCATTTTGCCTGTCGGGTGGGAAATGGATGATAATTGAATCTCCATTGGAAAGACTTTGCCATCGGAAAGGGAAATGATCTTTCCGGGAAGCATGGAACCGATTGGGTGGGGATCGGGCGGAACGCAACCAACAAGTAGGATGAAACTTGATAAAAGAAGTGCTTTTTTCACGTTGGCCTCTTTTCTGAAGTCCCCTGGTTTTGGGGAAAATTAAAATTATGATATATAGTAATTTAGTTCAAAAAATTCTTCTGTAAAGCGATTGATATTATAATATTTTATGTATTTTGATAAAATGCCTGGTAAATGAGGGTAACCAACCCCGGTTGCACCACTGAGGCACTGGATGAAGTCGAGGAATCGAGAAGATGAGCGCGAGCGAAAGGCAATGCTGGCAAGGTCCGAGTTGGGCGGAGGGTTAGGTGGTTACTCATTCTCATTCGAGAATTTAATATATTTGCTATAAATTGGAAGGGTCATCAGAGCAGTGCCAAGAATAACGAGGAAGAATGAAGCTGGCACCTCGTTCTTCGAAGTGCCGTGGGATGGCATGAGTACCTTGAAATCAAGAGGTGCAGTGCAGGCGTAGATGACCAGGGAAAGTCCTCCCAGCACAGTGATGATTTTCAGGATGTATTGGACCAGAGCATGGCGGTTGAAGCTTCTCTCTATGTAAAGATAGAGAGGTACATAAATGAGAGGGGTAAAAAATATTCCAGGTCCAAGTAGGAAGCTGAGGAACCCCATGATTGATCACCTCTTCTTATGCAAAGGTCTTCCTATCCTAAGCGACATTCCATGCAGTGGCCTTTAGTCGACTCGCGGATGATTCTGCCTCCGATGGTGATTCACCTAACTCTTAATTAGACGAACTTCTTGGTGGATGGGCACCTGACTCGGTATGGACCGGAGCCATCGGCTGGTGCCCACGTCGATACGTTCGACCGACGGCATGGACATTCCTTAGGTTTGAATACGCGAGGCAAGCATACCTACGTCCCGGATCATCTACGACCGGAAATCGCAAAAAAACCGTCT
>CAVUYS010000034.1:0-11069 GCA_963745745.1 uncultured Spirochaetota bacterium | reverse complement strand
TGGCTCACCAAGAGCTGGGTCAATCCCGCGCTGGCGAAGAAGTAGTCAGACCGACTTCGAACGCAGCATCGACGCGACCTCGGCGGCCGTGAGGTGCGCGCGTTTCTCGGGGTCGCGGCCGCACATCGCGTCGGTCAGCTCGGCGAGCCAACCACGCAGCCCGGGTCGTCGCTTCGAGATGGGCACCCGCTCGTCGCTCAGGGTCGCGAGGACGACCTGTGTGTCGCTCGCCTCCGTCGCGGGGCAGGGGAGAACCACCGGGCGTTCGCCCGTCAGCAGCCAGTACAGCGACGTGCCGCCACCGTACACGTCAGCGGCCGGGCCGACGTCGTGGAACCCGAGGAGCTGCTCCGGCGCAGCGAACCCCGCCGATCCGATCAAGTTGTCGTCGTGTTGCGTCCCGCCAATCTCGCGGAAGCTCCTGGCGAGCCCGAAATCGGCGAGCTTTCCGTGCGCGCGCCCGCCGGTGTCGGGAGGGCCGAGGAGCAGGTTCGCGGGCTTCACGTCGCGGTGCACGATTCCTTGTTCGTGCGCGTGCGCCAGCGCCGCGAACATCACGGCGACCAGCGCGACCACGGCCTTCACGTTCGACATCGACGACGCGAGCGCGTCGACGTCGCCGCGCGACATGAACTCGGTGGCGACGTAGAGATCGCCGTTCACCGTCTGACCGACGTCGAAGCAACGCACGATGCTCGGATGGGCGAGGCGACCGGCGATCGCCTGCTCCTTGCGTGAAACGCTTGGTCGCCGTTCGGTCGAGCGTGCGATCGGGGAGCATGACCTTCACCGCGGCGCGGATGCCCGAGACCACGTGGCGCGCCTCGTAGACCGCCGACATGCCACCCCGCGCGAGGAAGCGCAGGAGCTCGAGCTCGTCGCCGATGATTCGGGCGCGGGGAGGTCCCACCGACTTCGGATCGGTCCGTTGGGCTTCCGTGCAGCCATCGCAGATCCACGCGACCTCGCTCCACCACGGCAGATGATCGGGGCCGGGCAGCGGGCCCTCCATCCCGCACACGTCGCAGACGTACGGGGTCGAGCCGCGCCGAACGCTCTTGGCGCCCGTGCTGCGGCTCATGACCCCGTCGGCAGGGTCGGACCGCGGTCCTCGAGCTCGCACGCCACGCGGAACGTGGTCTGGCTGATGCGAACCGTGTCGCCCTTAGGTCACCGTCGCGGTCTTGCTGCGAACGCCGTTGACGCGGACGCCGTTGCGGCTGTCGAGATCGACGACGCGCACGCCCGAAGCGTCGCCTCGAACGCGGCGTGATATCGCGAAGCCTGCGCGTCGCTCTCGGGGAGAGGGATGGGCACGTCGTCGGCGCGACCCGCGACCATGCGCGCGCCGAGCGGCAAGTCGAAGCGTCGGCTCTCCGTCTGGAGAGACCAGCGGATCTCTTCCCCCATCGAGGGACGAGAATATACGAGCGGCGCGATCGAAGCGAAGTGGACTGCTCGAAAGAGCGAAGTCCTCTCGGCGTGAGATCAGCGCAAGAGCTCGCGCCTGCCGACGGCGAGCGCGGTCGCGACGACGAGCCAGGAAAACAGGCTGGTTCGTTGATGCTCCGCCGTAGGCGCAGCCGCCCTCGCTCGCCGCGCCGGAGTCGGTCGCGACGCAGGTGAGGCTCGGCGGATCGCAGGCGTACCCGCCGGCGCAGTCGGTGCTCGACGCACAGCTCAGCCCGCAGGTGCCGGTCGAAGAGCAACGGTAGGGCGCACAAGGCGTCTCCTTCCGTCGATTCCGATCGAGCTCTCGCCGCTCGCACTGCAGCGCGCGATGATCGCCTGACACTTGCCGTCGACGCAGCCGTTGCCCTCGGCGCACTGCTCGTTCTTCACGCACGACGAGAAGCAGCCGACGTCGTCGCATCGATAGGGCGCGCACTTGGTGGGCACCGCAGCGGCGCATTTCCATTCCGTCGCAGGTCGACGCGGCCTTGAACGCTACGACGAACTGGTGGCCGGAAGAGTCACCGAGCTGGACCTGCTGCTGTCGATGCCCGTGCCGGAGGTGGCCAGCCTGGGCGGGGAAGCGCTGGGTGAGGCGGTCCGCCGCATGCGCGAAGGCCGGGTGCGGGTCCAGGCGGGCTACGACGGGGAATACGGGCGCATCACCCTGTTCGAGCCCGGCGAGGCCCGCGAGCTGGGCGGGCAGGCTCTGCTGTTCGGAAAGCAGCGCAGCCGCTCCACCCCGATAGAGCGGCGCCGAATCCTGCCCCAGGTGTCCCGGAAGCAGGGCCCCGGCCGGCGGGAGGCCGGTACGCTGCCGGAGTCGCGGGCCGCCGCCCGCCTTTCGGCCCCCGCGCTCAATCCGGAGCAGCGGCGGGCCGCGGAGCACGGGACGGGGCCGGCGCTGGTGCTGGCCGGGCCGGGCACGGGCAAGACCGCCGTGCTGGCGGCCCGCCTCGCCCATTTGGTCCGTTCGCGCGGCGCCGCTCCCGAGGCCATCGCGGCGGTCACCTTCACCAACCGGGCGGCGCGCGAGATGCGGGATCGTCTCGGGCTGCTGCTTCCCGACCCCCGGGTGCGCGAGTGGATCCGCATCGGCACCTTCCACTCCTTCGGGCTGGCCCTGCTGAAAACCTACGGGGAGCGCTTGAACCTGAGCTGGCCCTTCACGATCGTGGACCAGGAGGAGCGCGAAGAGCTCCTGGCCGCGCTGCCCGGCTGCCCGAAAGGCAGGGCCGGGGTCCTGGCGGAAGCCATCTCCCTGAGCAAGCAGGCAGAAGAAGAAGATCCGCCCGCCGACCAGAAAGAGCTGTTCACGCAGTACGAGGCCACCCTGGCCCTGCACAACGCGGTGGACCTGGACGACCTGCTGCGCCTGCCGGTGCGCCTGCTGTCCAGCCAGCCGGAAGTGCTGGCCGAGGTCCGTTCCCGCACCACCCACCTGCTGATCGACGAGTACCAGGACGTGAACGCCGTGCAGTACCGCCTGGTGCGGCTGCTCATGCCCGCCGGGGATGCCCCGCTGTTCGCCATCGGGGACCCCAATCAGGCCATCTACGGCTTCCGCGGCGCGGATTCCCGCTTCCTGGGGCGTTTCCGGGAGGACTACCCGCTGGCCTCGCTGTACGGGCTGAAGGCCAGCTACCGCTGCTCCTCCACGATCCTGAAGGCCTCCGCCGCCGTGCTGCCGCCGGCCGCGGAAGGCGCGGGGCGCGCGAGCCGGCCCGCGAAGCGCCGCGCGGGACCGGAAACGCGCCTGCGGATCAGCGAGCACGCCAGCGAGGACAGCGAAGCGCAGTACGTGGCCCGGACCATCGAGGGCCTGATGGGGGGCACCGGCTTCTTCAGCGCGGGGGAGCAGCAGAGCGGCATCCGCAGCTTCGCGGACATCGCGGTGCTCTGCCGGGTGGCCCGCCAGATGGAGCCGCTGGCCCGGGCGCTGGCCGCTCACGCCATCCCCTGCCAGGCGGCCACCGAGCAGCCCTGGCTGCGGCAGGAGCCGGCCCGCTCCATCCTGCGCATCCTGCAGGCCCTGCGGGCGCCGGGCAACACCCTGGCCCGCGAGCGGGTGCTCCGGGACCGCCTGGCCACGGCGGAGGACCTGCTGCGCTGGCGCCGGGACTTCGAGCGGGACGGGGACTTGAGCAGCCTGTTGAGCAGCGTGGCCGCCGCCTTTCCCTAGCCGGCCCGACCGGCCCAGCCGGTCCGGCCGGGCTGGCCGGGCTGGCCGCGGAGTCCGGCGGGGGCATCGACAAGTTCCTGGAGGCCGCCCTGCTGGGCACGGAGCCCGACGCACTGGTCAGGGCGGCGGAGCGGGTGAGCCTGCTGACCCTGCACGCGGCCAAGGGGCTGGAGTTTCCCTGTGTGTTCATCACCGGCTGCGAGGACGGCCTGCTGCCCTACACCCTGCCCGCCCGGCGGCCGGCCAACCCCGAGGAGGAGCGGCGCCTGTTCTACGTGGGCCTGACCCGGGCAGGCAGCCTCCTGTACCTGAGCCACGCCCGCCGCCGCTTCCTGTTCGGACGCGAGCTGCGCCTGCCGCCCAGCCCGTTCCTGGCCGGGCTGGACGAGGAGCTGGCCGAGCGCCTGCGGCCCGACCCCCCGGCCCCGCCCCGCGAGCCGACGGCGGAGCAGCTGGACCTGTTCTGATGCCGTCCCGCCGAATCCCATCGCCGCCGCAGCCGCTGACCGCGCTGGTCACCGGGGCCTCCTCGGGGCTGGGGGAAGCCATCGCCCGCGAGCTCTCCTCCCGGGGCCTGCGCCTGCTGCTGGCCAGCGAGAACGCCCCGGAGCTGGAGAGGGTGCGGGCCGGGCTGGCCCTCCGGGGCGAAGCGCGGGCGCTGGTCCAGGACCTGGCCCTGCCCGAAGCCCCGGAGCTGCTGTACGAGCGCTGCCGCGAGCTGGGCTGGCCCGTGGACGTGCTGGTCAACTGCGCCGGGATCTTTCTCAACGTCGACAGCGAGCTGGCGGATCCCTCCGGCACCCGGCGCCTGCTGGCCCTGCACGTGCAGACCCCCACCCGGCTGTGCCTGCTTTTCGGTCGGGACATGCTCGCCCGCCGCCGGGGCTGGATCCTGAACGTGGCCTCCATCTCGGCACTGTTCCCCGACCCCTCCTCCCTGACCTACGGGCCCAGCAAGCGCTACCTGCTGGCCCTCTCCCGCGGCCTGGCTCTGCAGTGGCGCGAGGCGGGGGTGCGGGTCTGCACCCTGGTACCCGGGGGCATCCGCACCCGCTTCTTCGCCAACAACCGCATCGTGCTTCCCGGCCTGGTGGCCGGGCACCTGGCCTCCGCCGAGCAGGTGGCCCGCGCGGGCATCCGGGCCCTGTTCCGCGGCAGGCTCCGGCTGATCCCGGGGCTGCGGCCGCGGCTGCACGTGCTGCTCTTCAGGGCCCTGCTCAGCCCCGCCCTGTTCGGCTTCTCCCGGCGGATGTACGCGCGCTTGCGGGCCAGGGGCTGAACGGCGCGGCGGAATTCCGTGCGGCCGCCGCCGCTTTCGCCTACAATGGGGATATGTCTGGCAAGGCGGCGATTGGCCTGGTCCTGGCCGCGGTTCTGTCGGTGGTGAGCCAGCCCATCCCGGCCGAGGGGGAGAGCCTGACCGTGCTGACCATCAACGTCTGGTCGGGCCTGGACTACCGGGGTTCCTTCAAGATGGGGGAGTACGAGGAGAAAGAGGTTCGCCGGCAGCGCACCCAGGCGCTGCTGGACGGGCTGCGGGAGCTGTCCCCCGACGTGTTGGCCCTCAACGAGGCCAACAAGCTCCCCCGCTATGGCCGCCGCCTGGCCCAGGCGCTGGGATACGACCGGGTCTGGCACGTCGGCCTCGGGGGCCTGCGCGCCGGGCCGGTGGGCATCCCGTGCAACCTGCGCGAAGGGGACCTGCTGCTGGCCCACCCGCGTCTGGGCCTGCGGCGGGCGGGGCGCGAGCAGCTTTCGGGCGGTCCGGTCGGCAACTTCTTCACCGCCCATCTCAAGGACGCCACCCAGGTGGTGGCCGCACGCATCCGCGTGGCGGGGACGGAGATCTGCCTGTTCTGCACGCACTGGCACGCCTCCCCCTTCCCCACCGACGCCTACCTGGCCGAGCTGGAGGCCAGGCTGCGGTCCGGCGAGCTGGACGAGGAGGCCTGGCGGAAGAAGGTGGCGGAGGCGAAATCCGGAGTCCAGTGGCGCCTGGAGGAGGCGCGCCGGATGCTGGCCTTCATCCAGCGCGTGGCCGGCGGCGGCCCGGCCATCCTGCTGGGGGATTTCAACGCCCTGGCGGACAGCGAGGAGATCGGCCTGCTGCGGCAGGCGGGCTTCCTCGACGCCTTCGAGCTGGCCGGCAGCGGGGAGGGCGTCACCTGGGATGAAGACGGCAACCCCAACATCCAGCTGCAGCGCCGCACCTACCCGGACGAAGTCCCCGAGGATCCCCGCAACAAGCGCATCGACTATGTCTTCGTGCGGGGCTCCGGGCTGAGCGTCACCCGGGCCCGGGTGGTGCTGGACCGCCCGCTGGACGGGCAGTACCCCTCCGATCATTACGGGGTGCTGGCGGAAATCGAAGTCCGCTGAAGGGGGCGCGAGAGGACCGCAAGATTCGGGTTGATCGGCGGGCCCGGATGCCCTACGTTTGTCGTATGGACGATTACGAGCAGCTGGCCGGGGACTATGAGCGCATCGAGCGGGCGATCGAGTTCCTGGAGGAAAACCTCCGCCGCCAGCCCTCCCTGGCCGAGGTGGCCTCCGCGGCCGGCTTGAGCGAGTTCCACTTCCAGCGCCTGTTCGGGCGCTGGGTGGGCATCAGCCCCAAGCGCTTCCTGCAGTTCCTGACCAAGGAGTACGCCCGCGGCCTGCTGGAGCGCTCGCGCAACCTGCTGGACGCCACCTACGAGACGGGCCTTTCCGGGCCCAGCCGCCTGCACGACCTGTTCGTCAGCTGCGAGGCGGTGACCCCGGGGGAGGTGCGCGCCCACGGCGAAGGGCTGACCGTGAGCTGGGGGGTGCATCCCTCCCCCTTCGGCCGCTGCCTGCTGGCGGCCACCGAGCGCGGGATCTGCAGCCTGCACTTCGTGCAGGACGAAGCCCAGGCTGAAGCCTGGCTGCGGAGGTCCTGGCCGCGCGCGCGCCTGCAACAGGCGCCGGAGCTGACCGCGGCCTACCTGCCGCGGGTGTTTCCCTTCCGGCCCGGGACGGCCCCCGCGCCGCTGCACCTGCACGTGCGCGGCACCAACTTCCAGATCCAGGTCTGGCAGGCCCTGCTGCGCATCCCCCTGGGCGCCGCGGTGAGCTACGAGGACCTGGCCCGCTTCGTCGGGCTGCCCGGCGGGGCGCGCGCGGTGGGCAACGCGGTGGGGGACAACCCCATCCCCTTCCTGATCCCCTGCCACCGGGTCATCCGCAAGATGGGCGAGTTCGGCAACTACGGGGAGGGGCCCCTGCGCAAGAAGGCCATCCTGGGCTGGGAGGCCGCGCTGCTGGCCGCCGAGAGCCCGCCGGAGTTATCCTTGAGGGCATGAGCTTCCAACGCGACGCGCGCATCGTGGCCCGCCAGTTGAGCCGCTATTACCGCGAAAGCCGGGCGGCCCGCCGGCCGGTCATCGACCAGCGGCCCCTGGGGGACATCGTGCGCGAGCTGGGCCTGGCCGAGCTGGCCTCCCGGGGCGGCCTGGCCGGCGCCCGGCTGAAGCGCTTCATCCGCGACTACCTGCAGCGCACCACGCGCCTGCACCACCCCGCCTACCTGGCCCACCAGGTGGCCGTGCCCCACCCCTCCGGCTCCCTGGGCTCGCTGGTGGACGGCTTCACCAACAACGCCATGGCCATCTACGAGATGGGCCCGGCGGCCGCGGCCATCGAGTACTTCCTGATCAACTGGCTGCTCGGCAAGGTGGGGTGGGCGCCAGCCCCGTATCCTGGAGGCGCGGCGGCGGCCGGCGGACCGGCCGGTCACGGCGGCGGGGTGCTGACCCATGGCGGCTCCCTGGCCAACCTGACGGCGCTGATCGCCGCGCGCAGCCGCCTGGCCCCGGAGGTTTGGGAGCATGGCAACCCCGCGGGGCTGGCTCTCCTGGCTCCGGCCGCCAGCCACTACTCGGTGGCCCGGGCCGCCGGCATCCTGGGCCTGGGCCGCCGCTCGATCTACGAGCTGGAGACCGACGAGCGGGGGGTGATCCGTCCAGACCGCCTGCCCAGGGCCTGGGAGCGCCTCGCCGGCGATGGCCGGCGCGCCGTGGCCCTGGTGGCCAACGCCTGTTCCACCGCCCTGGGGCTGTACGACCCGCTGGAGGAGATCGCCGAGTTCTGCGCCGGGCACGGGATCTGGCTGCACGTGGACGGGGCCCACGGGGCCGGGGCCCTGCTGAGCGACGAGCTGGCCCCCCGGATGCGGGGCGTGCGGCGAGCCGACTCCCTGGTGTGGGACCTGCACAAGCTGGCCCGCGCCCCCACCGTGTGCGCGGCGGTGCTGGTGCGGGAGGCCGCCGGCCTGGACCGGGCCTTCCAGCAGGAGGCCAGCTACCTGTTCCACGAAAAGGAGCAGCCGGGCTTCGATTTCATCCACCGCACGGTGGAATGCACCAAGGCCGGGCTGGGCCTGCGCTTCTTCGCCGTGCTGGCGGCCATGGGGGAAAGAGGCCTGGCCGCCTACGTGGAGGGGGTGCACCGGGTCACCCGTCAGGCCTACGAGCTGCTGGCCGGCCAGCCGGACTTCGAGTGCGCCGCGGCCCCCCAGTCCAACATCCTCTGCTTCCGCCTCAAGGCCGACGACGAGCGGCAGATGGCCCTGCGCGCCCGCATCCTGGCGGAGGGCAGCTTCTACCTCTCCACCGCCACCCACGCCGGCAGGCGTTGGCTGCGCCTGGTGTTCATGAACCCGGACACCGGCCTGGCGGAAGTGCGCCGGCTGCTGGAACGGCTGCGCGCCGCGCGCTGATTCCAGTTGCGCCCGCCCCTCGGGTGCGGTTATGCTGTGCTCATGCCCAACTGGCAACCCGAGCAGCTCGGCGAGCGCACCTGGCTCCTGCCCACCGGGGTGAACGTGGGGCTGTGGGAGGGCGGGGACGGGGCCGTGCTGATCGACAGCGGCGGGGACAAGGAAGCCGGCCGGCAGATCCGCCAGGTGCTGGACCAGCGCCGCCTGGCCCTGCGCCTGATCGTGAACACCCACTCCAACGCCGATCACGTCGGCGGCAACGCCTATCTGCAGAAGCAGACCGGCTGCCGGATCGCGGCCGCCCGGATGGAGGCGGCCTTCATCACCGACCCCGTCCTGGAGCCTTCCTTCCTGTGGGGGGCCGCGCCCTTCCGCGAGCTGCGCGGCAAGTTCCTGCAGGCCGCCGCCTCGACGGTGAACCTGCTGCTCCCCGACTCCGGGCCCATCCCGGACACGGAGCTGGAGGCGGTGCCGCTGCCCGGGCATTTCCTGCAGATGATCGGCGTGCGCACGCCGGACGGGGTGCTCTTCGCCGGGGACGCGCTTTTCGGCGAAGAGGTCCTGGCCAAGCACCCGGTTTTCTTCCTTTACGACGTGGCCGCCCATCTGTCGACCCTGGAGCGGCTGGAATCCCTGGCCGCGCGGTGGATCGTGCCGGGCCACGGACGTCCCGTGCGCGAGGCGGGGCCGCTGGTGGCGGCCAATCGCGCCGCCCTGGAGGCCACCGCCGCCGCGGTGAGCTCGTTCTGCGCCCAGCCGGCCGGCTTCGAGGAAATCCTGGCCGGGTTGTGCCGCCAGTTCGCCATCGAGCTGAATCCCAGCCAGTACGTGCTGGTGGGCGGCACGCTGCGCGCCTACCTGGCCTGGCTGGCCGACCGGGGGACCTTGCGCCCCGGGTTCGAGAGCGGACGCATGCTGTGGAGGGCAAGCTGATGCCTTACGATCAAGAGCTGGACGAGCGCCTCGCCGCGGCCATGGCCGGCTGGGGGACCACTCGCAAGAAAATGTTCGGCGGCACCTGCCACCTGCTGAACGGCAACATGCTGTGCGGGGTGAACCAGGACCGCCTGATCCTGCGCCTGGGCCCGGCGGAGGCCGGGCAGGCCTTGTCGCGGCCGCACGTGAAGCCCTTCGACCTCACGGGCCGGCCCATGAAGGGCTGGATCATGGTGGAGAAGGCGGGGCTGAGCGACCCGGACCTCCTCCGGTGGCTGTCCGCGGCCCGGCAATACGCGGCCGCCCTGCCGCCCAAGTAGCCTGCCAGCGGGGAGCAGCGCATGGGCCTGACCGAGCTGATGCAGTTCCTGGAAGCGGAGAAGGAAACCCTCCACGGCAGGGGCGCGGAGGTGCGCGACCTGTACCGCTCCCTCGCCGAGTCCCTGCGCACCCTGCCGCTTCTCCTGCGCAGCTCCTTCGCCCCGGAAGCCAGCCTGCAGAGCGCCCTGGATCCCCAGGCCCGGAAGATCAGCTTCAGCAAGCCCACCCTGCGCAGCAGCGAGGGGGAGGTGCAGGACAACACCCGCTGGCTGGCCAGCCTGCTGGACAACCTGGAGGTCGTCCGGGTCCACCTGCTGGCCGACCCCCGGCTGCTGGCGCTGGACGAGCTGGCCGACATCCGCCGGGTGCACGCCGACCTGCGCAAGTTCATGGAGGAGCTGTATTCACAAAACTCCGGCTGGCTGCTGCGCGACCCGAACGCCGAAGCGGCGGCCCTGGCCCGCCAGAAGCGCAAGGACGTGGAGGAGCTGCTGGCCCAGCACCTCGACCCGTTCGTGGAACGGCTGGAGAGCCTCAGGCTGGACGAGTACCGCCTGCGGCTGCGGCGGGAGATCGCCGGGCACTTCAGCGGCCTGGAGAGCTATCTGCAGGCGCCGCAGGCCGGCGAAGCCCTGATCCGGGAAAAGTGTACTCTGTTGGGCCTGAGCTACGACCCGCAGCTGTCGCGGGAGGCGCTGCAGGACCTGGCGGTGAGCGACGAGGTCCTGGAGACCGGAGTGAGGGCCAGGTACCTGCCCAAGGACGGCAGCGAGGCGAAGAGCGGCGCCGCCGGGCTGCGCCAGAAGTACCTGCGCGTGGTCTACCGCTATCTGGACCGCCTGCGGGAAGTCGGCCGCCTGCTGCCGGTGCTGGAGACGGTCTATGCGGTGTTCCAGCCCAGGCCGCCGCTGCTGGAGCGGCTGGCGCGCTTCTTCGCCCTGCTGGCCGGCAGGCAGCTGAAGAGCCCCCACCGGGACGTGGAGTTCGCCTACGTCGTCGGCCGGGAGAGCATCGAGCACCGCCGGGCCTCCCTGGAAGCCCTGCTCAGCGAGGTGAACCAGCTGGAGAAGTCCCTGCTGCGGGTGAAGAGCTCCCTGGCCACGGCCCGGGCCGCCAAGACCATCAAGACCCTGACCCCCGCCCGCCTGCGGCGGGTGATCGACAGCACCCGGGCCTCCCTGCGCCGCGTCTACGACGACGGCTCCGGGCTGGTGCAGTGGCTGGGCAAGAAGGGCAATCAGGAGAGGCTGTCCCGGCTGCCGGAGAGCGCGCAGCGGGATTTGAGCGTCGGTCTGGAAACGATCTATTCCACCCTGATCATCAATTCCGAACGCCTCGCGGAAATCGATCGGCGATACCCCGGGGAGGGCGCGGCCGCGCAATAGCCCCCGGGGCGTACCGCCTCCGTGGCGGCGCTGTTGCCGTGCAGGTCGCTGAAGA
>CAVUYS010000033.1:0-42816 GCA_963745745.1 uncultured Spirochaetota bacterium | reverse complement strand
GGCCACCGCCCTGCGGGCGCTGGTGGAGGACGGGGTGGCGGTGCTCAAGGTGGGGCCCGCTCTCACCTTCGCCATGCGCGAGGCGCTGTTCGCCCTGGAGATGATCGAGCGGGAGTTGGCTCCGTCCGAGCCTTCCCGCCTGGGAGAGGAGCTGGAGCGGGCCATGCTGGCGGATCCCTCGCACTGGCGGGGCTACTACCGGGGGGAGGATGCCCTGGCCCGGCGGTTCAGCCTGCTGGACCGCTGCCGCTATTACTGGGCGGCGCCGCCGGTCCAGCGGGCGGTCGAGCGCCTGCTGGCCAACCTGCGCCGGCAGGCTCCGCCCTGGACGCTGCTGAGCCAGTACCTGCCGCGGCAGGCCGGCCGGGTGAGGGAAGGCGCCCTGTCCAGCGAGCCGCTGGAGCTGGTGCGGGCCGCCGTGCGCGAGGTGCTGGCTGACTACGGGGCCGCGGTGCGGCCGCCTGAAGGCCGGGACCCCTGATAGCCTATTCAGCGCCCAGCAGGTCAAGGGTCGAAAAGGCCATGACCTGCCCCTGCCGACATAGCCCTTCTCCACCAGGTACCCCAGACCAGTGTCTCCGCCGTACTCCTCGTCCACGGTGGCCGACTGCTCGACCGTGCCTGGCAGTTTGACGCCGGACCGCCGAATCGCCTCGATCGCAAAAAGGGAAGCGGCAATGCCCGATTTCTGGTCGGTCGAGCCCCTTCCGTATACTTTGCCGTCGCGCAGCTCACCGCAGAAGGGATCCATCGTCCACCCCTCACCCGGAGGCACCACGTCGAAATGGCCGCTGAAATGCATGACTCGACCGGATCCCTGGCCTTGTTTCCGGCTGAGAATATTCACCCGCGCAGGCGGGCCACCAGCGGGCACGGGGAGACACTTCTCCCGCAGCCGCCGTTCGACAAGCTCGCCGGGTACCTTGAGCGGATGAACTTCGTAGCCGAGCTTTTTCAAGGTCTGTCCGATGAGCCGGGCGCAGTCGGGGTAGTTGTTCCCCGGAGGAACCGCGGTGTCCATCCGGACGAGCTTCTGCAGAAAGCCGACCATCTCGTCCCGGATCTCATCGACCGCCCTTTCGACGCTGTCCCGATCACGTAGTGACGGCATATACTCCAAGCATAGGTCGTTTCGCTTGTCTGCCGCCAGGATAATTTCCCGAGCTTGCAGCGCCGGGGGAACTTGGCGTATATTCAGTGGAAACTATGGCAGAACAAGCGACACTGGTCATCATCAAGCCGGACGGCCTGAAGAAGTCCCTCACCGGCAACATCCTCACCCGGCTGTCGGAAACGCGCCTCAAGATCGCGGCCGCCAAGGTCGTGCGGGTTTCGCGGGAGCTGGCCGAGAAGCATTACGCCCATCTGGCCAAGAAGCCTTTCTTCGAGGAGCTGGTGCGCTATATCACCGGGGACCTGCACGGGGACAACCGCGTGCTGGCCCTGGTGTACTGGGGCGAGAACGCCATCGGCAAGATTCACGACCTGGCGGGAGCCACCAACCCCGAGCAGGCTGTCCCGACCACCATCCGGGGCCAATACGGCCGCATCCTCACCAGCGGAGTCTTCGAGAACGTGATCCATACCTCCAGCGAGCCGGAGGAGGCCGAGCGGGAGATCAAGCTCTGGTTCGAGCCGCACGACATCGTGCTGGACCTTTACCCCGTGCGCGAGGTGCTGACTCCGGAGCGCAAAAGCCAGGTCTGGGCCTGAGGGCCGCCCGCGTTAGTGCGCAAATAACGCGCTAACCGCCTGCGGCAGGATTCGCCTGCCTTCAGCGGTTAGTACGCAGTAGCGTGCAAACTGCAGAGCAGTTAGTGCGGCAAATAGCCGCGCTGACAGTAGTCAGTCCCTCTGCAGGGTGCGGCGGTGGACTTCCAGGGCTTTTTCCCGGCCGGCGATCTGCTCGATCAGCTTCAGGGCGAACTCCGCGGCGGTGCCCGGTCCGCGGCTGGTGACCACGTTGCCGTCGACCACCACCCGGCCGGCGCTGAAGCGGGCCGTGGCGAAGCGCTCCTCGAATCCCGGAAAGCAGGTGGCTCTTTTGCCGGCCAGCACCCCCGCCGGCTCCAGCACTACGGCCGGGGCGGCGCAGATGGCCGCCACCAGGCGGCCTTTGGAGTGCAGGCGCCGGACCAGCTCCAGCACCGCCGGTGAGGCGGCCAGATTGGCGGCTCCCGGCATGCCCCCGGGCAGGATCACTCCCTCGGGCTCCTCAGCCAGCTCTTCTATGGTCGTGTCGGCCTGCAGGCGGATGCCGTGGCTGCCCTCCACCAGGCGGCTGCCGACCCCCACCAGGTGCACCTCGATCCCGGCGCGGCGCAGGTAATCCGCCGGGGTGGTCGCCTCCACTTCCTCGAAGCCCGGCGCAAGCAGCAAGGCGTACATACCATCAACATAGGAGCCCGGCCGGGCCCGGGTCAAGCCTTGGCCGAAGGCCGGCCTTCCTCGGCGTGCAGGGCGTCCAGGGCCTGGACCAGGCGGGTGACCGTGCGGTTCACGGGCGCCTCCAGGCCGAGCGCCTCCGCCTCGCGCATGATCGCCCCGTTGATGAAGTCGATCTCCGAAGGGCGGCGGCGGTCGAAGTCCTGCAGCATGGAGGAGCGGTTGCGGCCGGTCTTCTCGGCCACCGTGTACACCATGGCCAGCGGCTCGGTGTAGGACAGCGGGACGCCGCGGGCCTTGGCCACCCGCACCGCCTCGGCCACCAGGTCGCCCATCAGGGCCCGGGTCTGGGGGAAGTCCAGCAGGCGCCCGTTGGGCAGGCCGGTCAGCGCGGTCAGGGCGTTGATGCCCACGTTGATCACCAGCTTGCTCCAGACCAGGCTGTCGATGCTCTTCTCCAGATGCGTCTCGAAGCCGGCCTTGCTCAGGGCCTCCACCAGCGGGGCCAGCTTGCGCGTTGTCGGACATGCAGAGGTGGGTGGGGCCGGTGCCGGCGTGGCGCACGCGCCCGGGGCCCAGGAAGGTGGCCCCCTGCGAGGTGACCCCGGCGGCCGTGCGCTCGGCCCCGAAGGCCTCGCGCAGGATCTGCTCGTTGCCCAGCCCGTTCTGCAGGGTCACGGCTATGGCCCCGGCCTTGGCCAGGGCGGCGAACTGCCGCGCCGCGGCGGCGGTGGCGCTGGACTTCACGAAGATCAGCAGCACGTCCGCGTCGGCCAGGTCGGCGGGCACCACCGTGGCCTTCAGGCGGACCACCGTCGTCTTGCCGTCCAGCTCCTCGATGCTCAACCCCGAGGAGTTGACCGTCTCCACGTGGGTCCGGGAGATGTCGTAGAGCAGCACCTCGGCGCCGGCCTGGGCCAGCTTGCCCCCGTACAGGGAGCCCATGGCCCCCGCCCCGATGATTCCGATCTTCATGCCAGCTCCTTCATGCACGGCACCCCGTGCAGTCCATCGGCGGCGCGGATCGCGTTGGCCACCGCCCCCGCCATGGCCCAGGCGGCCAGGGCTCCCAGGCGCGTGAGGTCGGCCTGAACCTTGCCGGTGCCCATGCAGAAAATGACGTCCCCGTCCCCCATGGTGTGGACTGGCTGAATTGACATCGCGTAGCCGTCCTGGGCGTTCATGGCAACGCGCGTGGCGGCTCCTTTGCTCAGGGCGGCGTTGGTGGCCACCACCCCAATCGTCGTGTTGGTGGGAAAACCTTCTCTGAAGCTCCCCGCGGGCGCGGTGAGCAGGTTGCGGGCCCCGGCGACTTTCTTCTGCCCGGAGCGCAGCGTTCCCGCCAGGAGCTGGCCGGTTTCCGCATCCAGCACGTCGCCGTTGCAGTTGACGGCCACGATGGCCCCTACGATCAACTCGCCGACCCTCAGACTCGCCGTGCCCAGACCGCCCTTCATCATGCCCCGGGCGTTGCCGGCCAAACGGCCGATGCAGGCTCCCGTGCCGGCGCCGATGTTTCCCTGCCGGCATTCGCTACCCGAGGCGTTCTTGCAGGCCTCGTAGCCCATGGCTGCGTCCGGGCGCCTCTGCGGATCGCCGAAGGCCAGGTCGTTGAGCGCGGCCCCTGCCACGATGGGCACCAGGGCCACGCCGATGTTGAAGCCGACCCCCTGTTCCTCCAGGCAGCGCATGATCCCCCCGCCGACGTCCAGGCCGTAGGCGCTGCCCCCGGTCAGGAACGCTGCGTGCATGAAGGGAAGGAAGTTCTCCGGCCGCAGGCAATCCGTCTCCCGCGTGGCCGGGGCCCCGCCCCTGGAATCCACGCCTGGCACCGCTCCTCCCGCGGCAGAGCACCACCGTGCAGCCCCTGCCCGCGGCGAGGTCCTGGGCGTGTCCGACTTCTATTCCCGGAACATCCGTGATTGATCCATTCATCGCTGCAACCTTTTGCCTTTCCTCACGGTCGTATCTTACCCAACTTGGGGGCTGGGATAAAAGGGGGGATTCTTATGTCCATTGAACATTGGCGGCTTTTCGGGTAATACTACCGGAAAATCCGAACACAGGAGTATCAGAGGTGAGTTCGCAACCGGAACAGGTCAAGAAGCTATTGATCGCGGATCTCCTGAAAATGAAGGCAGAGGGGCGCAAGATCACCATGATCACCGCCTACTCCTACCCTCAGGGGCTGATCGTGGACGAGGCGGGCATCGACGTCATCCTGGTCGGCGATTCGCTGGGCATGGTGGAGCTGGGCTACCGCGACACCATCCCCGTCACCATGGAGGAAATGCTGGCTCATACCCGGCCGGTGGTGCGGGCGGTAAAACGGGCCCACGTGGTGGGGGACCTGCCCTTCATGTCCTACAACATCTCCCTGGAGCAGGCGGTGACCAACGCCGGGGTGCTGTACAAGGACGGGGGCGCCGACTCGGTGAAGCTGGAGGGCGGCCAGGAGATGGCCCGGGTGGTGGAGACCATCGTCAAGGCGGGCGTGCCGGTTTTCGGGCACATCGGCCTGACCCCCCAGACCGCGGCCCTGATGGGCGGCTTCAAGGTGCAGGGCAAGTCCCTGGACCAGGCCCGCAAGGTCTTCGACGACGCGGTGGCCCTGGAAGCCGCCGGGGCCTTCGCCCTGATCCTGGAGGCCATCCCCAAGGAGCTGGCCGCCCTGATCACCGAAGCGGTGAAGATCCCCACGGTGGGCATCGGCGCCGGGGTGGGCTGCGACGGGCAGGTGCTGGTGCTGCACGACATGGTCGGGCTGTTCCGCCGCTTCACCCCGAAGTTCGTGAAGGTGTACGTCGACCTGTACGGACCCCAGCTGAAGGCGGTCAAGGACTATATCGGCGACGTGCAGTCCGGGAGCTTCCCGGCCGACGAGCATTCCTTCGGCATGAAGGCCGAGGCCCTGAGCGAGCTGCGCCGGGCGTTGAAGAGGTAAGGGGGGAAGGGGTGCCCAAGGGAAGGCCGGAAATCGATCCCAACCGCTGCAAGGGCTGCGGCCTGTGCGTGGCGGTCTGCCCGGAGAAGATCCTGCGCCTGGCGGAGGCCTTCAACCGGCAGGGCCAGCACTTCTCGGAATGCTTCGCGGAGGAGCGCTGCACGGCCTGCACGTCCTGCGCCATCATCTGCCCGGACAGCGCCATCCGCGTCTGGCGCTTCGCCAAGGAGAAAGCCTGATGGGCAAGCCCATCCTCATGAAGGGCAACGAGGCCCTGGCCGAAGCGGCCCTCATCGCCGGCTGCCGCCACTATTTCGGCTATCCGATCACCCCGCAGAACGAGGTCTCCGCCTACATGGCCCTGCGCCTGCCGGAGGTGGGCGGGATGTTCCTGCAGGCCGAGAGCGAGGTGGCCGCGATCAACATGGTGATGGGCGCGGCGGCCGCCGGGGCCCGGGCCATGACCTCCTCCTCCTCGCCGGGCATCAGCCTCATGCAGGAAGGCATCTCCTACCTGGCCGGCGCGGAGCTGCCCGCCGTGGTGGTCAACATCATGCGCGGCGGCCCCGGGCTGGGCAACATCGCCGGAGCCCAGGGCGACTACTTCCAGGCGGTCAAGGGCGGCGGTCACGGCGACTACCGCAGCATCGTGCTGGCCCCGGCCTCCGTGCAGGAGCTGGCCGACCTCACCGTGCTGGCCTTCGACCTGGCCGACAAGTACCGGATGGTGGTCATGATCCTGGGCGACGGGCACCTCGGGCAGATGACCGAGTCCCTGCAGCTGCCTTCCCCCTCGGGCCTGAGCTTCGACAAGAGCGGCTGGGCCCTCACCGGGGCCCGGGACCGCGAGCACCGCATCCTGTACTCCCTGCGCCTGTCCCCGGAGGACGCGCTGGAGAAGATCAACCTGCGCCTCCAGGCCAAGTACCGGGAGGTGGAGGCCGCGGAGGTGCGCTTCGAGGCCCACCGGGCGGAGGACGCCGAAGTGCTGCTGGTGAGCTTCGGCCTGTCCGCGCGGATCTGCCGGGCGGCCATCCAGACCCTGCGCGGGCAGGGGGTGCGGGCGGGGCTGTTCCGGCCGATCACCCTCTGGCCGTTCCCCAGCCGGGAGCTGGCCGCCGCGGCTTCCGCCGCCCGCCGCGTGCTGGTGGTGGAGATGAACGCCGGCCAGATGGTGGAGGACGTGCGCCTCGCCGTGGGCGAGCGTTTGCCGATCGAGTTCTTCGGGCGCATGGGGGCCATGGTGGTGGAGGAGGAGGAGATCGTGGCGAGGTGCCGCAAGCCATGAGCGAAGCCAAGCTGGTCTACGAACGCCCCGCGAGCCCTGGTGGACGTGCCCAACCACTACTGCCCGGGCTGCGGGCACGGGATCATCCACAAGCTGCTGGCCCAGGTGATCGACGAGCTGGGCATCCGGGAGAAGACCATCCTGGTCGCCCCGGTGGGCTGCTCGGTGCTGGTGTACTACTACCTCGACGTGGACGGCTGCGAGGCGGCCCACGGCCGGGCCCCGGCGGTGGCCACCGGGCTCAAGCGCGTGCACCGGGACCTGGTCGTCATCTCCTACCAGGGCGACGGCGACCTGCTGGCCATCGGCACCGCCGAGACCGTGCACGCCGCCAACCGCGGCGAGAACATCACCATGATCTTCGTCAACAACGCCATCTACGGCATGACCGGCGGGCAGATGGCCCCGACCACCCTGGCCGGCCAGAAGACCAAGACCTCGCCCCTGGGCCGCGACCCGGCCGTGGCGGGGCACCCGATCCGGGCCTGCGAGCTGCTGAACACGCTGGAGGCCCCGGTCTTCATCGAGCGCTGCGCCGTGAACAACGTGAAGAACGTGCTGCGCACGAAGAAGGCCATCCGCAAGGCGCTGGACAACCAGGTCGCCGGACGGGGCTACTCCTTCGTGGAGGTGCTGTCCATGTGTCCGACCGGCTGGGGCATGGACCCGGTCGACGGCGGCCACCTGGGTGGAAACGGACATGGTGCCGTACTACCCGCTGGGCAAGTTGCGGGACCGCTAGGGGGGAGGGCGATGCGCCAGGGGATCATCTTCGCGGGTTTCGGCGGCCAGGGCATCATCCTCGCCGGCCTGATCCTGTGCCTCGCGGCCATGGAGGAAGGAAAGCAGGTCTCGCACATCCCCTCCTACGGCGCGGAGATGCGCGGCGGCACGGCCAACTGCGCCGTGGTCGTGTCCGACTAGCCGATCGGCTCCCCGCTGGTGCGCCAGCCTGAGGTGGGGGTGATCATGAACAAGCCCTCGCTGGTCAAGTACCAGCCCCTGCTGGCTGCCGGCGGGCTGCTGCTGTGGAACAGCTCGCTGATCGACGAGCCGCCGGACCGCGCGGATGTCAAGGCGGTGGCCGTGCCGGCGAATGAAATCGCCGAGAAGGAAGGCAGCGCCCGGGCGGCCAATATGGTCATGCTCGGGGCCCTGGCCCGCCTCCGGCCGGAGCTGGCCGGCCTGGAGTCCGTGATTCAGGGCCTGGGCGAGGCGGTTTCGGCGCGCAACAAGCAGCTGGCCGCCATCAACGTGGCCTGCCTGCGCAAGGGCTACGAGCTGCTGTAGAATCTCCAAGCGGACACCGGATTACCCAAAATTCCTCCTTTCCTACCGGAAATTCGCCTTGACCGGACGGAGGCCTTCTTCTATAATCTGACATCTAATATATCAGATGAGATATATTAGCTATTCTTTCAGCCTGTCTCCATTGCAGAGGCAGAAGAAAAACAAGAGGAGGAAGCGGAAATGAAGAGGACCGTGCTGCGCGCAGTGCTCGTCCTGCTGGTGCTGCTCCTGGTGGCGTCCTTCGCCATTGCGGCGCCGGCCAAGCCGAAGGTCAGGTTCATCATGATGGGGCTCAACAACCCCTACACGTCCGCGCAGGCGAAGTACACCGCCGAGTGGGCCAAGAAGCTGGGTTGGGACTATTACCTGTACGACGGCGAGCTGGACCCGGTGAAGAACGCCAAGTATCTGGATGACGCGATCGCCGAGAAGCCCGACCTGATCATCCTGATGCCCATCGATTCCTCCGCGGTCAGCAAGGGAATCAAGAAAGCCTGGGATGCCAAGATCCCGGTCATCATGGAGCACATGCAGGCCAACAAAGAAGACGAGAAATACACGATGGTCTACACCGGTCCCGGGAACTACCTCCAGGGGCAGCTGGCCGGCGAGATGTTCCAGGAGAAACTGAAGGGCAAGGGGAATATCGTCGAGGTCACCTGTGTGCCCGGGCAGGAAACCACGATCGGGCGCCACCAGGGCGCGGTCGACCGCCTGAAGGAGCTTGGCGGCGGCGTGAAGATCATCGCCTCCAACAACGGGGACGCCCAGGTGGATCTGACCCTGAAGGTCATGGAAGATTTCCTGACCCGCTTCGGCGCCGGCGGCATCCAGGGGATCTACTGCTGCGACGACACCATGGCGGTCGCCGCCACGGTCGCCCTCAAGGAGGCGGGGATCCCGGAGGGGTCGATCCCGATCATCGGGGTCGGCGGCAGCCGGCAGGGACTGGCCTCGATCAAGAAGGGCTCGATGTACGGAACCATCGCCCAGTCTCCCAAGATCACCCAGGAACAGACCAAGAACATCGCGGTGAAAATTCTCAGTGAGGGCCTGAAGCCGCCCTTCCAGTTCAAGCCCTACTACCAGTACGTGCAGCACCCGAAGGTCACGGCCGCCAACGTCGACGAGTTCATGCCCGGCGACTGGTGAGCCGCTGCCCTTCGAGTTGAACCTTCCCGGATGATCCCGGCGGCTGCGCCGGGATCATCCGGAGAATGAGGATGAAACAGGTGGAGGAATCCGCACGACCCCTTCTGGAGGCCAGGGAAGTGGTCAAGGTGTTCCCCGGCACCGTCGCCCTGGACGGCATCAATCTGGAGCTGCGCCGCGGGGAGGTCCACGCGGTGGTCGGGGAGAACGGGGCGGGGAAATCCACGTTGATGAAGATCCTCTCCGGCGCCTACCGCCTGAACTCCGGGCGGATTTTTATGGACGGCAGGGAGGTCAGCCTGCACAGCGTCGAGGACGCCCAGCAGAACGGCATCTCCATGCTGTACCAGGAACTGGCCAACGTGCCGAAGCTTTCCGTGGCGGAGAACATCTTCCTCGGCCTGCTCCCTCGCAAGGGTGTGCTGGGGCTGGTCGATTTCCGGACCCTGTTCCGCCGCACCCAGGAGTATTTCGACGCCTATAAAGTGAACATCGACCCGAAGGCGAGCCTCTCCCGGCTTACGCTGGCGGAGAAGCAGTTCGTCGAGATCATCCGGGTCATCACCGCCAAGAATGCCCGCATCGTGATCATGGACGAGCCGACTTCCTCCCTGACCAAAAGCGAGACCGAGCAGCTGTTCACGATCATTCGGGAGTTGAAGAAACGGGGCGTGACCATCGTCTACATTTCCCACCGCCTCGACGAGGTGCAGGAAATCGCCGACCGCATCAGCGTTTTCCGCGACGGGAAGAACGTGGGTACCCTGGAGCGGGAGGAATACGACGAGCGGCGGATCATCATGTTGATGCTGGGCCAGGCGCTCATGCGCCTGGAGAAAGAGAGAGCCAAGGCCGGCCTGCGCCGGGAAAAGGTGCTCTTCGAGGTCCGCGACCTGTCCATCAAGCGGCGGGTGGCGGGTTTTTCCATGAAACTGTACGAGGGGGAAATCCTGGCCATCGCCGGGCTGATGGGCTCGGGAAAGGACGAGCTGGTGAAGTGCCTGTTCGGGCTGTGGCCAGCGGAGTCCAAGCAGGTGCGCTTCCGGGGGCAGCCGGTGGACATCCGCAGCCCGCAACAGGCGATCGACCACGGCGTCGTCTACCTGCCGGAGGAGCGCAAGCTCACGTCCCTGTTCCTCGAGCTCAGCGTGAAGCACAACATCAGCCCCTTGTGGCTGTTCAACGTGCGCAGGCGTTTCCTTCTCCAGAGCAGGCCGGAAGAGGAGCTGGCCCGCAGCGCCATCGCGGAGCTCAGCATCAAGACCCCTTCTTCCGCCGAGCAGATCATGAACCTCAGCGGGGGCAACCAGCAGAAGGCGGTTTTCTCCCGGCTCATCGCCCTGCGGCCCACCCTGATGATCCTCAACGATCCGACCCGTGGGGTGGATGTCGGCAGCAAGGAGGAAATCTACCGCATCATCCAGAAGCTGGTCAGCCAGGGGACCTCGATCATCCTGGTTTCGTCGGAAATCGGGGAGATCTGCTACCTGGCCGACCGGGTGATCGTGCTCTCCAAGGGGGAGGTCCATGGCGAGTTCGCCGACGACCAGGTAACCATGGAAAACGTTCTGACCTGTGCGCTAAGGGCGAAGAAGAATGAGAACTGAAGGCCCCCGCGGCTGCGCCCGCCCGCGATGTGCCGTCCGCTTCCTGCGCGCGAATCCCCAATTGGTCATCCTGATCCTGATCGTGGTGGTGTTCTCCATCCTGTTTCCCGCCTTCATCTCCAGGAAGAACGTGATCAACATCCTCAAGCAGAGCACCGTGATCTCGCTGGCCAGCTGCGGGCTCGCCTTGGTGGTCATCAGCGGCAACCTCGACCTCTCGGTCGGGGCGTTGCTGTCCTTCACCCTGGGGATTTCGCTGAGCCTGTCGAACCTCAATCCCCTGTTGGCGCTGTTCGTGCCCCTGCTGCTGGGCGTGGGGCTGGGGATGCTGAACGGCACCATCGTCAGCCGCTTCGAGGTCAATTCGATCATCGTCACCCTGGGTTCCTTGTCCCTGATCTCCGGGTTCGTCCAGTTCTACCGCAAGGGCAACATCATCATGGGCCTGCCCGGGACCTTCCTGACCCGGTTCGTGGACCTCAATGTGTTCTCGATTCCCTCTTACGTGCTGGTCTACGTGGCCGTGGCGGTGGTCTGCGGGCTGCTGCTTTCGCGCACCACCTACGGGCGGAAACTGCGCCTGATCGGCGTGAACCGGGAAGCGGCGCTGGTGGGGGGGATCAACGTGCGGCGGGTGACCACCACCGCTTTCGTTATCGCCAGCACCCTGACCGCCCTGGCGGCCATCATCCAGGGGGCCCGCCTGCTGCAGGGGAGCACCAACACCGGTGACGGGTTGGAGTTCGACGCCCTGACGGCGCTGCTGATCGGCGGGGTCAGCCTCAGGGGTGGCAAAGGCTCGATCCTCAACGCGATGATCGGAGTGCTGCTGCTGGCCGTCATCATCAACGCGCTGAGCTTGCTGAACGTGCCTTTCGAATGGCGCAACATCGCCAAGGGGCTCCTGATCCTGATAGCAGTCGGCACGGAGGCGCTGGTGGGGTGGAAAAGTGAAAAATAACCGGATACTGGCCACCGCCGGCGACCAGAAGATCCTGATCCTGGCCGTTGTTATTTCCGCGGTGATGGGTGTGCTCAACCCCAGGTTCCTGGGGTTCGAAAACATCATCAGCATCCTGGTGAAGATCTCCATCGAGGGGGTCATCTTCATCGGCATGACCTACCTGATCATCCTGGGGGAGATCGACCTGTCGGTGGGATCGGTCATGGCCCTGTGCTCCGCCATGAGCATAATCGGCCAGGAGCACGGGCTGCTGGTTGGAGTCGCCGCGGCGCTGGCCACCGGCCTGCTGGTCGGCGCCCTCAACGGGTTGCTGGTCGTCAAATTGCGCGTGGCCTCCATTGCCGTGACCCTCGGCATGATGGTGCTGCTCAATGGGATCGTCTTCGTCCTCACCAAGTCACTCGCGCCGGCCGGAGGAAACTACTCCATCGCCGGCACCAACCCGAGCTTCCGCTTGATCACCGATACCACCCTGTTCGGCGTCCCCACCCTGATCCTCATCCTGGTGTTCCTGCTGGCGGTTTTCGCCTTCGTGCTGAAGAAGACCGTCTTCGGCCGCAACATCTACGCCACCGGCGGGAACCTTACCGCCAGCCGGTACGCCAACATCAAGGTGGACTCCGTACGCATTGCCGCCTTCGCCCTGACCGGCCTTCTCTCCGGACTGGCGGGAGTGCTGCTCTCGGCGAAGTACAACATCGCCTCCTGGCAGATCGGCACCAACACGCCGCTGTTCGTCATCACCGCGGTGCTGCTGGGCGGGGTGAGCCTTTCGGGCGGCGAAGGCAGCCTGCTGCGGGCCTTCCAGGGCCTCCTGCTGGTGGGGGTGATCGACAGCATGGTCGTGAACCTCAAGATCTATCCTTCCGCCCGGCTTATGCTGCTGGGAGCGTTGTTGATCGTCATGTTGTCCGTCGATGGGATCCGGATCAGGAAAGAAAGATATTCATAAGCCAGAAGGAGGACAGGGCATGGGTGCATTCACTACGGTTCATTACGGAAGACCGAGCTACACCTTCAAGAACGAAAACGTGGAAGTTTTCGTCAGCATCCACGGCGGGCACTTTACCGCGGCTTACAACTCCAGGAAGGGGCCGCTCAACCCGTACTTCGTGGGACCGTGGTGGGAGGAGAAGCCGTATCTGGAGGTCGACCCCATCCTGCAGGGGATGCGGGGCGACTACTTCTGCTTCCCCTTCGGGGCGAGCCCAAATCCGGTGGGCGGAGTCACCTATCAGGTCCACGGGCGCACGGCCAACGAGTGCTGGGACTTCGTGCGCCTCGACAGCGAGGGTGGGGACAGGCGCCTGGTGCTCTCCATGGATCTCACGCCGGACAAAGGGACGGTGCAGAAGGAGATCGCCATCCGCGGCGGGGAGCCGGTCGTCTACACCAGGCACATCGTGCGGGGCTTCGGCGGCGGCATGCCTTTCGGACACCATCCCAACCTCCAGTGCACCGACAAACAGGGCGTGGCCATCATCGACCTGACCCCGCCGCTGGCCGGCTTCACCGCGCCGTTCACGCTCGGCAAACCGGAAGCGAAGGGTTACTTCCTGCTGAAACCCGGGCAGCAGTTCAAGGACCGGGCCAAGGTCCCGACGGTGTACGGCGACACGGTGGACTTGAACTTCTACCCGATGCCCAAGGGCTACGAGGACGCGGTCCTGCTGATCAGCGACCCCAGCAAGGAGTACGCCTTCAGCTCCTTGAGCGAGCGGGAGAAAGGCTTCCTCTATTTCCATCTGAAGGACCCCAAAATCATCGCCGAAACGCTGCTCTGGATGCCGCATGGGGGAAACTACAATCCCCCTTTCAACGGCCGGGTTGCCGCCGTCCTGGGCCTGGAAGAGGTGACGGGCAACTTCTTCTATGGGCGCAAGGAAAGCATCGAGAGAAATCCCATCTCCGCTCTGGGGTATCCCACCGTGTTGAACTTCGACGAGAAAAAGGCGACCGAGGTCAAGTTCATATCCGGCGTCGTGCCGATCGAGAAGAGCTTCCAGGGGGTCCGCGACATCGTCCGGAAGAACGATAAAGAGATCACCATTGTCGGCCGCGGCGGTGAGCAAATCGACGTCCCTTGCCGGCTGGATTTCCTGCTGGCTTGACAGAAATGGAGTCATGGCTTATAACCTGATATCTAATATATCAGCCAACGTTTCTCCGTATGGAGAAAT
The DNA here is from genome assembly GCA_963745745.1 of uncultured Spirochaetota bacterium. Lineage (GTDB taxonomy): Bacteria > Spirochaetota > Spirochaetia > SZUA-6 > DRHE01 > MIBK01. The sequence goes on along the minus strand of CAVUYS010000033.1, from coordinate 29,006 downwards.
GGAATATCCACAGGAGGATGCAATGAAGAAGCTTCTGATGGTAGGACTGGCGGTTCTGATCGTCCTGTCCTTCGCCGCCTGCGCCAAGAAAGAGGGCGGAGCGGCTTCGCAGGCCGCCGGCCGCTACGCCGACCAGCTGTACGTCGAGGTCAGCGCCCTGAACAGCCTCGAGTATTTCTACGACCACAAGGAAGGCATGCGCCTGGTGGGCGAGGACCTCGGGGTGAAGACCGAGTACACCGGCCCGGCGGACTACGACATGAACGCGGTCGCCGCGGCGATCGACCAGGCCGTGGCCAAGAAGGCCGCCGGCATCGTGGTCGTCGGCTGGGAGGAGTCCCTGAACGGGGCCATCAACAAGGCCATCGAGGCCGGCGTGCCGGTCATCACCGTGGACGCGGACCTGCCCACCTCCAACCGCCCCGCCTTCGTCGGCACTTCCAACTACAACGCCGGCCTGGAGCTGGGCAAGTGGATGATCAAGAAGCTGAACAACAAGGGCACCGTGGCCATGCTGGGCATGCCCACCCTGTCCAACATCCGCGACCGCATGGACGGCGTGAAGGCCGCCTTCGCCGCGAGCGGCGTGAAGATCGTGCAGATCGGCGACTCCAAGACCGACGCGGTAGGCTCGGCCGCCACCGCCGCCGCCATTCTGCAGAAGTTCCCGAACCTGGACGCCATGATGGGCATCGACTCGCACTCCGGCCTGGGCATCGGCAACGCCATCAAGGAAGCCGGCAAGGTCGGCAAGGTCCTGGCCACCGGCTTCGACCGCGACAACAGCCTGCTGGAGCTGATCGACGAGGGAGTGGTCACCGCCACCGTGGTGCAGCGCACCGCCCTCATGCCCTACTACGCCACCCTGATCCTGTGGCAGCTGCACAACTCCAAGGTCGCCCTGACCGAGGACGACAAGACCGCCAAGGTCCTGAACATCCCCGGCTTCGTGGACACCGGGGTCATGATCGTGGAGAAGGAACAGGCCAAGGCCTTCATGCGGACCAAGAAGTAGACTTCGATTCCGGCCGGCCCTCCGCCAGCGGAGGGCCGGCCTCATTCCAGACAAGGCGAGGGGCAAGGTGGCCAACACGATTCTGGAAGTACGGGGGGTGAGCAAGTCCTTCCCCGGGGTCAAGGCCCTGGACGGGGTCACCTTCCTGCTGGAGCGCGGCACCGTGCACGCCCTGGTGGGCGAGAACGGCGCCGGCAAGAGCACGCTGATGCTCACCCTGGGCGGGGTGTACCGGCCCGACTCCGGGCAGATCCTGCTGGAGGGCCGGCAGGTGGACTTCGAGTCCCCCGGCGACGCCAACCAGGCCGGCATCAGCGTGGTGTACCAGGAGCTGTCCCTGGTGCCCAACCTGAGCGTGGCGGAGAACATCTTCGCCCACCGCCAGCCCACCCGCGGCCCGAACATGATCCACTGGGAGCGCCTGTACAGCGACACCCGGGAGCTGCTCCGGCGCTTCGGCACGGAAGCCATCGACCCGCGCACCCCGGTGGGCGAGCTGTCCATGGCCCGCCGCCAGGTGGTGGAAATCCTGAAGGCCATGTCCGTGGGCCCCAAGATCCTGATCCTGGACGAGCCCACCTCCTCGCTCACCGACGTGGAGGCCCGCGAGCTGTTCGCCAACATCCGCAAGCTGAAGGCCGAGGGGATCTCCATCATCTACATCTCCCACCACCTGTCGGAGATCTTCGAGATCGCCGACCGGGTGACCGTGCTGCGCGACGGGCGGCACGTCTGCGACGCGGAGGTGGACGCCATCAACGAGGAGTACCTGGTCTCCAACATGGTGGGCCGCAAGATCGGCAACATCTTCGGGGAGCGGGCGGCCGGGGACCGCATCGGCGAGGTGCTCTTCGAGGCCCGGGACCTCTCCCGCAAGGGCTGCTTCCGGGAGGTGAACCTGAAGGTGGCCCGCGGCGAGATCGTGGGCCTGGCCGGCCTGGTGGGCGCGGGCCGCACCGAGCTGGGCAGGGCCATTTTCGGCGCCGAGCCGGCGGAGTCCGGCCAGCTGTTCCTGGAGGGCCGGCCCCTGGCCGTGCGCAGCTCGCGCCAGGCCATCCGCCAGGGCATCGGCTACCTGACCGAGGACCGCAAGTCCCACGGCCTGTACCTGGACTTCGACGTCAAGAACAACCTGGTGTCCAACCACCTGCGCGACTTCTGCTCCCGCCTCGGCAGCCTGAAGCCCGGCAAGATCGAGGAGTTCGCCGAGGCCAGCGTGCGCGATTTCCGCATCAGCACCCCCGGCATCAACCAGATCCTGGGCAACCTCTCCGGGGGCAACCAGCAGAAGGTGCTGGTCAGCGCCTGGTTCGGCATCCGCCCGAAGTTCCTGATCGTGGACGAGCCCACCCGCGGGGTGGACGTGGGGGCGCGCTCGGACATCTACTCGACGCTGCGGGAGTTCGCCCGCCGGGGGATCGGCATCCTGCTGATCTCCTCCGACCTGCCGGAGATCCTGGGCCTGAGCGACCGGGTGTACGTGATGCGCGAAGGCCGGATCGCCGGCGAGCTTTCCCGCGGACGCAGGCCTCGGAGCAGAACGTGATCGGGCTGGCCACGGGCGTGCTGACTTCGGCCAAGGAGCATTCCATATGAAGTTCCTGCAGAGAATGATTCGGCAGAGGGAATTCGTCATCTTCCTGATCGTGCTGGCGGTGGTGGTGGCCATGAGCTTCGCCTCGCCGATCTTCCTCACCGAGGGCAACATCCTGGCCCTGCTGCTGTCCCTGTCCATCCAGAGCGTGATGGCGGTGGGCATGGTCAACCTGATGGTGGGCGGCGGCTTCGACATGTCCGTGGGCTCCATCCTGGGCTTCACCGGCATCATCGTGGCCATGCTCATGAAGGCCGGGGTGCCCCCGGTGCTGGCCGTGGCCATCGGCCTGCTGGCGGGAGTGGCCATCGGGCTGTGGAACGGCATCGTGGTGGCCAAGCTGAAGATCAACCCCTTCGTCACCACCCTGGCTTCCTTGAGCATCTTCCGGGGGCTGACCTTCGCCCTGACCTCGGGCCGGAACATCGCCGAGCTGCCCAAGGCCTTCAAGGCCATCGGCCAGACCCGCCTGGCCGGCATCCAGCTGCCGATCATCTACGCCCTGGTGCTGGTGGTGGTCGGGGACATCGTGATGCGCAACTTCCGCTTCTTCCGGCAGAACTACTACATCGGCGGCAACGAGAAGGCCGCCCGCCTGTCGGGCATCAACGTGGACGGGATGACCATCTTCAACTACGTGCTCACCGGGGTGCTGGCGGCCTTCGCCGGGATCGTGTTCACCGCCCGCATGGGCGCGGCCTCCAGCCAGGCGGGCACCGGCTGGGAGCTGGGGGTGATCACCGCCGTCATCCTGGGCGGGGCCTCCCTGCGCGGCGGCTCCGGCACGGTGTTCGGCTCGTTCCTGGGGGTCCTGCTGATGGCCCTGATTTCCACCTCCCTCACCCTGCTGAACGTGGACGTCTACTGGCAGCAGTTCGTGGTGGGGGTGGTCCTGATTTCCTCGGTGGTGATCGACACGCTGGGCTCGGCCCGCTCGGCGGCCAGCCCGGCGAAAAAACAAGCAATAGGGGGAAAAACAGCATGAAACCGTTCGACTTCTACAACCCGACGCGCATCATCTTCGGCAACGGCACCTTCGCCCGGCTGGGCGCGGAAACCGCCAAGTACGGCAAGAAGGCCCTGCTGGTCAAGGCCGCGGGGCCGCTGGAGAAGATGGGCGTCTACTCCCGGGCGGCGAAGCTGCTGGCGGACGCCGGCGTGCAGGTGGTGGCCCTGGAAGGGGTGTCCGCCAACCCCAAGCTCTCCTCGGTGCGGGAAGGCATCAAGCTCTGCCAGCAGAACCGCCTGGAGGCCGTGGTGGCCGTCGGCGGGGGCAGCGCCATCGACTGCGCCAAGGCCATCGCCGTGGGGGCCGTGGACGAGGGGGACGTCTGGGACTTCTTCACCGGCAAGCGGGCGGCCGGCAAGGCCCTGCCCATCGGGGCGGTGTCCACCCTGGCGGCCACCGGGGCGGAGATGAGCCTGCACTGCGTCATCACCAACGAGGCGGAGAAGAAGAAGTACGCCACCCACTTCGAGGTCAACTACCCCCGGTTCTCCATCATCGATCCGGAGCTGCACAAGTCCGTACCGCGCTTCCTGACCGCCTGCGGGCTGTGCGACACCATCACCCACGCCGGGGAGAACTACTTCATCGGGGACCGCAACACCCCCATGACCGACCGCATCGCCGAGGGGGTGATCCTCACCGTGCTGGAGAACGACCGGGTGCTGGAGCAGCCGGAGAACCTGGAGCTGCGCGCCAACCACGCCTGGGCCGCGGCCATCGGCATCAACGGCCTGACCGACTGCGGGCGCGGCGCCTTCTACTACGGGGCCCACACCATCGAGCACGCCGTGAGCGCCCACTTCGACGTGGCCCACGGCGCGGGGCTCGCGCGTGGTGCACCCGGCCTGGTTGAGCTACCTGTGCGAGCAGGACCCGGCCCGCTTCGCCCACTTCGCGGAGCGGATCTTCGGCCTCAAGGGCAAGTCCGCCAGGGAGGCGGGGCTGGCGGGGATCGCCGCCCTGAAGGCCAAGTACGCCGGCTGGGGCCTGCCGGTGACCCTGAAGGAGCTGAAGGTCCCCACCGACCAGGCCACCTTCGAGAAGATCGCCGCCGACTGCCTGGTGGATCCGGACTCCGGGATCAAGGACAAGAAGATCGTCCTGGACGTCCTGGGCCGCTGCCGGTAAGGGATGCCGGGCCCATGTCGGTGATTGCCAGCCTGCTGGACCAGGTGCACCGCTCCTGCGAAAGCGCGGAGAACCAGCGCCGGCTCGCCCTCTGGGAGAGCCGGCCTTTCCCCATCCGCGGGGAGAACCAATGGCACGGGGTGCCGGCCTACGACACGGACTCAGGTCGCCCGATGCCGGTGACCGCGGAGTGCCTGGACAAGATCTGGGAGCCGGTCCTGGGCCTGGAGATGGGCAGGTACTTCACCGAACCCGACTACTTCCTGGAATACTACTTAAGAATGCGCCTGGAGAAGTTCCGGCGCTTCGCCGACGACACGCCGCTCACCCGGGACATCCCGGTGTGCTTCGGGGTCACCCACGAGGCGGGGATGCTGGGCCAGAAGGTCCTGTTCACCCACGGGGAGGAGCCGACCTTCGCCAAGGACCCGATCGTGGACGAGGCATGCGGAGCTTCCCGGAAGCTTCGACTTCGACCGCAACGAATACCTGGCCATGGTCATCCCCTTCTGGCGCAGGGTGAAGGAGCTGGCGGGACAGGAGTTCAACGTGCTGTTCCCGGAATGGTACCGCGGCCCGCAGGGCGTGGCGCTGTACATCCGGGGCTTCGAGAACTTCTCCCTGGACCTGTATCTGAACCCGGCGCTGGCCCACCGGATACTACGGTACGTGACCGAGGCGGCCAAGGCCTACGCCCTCTGGCGCTCCCGCTTCCTGGGCCAGGCGATCCGCAAGGGCGACCTGTTCAACGACGACCTGGCCATCATGAGCCCCCAGACCTACACCGAGTTCTTCCTGCCCTACGAGCGGGAGCTCTCCGACTTCTACGGCGGCATCGCCTACTGGCATTCCTGCGGGGACGTGACCCCGCACGTGCCGCAGATCCACAAGCTGCCGGACATCGACCTGCTGGACTTCGGGGTGACCATGGAGGACAAGGCCGCGGGCCTGGCCGGGCTGGCCCGGCCGCAGGCCCTGGAGCTGCGGGTGTTCGCCAAGCGGCACCTGCAGGAGGCCAGCGACCAGGAAGCCCGGGACTACGTGCGGGGCATCCTGCGCTCCTGCCGGCAGGCCGGGGCGAAGCGCTACGTCCTGCGCTCCAGCGGGATGTCCCTGCTGCTGGGCGCGGAGAAGGACCTGGCCCGCCTGGTCCGTTGGGTGGAGCTGGTGCGCGAAGCTCAAGTCAGCGAGAAGCCCTGATGAGCCTGTCCGCTTTGCGCGTCGGGGTGGTGTCCTTCGATTTCCCGCCCTTCTACGAGCGCGGGGCAGGGGGAGCCGAGGCCAGGCGGAGCATCCTGCCGGCCCTGCTCGCGGAGGAGGGCCACCAGATCGTGCAGCCCACGCAGGATCAGGATCCGGGCCGGGCCGGCCTGGCCACGCCCGCGGACCTGGAGCGCTGCCTGGGGGAGCTGCGGGCCCGGGGCGTGGACTGCCTCCTGCTGGACTTTTTCCACTGGACCCGCCCCGCCCTGGCCCTGGCCCTGCTGCGGGAGCTCGGCGTTCCCTGCGGGCTGGTGGCCAACTCGCGCGACGGCTGGAACGGCATCACGGCCGTGACCGCCATCAGCGGCTCCCTGCGCGAGCTGCCGGAGCACCGCTTTCTGAGCGGGGCCCCGCGCTTCCGCGACAGCGAGCCGCAGGACATCCGCGACTGGCTGCGGGGGGTGGCCGCCTACACCCGCCTGCGCCGCTCGCGCCTGCTGTGCTGGGGGGGCGGCTATGGAGCGGATATTCCCTTCACCCGTTCGGACCCGGCAGCCCTGGAGTCCTGCCTGGTGCGCGAAGTGCTGCAGGAACAGGAGATCGTGCTGGTGGAGCGGGCCCGAGCCATCGCCGCGGACAGCCCGCAGAGGGTGAAGGGCTTCCTGGGCTGGCTGGAGGCGCAGGGAACCGACATCCGCTACGGCGGGAGGCTCACCCCGCAGGCCCTGGCCTTCCAGGTGGCGCTGTACCTGGCCGCCCGCGACCGCCTCCAGGAGCTGGAGGGGGAGGACATCGCCGCGGTCTCGATCAAGTGCCATTACGAGCTGTCCATCGCGCCGGTGGGCTGCACGGCCTGCCTGCTCCCGGGCTTTCTGCCCTTCGCTGAGGATGGCGGGGGCCCGCAGAAGGTGGTGCCCACGGCCTGCGAGGGGGACCTGCCCGGGCTGGCCACGCTGGCCATGCTGCACGCGGTCAATCCGGCGGAAGCTCCCCTGTTCGGGGACCTGGCCATGTACCAGCCCGGCTTCGTGCTGATGCGCAACTGCGGCGCTTCCGCCGTTTCCTGGGCCGGCGGCCTGGACCACCTGGAGGTCAAGCCCAACATCCACGGCCGCTCGGGGGGGGCCCTGTCCTACGAAACTCCCGCGGAGCCGGAGGTCACCTTCGCCCGGCTGTTCCGCGTCGGCGGACGGATGAGCCTCATGCTCGGGGAGGGCTCGATCGCTTCGCCGGCCGCGGACAGCATGTTCCCCGATCCCTGGCCGCACACGCGCCTTGTGCTGCCGGTGGACCCCTACCTGCTGTACCGGGCCGCCCCGTGCAACCACGGCTCCCTGACCCGCGGGCGGCGCGCCCGCAGCCTGGAGACCCTGGCCCGTCTGGCCGGCCTGCAGCTGGTGCGCTGCGACCGGGAGGCGGACCTCGCCTCCTACCTGGAGTCCCTATGAGCGAAATCGACACCCGCAGCCTCACCGATCGGGTTTACGACTACCTGCTGAACCAGATCATCACCGGGGCCATCAAGTACGGGGAGACCCTGAGCATCCGCACGATCGCCGAGGAGCTGAAGATCAGCACCATGCCGGTGCGCGAGGCGGTGAAGCGCCTGGCCTTCGAGCAGATCGTGGAGATCAAGCCGCGCTCCAGCTGCCAGGTGAAAGTCCCCACCCGCAGCACGATCGCCGACGTCTACGACGCGCGCGAGATGCTGGAGCTGCACGCCCTGTCCAAGAGCCTGAACCGCCCGGACCCGGAAAAGCTGACGGCTCTGTGGCGGATCGTGGAGGAGATGCGCGCCGTGGAGCACGAGCACGACTCGGCCACCCGGGAGAAGCGCGCCGTGGAGCTGGACCGGCGTTTCCACGCCGGGGTCTGCCGGCTGGCCGAAAACCAGTTCGTGGACCAGTTCTACCGCCAGCTGGCGCTGCACGTGAACATGACCCTGATCCACCAGAAGACCTACGACAAGCTGAGGAAGCAGTATTGCGAGAGCCACGCGGAAATCCTGCGCTGCCTGGAGAAGGATCCGCCGGCGGCCCTGGAGGTGCTGCGCAAGCACTTCCGGGACACCAAGAAAGTCCTGCTCAACAACGACAGGGAATAGGGGTACAGCGAATGAGCGAGCGGGCCCGAACCATGATGGCCGCCTTTCTGGACAAACCAGGCCACCTTTACCTGGAACAGGTCCCCGTACCCGAATGCGGGGAGGCGGAGGTGCTGATCCGGGTGCGCGAAGTGGGCATCTGCGGCAGCGACCTGCACTACTACAAGGAAGGCCGGGTCGGCGACAACGTCGTGCGGGCCCCGCACATCCTGGGCCACGAGTGCTCGGGGGTCGTCGTGCAGGCGGGATCCCGTGCCGGGGACCTGGCCCCCGGCGACCGGGTGACCGTGGAGCCGGGCCTGCCCTGCCTGGCCTGCCCGCGCTGCCTGGAGGGACGCTACAACCTTTGCCCGCAGGTGCGCTTCCTGGGCGCTCCGCCCAACCCCGGGGCTTTCCGGGAGCTGCTGGCCCACGACGCGCGTTTCGTGTACCGGCTTCCCGACTCGGTGAGCTTCCTCCAGGGCGCCCTGGTGGAGCCCCTGGCCGTGGCCCACAATGCCGTGACCCGCGCCGGGGTGCGCCCCGGGGACACGGTGATGGTCGTGGGCAGCGGGGCCATCGGCTTCTCCTGCCTGGAGATGGCCCTGGCCGCCGGCGCCTCCCGGGTGCTGGTGAGCGACGTGCAGGACGGGCGCCTGGCCACCGCCGCCCGCCTGGGGGCTGCCCCGATCAATGCCCGCACCGAGCAGGTCTCTCCCCGGGTGGCCGAGCTCACCGGCGGGCGGCTGTGCGACTGCGTCTTCGAGGCTTCCGGATCGGAGGCCGGCATCGCCGACGCCCTGCGCGCGGTGCGCAAGGGGGGGCGGGTGGCCCTGATCGGGCTGGGGCTGGCCGAGGCCCGCCTGCCGTACGGGGAAATCCTGAAAAAAGAAGCGTCGGTGTACGGGGTGTACCGCTACGCCAACGACTACCGCCCGGTGCTGGACCTGCTGGCAGCCGGCAGGCTGAAGGCGGAAACCTGGGTGTCCCACCGCTTTCCGCTGTCCGACATCGTGCGGGCCCTGGACATGGCCGCCGATCCGGGCGTGGCCAAGCTGAAGATGATGATCACCATGGAGTGAGCTCAAGGATGCTGATACGGATGGAAGGCGGGTTTCCCGGCGGCTACAGCCGGGTGACCTCGGCGGGCGGGTTGGAGTTCGGCCTGCTCAGGCTGGAGCCCGGGGCCGAATACCGGGACTCCTCCGCGCTGGAGCGCGTGTTCCTCCTGCTGGGCGGCGTGGCCGAGCTTTCCTGGGCGGCGGGGACCGCGCGGGTGAAGAGGTCCTCCCTGCTGGAGGAGCCTCCCTCCGTCCTGCACCTCCCGGCCGGCGCGCAGGTCACCCTGAGCGGGGCGGGACCGGGAGCGGAGTTCAGCGTCCACCGGGTGGCCAATGAGCGGGCCTTCGCGGTCCGGCTGATCGGCCCTGGGGAGGTGGTCCAGACGCGCCTGGCCCCCGCCAGGCTGGGCCCCACCGCCGAGCGCCTGCTGCGCTCGGCCATCGACGACGCCGGCGCTCCCCATTCCAACCTGACCGTGGGGGAAGTGGTGAACCAGGCCGGCTGCTGGTCCAGCTACCCTCCGCATCACCACCCCCACCCGGAGATCTACCATTACAGGTTCGTTCCCGAAGGGGGTTTCGGCTACTCGGAGGAAGGCGGGCAGGTGTACAAGGTCCGCCACCGGGACACGGTCGCCCTGGCCCCCGGGCTGGTGCATCCGCAGGTGGCGGCGCCGGGCTACGCCATGGTCTACGTCTGGGGCATGCCCCACCTTCCCGGCAACCGCTTCGGCGACGGCTCGCGCCGGTTCGAGGAGGAGCACGCATGGCTGGCCTGAAGCAAGGAGGGCAGAGGTGAGCGAGAAAGCGGGCGGGATCGGCAAGCGCGGCGGCTTCTGGCAGCGCCTGTCTGAGAAAAGCGAGCTGGGCATCGCGGTGCCCCTGGTGCTGCTGATCGTCACCGTGGGCATCGTCAACCCGGTGTTCTTCGACCTGGACAACATCTTCAATGTGCTGCGCCAGTCCTCCTTCACCTTCATCATCGGGCTGGCCATGACCTTCGTGCTGGTGGGCGGCGGCCTGGACCTCTCAGTGGGCTCGGTGCTGGCCCTGGGCGGGGTGATCGCCGGCCTGGCCCTGCTGGGCGGAGTGCCCATCTGGATCGCCGTGCTGTTGGGCGTGCTGGCCGGGGTAGTGGTCGGCTTGTTCAACGGCATCGTGGTCGCGGTGTTCAAGATCCCTTCGCTCATCGTGACCCTGGGCATGATGTATTTCGCCCGCGGGGTGGTGCAGGTGCTGACCCGCGGCAACCCGGTGTACCCGCTGCCGGAGGCCTTCAACTTCCTGGGCCAGGGCTTCCTGGCGGGGGTGCCCGTGGTGGTCATCGTGGCCGCGGTCCTGGGGGTGATTCGCCCACGTGGTGCTCACTCAGACCGCCTACGGCCGGGCCGTGTTCGCCCTGGGCGGCAACCGGGAGACCGCGCGTTTGTCGGGCATCAACGTTCAGAGGATGACCATCTGGATCTACGTGATCTGCGGGGCGGCCTCGGGGCTGACCGGCGTGCTCACCGCCGCCCGCCTGGCCTCCGCGCTGTCCAACGCGGGCACGGGCATGGAGCTGCAGGTCATCGCCGGCTGCATCATCGGGGGCACCAGCATGTTCGGCGGCTCCGGTTCGATCCTGGGCACGCTCATCGGGGTGGCCTTCATGAACATCATCGCCAACGGCATGGTGCTCATGCGCATCTCCGTCTACTACCAGTCCATGGTCATCGGGGCGATCATCATCATGGCGGTGGGCATCGACCAGTACAACCGCAAGCGGCGCGGCATGATGGGGTGAGCGGCATGAACCAGGTCGTGCTGCGGATGAAGGGCATCAGCAAGCGTTTCTACGCCGTGACGGCGCTGCGGGAGGTGAACCTGGACCTGCGGCGCGGGGAGGTCCACGCCCTGGTGGGCGAGAACGGGGCGGGCAAGTCCACCCTGATGAAGATACTCTCCGGCAGCTACCCCTCCAACAGCTACGAGGGGGAAGTGGAGATCGAGGGGGAGGCCGGCGCACTTCGCCAGCACCCACGACGCGGAGCAGGCGGGCATCGAGATGATCTACCAGGAGATCAGCCTGAACCTGGACCTCTCCGTGGCCGAGAACATCTTCCTGGGCAAGCTGCCCCGCCGGCGCCTGCCCTGGTTCATCGACTGGAAGCGGACCCACGCCCTGGCCCGGGAGGCGCTGGCCCAGGTCGGCCTGGAGGTGGCCACCAGCCAGGCGGTGCGCCTGCTGTCCACCAGCCAGCAGCAGATGATCTCGATCGCCAAGGCCCTGTACCGCCGGCCGCGCATCCTGGTGCTGGACGAGCCCACCTCGGCGCTCACCGACCGGGAGACCGAGACCCTCATGCGCATCCTGCATAGCCTGCGCGCCCAGGGCATCTCCTGCATCTACATCTCCCACAAGCTGGAGGAGGTGTTCAACATCGCCGACCGCATCACCGTGCTGCGCGACGGCAGCGTGATCTCCACCACCCCGCGGGAGGAGGTGGTGGCCGCGCGCGTGGTGGAGGACATGGTGGGGCGCAGGATCGAGATGATGTACCCCAAGGTCCAGCTTCCGGTCGGGCAGGAGGTCTTGCGGGTGGAGGAGCTGACGGTGCCTTCGCGCATCCCCGGCAGGAACATCGTCGAGCGCCTGAGCTTCAACCTGCGGGCCGGCGAGATCCTGGGCCTGGGGGGCCTGGTGGGTTCGGGCAGGAGCGAGGTGGTGAACGCGATCTTCGGCTCCCACCGGCGCTCCGCCGGCCGCTTCTTCCTGGACGGGAAGCCGGTCTCCCTGGGGAGCCCGCGCGACGCCATCCGCTGCCGGATGGGCCTGCTCACGGAGGACCGCCGGGTGTCCGGGTTCGTGGGCACCATGTCCATCCGCGAGAACGTGTCCCTGGCCAGCTTCCGCAAGATCTTCGGGCCGCTTTTCATCCGCCGGAAGGCGGAGCGGCGGGAAGTGCAGGAGCTCTCCGGGCAGCTGAACATCAAGACCCCGAGCATCGAGACCAATGTGCTGAACTTGAGCGGCGGCAACCAGCAGAAGGTGGTGCTGGCCAAATGGCTGATGACCGACGTGCGCATCCTGTTCCTGGACGAGCCCACGCGCGGCATCGACGTGGGGGCCAAGGTGGAAGTGTACAACCTGATGACCGAGCTGGCCCGCAAGGGCGTGGCCATCGTGATGATCTCCTCGGAGCTTCCGGAGCTGCTGGCCATGTGCGACCGCTTCATCGTGCTGTACGGGGGAGCCATCCGCGGGAGCTTCCAGCGGGAGGAGATCACCGAGCACAAGTTCATGAGCGCGGCCACGGGCGTGCTTTGAAATCAAGCCCGGGGGCAACCCCGGGCATAGGCAGACCGGACGGGTGAGAGCGGTCGTGTACCGCGGACCTACGGCTGCCGCAACGCAGGAGGAACGAATGTTTTCCAAGTTTTCCAAGACTTTGCTCGCGGCGGCCGTCGTGCTGCTGCTGGCCAGCCTGGCCTTCGCCGGCGGGCAGGCCGACAAGGGCGGCAAGAAGCTGAATATCGTGTTCGTCACCCCGCTCATCGCCCATCCGGTGTGGGACGTGGCCCGCGCGGGCTTCGAGGACGCCGCCAAGCGCCTGGACTTCAACGCCCAGTACGTCGGCCCGCAGGGCATCGACCCGGCCGAGATGGTCAACCAGATCGAGATCGCCCTGTCCTCCAAGGTGGACGGCATCATCACCATGCCCATCGCCCCCACCGCCATGCGCCCCGTGTTCCGGAAGGCCGCCGAGATGAAGACCCCCGTGGTGTTCATCGGGGCCATCGACCCGGAGAGCACCAGCCTGGCCAGCGTCGGCACCGACGAGGACAACCTGGGCCGCATCGGCTCGGAGGCGGTCAAGGCCTACTTCGCCAAGAAGGGCAACCCGCCCCTGCGCGCGGTGGTCATGCAGAGCACCATGGACGCCAGCTTCGCCATCAAGGCCCGCGACGGCTACCTCAAGTACATGGCCTCCTACCCCGACTTCAAGATGGTGGTCAACGAGTTCTGCAACTCCGACATGCTGATCGCCATGCAGAAGTACGAGAGCGTGTTCAAGGCCTACCCGGAAATCAACCTGGTGCTCGGGGTGTGCGGCGAGGCCGGCCCCGCGGCGGCCAAGGTCGTGAAGGAGCAGAAGCTGCAGAACAAGATCACCGTCATCGCCATCGACGACGTGGCCGAGACCATGGACCTGATCCGCGACGGCACCATCTACGGCACCAAGGCCCAGAACTTCTACAAGATGGCCGCGCTGTGCTCCGAGCTCCTGGTGGACTACCTGCGCAACGGCAAGAGCCCGGCCAAGTCCGCCGACAAGCAGAAGTACGACTTCGACTCCGGGGCCATCTTCGTGACCAAGGAAAACATCGATTCCTACAAGGACGCGATGAAGAACTAGTTTCCCGCTGGACCGTGAATCGCACCCTGGGCGGAATCCCGCCCCGGGTCCCTTTAAACTCTAACCGACGATAGGAGAACGAACTTGAAGAAGACACTGTTGCGCCTGACCACCCTGCTGCTGCTGGCCTGCCTGGGGCTGGCCCCCCTGTTCGCCGGCGGCAAGGCGGAGGCCGGCTCCTCCGGAGCCAAGAAGTTCCGCATCGGCTACTCCCAGGCCCTGGGCAAGAACCCCTTCCTGATCGCCATGACCAGCGGCGCCAGGAAGGCCATGGAGGAGTGGAAGGCCAAGGGGGTGGAGGTGGAGCTGCTCCTGACGGATGCCGGCGACACGGACATGTCCAAGCAGGTCTCGGACGTCGAGGACATCTTCGCCATGAAGGTCGACGGCCTGCTGATCTTCCCGGCGGCGGGCAGCAAGCTGATGTCCGACCCGATCCGCAACCTGTACAACAAGAACAACATTCCCGTGGTGGTCACCGACATCGGCCTGAGCGACGCCGAGTGGGAGAGCTTCATCATCACCGACAACTACCTGGGCGGCAAGATGCTCGGGGAACTGGTGGCCAAGAGCGTTCCCAAGGGCGCCAAGGTCATCACCTTCGACTGCAACCCTGCCGCCGAGAACTGCATCGCCCGGCAGAAGGGCTTCGAGGAAGCGGCCACGGCGGCGGGCCTCAAGGTCCTGCCCGAGAAGACGCTGCCCCTCACCCTGGAGGATGGCCGCCGGCTCACGGAGGACACCCTGACCGCCATCCCGGACATCGCCGCCATCTTCCATATCAGCCAGCTTTCGGCCCAGGGAAGCGTGGCAGCGCTGAAGGCCATGGGGAACAAGACCACCAAGGTGGTGGCCTTCGACATCGACGCCCCCTCCCTGCAGATGATCAAGGACGGCAGCATCCTGGCGCTGGCGGTGCAGGAGCCGTACAACATCGGCTACGAGGGCATGAACCAGATTCTGACCGTGCTCACTGGCGGCCAGGCTTCGGACAACGTGGACATTCCGCCCGTGGTGGCCACGGCCAAGAACGCCAACGAATTCAACGACAATCCCCAGGTGAAGCAGTAGGTGTGGAGTGGGCGGCTGCCCGTCAGGGCAGCCGCCGCCCCCTTATGTCAGACGAACCGCTATTGCGCTGCCGCGGCCTCTCCAAGAGCTTCAAGGGGGTGCAGGCCCTGCTCGGGGTGGATTTCGAAGTCCGGCCCGGCCTGGTCCACGGCCTGATCGGGGAGAACGGCGCGGGCAAGAGCACCCTGATGAAGATCATCGCCGGAGCCTACGCCAGCGACGCGGGGGAGCTGTACTGCGGCGGGCAGAAGGTGCATTTCAGCAGCCCGCAGGAGGCCATCGACCGCAAGATCATCTCGATCTACCAGGATTCCGACCTGATTCCGACCCTTTCGGTGGCCGAGAACATCCATTTGAACCAGGAGCCCACCCGCGGGCCGCTGGGCCTGATCGACCGGGGCAGGCAGCTGGCGGCCACGCGCCGCCTGCTGGCGGAGTTCGACCTGCCTCTGGATCCGCTGGCCCGGGTCGGGGAGTTGCCGCACGATCTGCAGAAGATGGTGCAGATCGTCAAGGCCGTCTCCAAGGAGGCCCGGGTGCTGCTGATGGACGAGCCGACCTCCTCCCTGACCCGCACCGAGGTGGAGACGATCCTGGATCTGGTGAAAGCCCTGGCCGGCAGGGGCGTGGGAGTGGTCTTCGTTTCGCACTATCTGGCGGAGGTATTCCGGGTCTGTGACGAGATC
The DNA here is from genome assembly GCA_963745745.1 of uncultured Spirochaetota bacterium. Classification (GTDB taxonomy): domain Bacteria; phylum Spirochaetota; class Spirochaetia; order SZUA-6; family DRHE01; genus MIBK01. The sequence continues at coordinate 13,759 of CAVUYS010000033.1, read as the reverse complement.
ACCATCCTGCGCGAGGGCAGGGTCGTGCAGAAAGTCCGCACCTCCCAGTCCAACCTGCCGGAGGTGATCCGCCTGATGATCGGCCGCAACATGGCCGAGGAAAGCCCGCCCGGCGGCCCGCCAGCCGGCGGCGAGCTGTTCGCCGTGCGTGACCTGCGCCTGAAGCGCAAGCTCAAAGGGATCAGCTTTTCCATCCGCGAGGGGGAGATCCTGGGCATCAGCGGCCTGATGGGCTCCGGGGCCAGCGAGCTGGCCAGGGCCATCTTCGGCAGCGAGGACACCCGCTGCGAGGGGGGCAGCTTCTTCCTGCGCGGGAAGCGGGTCAGCCTGCGCAGCACGGGCCAGGCCATCCGGCAGGGGATCGCCTACCTGCCCAACGACCGGAAGAACGAAGGGCTGTTCGGCGGCTTCGCGGTGGCCGACAACGTCTGCATCGCCAGCATCGACCGCTTCCGCACCCCCCTGGGCCTGCTGGACCGCAAGCGCATGGCCCGCGACACGCGGGAATACATGGAGAAGCTGGCCATCAAGGCCCCGGACCAGTCCACCCCCATCGAGAACCTGAGCGGCGGCAACCAGCAGAAGGTCCTCCTGGGCAAGTGGCTGGAGACCCGCCCCAGCCTGCTGATCCTGGACGAGCCCACCGTGGGCATCGACATCGGGACCAAGTACGAAATCCGGCGCATCATCCGGGAGATCGCCGCTGAAGGGGTATCCGTCATCCTGATCACTTCCGAACTGGAGGAGCTGGAGAAGCTCTGCCACCGGGTGCTGGTCATGTTCCGGGGCGAAATTATCAGGGAGCTGGCGGGCGGCCAGATCCAGAAGGAGGCCATCCTGCGGGCCTCCATGGGAGAATGAGCAATGCCGAAGAATGACCTGCCCGTGCCGGGCTCCGCGCCGGCGGAGCTGGGTTCCGGGCCGGCCGCCGGATGGCGGAGGGTGCTGCGGGGCTCCTACGGCCTGATCCAGACCTTCGCCGTGTTCCTGCTGATGATCGCGGTGATGTCCATCTTCCTACCCAGGTTCCTGAGCTTCGTGAACCTCATGAACCTCCTGAAGCAGATGGCCGTGAACCTGATCGTGGCCGCGGGCATGACCATCATCATCCTCACCGGGGAGTTCGACATCTCGGTGGGTTCCGTGGTCTGCCTGACGGCCGTGGTGGCCGCCAAACTGATGAACCTGTGGGGCGTCTGGCCCGCGGTGCTGGTGGGGCTGGCCGTCGGGGTGGCCTTCGGGCTGCTGCACGGCCTGATCGTGACCAAGGGACGCATCCCCTCCTTCATCACCACCCTGGGCACCTCCATGATCGCCCGCAGCCTGGCCTTCGTGATCAGCGACGGGCAGGTGATCGCCGACATCCCTGAGGGCTTCAAGGTCGTGGGCCAGGGGGCCGTCGGGGGGGTGCCCTTCACCCTGTTCTTCGTGATCGCGGTCTACCTGGTCGGCTACCTGCTGGTCAAGGAGACCCCTTTCGGCAAGAAGATCTACGCGGTGGGCGCCAACCGGCAGGCGGCCATGCTGTCGGGCATCAACGCGGACCGGGTCAAGGTCGTGGCCTTCGTCATCGTGGCCCTGCTCTCGGCCCTGAGCGGCATCCTGCTGCTGTCCCGCATGGGGGCCATCCAGCCCTACACGGCGCGGGGGCTGGAGTTCGACGTGATCGCCGCAGTGGTCATCGGCGGCACCAGCCTGTCGGGGGGGAGGGGAGCATCCTGCAGACCATCATCGGGGTGTTCATCATCGGGTTGATCCGCAACGCCCTGAACCTTTCCCAGATCAACATCTTCTGGCAGGACTTCGCCACCGGCACGATCATCATCCTGGCGGTGCTGCTGGATGGCTTCCGCCGGCGGGTTTCAAGGATGCTATAGGAGGAGCTTTATGGACCGTCGCGAAATCGTGCAAAGAGCCATCGAGTTCAACAAGCCCCCCCGGCTGCCTTTCTGGCAGTCCTTCATCCCGGAAATCCCCAACGACATCCGGGACTGCTGGGAGATGGACCGTCAGAAAAGCGGCTGGTTCTTCGACCCCAAGCAGTGGCCCGACCGCCACCAGGCGCTGGACGACTGGGGCTGCGGCTGGGTGGCCTCCGAGGTGGAGAACATGGGGCAGGTCACGATGCACCCCCTGGAGGACTGGTCCAGGCTGAAAAGCTACCGGCCGCCCAACCCGCGAGACCCGTACTACTTCGAAAGGCTGGAGCGGGAAATGGCCGACGCCGGCGACCGCTACGTCGTGGTGACCAGCCACTTCAACCTGTTCGAGCGCCTCGACATGCTGCACGGTTTCCGCAACACCTTGGAGGACCTGTACCTGGAGCCGGAAAAATGCGAGAAGGTCCTCGACCTGGTCCTGGATTGGAAGCTGGAGCACTGGGACGAACTGGAGCGGCGCTTCGGCTCCCGGGTGCACGGTTTGTTCTGCACCGACGACTGGGGGAGCCAGGAAGCGACCTTCATCAGCGGCCCGATGTTCCAGGCCTTCTTCCTTCCCCGGTATCAGAAGCTGGTGGACGCGGTGCACGCCAAGGGCTGGCACTTCATGCTGCACAGCTGCGGCAAGATCAACGAGTTCGTCCCTTACTTTCTCCAGGCCGGCATCGACGTGGTGAACATGGGGCAACCGCAGACCTACGGCATCCGCGAGCTGGGCGGCCGCTTCGCGGGGAAGATCTGCTTCCTGTCCACCGCCGACATCCAGAAGACGCTCCCGGGCGGGGATCTGGAGAAGATCCGCGCCGAGGTGCGGGAGCTGGTGGCCAACTGGTCCACCGCCGACGGCGGCTTCATCGTGTTCAACTACGGCATGGGCGGCGCGATCGGCGTCTCGGAGACCGTCACCCGGGAGATGTTCCTGGAGTTCGGCCGGCAGATGAACCACTGGAACGGGGGCAGCTGAGGCAGGTCCCGGTTTGCGCCGCCGGCCTCCGGCAGGCTATACTCTGCCTTGATGAACCGCTTCGGGCCGGCGGCCGCCGGCCTCCTGATGCTCGCCTGGCTGGCCTACCCGCAGGATCCCACCGCCGCCCGGCGGGAAGCCATGGTGCGCGAGCAGATCCAGGCGCGGGGCGTCAGCGACCCGCGCGTCCTGCTGGCCATGCGCACCGTCCCCCGCCACCGTTTCGTCCCTCAGGAGATGGCCCGGGCCGCCTACGAGGACACGCCCCTGCCCATCGGCGAGGGTCAGACCATCTCCCAGCCCTACATCGTGGCCCTGATGAGCGAGCTGCTGGATACCTCGGCCGAACAGCGCGTGCTGGAGGTCGGCACCGGCTCCGGCTACCAGGCCGCCGTGCTCTCGGAGCTGGTCCGCGAGGTGTTCAGCATCGAGATCAAGGAGCCCCTGCACCGCCAGTCTTCCGGATCGCTCGCCAGCCTGGGCTACGCCAACGTGCGCACGCGCCTGGCCGACGGGTATTTCGGCTGGCCGGGCGAGCCGCCCTTCGACGGCATCATCGTCACCGCGGCGGTGGACCACGTGCCCCCGCCCCTGCTGGCCCAGCTCAAGGAAGGAGGCCGCCTGGTCCTGCCCCTGGGCAACCCCTACAGCGTGCAGAGCCTGGTGGTGGTGACCAAGACGGGAGGGCGGTATCAGGTCCGCCACGTCCTGGGCGTGCTGTTCGTGCCCCTGACCGGCAAGGCCCTGGGCGATTGACCCGGTTGCAGGCATGATCTACGCCGCCGTCTTCCTGCTCTCCCTGGCCTCCCTGGCTTACGAGGTGCTGCTGCCCCGGATCTTCGCTTTCACCCAGTGGCACCATCTGGCCTTCCTGGTCATCAGCGTGGCCGTGTTCGGCTTCGGGGCGGGCGGGGCCCTGGTCAGCCTGGCGGAAGCCCGTCGCCTTGAGGCGGCCTCCAAGCTCGCGGATCCCGCCCGGGCGGCGGGGCTCGGCCTGCTTTGCCTGCTGTTCTGCCTGTCGGCCGCCGGCTCCCTGCTCTTCCTGCTGTCGGTGCCCCTGGACTACTTCCGCCTGCCGGTGGAGCCCCGCCAGGCCGGCTACCTGGCGCTGAGCTGGCTGCTGCTGCTCCTGCCTTTCCTGCTGGCCGGGGCCGTGCAGGCCCTGGCCTTCGCCGCGCTGCCCGGGCGCTCCGGCTGGCTGTACGCCGCAGGGATGGTCGGAGGGGCCTGCGGTGCGCTGCTGCCCCCGGTCCTGCTGGGGCGGGTGCGGGAGGTGTCCCTGGCGCTGGGCTGCCTGGTCCTGCCCGCGCTGCCCTGGGTCCTGCTTCCGCTGCAGCCCGCGGTGCCCAGGCGCTCCGCCTGGCTGCTGGCCTGCGCCGCGCTGGTCGCGGCGGCGGCGCCCCTTTGGTGGCCCCCGGCCGCCGGGCGGTGGTGGCCGGCCGCGGCGCGCCTGCGGCCTTCGCCGTACAAGCTGCTGGCCCAGGCCGGGCAGCTCGCGGGCACCCGGCACCTGGGCACTGAGAACGGGCCGGCCGGCAGGGTGGACTGGCTGGACAGCCCGGCCCTGCGCTTCGTCCCGGGCCTGAGCCTGGCCTATCCTGGCGGCCTGCCCCAGCCCCTGCAGGCGGTGATCGACGGCGACGCCCTGCTGCAGCTGTTCCCGCTGCAGGAGCCTTCCCGGCTGGCCTTCTGCGGCTACACCACCGCTTATGCCGCCTATGCGCTGCGGGAGGATTGGGCCGGGGCCCGGGCGCTCCTGCTGCTGGAATCCGGAGGCCTGACCCTGCCCTGCGCGGTCCTGGCCGGCGCAGGCTCGATCACCGTCGTGCTGCGCCAGCCGGCGGTGGCCAGGCGCCTGCGGGACCTGGCGCCCGGGCTGCGCGTGCTCACCGGCAATCCTCGCGCGGTCCTGGCCGGTTCGGCGGCCGGCTTCGGGGAGGGATTCGACCTGGTGCAGTTGGAGAGCTGGGGCTCCTCCGCCCCGGGGGCCGCCAGCCTGGAGCAGGACCACCTGCTCACCACGGGGGCGCTGGCCGCCTGCCTCCGGCGCCTGCGGCCCGACGGCCTGTTCTCGGTTTCCCGCCGCATCCAGCTGCCTCCGTCGGACAGCCTGCGCCTGCTGGGCGCGACTTTCGAGGCCCTGCGCGGCCTGGGGGTTCAGGAACCGGGCCGGAACATCGCCATGCTGCGCAGCTGGGACACCTATACCCTGATCGCGGGCCGGCAGCCCTTCGGCCCGGGGGAGCTGGGCCGCCTGGCCCGCTTCTGCGAGGAAAGGAGCTTCGACCTGCTCTTCCTGGAGGGGCTCCGGGAGGAGGAGGCCAACCGCTTCGTCCAGCTACGAGCGGCCGTACCACTACCTGGAGCTGCGGCGCCTGGGCGACGCGCTGGCGGCCGGCCAGGCGGGCTCGGCCGGCCAGGCGGGCGGAGCGGGCTCGGCGGCCGGCTACTACCGCGGCTACCTTCTGGACGTGCGCCCGGCCACGGACGAAAAGCCCTTCCCGAACCGCTTCCTGAAACCAGGGCGCGCGGGACAGTTGTACCGGGCCACCGGCAGCCGGCCCTTTTCCCTCCTGCTGTCCGGGGAGGCGGTGCTGCTGGCCACCCTGGCCCTTTCCCTGGCCATCGGCCTGCCGCTGCTGCTGGTAGCCAGCCGGCGGGCGCCTCCCGGGCTGGGATACTTCCTGGCCTGCGGCGCCGGGTACATGTGGGTGGAGATGGGGGCGATCCAGGATCTCACCTTCCTGTTCGCCGAACCGGCCACGGCCGTGGCCGTGGCGTTGGCCTCGCTGCTGGTCTTTTCAGGCGCGGGGGCGGCCGCTTCCGCGCGCTGGCGGGAGCGCGGCCAGCGGCGGGCGCTGGCGGCCCTGCTCGGGGTCCTGGGCGCTCTGCTGGCCCTGCGCCGGCCGGCGCTGGCTGCCGCGCTGGAGCTGGGCCCCGCCTGGCGCCTGGCCGCCGCGGCGCTGGCGCTGGGCCCGGCGGGCTTCCTGATGGGGATCCCGCTGCCGGTGGGGCTGCGCGGGCTGGATGGCGCCGGCCGGTGGCGCGCCCAGGCCTGGGCAGCCAATGGCATCGCCGGGGTCCTGGCTTCCGGTGTTGAGTCTGCCGTTGGCCATGGCCGCCGGGACCCGCTGGGTGTACGCGGCGGGGGCCGCGGCCTACCTGGCGGCGTTTCTGGCCGCGCTGCCGGCCGTCGGCCGGCGCGGCCTCAGGCCTCCAGCCGCCCGTCCCGCATCAGGGTGACGGAATCCCCGCCGGCGTAGGTGAGCCGGATGGTGGGCCGCCGGACCAGGCAGTCCAGGTGCAGCAGGGTGGGGGCGTCCTCGTCGTAGTTGCGGCCGAGGGCCAGGTGGCAGGTTCCGTAGACCTTCTCGTCATTGAGCATGTTGCCCAGGATGCGCGTCGAGCGGTTCAGGCCGATGCCCAGCTCGCCCAGGTTGCGCGTGTTGCGGGCGTAGATCTGGCCGCGACCGGGGGAGAGCTTCCCATCCCGCTCCAGGGCCAGGGCCTGTTCGGCCGCCTCCCGGAGGCTGGCCTCCAGCAGGCCTGCCTCCGGACCGCCCCGGATTTCCCCCGCCAGCCCGTCCCGCATCTCAACCAGGACCGGTCGCCTGGGCGTCAGCACCCGGTCCGGGAGGGCCAGGCTGCCGTCGAAGACGATCCTGCCCTGGGCCGAGCCCAGCTGCGGGGAGATGAACACCTCCCCGGCGGGCAGGTTCCCGCCGCTGCCGGGGCGGCGGAAGTCCCCGTCGTCCGCCGAGCTCCTCCGCCCCTCCAGCCCCAGCTCCAGCTCCGTGCCCCCGGGGGCGGTGATGCGCACCCGCACGGCGCGGTCCAGAAGCGGCCCGACCCGCGCGCAGTCCGCCGCCAGCCGAGTATAATCGATGGGCACCGCGGCGGCGAAGATGCGCCGGCTCACCTCCGGCGACCAGAAGGCCCGCACGGCCTTCTCTCCGTACAGCAGGGCGTGAAACAGGCTGTCGTAGCTGGTTCCACCGGCGGTGTACGGAGCGGCCACCCCTCTGGCGTCCTGTCCCAGCTTGAGGTGGCTCACGGAGATGAACACCGGCGGGCGGGAAGCCAACGCGGCGAACACCGCTTCGTCGGCGAACTGGAGCTGGGAGCACACAGGCTGGTAGAGCAGGGTCGGGCGGCCCTCCGCTTCCAGCACGGCGTCGTACAGGGCCCGGGAGATGCGGGAGGTGTCCGGCACCGGGTTGGTGACGATCAGCACCCGCTCCCCGGGCTGCACGCCCAGGCACTCGGCCACCGCCACCCGGGCCGCGCGGCGTAAGCCCGCCCCTGCGATCGAGCGAAGGAGGTCTCCGTCGCCGAAGGTGCCGGAGCGCAGCTGGGGGGCCACGCTACAGCTTCAGCAGGGAGATCAGCCCCGTGGACAGCCAGGGCACGTAGGTGATCAGCAGCACCACGGCCAGCAGCGCCAGGAAGAAGGGCCAGCACGTCCTTCACGATCTTCGCCACCGGCTTGTTGAACAGGTAGGCCGACAGGAACAGGTTCAGGCCCACCGGAGGGGTCAGGTAGCCCAGGCCCAGGTTGGCCAGGAAGATGACCCCCAGGTGCACGGGGTGGATGCCGAAGGCCGCGCCCACCGGGAGGATCAGCGGCACGACCACCAGGATGGCCGAGAAGATGTCCATCAGGCAGCCCACGATGAGCAGCACCACGTTGAGGGCCAGCAGGAACACGAACTTGGAGCCCACGTTGGCCTTGACCCAGGCGCTCAGGGCCATGGGCACCTCGGCGTCCACGATGTAGTAGGACAGGCCCTTGGCCGCGGCCAGGATGACCAGCACCCCGCCGATGATCGGCACGCACTTCAGCACGATGCGGCGCAGCGCGGCGAAGTCCAGGTCGCGGTGGATGGCCACCTCCACGAGCAGCGAGTACAGCACGGCGATCGCTCCGGTCTCCACCAGGGTGGTCAGGCCCGCGAAGTACGTGAGCAGGATCACCAGGGGCAGCAGGATCTCCCAGAAGGACTCCCGCACCGCTCCCCAGGCCTCGGCCAGGCGGAAGGGCACGCGCTGCACCCCGCCGCGCAGGGCGGTGGCCACCCCGAAGACGCACAGGCACAGCACCATCAGCAGCCCGGGCAGGATGCCCCCGGCGAACATGTGCTTGATGTTGATCTGGGCGGTGACCCCGTAGATGATGATCGGCAGGCTGGGCGGGATGAGCAGGCCGATGGAACCCGAGGAGGTCACCAGCCCCTCGCTGAAGCCCTGCCGGTAGCCGCCGCTCAGCAGCGCGAAGGCCAGCAGGGAGCCCAGGGCCAGGATGGTCACCCCGGTGGCGCCGGTGAAAGTGGTGAAAAAGGTGGAGACCAGCACCGCCATGATCACCAGGCCTCCCGGAAGCCAGCCCACGAAGGCCTTGAACAGGCGCACCAGGCGCTTGCCCGCCTGGCTCTCCGAAAGGATGAAGCCGGCGAAAGCGAACAGGGGGATGGCCGGCAGGCTGTAGCCGGTGAGCATGCCGTAGGCCTCGCTGGGAATCACTTCCAGGGCGCCGCCGGAACGTACGAACAGCAGGTAGGCCACCCCGCCCAGGCCGATGAAGATCGGGGTGCCGAACAGCACCGAGACGATCAGCAGCAATATCGCCGGAACGGCCAGGCGGGCCGAGCCCGCGGCCAGGGAGTCCGCCAGGCGGAACAGGGGAGTCCGGCAGCCCCGGAAACAGCGCGGACAGGACATTCACCACCGAGCTGAAGGCCAGGATGGTGCCGGCAGCCAGCCCCAGCACGGCCACCAGGGCCCTGCCCCAGCCCCGGGCCGCCGGGGCCCGGGGCCGCGAAGCGCGCGGTCATCAGGGCGAAGCCCAGGGGCAGCACGACGGCGGCCAGCTGCACGGGCACGAAGCCGATGCGCTTGGACGGATCGAAGCCGATCAGCACCAGGGACAGCGAGCTCCAGGTCATGGCCGCGGCGATGGCCGTGGAGATCAGGGAGGTGAGCCCGCCGATCCAGTCGCGCAGCGGCTGGCGGATCAGATCCGCGCCGGCCGAAAGGGTGATGTGCTTGTTCTCCCGCGAGGTCATGGCCCCGCCCAGGCAGGTCAGCCAGAGGACCAGGTGGTGGGTCAGATCCGAGGAGCTGGCCAGGCCCGTGCGGAAAATCCAGCGGGCGAAGATCTCGATGGTGGGCAGGACGGCGATGCCCAGCAGCACGGCTCCGCTGACCCCGTTCTCCAGGTGCCAGAGCCAGCCGTGCCGGGCTTCCGCGTGGCCCGGCTCAGCCGCCATGGCTCTTGCGGTACTCTTCCAGGTAGCTCCTGGCTTCCCGGTAGATGTCGCTGGAGATCGGGTTGTCCAGCAGGATCTTCAGCGCCCTCTCCACCAGGCTTCTCCCACTGCTTCATCTGCTGCGGGGTGACCTTGTGCACCACCAGGCCGTTCTGCTTCATGATCTGCATGGCCTGGGCTTCCACCTTTTCCACCTCGGAGGACAGGCCGTCGAGGGCGGCCTCCGCGGCGCGGGCCAGCTCGGGGCGCAGCTCCGCCGGGATGCGCTTCCAGGCGGCGCTGGAGATCACCAGGCCTCCGGTGAACGGCGACCAGTTGAAGTCGGTCATGTTGGGGGCCAGGGCGAACCACTGCAGGGCCGCGGCGGACAGCGGGGAGGCGGTGAACACCTCCACCATGCCGCTCTGCAGCCCGGCGAAGGCGTCGTTGGCGGGCAGGGGGACGATGTGGAAGCCCATTTCCTTCCAGGCCTGGTCCACTTCCGGGCTGCCCTCCATGACGAAGAACTTCAGCTTCTCCATGTCCGCCGGGACCAGCACCTTGCTCTTGGCGAAGAAGTGCAGCCAGCCGGAGCGGTTGAAGGCCAGGAAGGTGAAGCCCTTCTCCTCGGCCACCTTTTCCAGCCGCGGGCGCAGGCGGCCGAACAGGTATTCCAGCTCCTGGTCGTTGCGGGCCATGAAGGGCAGCTGGTACACCAGGAAATCCGGGTGGATCTTGCCCAGCCCGGAGCCGGAGACGGCGGCGGCCTGCAGCTGGCCGATGCGCATCTTGCGCAGCATGTCCGGCTCGTCCCCGGCAATCCCCCCGCTGTAGACCTTGACCGTCACCCGGCCCTTGGAGATGGCCTGCCAGTCCAGGGCCATCTTGAGCAGGGCCTTGTCCCACGGGGAGTCGGCCGGGGCCAGGCTGCCCAGCTTGATCACGGTCTGCGCCGAGAGACTGCCGGCCAGCAGCAGGGCGAGGGTCAGGGCGAGGGCCAGGCGTTTCATGGGGCCTCCTCCAGCAGGAAGTAATCTTCGATGTGTTTCAACAGCCAGCGGGCCTTGCGCTGGGAGAGCAGGTTGACCAGGCGGTTCTCGGGGCTCGAATCCAGGTCGATGGCCAGGGCCCGGCCCAGGAGGTCACGGAATTCGCCTGAGTTTTGCGTGGGGATCGAGACGCTGGTGGCCAGGGCCACGTAGGGGCCGGCGGTGAGCCCTCCGGACAACTCCACCGCGCGGCTGAAGTGGAAGCGGGCCTTCTCCTGGCTGCCGCCCAGCGAAACGGGCAGCGAGCCGTAGACGGAGATGTAGAACTCGTGGATGGCCCCCTTGCCGTAGCCCTCCTCCAGCTGGAAGGCCCGGGCCATCAGGTCCAGGGGGCGGGAGAGGGTGAGCAGCATCTCCATGTCGAAAGGCTCGGCGGAGAAGCCGCCCATCCAGGAGGCGGCGGTCCAGTACAGGTAGGGCACGTCCTGCGGGCCGGTCTTCGCCAGGGCTTTCTGCAGGGCCGCGGGGTCCCCCGCCTCCAGTCCAGCCCGCAGCCCCGGGTGGCGCAGTTCCAGGGCTTTCAGGCAATAGTCGCGCCCGCGCAGGTACAGGCGCTTGGCCCGGGCCAGGGCCTCCTGGCGCTGCGGGTACTCGGTCTCCGGCAGCATCCCCGCCGGGGTCTGCACGAAGGCGTTGGCGTACATGGCGAACATGGAGCCGGTGGCCAGCAGCAGAGCGGTGTTTTCCGGAGTCTCGGCCAGAAGCGATTCGTACAGCTTCATGGCGAAGGGCAGGGCGTCGGCGACCAGCTCGGGATCGTCCTCGCCCGTGAACACCGTGCTGCTGCCGGAGGAGGACAGCATCCCGGCCACCGAGTTCACCGCCAGGCGCTTGAGCGAGCAGCCGGTGGAGGTCAGCAGGACCAGGACCGGCACCAGGACCACGGCGAAGGCAAGACGGGCGCGCATGGGGCAAATATGCCACGGATGCGGCGCCGGTGCAAGCTGAGCGGTATTTTCTTGACGCGCGGGGGAGGGAGGGGCTATACAGGAAGGCGAGCATGGAGACCCAGGTCGGCGCGCTTTTCACCCAGTCCCCGATCGGCATGGCTCTGCTGGAGCTGGACGGCCGCCTGCGGCGGGCCAACGCCAGCCTGCAGGACGTGCTGGGCTACTCTGAAGCGGAGCTGGCCGGACGGCACCTGTCCCTGTGCCTGCATCCCCAGGACGCCTCGGGCTTCGTGCAGGAACTGCAGGGCCTGGCCGAGGCCCGGGCCAGCGTGCTGGAGCAGGACCTGCGCTTCTTCCGCAAGGACGGGGCCAGCGGCTGGCTGCGGCTCACCGCCTCGCTGCTGCGGGACTCCACGGGGCGGCCGCGCCTGATCTTCGCCCTGGGCAAGGACGTCAGCCGCTGGAAGCACAGCGAGCGGCAGATGCGCCTGGCCATGCGCCAGGCCGAGGAGACCACCCGCACCAAGAGCCAGTTCCTGGCCAACATGAGCCACGAGATCCGCACCCCCATCCACACCATCACCGGCATGGCCGAGATGCTGCAGGAAACCTCCCTGGACGCGGAGCAGAAGGAGTACGCGGGGCAGATCCGCTTCGCCGCGGAGGTGCTGCTGAGCCTGGTCAACGACGTGCTGGACTTCTCCAAGATCGAAGCCGGCCGCCTGGTGCTGGAGAAGGCGGATTTCGACCTGCGGGCGGCGGTCGAGGAGGCCGTGGACCTGGTCAGCCTGGAGGCCCACCGCAAGGGCCTGGAGCTGGCGGTGTTCGTGGACCCCCGCCTGCCGGTCCTGCTGCGCGGCGACCCGGGGCGGCTTCGCCAGATCATGGTGAACCTGTTGAGCAACGCCGTGAAGTTCACCACCGCCGGGGAGATCGAGCTCACCTTCCGGCCCGGGGAAGAGGGCCTGCTGGCCTGCCGGGTGCGCGACACGGGCATCGGCATGAGCGCTCAGCAGCGGGCCAGCCTGTTCCGCCCCTTCCAGCAGGCCGACGCCTCCACCACCCGCAGGTACGGCGGCACCGGTCTGGGCCTGGTGATCGCCCGCAGCCTGGCCGAGCTGATGGGCGGGCAGATCGGGGCGGAAAGCGAACCCGGGAAAGGCTCCGTCTTCTGGTTCACCTGCCGGCTGGAGCGGCAGCCCGGCGCGGAGCTGTGGCCCGACTCCCCCGGGGAGTTCCTGGCGGGGACCCGGGTGCTGGTGGTGGACGACAATGCCGCCGCCCGCGGCGCCGCGCGCGGCTACCTGGAGGCCTGGGGCTGCCAGGTGGCGGAAGCGGGCGAGGCGGCCGGGGCCCTGCAGGCCATGCGCGCGGCCGCGGCCGCGGGCGCCCCCTTCCGGGTGGCGCTGCTGGACCAGCGCCTGCCCGGAGCCGACGGCTGGCAGCTGGCCGGTGAGATCAACCGCGACACCGCGATCAACGACGCCAGCCTGGTGCTGCTCAGCCCCGCGGGCCTGGGCGGGGCGGAGGCCAAGATGCGCCTCCTGGGCTGGGTGGACGCCTACCTTACCAAGCCGCTGAAGCCCCGCGAGCTGGCGGCAGGGCTGCTGCGCTGCGTGGGCGCCGTCACCGAGCTGGAGGCCGTGGAGGAGAAGCCGGAGGAGCCCGGGCTGCCGAGCGCAGGCCTCACCGCCCGCCCCGGTCAGGGTGCTGGTCGCCGAGGATCACGAGGTGAACCGGGAACTGGCCCGCGTGCTGCTGGAGCGCTGCGGCTGCGAGGTGGTCACCACGGCGGACGGGGCCGAGGCCCTGGTAGCCGCCAGCGCGGGCGCCTTCGACCTGATCTTCCTCGACCTGCAGATGCCCGTGTTGAACGGGCTGGAGGCGGCGCGGCGCATGCGCCGGGCGGGCGTGCGGGCGCCCCTGGTGGCCATGTCGGCCAGCGTGCTGTCGCAGGAGCGCGAACAGTGCCGGAAGGCCGGCATGAGCGACTTCCTGCCCAAGCCTTTCCGCAAGAGCGACGTGCAGGGGCTGCTGGCCAGGCTTCTGGGGGGGAAGGCCCGCGCGCCGGGGGCCGGCGTCGCGACCGATCCGGCCTCGAACACCGGAGCGACGCCGGCGCCGGAGGCCCCGGCTGTGTTCGAGCCGGCCCAGGCCCTGGCCGCCTGCCTGGGCGACCAGGAGATGCTGAATCACCTGGTGGAGGCCTTCCTGTCGGGGCTGGACCAGCAGCTCCCGGCCATCCGCCGGGCCGCCGAAGCGGGGGATGCGCCGCAGGTCCGCCAGGGGGCCCACGCGGTCAAGGGCGCGGCGTTGAACCTGCACGCCGCGGAGCTGGCCGAGCGGGCGGCGGAGATGGAGGAGGCGGGCAAGGCCGACCGCCTGGAGAAAGTCAACGCGCTGCTTCCCGGGCTGGAGGTCGCCGCGCGCCGTTTCCGTTCCAGCGTGCAGGGCTGAAGGAGGCTGAAATGCGCAGACGAAGTGGATGGGTGGGGATGCTGCTGCTTCCGCTGCTGCTGTCCGGATGCCTGCTCACCATCGGGGGTCCGCTGTCCCGGCGGGTGGAACCGGGCCGCTGGCGGCTGGAGGCGGCGGCGGGCCCCAGCCTGGCCAACGAGTACGGCTCCCTGGACGCCCTGGCCTACGGGTACGCCGGCCATGCGCTGGGCAG
>CAVUYS010000032.1:0-18451 GCA_963745745.1 uncultured Spirochaetota bacterium | reverse complement strand
GAAACACGCCACCGGAGTGGCCGACGGGAGTGAGCCATGAGCAACCGCAGCATACCTCGCAGCAAAGCAGTCAGTTTCCTCCTGAGCCAGTCCGGCTTCCTCCTGGCCTTCATCGTCGTGCTCTCCATAGCCATCACCCTGGCGAACCGCAACTTCATCAAGCCCCAGAACATCATCAACGTGCTCGGCCAGATCTCCATGGTCGGCATCGTGGCCGTGGGGGTGGGGCTGGTCCTGATTTCCGGCGACTTCGACATCTCCGTGGGCTCGCAGATCTCGCTCAACGGGGCGGTGCTGGCCATCCTGCTCACCCGCACGGGCAGCGTGCCGCTGGCGGTGGGCGCGGTCATCCTGCTGGGCGCCGGCCTGGGGGCGGTGAACGGCCTGATCGTGTCCAAATCCAAATGCGCCTCCTTCATCATGACCCTGGGCACCCGCGCCGCCTACCACGGGCTGCGTGCTGGTGCTGACCCAGGGGCGGAACTTCCCGCTGCGCAGGGAACGTTCGAAACCCTGGGCCGCGGCGAGCTGTTCGGGGTCATCCCGGTGCCGATCCTCGTCTTCTTCCTCGTGCTCCTGTTCGCCTTCCTCCTGATGCGCTACACGCGCTTCGGGCGGACCCTGTTCGCGGTGGGCGGGCAACCCCAAGGCCGCCTACCTTTCGGGGGTGAACAACGACGCGATCAAGATCGCGGTGTACACCCTGTGCGGCCTCCTGGTGGCGCTGGCCTCGATGACCCTGATCTCCAAGCTGGGCGCCTCCTACCCCAACACGGGCGACGGCTACGAGATGGATTCCCTGGCGGCGATCGTGGTCGGGCGGCACCTCCCTGGCGGGGGGCAAGGGCTCGGCGCTGGGCCTGTTTCTGGGGGTGGTCATCTTCGGGCTGATGTCCAACTCGCTGAACATGATGAACGTCAGCCCCTATTTCCGGGACGTGTTCATCGGGGCCATCATCATCGTGGCCACGATGTTCAGCCGCTTCGGCGAGGGCAAGAAATAAGTCACAGGAGGTTTGCATGGCAGCGAAGAACATCGGGGTCGGGGTCATCGGCGTGGGCATGGGCTCCACCATGTTCCCCCTGAACAAGATCGCGGACAGCCCGTTCGTGGTGAAGGGCATCGCCGGCCAGCACGAGCAGCGCCTGGCGGCCCTGGACGCCCAGTGGGGCTTCGGCTTCTGCACCACCGACTACCGCAAGCTGATCGAGCGCAAGGACATCCAGGTGATCGGGGTGTACAGCCCGGACCACCTGCACTACGAGCACTGCAAGGCCGCCCTGCAGGCGGGCAAGCACGTGGTGTGCACCAAGCCGCTGACCAACAACCTGGAGCAGGCCAAGGAGCTGGTGACCCTGGTGAAGAAGACCGGCCTGAAGTTCCTGGTCGGGCAGACCATGCGCTACGACCCGCAGTTCGCCACGGCCAAGCGCTTCTTCGACGACAAGGAGGTCGGGCGGGTGCTGTTCGCCGAGGCCCACTACCTGCACGACATCCGCCCGGTGTTCGAGTTCACCCCCTGGCGGTTGAGCGTGCCCCAGGACTTCATGTACGGCGGGGTCTGCCACCCGGTGGACATCCTGCGCTGGTTTCTGGGCGACATCGAGGAGGTGCACGCCTACGGCGCCCAGGGCAAGCTCTCCAGCTACCCGCTCATGGACAACTTCTGCCTGAACGTGAAGTTCAAGAACGGCACCATCGGGCGCATCCTGGGCCTGTACGGGGTGGTGGAGCCCGCGGAGCCGATGATGAAGCTTTCCCTGTACGGCGAGCGGATGAACGTCGTGGCCGAGTACACGGACAACAAGGGCGGCAAGGTCAAGCTGATCTGGGACAAGGTGGAGTACCGCCCGGAGACGGTCATGGAGTTCCCCAAGGAGCTGGGGGTGGACGTGTACGGCCACACCAAGACCGTGCTGCGCTACATGAAGCACTTCGAGGAGTGCCTGGCCACCGGCAAGGAGCCGGTGCCCAGCGTCATCGACGGAGCCAAGACCATCGCCGTGGGCCACGCGGCCTACCAGTCCATCCGCGAAGGCAGGCCGGTGAAGGTGTTCAATGAGTTCTAGCGGCCCCGGCCGGCCGGCGTACCGCATCGGGGTCTACGGCCTGGGCATGGGCGCCAACGTCCTGACCCTGAACCGGGACCCCGCGAGTCGCGGCAGGGTGCGGAGCATCTGCACCCGGGACCCGGCCAAGCTCCAGCGCTTCCAGGCCGAGTACGGCGTCGAGCGGGCCTTCACCGACTACCAGCGGATGCTCGACGACCCGGAGCTGGACATCGTGGCGGTATACACCCCGGACGCCCTGCACGCCGAGCACTGCGTGCGGGCGCTGGAGGCGGGCAAGCACGTGGTCTGCACCAAGCCCATGGCCACCGGCAATGCGGAGGCCGCGCGGATCGTGGAGGCGGTGCGCAGGAGCGGGCGGAAGTTCATGGTGGCCCAGACGGCCCGCTTCGTCAGCCCGTGCGAGCACACCCGGCTGTTTCTCGACCGCGGGGACATCGGGCGCGTGCTGGCCTGCCGCTCGCAGTACATCCACGACGTCAGCCCGTACCTGTCGCTCACCCCCTGGCGCCTCGCAGATGCCCCAGGACTTCCTGTACGGCGGCGGGCTGCACCCCATCGACCTGCTGCGCTGGTACGTCGGGGAGGTGGAGGAGGTGTACGCTTACGCCCAGAAAAGCGGGCGCTCCCCGGAGTACCGCCTGGAGGACAACTTCCTGATACTGCTGAAGTTCGCCTCCGGCTGCCTGGGCACCGTGTCGGTGCTCTGCGGGGTGGTGCATCCTCCGGTGCCGATCATCCAGCTGGAGCTGTTCGGCGAAGCGGGCAGCCTGCTGGCCACCTACAGCGAAGGCCAGCCCGGGGTGCTGCGCCTGGTGAACGGCAGGATCCCGGAGCACCCCGTGCAGGAGATCCAGTACCCGGCGGAAACGGGGGTGACCTACCAGCACGGGGCGGCGGAGCGGCGGATCTTCGAGCAGTTCTTCGACTGCCTGGAGAACGACCGGCGGCCGGACCCCGACGAGATCCAGGGGGCCCGAGGAGTGGCGGTGGCCGATGCCGCCTGGGAGTCCATCCGCACGGGAAAGCCGGTGCGCCCCGCGCCAGTCGCGTCCTGATGCAAAGGACGCTCGGTCCCCAGGCCCTGGCCGGCAAGCTCACCGATGTCCACGCCCACGTGGGCATCAGCCTGAAGGCTTACGCCAACTCGGAGTATCCCTACGCCCAGAGCCTGGAAGGGCTGTACTACCGGCAGAAGGCCAACGGCGTGGACTACAGCGTGGTCTTCACCTACACCCCGGAGCTGTACTTCGACCTGCCGACCCTGCTCCAAGAAAGCGCGATGGTGCCGGCGGCGAAGCCGCCGAAGGGCGCCAGCGCCCCCTACGCCCTGGAGAACCGCCTGCTGTATACGGAGATTTACCGGTTCTTCCCCGAGCTGAAGGACCGCTTCCTGCCCTTCGTCAGCGTGGACCCGGTGCGGAGGATCCGGGAGCAGCTCGCGGCGCTGGAGGAGCTGGCCGCGGAGCACCCGGTCTACGGGATCAAAGTCTCCCCGGTGCTCTGCCAGTCCAGGCTCACGGGCCTGCTGGAGGAGGGGGGGCTGCTGCTGGATTTCGCCGCCCGGCACGACCTGCCCGTGCTGATCCACGTGACCGTGGCTCCGGCGGAAGAGTTCTCCCAGGCCGCGGACGCCTTCCGGGTCGTGGAGCGCCACCCGGAGCTGCGCTTCTGCCTGGCCCATTGCATCGGCTTTCACCGGGATTGGTTGGAGAAGGCCGATGCCCTGCCGAATGTGTGGGTCGACACCTCGGCGCTGAAGATCCAGGTACAGGCGGCCTGCGAAGGCCAGGAGTTCATGGCCAAACCCGGGGAGCGCTTCGACTGGGACTACCACGACCATGTGTCGGTCATGAAGTCGTTGGTGGAGCGTTTTCCCGACACGATCCTCTGGGGCTCCGATTCCCCGTGCTACTCCTACATCTCCCGCCGCCTGCAGGGGACGGGCAGCTTCCACGAGTTCAAGCTCAAGGGCACCTACGAGCAGGAGAAGGCGGCCCTGGACGCCCTGGCTCCGGAGCTGCGGCGGAAGGTCGCCTCCTCGAACACGGCCGCTTTCCTGTTTGGAGGTTCGTGAGCCCATGAGCGCGCGCTACGACCTGCTGATTCGCGACACCACGATCGTGGACGGCACCGGCCAGGCTTCCTACCGGGGAAGCGTCGCCGTGTCCGGCGGCCGGATCGCCGCCCTGGGAGCGGTGGAAGGCAGCGCTGCGCTGCAGATCGACGGCGCCGGCCTCACCACCTGTCCCGGCTTCGTGGACGCCCACAGCCACGCGGACCTTTCGATCCTGCAGGTCCCCGGCGCGGAGAACCTGCTCATGCAGGGGATCACGACCTTCGTCGGCGGCAACTGCGGGATCGCTCTGGCCCCCATCCGGGATGACTCCTACTTCGCCGCCACCCTGAAGGCCTGGAACCTGAACCTGCGGGCTTACTGGGCTTCGTTCGCCGAGTTCCTGCGCGAGGTGGAGTCCGCCGGCCTGGCCCCCAACTACCTCCCGCTGGCGGGACACAACGCCATCCGCGGGGCGGTCATGGGGACGGACTACCAGCGCCCCTGCCGCCCGGAAGAGCTCGCGGCGATGAAGGAGCTCCTGCGGGAATGCCTGGAGGCCGGCTGCTTCGGCCTGTCCGCCGGCTTTGACGCCGGCACCCCCGGGCACTACGCCCAGATGTCCGAGGTAGTGGAATTGGCCCGCCTGGTGAAGGAGCGGGACGGGGTGTTCGCCCCGCACACCCGGCACCACCAGAACCAGTGGCCCGCCAGCCGCGCCGGGGAGAACGCCTACGGCATCTACCGCGGGCCCAAGGGGGAGATCCTCACGGGCCGCTATCACGGCCTCTGGGAAGCCGTGGAGATCGCTCGGCTGGCCGGCGGGGTCCGGCTGCACATCGCCCACCTCACCCCCGCCTACCTGATCCCCCAGCCGCATCCGGAGTACCTGGACGAGGCCCTGGCCCGCGCCACGCTGGAGACTCTCATCGACGGCCCCGGCGCCCAGGGCTTGCCGGTCAGCTTCAACGTGGTCTGCTCCCCGCACAGCATCGGCGCGGAGCTGCCGATCCGCGACTCGCTGCCCGCGGAGCTGCGCGGACTGGACTGGAAGAGGCGAGCTTCCCGCAACCTCCTGCGACGGCGGCTGGACTCCGGGAAAGTGAAGCTGGGCATGATCCACCCCGTCACGGATCCCTACTGGTCGGAGTGCTACCGGGTCCTGCGCTGCGCCGATGCGCGGTACGAGGGCCAAACCCTCTGGGAGCTGGCCCGCCGCCGCGAGCCGGACCACACGGCCAAGGCGGTGTACCACGATGCGGTGGAGGTCCTCTGCGATATTCTGCAAGCGGATCCCGCGGCCACCTGGGCGCTGTGCAAGGACAAGAGGGAATGGGGGACCATGCAGCACTTCCTGCGCCACCCCCGCGGCATCCCCATCACGGACGTGCACGCCCTGCCGGCCAACCCGGGCCCGGGGGCGGGGATCTTCAACTACGGGGTCTCCCCCACGGCCTACGGCGCCTTTGCCTGGTTCCTGCGGACCGCCGTGAGCCAGTGGCGCATCCTGTCCCTGGAACAGGCCGTGCGCAAGATCACCGCCTTCCCGGCCCGGGAGGTTTTCGGGCTGTCGGACCGCGGGCGTGCTGGAGCCCGGCGCCTGGGCGGACCTGGTGGTCATGGATTTCCCGAACCTGTCCGCCCCCGACGATTTTCGCCAGCCCTCGCTCCCGCCGCGGGGCATCGAGTACGTGCTGGTCAACGGGGTGTTGGCCTACGAGCGCGGCCGCTTCACCGACAGCCGCAGCGGGCAGATCGTCCGCACGGAGGTGATTTCGTGTCCTGTTCCCCCCGGCAGCAGAGCCTGATCCGCCGCACCTTCATCGACTTCCAGCAGACCGCCGAGTTCCTGGAGCGCCCGCTGATCTTCGACCGGGCCGAGGGCCTGTACCTCTGGGACCTGGAAGGCCGGCGCTACTTCGACGCCATCGGCGGGATCTTCGTGGCGGTGCTCGGGCATCGGCCGCCGCGCGTCCTGGAAGCGGTGAGGCGGCAGATGGACCGCCTGACCTTCGCCCCGCCGCTGCACGGCATCGCCGAGGTGACCCTGGACTTCGTCGAAAAGCTGGGCTCGGTCAGCCCGGGGAAGCTCGAATTGGATCAAGGGCTTCAGCGGCGGATCGGAGTCCATCGAGGCGGCGCTCAAGTTCTCCCGCCAGTACTTCCAGCAGAGCGGGCATCCCGCTGAAGACCAAGGTGATCAGCAACTACCTGAGCTACCACGGGGGCACCCTGGCCGCCATGTCGGCCAGCGGCGGGGCCAAACGCAAGGTCAAGTTCGAGCCCCACATGCCGGGCTTCCTGAAGGCCTTCTCCCCGATCCAGCTGCGGGACCGCTTCCCGAGCTGGGAGGAAACCAACCGCTTCTGCGCGCGGCTGTTCGAGGAGATCATCGTCAACGAGAACCCCGAGACGGTGGCGGCGGTGCTCGTGGAGCCGATCTGCAACACCGGCGGGATCGTCACCCCCACCGAGGAGTACTTCGCCATCCTCCGGGACATCACCAGCCGCCACAACGTGCTGCTGATCTTCGACGAGGTGCTGACCGGCTTCGGCAAGACCGGGGACATGTTCGCGGCCCAGACCTTCGGCGTGGTGCCGGACATCCTGTGCTCCGGCAAGGGGCTGTCCGGGGCGGTGATCCCCAGCGGGGCGATCATGGTGCGGGAGGACCTGGCCGAAAGCTTCTACGGGCGGCCGGAACAGGACATCCAGTTCTTCCACGGGCACACCTACGCCGGCAACCCCCTGGCCGCGGCCGCCGGCATCGCCGTGATCGAGGAGCTGGTGGAAAAGAGGCTTCCGGAGAAGGCGCGCCGCCTGGGCGATCACCTGCGCCGCGGCCTGGAGGGGCTCAAGGACCTGGGGGTCGTGCGGGAGGTGCGGGGCAAGGGGGTGCTTCTGGGCGTGGAGCTGGTCGAGGACCCGCGCACCAATGCCCCCTTCCCGGCCGGGCGCAAGCTGGGCGAAGCCCTGAAGCGCACCGCCCTGGAGCACGGCCTGATCCTGCGCATCGACCCGGACTGGTTCGCCGTCAGCCCGCCGCTCATCGCCGAGGAGGCCGACCTGGACGAGCTGGTGGCCCTGATCCGCGCCAGCCTGCGAGGCGGCCATCGCGCGCGTGCGCCCCATGAAGGAAATCCCGGCGGCCCTGGTGACCGGCGCCTCGCGCGGGATCGGCCGGGGGATCGCCCTGCGCCTGGCCCGGGAGGGCTATGCCGTGGTCCTCAACAGCCGCACCGCAGGGGGGCTCCACGAGGTGCAGCGGACGATCGAGGCGGCCGGCGGGAAGGCCGCGGTCTTCCGGGCCGACATCTCCTCGACCGCGGAGCGGCAGGCCCTGGTCGGTTTCCTGGACAGGGAGTTTCCGCGGTTGGACCTGCTGGTCAACAACGCCGGCATCGAGCCGGAACCGCTGGACATGCTGGACGGTCCGGAGGAACGGCTGGAGCGGGTGCTGGCGGTGAACCTCAAAGGCCCGTATTTCCTGACCCAGGCGCTGGCGCGCCGCCTGATCCAGCAGGCGCCGGTCCGTGTTCCGCGCATCGTCTTCATCACCTCGGTGCAGGCCTACATGGCCAACCCCACGGGAGCGGAGTACTGCCTGAGCAAGGCGGCCCTGCACATGGCCGTGAAGGCCTTCGCGGTGCGGCTGGGGTCCAGCGGCATTCCGGTGTTCGAGATCAGCCCGGGGATCATCGAATCGGACATGTCCCTGGTGCACAAGGCGAACATCGACCGGATGATCGCCTCGGGGCGCCTGCCCACGGCCCGCTGGGGCCGGCCGGAGGACGTGGCGGCCCTGGTGGCGGCGATCGCCCGCGGCGAGCTGGACTACTCCACGGGCAGCACCATCGAAGTCGGCGGGGGCCTGGGCCTGCAGCGATTGTGAGGTGCGAGATGACTGCGATCGAATGCGTGTATCCCCGGCATCTGCCACCTGGGCGAGGGCCCGCTGTGGCACGCCGGGCAGCGCCGGCTGTATTGGACCGACATCTACGAGCGCCGGCTCTGGGTGCACGACCCGGATTCAGGGGAAAACCGGGTGTTCTGGCGGGGCGGGCTGCAGGTCGGCGGCTTCGCCTTCAACCGCGACGGCTCGCTGGTGCTGTGCACGCACCGGGGGGTGTACCGGCTGGGGGTCGGCCCGGACGGCGTCCCCGAGTTGGAGCCCCGGCTGCTATACCAGGTGCCTCTGGCGGAAAACGAGATGTTCAACGACATCACCACCGACCCGGAGGGCAGGATTTACGCCGGCACCCTGGACCGCTCGAGCCCCACCGGGTGCCTGTACCGCCTGGAGCGGGGCAAGGCAGCCGGCGCGGCTGCTGGAAGGCATCGGCTGCAGCAACGGGATGACTTTTTCCCTGGACGAGCGTTTCTTCTTCCACACCGACAGCCTGGCCCGCAGGATCACCCGCTACGAGTACGACCGGCGCACCGGCGAGATCGGGTCGCCGCGGGTCTTCTTCCAGGGCGACGGCTCCGACGGCCTTCCGGACGGCATCACCCTGGACGCCGAGGACCACCTGTGGGTGGCGATCTGGGGCGCCGCGGCCGTGCGGCGCCTGGACCCCTCGGGGAAAGTGGTGCGGGAAGTCGGCTTCCCGGCCCGCCAGGTTTCCAGTGTGATGTTCGGGGGCCCGGACCTGGAGGACCTGTACGTCACCTCCGCCGCCGAGAACGCGGCGGACCTGTCCGCCGGCCTCGATTCGAATGGGATTTTTCTCGGCGGGCCGCTCTATCGTTTCCGCCCCGGGGTGCGCGGCCGCCCGGAGTGGCCCGCGGCCTTCTAGGCGTACCAGCTCACCTCGCGGTGGGCCTCGATGTTCGCCGCGATGGATTCGGTCACGTACAGGTTCGACGGCCCCAGCTGCAGCAGCGAGGCGGGCACGTGCGGGCTCACCGGGCCGTGGGCCGCGAGGCGCACCGAGAAGCGCTGCCAGGAAATCTGCGTGGGGCCGAGGGTGAAGCTGTTCCAGGAGTTGCGCAGGCGCGCGGCCAGGATCTGGGCCGGACCGATGGTCACCCCCTTGGGCGGGACCCAGGACCAGTCGCCGCTCATGCCGCAGTCCGCGTCCAGGGCCGTCTGGGCCACGGTGAAGGGGTTGAGGGTCACCACCCGCGGCCCCATGGCCTTGAACTCCTCCAGGTCCTCGGTGTCGAACTCGGGGGAGCGCGGGTCGATGAAGGCCAGGTGGCCGCTCCAGCCGATGCCCCCGTCCAACACGTCCGTGCCGCCCGCGTCCTCGATCATCTTGGCGTAGTTCTTCAGATTTCCGTTGTTGGGACCGCGGATCTGCTTCTCCGGCGGGCGCAGGTCCTCGTCCAGGCGGCGGTAGAAGTAGTTCTTCATCCCGTACATCAGGCCGTTGGGCCAGCTCTCCGGCGCGATGTTGCCGTCCTGGTCGGCCCACTCGTCCATGTTGAAGATGTGCAGGTACTTGCAGCTCACCCGGTGGCGGTTGAGCAGCCAGGCCAGCTTGACGTACTGCGGGTGCGGGTTGGGCAGGACCAGCACCAGGGGCCGGCGGTTCTCGGCCGATTCGCGGATGCGCGAGAACAGGTCCCAGATCCGGCGGAAGGCCAGCTCGTCGTCGGCCAGCACCTCGAGGTGGAAGGTGGGATTGGGGTGCCGGCAGAAATCCTCGCGCCTGACGGCGCGGGCCCGCTCGCAGGCGGCCCGATCGCGCAGCGGCGCCCAGGGGCTGGGTTCGTAGCGGAACTCGCTCATTGGCTCTCCTCCCGGATGATGATCGGCGGCGGGTGGAAGGCGACCTCCCGATACCCGCCCTGGGCCCGCTCCTGGATGGACTGCAGCCGCGCGGCCATTTCCGCGACCATGGACTCCACCAGGCCCGCGCCCAGCTCGCGGCCGGCCCGCTCGGGGTGGCCCATCACCCCGACCCGGATGTCCGGCCGCTGGGTCAGGCGCGGCACCACCAGGGGGTCGTCGACGATCTTCTCGGCGCGCTGGTAGTTGTCCGGATGCCGGATCTGCAGCTCCAGCAGGTCGGGCGGGTCCAGCTCCAGCTCCTGCAGGCGGACCAGCTCGGGGGCCAGGGCCAGCATCAGCGAGGTCTCCAGCCAGCCGGCGTGCCAGTCCCCCTCGGCGAAGGCCTTGCGCCAGCCGGTGCCGCCGGCGTCGAACTTCCAGACCGGGAACAGGGCGATCAGCACTTCAGCGAAGAGCGGGTTGGTGCGCAGCAGGATCTTCAGGGCGTCGCCCAGGGCGGTCAGGTTCTCGCTGCCCCCATGGGCCAGCACCAGGTAGAAGCGGCGGAAGCCCTGCAGCGCCAGGGAGCCCAGCACGTCCTGGACCAGCAGGGACATCACGGCCGGGGAGACGTTGATCGTGCCCGGCAGGCCCCCGCCCGAGAAGGTGAAGCTGATGGCCGGGGCCACCAGCGTGCCGGTGCGCTCGCCCACCTGCCGGCACAGTTCCCGGGCGATGAGCGTGTCGGTGCACAGCGGCAGGTGGTAGCCGTGCTGCTCGTTGCTGCCGATGGGCAGGAGGATCGCGCTGTTCCCGGCCAGGTACTCCCGGACCTGCCGGACCGTGAGCCGCTCCATGAGCACGTTCACGCCCCGGCCTGGGTGCCCGCCGCCTGGGCCTGCAGCCTGCGGATGCGCTCCTCGATCGGGGGGTGGGTGGAGAACAGGGCCTGCAGGCCGCCGGTGAAGGGATTGACGATGAACATCTGGGCGTCCGTGGCGTTGCCGCGATGCATGGGCAGCTGGGGCACCGCCTTGGAGATCTTGCGCAGGGCGTCGGCCAGCGACAGGGGCCGGCCGGACACCTGGGCCCCCTCCCTGTCGGCGGCGTACTCGCGGATGCGCGAGACCAGCAGGCGGATCAGCAGCGCGGCCAGCGGGGCCCCGACCAGCAGCAGCAGCAGGGCGAGCGGGTTCCCGCGCCCGCGCCCCCTGCCCCCACTCCCGAAGCGCGCCACGTTGGCCACCATGGCCAGGGCCCCGGCCAGGGTGGCGGCGATCGCGCTGGTCAGGGTGTCCCGGTTCTTGACGTGGGCCAGCTCATGGGCCAGCACGCCCTCCACCTCGTCCTCGTCCAGGTTGGCCAGCAGGCCGGAGGTGACGGCCACGGCGGCGTGCCGGGGGTCGCGCCCCGTGGCGAAGGCGTTGGGGGTGTTCTCCGGGATCACGTACACCTTGGGCATCGGCAGCCCGGCCTTGGCGGCCAGCCGGCTGACGATGGCGTACAGGCGGGGCTGTTCCTGCTCGCTCACCTCCTGGGCCCGGTAGCGGGCCAGCACGATCCTGTCGCTGGCGAAGTAGGCGATGAGGTTGACCGCCAGGGCGATCAGGAAGGCCAGCACCGCCCCCTGCGCGCCGCCCAGGTACCCGCCCGCCGTTACGAACAGCACCGCCAGCAGCACCAGCCAGAAGCCGGTGCGAAACCCGCTGCGCATGGCCTAGTAGCCGGGCTTGCGCGGGCGGCCCGTCAGCCCTCCCAGCAGGCCGCCCAAGAGGCCGCCGCCTCCGGCTCCGGTCCCGCCCTGCAGCAGGAAGCCGGCCACGTCGTCCAGGATGCTGCCGTCCCCGTTCTGGTCGATCAGCGCGCCGATGCCTCCCGCCCCCAGGCCGCCCTGGTCCCGCTTGCGGGACAGGTAGCCCAGCACGATCGGGGCCAGCATGACGATGACCTTCATGATGGTGCCCTGGTCCAGCTTGAACTTGCCGGCCAGGGTGCCCGCCGCGTTCACCCCCGCATCGCCCAGCAGGCCGCCCAGCCTGGGGTCGGCGCTCTTTTCCGCCGCCTTGGCGGCGAACAGGTCGCCGATGCCGTCCAGGACGCTGGGGCTGCCGTACTTGTTCAGGATGTGGTTGGCCCGTTCCGCCCCGCCGTGGGTCTCCATCTGGCGCTTCATGCCCCCCATGATCAGGGGCAGCACGCTGGGGATGAGCTGGCTGGCCGTCTGCTTCTTGATTCCCAGGGTGCCCGCGAGCTGGGTGCTGACCTGGGGGCCCATCGTTTTCATGAACTCCGCCGCGAAATCCGCCATGGTTCCTCCTGTTGCGGCCCGTCAAAAGGCCGGTGTGGTTCCGCCTCGTTCGTCGCGCCAGTAGGGGGCCCAGCCCAGGCTCAGGACCCGCACGGAGACGTCCGTCTTTTTCGGCCTGACCTCCAGCGATTCCAGCTCCTCGCTCAGGGGGTCGACCGCGGTTTTCAGCGCTTCGCTTTCCCCGGTCGCCTGCGCTTCCAGCTCCGCCAGCTGCTGCTGCAGGGCCTGCACGTTCTCCTCGGCCCGCCCCACGTCCTGGCCTTCCTTCAGGATGCGGCCCGCGCCGCGCGCGGCCGTGGTGGCCCGCCCGATCGTGCCGCGCCGTACGGCTTTGCGGCCGCCCAGGAAGCGCATCCAGGATCGTCACCCCGACGGAAATGGCGGTCTGCATCTTCTGCTGCTTGGCCTGCTCCTTCTCGCGGTCCACCGCCTGCTCGGCGCGCCGGATGCGCTCCTCCAGCGACGCGATCCGGGCGGCGTAGCGCTGGCGGATGCGCTCCAGCAGCTGGTCGCGGCGCTCCCGGCCGCGACTGCTGCAGGCGCAGGCGGAAGTCCTTCTCCGACTCGCCCGGCTGGGAGGAGACCTCCAGCGAGGGGCTGCGGAACACCTTCAGGGCCTGGCTGCGGTACAGCCATTCGCGGAAGTCCGCGCTCCACGCCGCGTAGCTCTTCGGGATCCCCCAGCGCGGCGGGGACCCGGGCCGAACAGGGCCCCGGGCTCCGGCACGGTCTCCAGGTCCCGGTCCCGCACTTCCGCCTGGGCGGCTTCGTCCCAGAGCGGGCGGGAAAGCTGCGGGTCGATGTCCGGCCAGGACCGCGACCTCCCGCTCCACGGACAGCCCGGCCTTGGCGTCGCGTAGTACACCTTCGCGATGCCCAGGCACGGGGCTCGTACACCAGGGTCGCGGCGCCCGGCGGGATCCCGGCGCTGGGGGAGGAAGAACTGGGCGATCGCCGGGGTGATCGCCGGCCGGTCCTGCGCCGCGCCGGGCCCCGCGGCCGCCGTCGCTCCGGCAGCGGTCCGGGCGGCGGCTGCGGGCGGCCGCGGAGGCGCCGCGGGCGCGGCGGCGCGGCCTCAGCCGGCCCCGGCGGCGGCCAGGGCCGGCCGCAGCGGCTCCAGCAGCTTCCGGATCTGGTCGCGGGTGAGCGGCCCGCGCAGGTAGGACATGGCCCAGCGGCTCTCGAACAGCACCGGCTGGTCCTCGTGCACGTTGTTCATCAGGAACACCCGGTTGCCCAGGCCGGCCAGGAGCTGTCCCATCTTCCTGCCGGTCGAAGCGCGCTCCGCCCGGCCGCGGCGCCGTCCAGGCCGTCCAGCACGCGCTGCTGGTCCCTGCTCGGTCTGCAGCCGCCCGATGAACCAGGTGCCGGCGTTGGACAGGGCCTTGTAGTCCAGGTCCACCGGGTTCTGGGTGGCCAGCACGATGCCCACCCCGAAGGCCCGGGCCTGCTTGAGCAGGGTCAGCAGCGGCGCCTTCGACGGCGGGTTGGCCACCGGCGGCAGGTAGCCGAAGATCTCGTCCATGTACAGCAGGGCCCGCAGGCTGGTGGTGCCCGGACTGCGAGCGCATCCAGCCCAGCACCTGCAGCAGCAGCAGGGAGACGAAGAACATCCGCTCGGCGTCGCCCAGGTGGGCGATCGAGAAGATCGCCACCCGCGGCTTCCGCCCTTGGCCCCGTAGAGCATCCGCTCCAGGTCGATCGGCTCGCCCTCGGTCCAGGCCTTCATCGCCGGGGCGGCCAGGAAGTTGTTGAGCTTCATGGCCAGGGCCTGGCGGTCGCTCGGCGGGGAAGAAGGCCTCCAGGTCGAACACGCCGATGCGCTGGAAGGGCGGCGACTGGACCGCCTGGATCAGGCCGGCGATGTCCAGGCTGCGCCCCTGCCGCCAGGTCTCCTCCAGGATGGTGGAAAGCAGGATGTGCTCGCGGCTCTGCAGCGGGTCGGTGTCCAGGCCCAGCAGGTCCAGCAGGCTGGTCACCGTGGTGATGACCCGCTCCCGCAGCAGGTCGGGATCCTCCAGGATCGCCGCGGCCGGCGCGTCGAAGGAGCGCAGGATCGAAACCGGGATGCCGGCGCTGCTGCCCGGGGTGTAGATGACGAACTCGGCCGCCTCCCGCAGCCGCCGGATGCGCTCCCCGTCCTGGCCCCAGTCGGCCAGGCCCTTGCGCCACAGCTCCGCCTGCTGCGCGGCGTACTGGGCCGGCGAGAGCGACTTCTTGCGGGCGTCGTCCTCGTTGATCCAGGGCAGGAAGTCCTCCGGCTTTCAGGTCCGGAAAGGTGAGCAGGAGGTTGGCCAGGTCGCCCTTGGGATCGATGACGATGGCCGGGATGCCGTCCAGGGCCGCCTCCTCCGAGCAGGCCGATGCAGAGGCCCGTCTTGCCGCTGCCGGTCATGCCGACGCACACCGCGTGGGTCACCAGGTCCTTCGAGTCGTACAGCAGCAGCGGTCCGGCCTTGTCGGCGGCGGACTGCTTCTGCCGGCCCAGATAGAAGACCCCGAGCTTTTCAAACTGTTCCATTGAAATCAGCCTAGGCATGGGGAGAAGCGGTTGTCCAGAAAGTCGGCCCCGTTGCGGGGAGGCGGTCCTACTTTTCCTTCTTCGATTTCTTTCTCAAGTCTGCGGCGTGGGCGCGCTGGTAGGTCTGGATGTCCTTGAAGCGGCCCTTCGAGTCGCGCACCGCGTAGAGTTTCTTGCCGGTGGAACTGCGATGGGTGGTCCGTGTCGCCTTTCCCTTTGCCTTTGCCTTCGCCATTTGGTTACCTCCGCAGCTCATCATGGGGGGAGGCGCCCGCATCTGTCAAGTTTCGCGCTTCAGTCCTCCGGGCATTCGCCGGTTGCTGCGAACTCCCGCACGGCGCGCAGGAACTCTTCTCCGTAGGCTTCCAGCTTCCGCTCCCCCACGCCGGGGCAGGCCAGGAAGGCGGCGGGGGTGGCCGGCTGCGCGGCGGCGATGGCCCGCAGGGTCTTGTCGCTGAACACCACGTAGGGAGGAAGGTCGCGGGCCGCGGCCAGGCGCCGGCGCAGGCGCTTCAGGCATTGAAACAGCCCCTCGGCGTCCGCCGCCGGGCCGGCGGCGTCCAGGCCCAGCTCCCCAATCACGTCCTGCGGGGCGCCGACCGCGGTCTTGCGCCTGCCCGCCGGCGCGCGCTCGGGGCGGCGCGCGGCCTGGAAGCTCTCCTTGCCCGCGAGCAGGAGCCGGCCGCGCGGGGTCAATCGGAATCCGGCCGTGCGCTCCTCGCCGCGCGCCAGAAAGCCGGCGGCGGCCAGGTCCTGGGCCAGCGCGAGCCAGAAGGGCTTCGGCTGATCGGCGCCAGCGCCGAAGGTGGGCAGGTTCTGGTGCCCGCGCTCCAGCACCTTGTCCGTCGCAGCGCCGGTCACGATGTCCGCCAGGTGATGGGCCCCGAAGCGCTCCCCGGTGCGCACCGCGGCGGACAGCAGCTTGCGGGCCTCCTCGGTGGCGTCCTCCAGGGTGACCTCCCCCGTGCACACGTCGCAGCGGCCGCAGTTGCCTTCGAAGGCTTCGCCGAAATGGGCCAGGAGCTGCCGGCGCCGGCACACCCCGGATTCCACGAAGGCCAGCACCCGCCGCAGCCGCTCCTCGGCGCGCTCCCGTTCCAGCGGGTTCTCGACGCGCTGGATGTGCCAGCGCAGCGTGGCGATGTCCGCGGGCCCGTAGAAGAGGGCGGTGTCCGCCGGCTCCCCGTCGCGGGCCGCGCGGCCGGTTTCCTGGTAGTAGCCCTCCATGCTGCGCGGCAGGTCGCCGTGCACCACCCAGCGCACGTTGGACTTGTCGATGCCCATGCCGAAGGCGATGGTGGCCACGACCACGGCCACCTCGTCGCGGACGAAGGCCTCCTGCCGCGAGCGCCGGAGCCGGTCCTCCAGCCCGGCGTGGTAGGCCACGGCGGAGACGCCGCTGCCGGCCAGGCAGGTCGGCGGTCGCCTCCACGGCCTTGCGCGTGCCGCGGTACACGATGCCCGGCTTCCCCGGGATGAGCGGCCACGAACTGCCGGATCTGCTCTTCCACCTCCAGCTTGCGCACGACCCGGTAGAAGATCTCGGGCCGGTCGAAGCTGGCGCGGACCTGCAGCGGCTCCCGCAGGCCCAGCAGGCGCACCACGTCCTCCTGGACCTGGCGAGGTGGCGGTGGCGGTGAAGGCGGCGATGGGCACCCCGGGGAACTGCGGGCGCAGCTGGCCCAGGGCGCGGTAGTCGGGGCGGAAGTCGTGGCCCCACTCCGAGATGCAGTGGGCCTCGTCGACGGCGATGAAGGACAGTCCCAGCCGGGCCAGGGCGGCGCGGAACTCCGCCACCGCCAGGCGCTCCGGGGACACGTAGAGCAGCTTCACGCGCCCGGCGGCCAGCTCCCGCCAGGTGGCCCGCGCCTCGTCGGCCCCCAGGGTGCTGTTGAGAAAGGCGGCCGGCAGGCCGTTCTCCCGGGCCCCGTCCACCTGGTCCTTCATCAGCGAGATCAGCGGGCTGACCACGACGGCGAAACCCTCGCGCAGGAGGGCGGGCAGCTGGTAGCACAGCGACTTGCCGCCGCCGGTGGGCATGGCCGCGAACACGTCGCGGCCGGCCGGCCACCGCCTCGACGATCCGCTGCTGGTTGGGGCGGAAGGAGTCGAAGCCGAACAGGCGCTTGAGCGCAGCCTGCAGGTCGGGCGGGGAGCTCACGAGGTCAGGCGCGGCGGGGCGGCGGCAGGCGGAAACTCGGGCACGAAACACCAGCCGGGCTCCCGGCGCTGGCGTTTGCGGATCGTCAGGATGCGGCGCCAGCCGGTCAGGAAGCCTCGCGGGGGCTCGGGCGTGTCGCCAGCCAGCGCCTCATGCAGCCGCGGCAGACGGAAGAAGGGCACCGCCGCGTACATGTGGTGCTCGGTGTGGTAGTTCATGTTCCAGTACAGGAAGCGGGTCAGGGGGCCGAACAGCACGGTGTGACAGCTCACCCGCCAGTCCGGCACGTTCGGGCACAGGCCGGAGTGCTGCTGGAGGGTGGCCACCCTGCCCAGGACCGTGGCGAAGAAGTAGCCGAAGCTCACCACGCCGATCAGCACCCAGAGCTTCAAGGCGATGAACAGGGCGATCAGCGCCAGGTGCCCGAGCACAATGACCCTGGCCCAGGCGCACATCCGGCTCCGGCGCTCATCGCCCACCGGGAACAGGGGATCCCAGAAGAAGAAGTCCACGTCGGCCCGGCCGAAGAAGTGGGCGATCGTGGGGAACATGATCAGCTTGAACCAGCGGAAGTCGAAGACAAACCAGCTGATGGCGTCCAGGCGGCTGAAGGCCAGTTTTTCCGGCATGACCTCCTTGTCCAGTCCCCGGTGCAGGGTGTACTGGTGGTGGAGCATGTGGCTGGCCCGGAAGTGGACCGGGTTGTTCCAGGTGAGGAAGCAGAACAGGTGATAGAAGATCTCGTTCAGCCACTTGCTCTTGAACGGCGTGAAGTGGCTCAGCTCGTGCACGGCGGACTGCATGCCGATGAAACTGTAGAAAAGGCAGTGCAGGTAGCAGGCGGCGACCATCGGGACCCACAGCCGCCGCAGGAAGAAGAACAGGCACAGCGAGACGGTGGCCGCGAAGATCAGCAGGAAGCTCCCGGCCCGCAGCAGGCCCTGCGCGTCGCTGCGCCCCGTGAGCCGGCGCAGCAGGTCCTTGTCGAGGGGGGTCCGGTACCAGTCGATCTTCTGTTCCATCGCTCCACCATAGTGCGGGGCGGCCGGCCGGTCAATGCCGGGCTGCTCAGCCGCCGCTTCGGGAGCGGCGCCTCTCCCGCTGTTGGAGGAACTGTTCCCGGTACTCGTCGCTCAGGTACAGCAGCCGGGTTTCCTTGAACTGGTGCCCGGGGATGGCGGGACCCAGCAGGTTGTAGCGGAAGCCGACGGCCGCATCCAGTTTCAGCCAGCCGCTCTGCCGGTTCTGGATGTCCAGGTAGAGCCCCAGGCGCAGGAACAGGGCGCGCAGGTGGTAGTTGTCCGGCCGGGGGTCCTCGTGGAAGTCCCCCCGCTTCCCGAAGCCCGCCCAACGCGACCCCCAGCCGAAGAAATCCCGCTTTTCCAGCTCGACGAACACCCCGGGAACCCAGACCGGGGCCGGGGTGGCCGGGTCGCCGTCCGCATCACCGAGACCCAGCAGCAGGTCCGCTCCGGCGCTCCAATGATCGTCGCCGGGCAGCAGCGACGCGAGGAAGGGCAGCTGCACCCCGGCGCCGAGGTGCAGGGGGACCCCGTAGTAGGGCAGCGGCGCCAGGGACGGAGCCTGCACCCAGCAATACGTCGTAGTCGAGCAACAGC
>CAVUYS010000031.1:0-3696 GCA_963745745.1 uncultured Spirochaetota bacterium | reverse complement strand
GGCTCTTCCTCATGGCTCCAATAGCCCCTGGTCCCAGCCTCTGGGCAGGAGAGGTACCCGCACACCGCCGGGCGGGTGGCGTTCCCAGGAGTACAGGGCCCCCACGGTGTCCGACCAGACCCCCGATTCCTGGTAGGTGTAGCTGAAGCGGTTTTCCAGCGTGAGCCGGGCGCTCAGCCAATCACAGGCCAGGTACTGCCCAGCCAGCAGGGAGAGCTGTTCGGTGGTCCCCTCCGCCTGCGTGGCGGTGAGCTGCAGGCTGCCGCTGGCCTCGTCCGTGCGGTAGGGAAACAGGGGAAAGGCCCCCAGGGTACCGAACAGGTTCAAGGCGCGGCTCTGCAGGGCCAGGCGGTAGTTGTTGCGCGAGCCCACCAGCACCCCCTCCCGGCGCAGCTCCCGATTCAGGGAGAGCTCCAGGGCCGAGGGCAGGATCAGGTCGTACAGGCGCGAGGAGGAGAAGCGGGACATGGTCAGGAAGACCTCCGGCGTGTACACGGCAGTCAGCGCCGGCAGGCTCATCTGGCTGAACTGGCTGGCGGTGGAGGGGAGAACAGCTGGTCCAGGGGAGCCTCTTGGAACCAGTAGGTCTGGGCGGCCAGCTCCGCCAATCCCTCGCTCAGGTCCAATCCCAGGTCCCCGGGGGCGGAAAACCGCTCGACCAGCTGCACCTGGCGCCGGTAGCCCGGGGTCAGGGAGAAGAGCACCGCCTCCCGCCTGCGCACCGTCACCGGCAGGCTGGCCTCCAGGCGGAGGCTGCTGGTCTGGGTGCGCCCGGTAGGCTGGATCTCGGCGCTGTAGGTATCGTAGCCCCCGGCCAGGCGCACCCCGACCGTCCGGGTCATCAGGCTCCAGACCAGGTCCGCCTTGCTCAGGCGCTCCTCCTCCACCCCGCCTTCCCAGGGAGCCAGCAGGGTGTAGGCTCCGACCCAGTTGGAGAAGTAGTCCTGCTCCGGGACCTGGTAGCCGCTGCGCGTCTCGGCCAGCTCCAGGCGCTGGCGCAGGTCCAGGCCCAGGGGGGTCAGGTTCAGGTCCGCGCTCCAGGTCTGGGTCAGCAGGCCTTCCTGGGAAATGGCCTCCGCCTCCAGCCCCAGGCTGCCCAGCCCGCCCATGACCGCGCTCAGGCGGTTGCTGCGGGCCAGGTCCAGCCCGGCGGGCCCCTGCCTCAGGCTGAAGGCGTCCGCGAAGGTGACGGGGGAGCCGGAGGTGGGAAAGGCCAGCCGGTGACCTCCGGCCAGGCTCACCTCGGCGCCGGAGGCGGCCACCTGCAGGTCGGCGTCCAGGTCCAGGAGGGAAAGGCCCACGGACAGCTCGGTGCGCGAGGACAGGGAGCTTTCCTGCTGCGGGATGCCGTATAGCGAGGAGAATCCCTTGGTGCCGGCGGAAGCCTCCTGGCGCAGGGAGAGGTCGTGCAGCACCGGGTGGCCTCCGATGGCCAGCAGGGTCCCCGGCAGCTCCAGCTCCAGGAGGCCCTTCGCGGCGGCGCCCACGGCGCTTTTCGGGTCGGTGAGGTGCAGCTCGTCCAGGTACAGGCGGCCGGCTCCTTGGTCCGAAGCCTGACTTACCTTGAACAGGGACAGGGAGCCGCGGCCGGCATCCTGTGTCACAGTCGCTCCCACCACCGGCACCCCGTCCCGGTACACCACCCCGTCGTCCAGCGAAACTTCGATCATGGACCAGGCGGTTTGCAGTCCGGCTGGGATGCTCCAGTGGATGCCCTTGTCGGTGTCATCCACGAGATCGAAATCGATGTTGCCGGCCGGACTCTGCGGGAGCCTGTAGTAGTAGACGATCCGCCGGTAGTCCACGCCTTCGGTGGGGGCATGCGCATAGCTTTTCGCCTGCCAGGGGCCGCCGGCCCAGGTGGCTTCGAGTACTTTCTGAGTCTCGCCGTAGGGATGGAAGATGTCGCTGACCTCCGGGAAGGCTTCCTCCAGAATCTCGGGCGGCGCAAAGCCTGCCGGTACCGCCCATTCCTCGATCTCGCGCACCGAGCTCACGTTCGCATCCCCATGGAACAGGCTGCCCTCCAGGTTGATGCGCTCCACCTCGAAACGGCCGACCGCGCCCGTCCCCCGTCCCACCAGCAGCAGGCGAAGCGAGCGGGCCCGGCGCAGGCGGGCGCGCTCGGCCGGTGTGAAGGTGTGCGAGACAGCGGTCAAGGGGGTCGCGCCGGAAGGAACGGGCGCGGTCAGCGCAACCACCAGGTTCGGGATCGCGCTGACATCTTCCTTGTCAAGGTTCTCGTTGCCGTCTACGTCCTCGCTGTCCAGCCGGTTGTTCCCCAGATTCTCGGGGCCGCTGCCCACGCGCAGGATGGCTCCAGCGGAGCTGTCGTTGAACAGGAAACCCGCGGAGCTGGCCGAGGCTTCCACGTCCAGGGTCCCGTCGTCGTCCAGGTCCTCGCCGATCTCCCCGATCTGCAGGTAGGCGGTGAAGGGGTTGGTCCGTGCTCGGCACGCGATAGGACAGGGAGACGGATTCCAACCCGGAAAGGTCCGCCAGTCCCTGCCCCGGGGCCAGCGGAATCTGGGTGCCCGCCCACTGCCCGGCTGCCAGGTCGAAGTCCAGCACGAGGTTTTCGGAGGCCACGTACGGCCCAGGCTTGGATCCGGTTTCATAGGGCAGGCCCTTGTAAAGAAGCTGTCCCCGGTTCGCCGCGGTCAGGATGCCCGGCGCCACACCGGGGTTGGCGGGAGGAGCAGCCGGCCAGGCGGTGGACTCCGAAAGGGAAATCTCCCTGCCCTGCCCTTCCATGCCCAGCAGGCGCATGCGGCCCGTGGTGTCCGGGTTGGTGAAGCCGACCGCCGCGCTCACCTCGTAGCGCAGGGGGCCCACCTCCCCCTGGAGGCCGGCGGAGACCAGGGCACTGCCCGTGCGCTCGTAGGCCTCCTCC
The DNA here is from genome assembly GCA_963745745.1 of uncultured Spirochaetota bacterium. GTDB lineage: Bacteria > Spirochaetota > Spirochaetia > SZUA-6 > DRHE01 > MIBK01. The sequence goes on along the minus strand of CAVUYS010000031.1, from coordinate 803 downwards.
GTATAGGTGCCCGGCACCACGTTCCAGCGCAGGCCGGTGGCCACCTGCAGGATGTGGGCATCGCCCAGCGGGATGGTGTTGCCCCAGATGAACAGCAGGTCCCCGTTGCCGGCCAGGGCCTGCTTGCGGCGGAAAGTGATGACCAGGCGGTCGTCCGGGGCGATCTCGGTCAGAAATTCGACCGCTCCCAGGCTGGGATCGAACTCGAAGCGGTTCTCCGTCACGCCATTGCGCAGCACCTGCACCGAACCGGGCACCACATCGGAGCCCAACCCGAAGGAGCTCACCGGGGTGAGCAGGCTCACGCGCACCCGGTGCTGCAGATAGCCCGCACTGGGATCCGCGTTGGGGCCGTACAGCAGATTGTCCGGATCGAAAACGGCCGGGGCGATGAAAGGATAGAGATTGCGCAGGTCCCGCGCATCCTCGAAGAGGTACGCGGTCAGGTAGTCGGCCCCGGGGACGAGTCGGAACTCCACGCTGGTGCTCACCGGGTCGTCCTCGTTGCCTTTCTTCAGCACCTGCACGCGCATCCGCGAAGCCTCCTGGGGAACGACCGCCGGCGTGGCGTAGGCGCCCAGGATCTCGAACGGGGAAAACTCCCCCGGCTTCCACAGGCGCAGGGCGGTTCTTGTATTGACGGATACCTGGCGCTCATCCATGTCGTGGCCGAAATCGTCCGTGACGCTCCAATCGAAATTATCCGGCAAGGTCAGATCCAGACCGCCGCTGCCGTCGTCGCCCGGAAGGGCGCCAATGCCCAGTCCTACCAGCGGCGTGCCCACCGGATCATTGCCGACCCC
>CAVUYS010000030.1:0-74350 GCA_963745745.1 uncultured Spirochaetota bacterium | reverse complement strand
GAAAAATCTGATAAATCATATTATTCCCGAACTACCTTGAAAGTCAAGAGATAATTTGTAACCGATTCCTCCCTGTGTTGTTTCTACTTTTGAGGCGGCGAAGCGGGAAGGAAGTTTCCGCTGGGCAAGTTTCACCTCCTTTCCTTGCCCCTTTTGCCTCAACGCAGCATGCGGGGATGGGCATTCGCCCATCCCCCTTTTTTTCCTTTCTTGACGCCGGCTCCGCCGGGCTTTATTGTTCTCCAACCGCATGAAGCTGCTGATCCTGTGCCCGATCCCCGTGGAATACTCCGCCTGCCGCGAGGTGCTGGCTCTGCGCGACCTGCCCAACCTGGCCGGATGCCGCTCCGGATACGCGGCAACCGGCGAGGGCGAGCTCTACTGCCTGGAAACCGGCCCCGGCAAGGCCCGCGCGGCAGCCGCCGCGCTGCTGGGCGTGCAGCGCTACGGCCCCGACTTGTTGCTGGACAGCGGTTCCTGCGCAGGAATCGAGCCGGGAGTCAGCATCGGGCAGATCGTGGCGGCCCGGGAATGCTTCGAGGTCGATCTGGCCGGCACCCCCTTCCCGCGCCGCCTGCTGCCGGAGATGCGGCTGCCTTCGGCCTTCAGCTTCCTGCCGGCGCAGGACGGTGAAACCCTGCTGCGGGAGGCGGTCGAGCAGGGGGAGACCGGCTGCCTGCGGGTGGGCCACCAGGCCTGCGGAGAGTTTCTCATCCATTCGGGCCAGCTGCGCGAGGAACTGCACCGCGTTTTTCGGGCGTCCGCCGGCAACTGGGAAACCGCGGGGGTATTCATCGCCGCCCTGAAGTGCAGTCTGCCGGCGCTCAGCTTCCGCGTGGTCACCGACCTGGGCGACCGCAACGCGCTGCGCGATTTTCGCGCCCAGATCAGGCCGCGGTCCCGTGAGCTGTACGGCTACCTCGGCGGGCTCCTGGAATCCGGCTGGTTCGCGCGTTTCCTGCGGCATTGGAGCCTGCTTCCGCCTTCGCTGCTGGCCTCTCTACCCGCCAGGGTGCTGCCCTGAAGATCCATTATCCATCCAACCCCCTGGCCGAGCGGATGGTCCGGCTGCAGCTGCGCTCCCGGGGCATCGCGGCGGAAAGCGTGCTGCAGGTCATGTCCGTGCTGCCGCGCCACCGTTTCGTGCCGGGCTCCGCGCGGGCCGAGGCCTACGGGGATTTCCCCCTGCCCATCGGCCGGGGGCAGACCATCTCCCAGCCCTACATGGTCGCGCTGATGACCGCGGAGCTGGGACTGGGCGCTCGGGCGAAGGTCCTGGAAATCGGTACGGGCAGCGGGTACCAGACCGCCGTGCTGGCGGAGCTGGCCCGGGAGGTGTACACCGTGGAGCTGATCCCCACGCTGCTGGAGCGCGCCCGTGGGCTGCTCGACGAGCTGGGCTACCGCAACATCCGTTACCGGGCCGCGGACGGCACCTACGGCTGGCCGGAGGAGGCGCCCTTCGACGCCATCCTGGTGGCCGCCGCCGCGCCGGCGGTTCCCTCTACCCTCACCGCGCAGCTGGGCGATAACGGCGTGCTGGTGGTCCCCGTCGGCCGCTCGCAGGCCTTCCAGACCCTGCTCACCATCCGGCGGCTTGGGGCCCGCCTGGAGCAGCACGAAGGCATCGGCTGCCGCTTCGTGCCCCTGGTCTCCACCGAATCCTGAGGCGCTGCGCGCGGGGCGGGCCGGCGCGGGCCGGCGCGCCTTGCCAAAGTCCGTTTCCTCCTTTATGCTGGGCCGACTCATGTCCATTCCCGTTTTTCGACCCACCCTGCGCCGCAGGGACTTCAACAGCGTGCTGGCCTGTCTGGTTTCGGATCGCCTCGGGGCCGGCCCTCTCAACCACGAGCTGGCCTCCGAGTTGAGCCGCTTCCTTGGCGCGGCCGGCGGCGCCTGCCTGGCCACTTATGCCCAGGCGGTGGACTGCGCCCTTCAGACCCTGGGGCTGGCAGAGGGGGAGGCGGTGGTCCTCTCGGCGCTGGCCCCGGCCGAGTACCTGCGCGCCCTGGCGGGGCGGGGACTGCGGCCGCTGGTGGCCGACGTGGACCCGGGCAACGGCCTGATCCTGCGCTCCGAGGTGGAGCGCCACCTCGCCGCGGCCCCGAAGGCCCTGGTGCTGCACTATCCCCTGGGCTTCGTGCCGGAAACCGAGGAGCTGTTCGGCCTCGGGCTGCCCGTGCTGGAGGACATTTCCCAGGCCCTGGGGGCCACCCTCGCAGCAGGGGGCGATGCCGAAGACCAGCCGGGCGGGTCATCCCGCCGCTGCGGCGGCCTGGGGGCGGTGAGCGTGTTGTCCCTGGCCCCGGAAGGCATCATCACGGCCGGCGCCGGCGCGGCGGTGTTCGCCCGGGAGCGTCGCGAGCTGAAAGGGCTTGAGGGAGGCGGTGGAAAGCAGGCCCCGCGACGCCCTGCTCTCCGACCTGAACGCCGCGCTGGGCCTGGCCCAGGCGCGCGAAATCGAAGGCTTCCTGAGGTCCCGCCGGTCCATCGCCGAGGTATTCAGTCAGGCAGTGGCCCGCTCGCGGCATGGGAGGCTGGGCCTCCTGCAGGAGGGCACCGGGGTGCCCTACGCCTTCCCGGTGATGGTGAAGGACGGAGTGAAGCAGGTGCGGCAGTTCGCCATGAAGAGGAACATCGAAACTTGCAGCGCCTTTGCGGATGCGGTGGCAGCCATTGGGCAAGGCCCGCTCGAGCCGCTTCCGGACCTCGAAGCGGCCCCGGACCCGTCCGCCCAGGCGGAACGCCAGACGGAGGCCGCCCCTGTGGCCCCGGCAGGCGTCCCCAGGACGCCGGTTGCCGCTCCCCGAGCGCTGGCCGGCGCCCGGAATCTGCTGGCCCGCTGCGTCCTGTTTCCCCTCTATCCGACGCTGCTGAAACGCGACCTGCAGCTCATCGTCAAAGTGCTGGGCGCCCTGCCCTAGCGGTCGCTAATGCGCCGCCTAGCGCCGCTATTGCGCCGCCTAGCGCCGGGGGGGCTTCGCTTTACAGCTCCTGCCCGACCCGGTATAGTGTAGCTCAGCTCACCTTTAGTCTATGAAGAAGCAAATTCGCAGGGCGCTCGTCATCGTTAATCTCATCAAGGAGGAGACCGAAGAGCTGGCCGCCCAGGTGCGGGCCCATCTGGAGCAACGCGGCATCCAGACCAGCGTGGCCCCCGTGCAGGAGGGCACCTTCCCCCAGGTCGACCCGACGACGGACCTGGCCATCACCCTTGGCGGGGACGGCACCCTGCTGTACGCCGCGCGCATCCTGGCCTCTGTCGGGGGGGAGGAGGGCGGCGGCGCGACCCAGGAAATCCCCATCCTGGCGGTCAACCTGGGGGATTTCGGGTTCATCACCGAGATCTCCCGGCAGGAGTGGGCGCAGGCACTGGACAAGTACCTGGCCGGCAAGCTGGGAGTGAGCAGGCGGATCATGTTCGACGCAGTGGTGCAGCGCGGGGGGCGGGCCATCGCCTGCTTCAGCGGGCTCAACGATGCGGTCGTGCGCTCCAGCGAGTATTCCCGGATCGTGGGCCTGCGCCTGCACCTTTCCTCGACCTACATCGCCCGCTACCGGGCCGATGGCCTGATCCTGGCCACTCCGACCGGCTCCACCGCCTATTCCATGTCCGCGGGCGGGCCGATCCTGCATCCCGAGATGGAGGCCTTCATCCTCAACCCCATCTGCCCCTTCACCCTGGCCAGCCGGCCGATGGTGGTGCCCGACAGCGAGGAGCTGGTGGTGGAGGTGGAAGAGCGGCAGCGCACCGCAGTCGTGCTGCAGGTGGACGGACAGGAGATGTACCGCCTCCAGCCCGGCGACCGGGTCCTGCTGCGCAAGTCCCCCCGGGCTACCCTGATCATCCTCTCGGACCAGCGCAACTTCTACCAGGTCCTGGCCTCCAAGCTCAACTGGGCGGGGCAGCCGCATGCTTGAGACCCTGGTGGTGGCCAACTACGCCCTCATCGAGCGGCTGGAAGTGCGCTTCACCCCGGGGCTGAACATCCTCACCGGCGAGACCGGGGCGGGGAAGTCCATCCTGGTCGGGGCCCTGGGGCTGCTGCTGGGCCTCAAGGCCGACCCGGAGGCCGTGCGGGCCGGCGCCGAGGAGGCCGGCGTGTCGGGGGTGATCCGCCTGGGGGGCAACCAGGAAGCCCTGGCCTGGCTGGAGGCCCAGGGCATCCGGCCGGAGGAGGGGGCCATCATCGTACGGCGCAGCGTGCGGCGCAATGGCAAGGGGACCCTGTTCGTGCAGGATTCGCCGCTCACCCTGGCCGGCCTGCGGGAGCTCACCAGCCTGCTGTTCGACATGCACGGCCAGCACGAGCACCAGTCGCTGCTGACGCCCGACAACCACCGCAAGCTGCTGGACCGCTACGGGGACTGCACCTCCCAGGTGGAGGAGTTCGGGGCGGCCCATGCCCGCCTCCTCGCCGCGCGGGAAAAGCTGGCCGCTCTCCTCGACGGCGAGAAGGAGCGGCAGCGCGGCGTGGAGCTGCTGGAGCACGCGGTGGCTGAGATCACGGCGGCCAGGCTGGACCCCGTGGAGGAGCCGGCGCTGGAGCAGGACAGCCGCCTGCTGGCCAACCACGAAAAGATGCTGCGCCTCCTGGAGGACCTGTACGCGCGCATCGCCGAGAGCCGGGGAGGGGCCCTGGCCCAGCTGCGCCAGGGCCGCGCCCTGATGCAGGACCTCAGCGGCATCGACGCCTCCCTGGCCCCCAAGGCCAAGCAGCTGGAGGACGCCTTCTACGAGCTGGAGGACCTCGCCCAGGGCCTGGCCGAGCGCAAGGGGCAGATGCAGTTCGATCCGGCCCGGCTGGAGAGGGTGGAGGAGCGCCTGGCCCTGATCCGCAAGCTGAAGAAGAAATACGGCGGTTCGGTGGAGGAGGTGCTGGCCCACGCGGAGGAGAGCCGCCGCGAGCTGGAAGGCATCGAGGGCAGCGGCGAGCTGGCCAGGCAGCTGGAGGGGGATATCGCGGCGCTGGAGAAGGAGCTGAAAACCAGGGCGGGGGAGATTTCCCGGGCCCGGAGGCAGGCCGCCGCCGGACTGCAGGTCAGGGTGGAGGAGGAGCTGCGGCAGCTGGGCATGCCCAAGGTGCGCTTCCAGGTGGACCTCCAGGACCGCACCAACGAGGCCGGCAAGCTGCTGTACACGGCCACCGGCAAGGACCGGGTGGAGTTCCTGATTTCGCCCAACCTGGGCGAGCCGTTCCGGCGCCTGGCCCAGATCATCTCCGGCGGGGAGATGTCGCGGGTCATGCTGGCCCTGAAGAACGTCCTGGCCAGCTCCGACCAGATCGGCACGCTGATCTTCGACGAGGTGGACTCCGGCATCGGCGGCGAGGTGGCCCTGGCCGTGGGCGAACGGCTGAAGAGCCTGGCCGCCGAGAAGCAGGTGCTGTGCATCACCCACCTTGCCACCATCGCCGTGCGCGCCGATAATCATATCAAGGTCGAGAAGGCCACCGCCGGGGAGCGCACGGTGACGCGTGTGGCCCAGGTCACCGGAACCGCCCGCCGGGAGGAAATCGCCCGCATGCTGGCCGGCGACCGCACGGGGGACACTTCGCTGAAGCACGCCGAAGAGCTGCTGGCCCGCTACGGAGGGCCCTGAAGAGGGTCGGTAAGCATGGCAACGGAGAAGATCAGCGCCGAGGCTCGCAAGCGCTACTCTGAGCGGATCCGGGAGTACAAGCTGGCGGTGGACTCGATCGAGTCCCGGATACTGGAGCTGGAGAAGTCCCTGCTGGGCCAGCCGAAGTTCCCCCAGGAAGGCGCGGACCCGGAGTCCCTCGCCCTGGCCGGCCTCACCCGCTTCCGCCTGGCCGGGGAATGCCTGAACCAGGTCTCCTACTACTGCCTGATGAACTCCCTGTCCCTGTCGCTGCTGATCGTCAGGAACGAGGGCTACCTGAACGAGGCCCGCAAGTGCTGCTACAAGTCCATCATCAGCCTGGAGCAGACCGTCTCCCCCCTGGTGGACGCCGCCTTCTCGGAGTACGAGGCGGGCGTGGAGAGCCTGGGGGAGCTGGGCGACGGGGCGAAGAACGCCTACCTGCGCAAGCTGGGCTTCGCCATCGACTCGGTGGCCGAGGGCTACGGGGCCAACACCAAGTGGAAGTGGTCCTTCGTGGAGCTGGAGGGCCGCTACGCGGTGGTGGCCAAGAACCTGCTGAACCTGAAGACCTTCCTGGCGCAGGCGGACCCGCGCGCCGAGGGCTACGCCGAGCGCCAGGCCCACATGGCCCTGGCCCGGCGCCTGCTGCAGCAGTCCGCGGACCGCTATCGCGAGAAGTACGAGCTGTCCACCCAGCGGCTGGACGACATCAAACAGGCCATCCAGTTCCTCTCCGCCCTGCGGCGCCTGGCCGCCCTGTTGGGCGAAGTGGAGGAGGCCGAGGTCATCAAGCGCAAGATCGACATCTGGAAGATCAAGATGGAGGACGATCAGCGCAAGCAGGAGCAGACCGCCCGCCTGGCCAAGTTCCGCAAGGCCCCCTAGGGGCGCCTGCCACCTCCCTACCGCCTGTCCTTCAAGTCGTGCAGGGAATCCAGCGGGTACAGCTCCCCCAGCGTGCTTTCCAGGCTGCCGCGGGAGCCGCTCATCAATACGGGGGTCTCCCGGCCGGCGAACTCGCTCAAGACCTGCCGGCAGGCGCCGCAGGGAGCCACCGCCTCGACGGAGTCCGGCGTGAAGACGGCCACCGCCAGGAAGGACCGCCGCCCGCCGGAAACGGCGCTGGCCACCGCCGCCCGCTCGGCGCACAGGGTCAGCCCGTAGGAGCGGTTCTCCACGTTGGCCCCCGTGACGATGGACCCGTCCTCGCACAGCAGCGCCGCCCCCACCCGGAAACGGGAGTACGGGGAGTAGGAAGCCGCGGCGGCGGCGCGGGCCGCGGCGGCCAGGCCCTGGCGATCGATGCTCATGTCCCTGCCTCCTTTCGTTGACACGCCTCGCGCCGACATTATAGGATGGAAAGCGTACCGAGCGATAGGGATATTCAAAGCCTTGCGCAAACATCGTTCACGCCGCTACCTGGTCCTGGCCTTCGCGCTGGGGCTCTTATATCTGTTCCTGTTTCCGCAGCCTTCCGGCCGGGAGGCCTTCTTCAAGCCGGTCTGGTCGCGGGCCATCCCGACGGGGGACCGGGCCCTGGGGCGGACGGGCCGGAGGCGCGGCTGTCCTGGTTCAAGGCCGGGCGCCATTTCGGCTTCGTGCGCCTGGACGGGCAGGTCCTGCATGCCGCGGAGGTCCTGCACGGGGTGGCCCTCTCCGAGCTGGGTTTCATCAACTATCCGCGCGTGGCCGACAATTTCGTCTTCCAGGACCCCTTGGGGCGCTTCCAGTACGCGGTGCCGGGCCGCGGCTACCCGGTGCTGGATCCCGGCGGGGACCTCCTGTATTCGGTCAGCACCGACCTCACCGAGCTGCGGCGCCTGGACCGGGACGGGGAGGCGCTCTGGTCGGTGGGCTTCTTCTCCCCCATCACCACCCTGGCCCTGAGCGGGGGCGAGTGCGCGGTGGGGCTGCTGGACGGCACGCTCAAGCTCCTGGACTCCGGCGGCAAGATCACCCAGGACTTCCTGCCCGATTCCAGCCGCATTCCGGTCATCCTGGGCGCGGCGCTGGCCCCCGGGCGCCTGGCGGTGCTCTCCGGCATCGACCCCCAGCGCTTGACCTTGCTGGAGAAGCGCGGCGCGCAGTACTCCCCGCTCCAGACCCTGGCCACCGGCTCGGACCTGCGCCGGGAGGCTCTCCTTGGCTTCCTGGCCGACGGCCGTTTCCTGGCCTGCGAGACGGATGCGGGCCTGGCCCTGCGGGACCTGCGGCGGGCGGCGGCCAGCGAGCTGCCCGGCCGGCTCCTGGCCCTGAGCTCGACCGCCGCAGGGCTGCTGGCCCTGGGCTCGCGGGAGGGCGGCGGCAGCCGGCTGCGGGTTCTGCGCCCGCTTTCCTCGCCCCTGTACGAGCGCTCCCTGGCCGCCGGGGACCTGTTCCTGCGCTTCCTGGACGGCAGTCTGCTCCTGGGCTTCCCCGGGCGCCTGCTGCGCGCCGACTACCTGGAGGGATGATGAAGGCCACTGCTGCTGGCGCTGGCGATTGCAGTCCTGGGCCTGCCGGCCGCCGCCTTCGACTGGCCGCTGGCCAGGGTGGTGCTGACGGCCACCTTCGGGGAAAGCCGGGGGGACCACTTCCACTCCGGGGTGGACCTGGGCGGCGGGGACCAGGAGGTCCGGCCCATCGCCGCCGGCGAGCTGGTCTTCAGCTTCGAGGAGGGCCAGGACCTCGCCTCCGTGCCCGTGGGCCTGGGCAGCTACCTGGTGCTGCAGCACCAGAACGGGGTCCGCTCCCTTTACGCCCACCTCGAAGCCGGCAGCATGTCGCGGGAGCGCAAGAGCTTCGACGGCTCCGGCCCCCTGGGCCGGGTGGGGGCCACGGGCTATTCCCTGGGCAAGCACCTGCACCTGACCATCATCGATACGGAGATGCGCTCCCTGATCAATCCGCTGGCGGTCCTGCCGCCCCTGCCCGACCGGCAGACCCCGGTGGTCAAGGAGCTGCGAGCTGCGCGCGGGCAGGGAGCCGGTCGTCGTCCGCAGCGGCGCCAGCTTCCGGCAGGGCACCACGGAGGTGCTGGCCCAGCTCTACGACCTGCGCGAAGACGTGCCCTTCGCCTGGCGCATGGCCGCCTACCGCATCTCCCTGTACCAGGACGGGCGCGAGGTGGCCGCCCTGCGCCTGGACGGCCTGCACGAGAAGCTGCGGGCCGACGGCAGCCCTCACCTGGCGCTGCTGGAGTCCGGCCTGGCCTTCGACGAGCTCTACCAGTCCGAATGGCTGCTGCGGATCGGGGAGGTCAAGCTGGTGCCGGGGCAGACCACCCTGAGCCTGTTCGTGGCGGACTACGCCGGCAACGAGAGCTCGCGGGACTTCCTGCTCACCGTCACGGACTGAAAGCGCCGGTGAAGACCTTCTCCGTGGGCCCGGTCCGGGATCACTTCCTGGAGGTGCCCTGTCCCCTGTGCGGCTCCCGGCGCCGGCGGCCGATGTTCCGCGGCCAGGGCTGCCGTTTCGTGGCCTGCCGCGACTGTGCCCTGGTATACCAGAACCCCCAGCCGGTATTCGAGGACCTGAAGGGCCGCTACGGCCAGGCCTATTTCCAGTACGAGATCGCCAACGAGGACAACTTCCACCGCCTGATGGAGCTGGGGCTGGCGGACGTGGACTTCGCCGGCCGCACCGCCGGCTTTCCGGCCGGCCGCCGCTTCCTGGACGTGGGCTGCGCCACCGGCCGGCTGCTGGAGGCCATGCGGGAGCGCGGCTGGCAGGTGCGCGGCGTGGACCTCTGCCCCGAGTCCGCCGCCTACGCGGCGGAGCACCGGGGGGTGGAGGTCTTCACCGGCACCCTGGGCGAGGCCCGCTTCCCGGCCGCCGGCTTCCACGCCGTGCATTTCTCCCACCTCATCGAGCACGTGCCTTCCCCCCGCGGCCTGCTGGCCGAGGTGCGGCGCATCCTTCTGCCCGAGGGGCTGGCCGTGGTGACCACCCCCAACGTGGACGGCCTGCAGGCCCGCCTGTTCCGCGGGCTGTGGCGCTCGGCCATCGCCGATCACCTGACCCTCTTCTCCGTCCGGACCCTGCGGCGGCTGCTGGCGGAAAGCGGCTTCCGGATCCTGGCCGTCCAGACCTGGGGAGGGCTGGCCAAGGGCACGGCTCCTTCCTGGCTCAAGGGGCCCGTCGATCGCTGGGCCAAGCGCCGGGGCCACGGGGACGTGGTCCTGATGCTGGCCCAGCCGCAAAGCTGAAGCCTCATAATTTCGCGCCGCCAGGGCGGTTGACACGATTTTTTCAAAAGCCGTAGGATGGGCTTGCCCGCCGAGGGATTTCGATCGCGCCTGGAGGAACCGATGACCAGAGAGCGACTCCGAACCATGCCTCTTGCAGAGCTGGCCACCCTGGCCCGGTCCAACGGTCTGGAGCCGGCGGATGACCTGGAGCGCTGAAGAGCTGATCGAGCTGCTGCTGGAAGGCTACCAGGAGATGCGCCAGGAGCGCGAGGAGGGCAACAACCCCAGCGTGCGGGTGGAGGAGGCCAAGTTCGAGACTGGCGAGGAGGAGCAGCCGGCCGCCGGGGCCGGGGCGGAGGCGGAGCACCTGTCCATCCCCCAGCGCTACAACGAGACCCGCGTGGTGCTGATGGCGCGCGACCCGCACTGGGCCTACGCCTATTGGGACGTGGAGGACGCCCAGGCCGCGCGGACGCGCCGGGACTCCGGCTTCGAGCAGCTGGTCCTGCGCGTCCAGGACCTGCAACCCGCCTCCAGCTTCGACATCCCCATCCAATGGAGCGACTCCAGCTGGTACATCTACCTGCCCAACCAGGACGCGGACTACGTGCTGGAGCTGGGCTACCTGGCCTCCGGCAAGTTCCGCCTGCTGGCCCGCTCCAACCAGGTCCGCACCCCTCGGGAGAGCATCAGCGGTGAGGCTCCGGAGGAGTCGGAGTCGCTCTTCCTGGGGGGCAGCCCCGAGGCCTTCGCCGGGCCTTCCTCGGCAATGAGCTCCGAGGCCATCCCCCAGCGCATCCTGTCGGCAATGCGGGAGTAGGCGAGTGATCCGCGGGTACCTGGCCCTGGTGCTGCACGCCCACCTGCCGTTCGTGCGCCATCCTGAAGCCGAGCGCTTCCTGGAGGAGAACTGGCTCTACGAGGCCATTACCGAGACCTACCTGCCGCTGCTGGCGGTCTTCGAGCGGCTGGAGCGCGACGGGGTGCCTTTCCGCCTGACCCTGTCGGTTTCCCCCAGCCTGGCGGAGATGCTGGGCGACCCGCTGCTGCAATCCCGCTACCTCGCCCACCTGGAACGCCTGCTGGAGCTGGCCGAGCGCGAGGTCAAACGCACCCGGGGCGACGCCCGGCTTTCCGAGCTGGCCCGCATGTACCTGGAGCGTTTCCGCGCCTGCCGCGAGGCCTTCGAGGGCAAGTATCGGCGCAACCTCCTGGCGGCGCTGGCCGGCCTGGTGCAGCGCGGCCACCTGGAGCTGATCACCTCCTGCGCCAGCCACAGCTTCCTGCCCACCATGGGCCTGGTTCCGCACGCGGTGCGCGCCCAGGTGGCGGTGGCGGTGCGCTCCCACATCCGGCACTTCGGGGACTACCCGCGGGGCTTCTGGCTCCCGGAGTGCGGCTACTATCCGGGGGTGGAGGAGTTCCTGCGCGAGCAGGACCTGCACTACACCTTCCTGGAGACGCACGGCCTGCTGTACGCCGACCGGCGCCCGCGCTACGGGGTGTACGCCCCGGTGGCCTGCCCGAACAAAGTGGCGGTCTTCGGGCGCGACCCGGACTCCGCGCGCGCGGTCTGGTCCTCCGAGGAGGGCTATCCGGGCGACCCGGTCTACCGGGAGTTCTACCGGGACATCGGCTTCGAGCTGCCGCTGGAGGACCTGGGGCCCTTCCTGTACGACGGAGGCCTGCGCGCCCATACGGGCATCAAGTACTGGGCCATCACCGCGGCGGAGGGGGAGAAGGCCCCCTACCAGCGCGAAGCGGCCTTGAAAAAGTGCGAGGAGCACGCCGAGCAGTTCGTACGCGACAGGCTGCACCAGGCCGAGCGGCTGCGCCCGCACATGGACCGCCCGCCCCTGATCGTCTGCCCCTACGACGCCGAGCTGTTCGGGCACTGGTGGTTCGAGGGGCCGGAGTGGATCGAGGCGCTGCTGCGGCGCCTGGCCCGCTGCGCCGAGAAAGCTGCGGATGGTGACGGCTTCCGACTACCTGGAGGCCCACCCGGAGCTGCAGGTGCTGCAGCCCTGCTTTTCCAGCTGGGGCAACAAGGGCTATGCCGAGGTGTGGCTGGAGAGCTCCAACGACTGGATCTACCGGCACCTGCACAAGCAGGCCGAGCGGATGCAGGACCTGGTCCGCCGCTTCCCCAACGAAAAAGGCCTGCGCCGGCGGGCCCTGAACCAGGCCTTCCGGGAGCTGCTGCTGGCCCAGGCCTCGGATTGGGCCTTCATCATGAAGACCGGCACCACCGTGCCCTACGCGGTGAAGCGCACCCGCGAGCACCTCCACAACTTCACGCGCATCTTCGAAACGGTCATGGAGAACGAGATCGAGCAGGAATGGCTGCTGGGCCTGGAAGCCCGGAACAACATCTTCCCCGAAATCGACTACCGCCTGTTCGGCAAAGCCTCCACCTGAGGCTTCAGCTCTCCCCTGCTCCCTCCACCAGGGAGAAGGCCCTCAGCCTGGGACTGTCCTCGTCGATCTCCTCGATCAGGCTGACGGTCTGGAATGGGATCATGAGATGCTTGGAGCCCCCGAAGGCGCGCAGCAGGTCGTCCTCCGCCGGATTGATGATGATCTTCTCCTTCTTCTCGAAGACCAGATCCTTGATGGAGACGAAGTAGGGGTGGGTGAGGTCCAGGCTCCGGGCGGTGAGCTGGACCTCCTTTTCCTTCCATTTGAAATACACCCGGTATAGCGACACGTCTTTAGCATATATGCTGGACGGGTTTCGGTCAATTTCGCCGCTTCGCCCAACATATTTGTAGTAGATTCGGCCCTTGCAGGGCCCCGCCGGGCACATTTTTTCCATAACGACGTTGACAAGAGGCCCCTTCGCGGTAGTATAAGTATCGAAAGTGGGAAAAAGTGGGAAAGAGTAGGGGATGATCACAGGCGAGTTCCGGTATTCATTGGACGAGAAAAACCGACTCATGATCCCCGCCAGGATCCGGGTCGAGATCCCCGGCAACTCGATCATCCTGACCCGCGGCGTGGAGCAGTGCCTGTGGCTGTTCACCCACGAAGAATGGAAGAAGGTGTGCCAGAGCCTGATCGGCTCCACCTCCCTGTTCCAGGAGAAAGCCCGGCTCATGCAGCGCCGCATCGTGGCCCCGGCCCAGGAGACGGAAATCGACCGCACCGGCAGGATCATCATCCCGCCCACCCTCAGGGAGTTCGCCGGTCTGAAGAAGGAATGCATCATCCTGGGCATCCAGAGCTACCTGGAGATCTGGGACGAGGGCAGCTATACCGCCTACCTGGCGGAGAACGAGAGCAGGTTCAAGGAGGCGGCGGAGGAGATCGGCAACAAGATCGCCCTGTGAGTGCGGAGCGCAGATAGTGTACGTGCATGTGCCGGTGCTGCTGGAAGCGGTGCTGGAGCTGCTGGCCCCCCCCGCTGGGGAGGCCTGCCTGGTAGACGCCACCCTCGGGGAGGGGGGGCACACGGAAGCCTTCCTGTCCAGGTTCCCGCGCCTGCGGGTGGTGGGAGTGGACAAGGACGGGGAGATTTTGCGGAAGGCCGAGGCCCGCCTGGCGCCCTTCGGCGGCAGGGTGCGGCTGGTGCAGTCCGGTTTCGCGGATTTTTTCGAGCGGGGGCTGGGTGAGTTGAGGCCCGAGAGGATACTGATGGACCTGGGGGTTTCGATGTTCCACTTCGAGCAGAGCGGGCGGGGTTTTTCCTTCCGCTCCGATGAGCCCCTGGACATGCGTCTGGACTCCGGCGAGGGCAGGACGGCGGCGGAGCTGCTTCAGGAAGCGGAGGAGGGGGAGCTCGCGCGCCTTTTGGAGGACTTCGGGGAGGAGCCGCGGGCCCGGCGCATTGCCGCGGCCATCGTGCGCCATCGGGAGCGCCAGGGCCCGGTCACCAGCTCCGGCCAACTGGCCCGGATCGTGGCCGCGGCCGCAGGGCCGGAAGCCCGGCACGGGCGCACCCACCCCGCCACCCGCACTTTCCAGGCGCTGCGCATCGCGGTGAACGACGAGCTGGAGGAACTGGCCAGGGCGCTGCCGGCGGCCCTGCGCGGGCTGAGCGCCAGGGGGCCGGATGGGCGTGATCGCCTTCCACTCCCTGGAGGACCGCATCGTCAAGCGTTTCTTCCGGGAGCGGGCGCGGGCCTGTACCTGCCCCCCGGAATGGCCGATTTGTCAATGTGGGGGCAAAAGCCAGCTCGCCTTGCTCACCCGCAAGCCGGTGAGCGCGACGGAGGAGGAGCGGAGGGCCAACCCCGCCTCCCGCAGCGCCAAACTGCGGGTCGTGGAGAAGAAACAGGGATGAAGAAGGCGGCGATCGGAATCGGGTTAGCTCTGGTACTGGGAGGACTTCTGTTCCTGAACACCTGGCAGGGGTACCGCTTCGAGAGTCTGAAGCGGGACGTGCAGGGGATGGAGGCGGAACAGAGGGACTGGCTGGAGCAGAACAAGAAACTGGTCGCCGCCGTGGCGGTCTTGAGCTCGCCGGAGCGCATCCAGCGCATCGCCGAGAAGGATCTGGCCCTGCGGAAGCCCGAGCGCTCCGCCCTGGCCACCGTGGTGCTTCCGGAGGCGCCGCTTGAGTAAGCTATTCGCGGTCGCCGAGGCGGCCGCGGTGGCGGGGGGCCGCTTCGCCCTGAAGGCGGGACGGGCCGTGGAGCGGGTGGTCATCGACTCCCGGCAGGCCGGTCCCGGCACGCTGTTCGTGCCGCTGCCCGGCAGCCGGACCGACGGCCACGAGCATCTGCTGGACGCCCTGGCCCGCGGCTCCGCGGCCGTGCTGGTGGAGCGCCGGCGCTGGCGGCGCCTGGCCGCGGTGGTGGGCGCGGAAGCCCGCCAGCGCGGGGCCTCCGTCATCCTGGTGGCCAGGCCCCTGGCCGCGCTGCAGGACCTGGCCCGCTTCCATCTCAGGCGTCTGAAGGCAGTGCTGCGGGTGGGAGTCACGGGCAGCAACGGCAAGACCACCACCAAGGAGCTGGTCGCCGGGATCCTGGCCCGGGAGGCGCCCACCGCGGTCACCGCGGGGAACCTGAACTCCGAGATCGGCCTGCCCCTGGCCAGCTTCCAGGTCGGCCCCCAGCACCGCTACGCCGTCTTCGAGATGGGCATCAACCGGCGGGGGGAAATGGACGTGCTGGCCGGCATCGTCCGGCCCGAGGCGGTGCTGATCACCAACATCGGCACTGCGCACATCGGGCCCCTGGGCTCGCAGGAGGGCATCGCCAGGGAGAAGAAGAGAGCTTTTCACGGTTTCAACGGTAGACAGAAAGCCTTCCTGTTCGAGGAGGAGCCCTACTATCGGTACCTGGCCCGCGGCGTGCGCGGCCAGGTGATCCCCTTCGGCCCGAAGAGCACGCCGGGATTCGAGGGAAGTGAGGACCTGGGGCTGGATGGCACGCTCATCCACTGGGAGGGCTTCAGGATCCGCTTCCCTCTTTTCGGCCACCACAACCTGTTGAACGCCCTCGGGGCCCTGACCGTGGCCGTCGAGCTGGGCGCGTCGCGGGAAGCGGTGCGAGGGGCGCTGGAAGCGGCCGCCCCTCTGGAGGGCCGCTCGCAGATCCTGCGCGGCGGGCCGACCGTCATCCAGGACTGCTACAACGCCAACCCGGAGTCCATGCGCCGCCTGCTGGAGTTCGTCAAGCCCCTGGCCTGGCCGGGCCGCAAGATCGCCGTGCTGGGCAGCATGCTGGAGCTGGGCGAGGCCACCCACGAGGAGCACCGCCGCATCGGGGCGGTGGCGGCCAGCTCCGGCTTCGACTGCCTGCTGCTGTTCGGGGACGAGATGGCCGGGGCCTACGAGGAGCTGCGCCGCACGCGGCTATTCGGGCTACGCGGAGTGGACGGCGGATTTCGCCTCCCTGCGCCAGCAGCTGCGCAACCTGGCCCGCCCCGAGGACCTGGTCGTGCTCAAGGGTTCCCGGGGCATGGAGCTGGAGCGCCTGGTCCCGGAGATCAGGCCTTGAGGGAGGTGAGCGCTTGTTCCTGAAGCTGCTGTACCCGCTGGTGAAGTTCTTCTCCTTCTTCAACATCTTCCAGTACATCACCTTCCGGGCCGCCTACGCCGCCCTCACCGCGCTGGCGCTGTCCCTGCTGTTCGGGCCCTGGCTGATCCGCAAGCTCAAGGATTGGAAGCTGGGCGAGTCCATCCGCGCCGACGGGCCCCGCGAGCCACCAGTCCAAGTCCGGCACCCCGACCATGGGCGGGGTGCTGATCCTGGGCTCGCTGCTGGTCTCGGCCCTGCTGTGGAAGGACCTCGACAACCTGTACACCTGGCTGGTGCTGCTGGCCACCGCCGGTTTCGGGGCCATCGGCTTCATGGACGACTACCTGAAAAGATTCCGCCAGGGCTCGCGCGGGCCTGACCGCCGGCGTGAAGTTCGCCGCCCAGATCGTCCTTTCCCTGGCCGTGGTGCTGCTGCTGTACTTCAACCGCGGCGAGCACACCACGCTGCTGTACCTGCCGTTCCTCAAGCGGGCCGTGCTGGACCTGGGCTGGCTCTACATCCCCTTCGCGGTCCTGCTGCTGGTGGGCTACTCCAACGCGCGTGAACCTGACCGACGGCCTGGACGGCCTGGCCATCGGGCTCGTCATCATGGTGGCCCTGACCCTGGCCGTGCTCGCCTACCTGACCGGGCGCGCCGACTACGCCGCGTACCTGCAGATCCCCTTCGTCAAGAGGAGCTGGGAGATGGCCGTCTTCTGCCTCGCCCTGGTGGGCGCGCTCGGTGGGCTTCCTCTGGTTCAACGGCCACCCGGCCGAGATCATGATGGGCGACACCGGCAGCCTGGCCCTGGGCGGGGTGCTCGGCGTGGTCGCCCTGATCATCAAGAAGGAGATCCTGCTGTCTCGTCCTCGGCGGGGTCTTCGTGCTCGAGGTCCTGTCGGTGGTCATCCAGGTGGCTCAGCTTCAAGCTGACCGGCAAGCGGGTGTTCAAGATGGCCCCGCTGCACCACCACTTCGAGCTGCTGGGCTGGCCGGAGTCCAAGGTGGTCACCCGGTTCTGGATCCTCGGGGGGCTGTTCGCCATTCTCGGGCTGTCCACGCTGAAGATCCAGTAGAGGGGGGAAGGATCTTGGAGAGGATCGAGAGGCGCGCCGGGGACCCGCTGCTGCTTGGCGTGCAGATGCTGCTGCTGGCCCTGGGGCTGGCGGCGCTGTTCTCCGCCTCGCACTTCTACGCCGAGCGCGTGTTCCAGGACCCCTATCACCTGGTGAAGCGCCAGCTCTCCTTCGCCTTGATCGGCCTGGCGGCCTGCGGATTGTGCGCCCGCGCGCCGCTCGGCCTGGTGCGCAAGGCCAGCCCCGTCCTGCTGGCCGTGGCCTTCCTGCTGTGCCTGGCCACCTTCCTCCCGGGCCTGGGCCGCCCGGTGCTGGGGGCCCGGCGCTGGATCTTCCTGTTCGGGCAGTCCTTCGAGCCTCTGGAGCTGGCCAAGCTGGCCGTGGTCCTGTACCTGGCCTCCATCCTGGCCAAGAAGCAGGAGCGCATGGACGATCCGTTCAACTCCCTGATCCCGCCGCTGATCGTGGTGCTGGCCTTCGCCGGAGTGGTCTATCTGCAGAAGGACTTCTCCACGGCCGTGTTCCTGCTGCTGATCGCCCTGTGCATGTTCCTGATGGCCCAGGTGCGCCTCCTGTACTTCATCCTGCTGGCCCTGCTGTTCCTGCCGCTGGGCGGCCTGCTCCTGTTCACCCAGGCCTACCGGGTCCAGCGCCTGATCGCCTTCTTCAACCCCCTGGCCGATCCGGCCGGCAGCGGCTACCAGCTGATCGCGGCCCGCAGCGCCCTGGTCGGAGGCGGGTTGTGGGGCCGCGGGCTGGGCAGGGGGGTGAAGAGCCTGGGGGTCCTGCCGGAGGCCCACTCGGATTTCATCTTCGCCGTGATCGGCGAGGAGGCCGGGTTCCTGGGCGTGCTGTTCGTGCTGTTCCTCTTCATCCTCTTCGCCTGGCGGGGCTACGCCGTGGCCTACCGCGCTCAAGACGCCTTTTCGGCCTTCCTGGCCTTCGGGCTGACCACCACCATCTTCCTGCAGGCCCTGCTCAATTTCGCCGTGGTCACCGGCCTGGTGCCTTCCACCGGGATCCCGCTGCCCTTCATCTCCGCCGGGGGTTCCTGCCTGGTGACCAGCCTGGCCATGTCCGGGCTGCTGCTGAACCTGTCCCGGCAGAAGGAGGCGGCGTGATGTCGGAGGCCTTCTTCTTCGACGCAGGCGCGAGGCGCCAGCGCCGCCCCAGCCGCGGCCTGGCCGCCCGCCTGCTGTCCTGGCTGGTGGCCGCCCTGGGCCTGCTGGCCGCGGGGCTGCTGTGCTTCCATCTGTGGCTGGCCCCGCGCCTGCTGGTGCGCAACGTGGTGCTGGCTTCCGACCTTTCCTTGAGCCAGGCCGCCATCCTGCGGGCCGCCGGCCTGGAGGGGGCGGTGGCCTGGTTCCAGGTGGACCCGCGCGAGGTGGAGCGGCGCCTGGAGGCCCTCCCGGCGGTGGACCAGGCCGCGGTGAGCAAGTCCTTTCCGGACACCCTGCGCATCCGCCTGGTCGGCCGCCGCCCCCTGGCGGCCCTGCTGGCCAGCGACAGCCAGGGCCGGGCCGTGCCCCTGGCCATCGACCGGGAGGGGGTGGTGTTCCAGGTGGGTCCCGAGCTGACGGTCTGGGACCTGCCCCTGCTGTCCGGCGTGCACTTCGCGGAGGTGCGCGCGGGACTCCAGCTGCCCGCCTCCCTCAGGCCCCTGCTGGGGGACCTGGACCGTCTGGCCGGCGAGGAGCCCGCCCTGTGCCGCCTGATTTCCGAGATCCGCCTGGTTCCCGGACGCGGGGACCGTTTCGAGCTGGAGCTGTTCACGGTTTCCCACCCGGTGCGCCTGCGCCTGGGGGAGCGCCTCGCCCCGGAGGCCCTGCGCAGCGCCCTGGTCGTCCTGGATCTGTTGAAGACGCAGGATCTGCTGGAGCGCGTGCGGGAGCTGGACCTGCGCACCGGGGAAGTGGTCTACCGCATCAAAGAGGAGGGGTGAGTCCTTGGCTGCAGAAGATCTGATCGTCGGACTGGACATAGGCACCACCAAGGTCTGCGTGGTCATCGGGCAGTACGGCGAGAGCGGCCAGCTGGAGATCATCGGCGTGGGCACCACCCCCTCGCGGGGCCTGCGCCGCGGCGTGGTGATCAACATCGAGACCACCGTGCGTCCATCCAGAACGCCGTCGAGAGCGGCGGAGCTGATGTCCGGGCGGGAGGTGCACGGTGTACACCGGCATCGCCGGCGGGCACATCGAGGGGATCAACTCCCGGGGCGTGGTGGCGGTGACGGGCAAGGACCGGGAGATCAGCCGAGGAGGACGTGGACCGGGTCATCGACGCGGCCAAGGCCATCGTCATCCCCATGGACCGCGAGGTGCTGCACGTCATCCCCCAGGAGTTCATCGTCGACGCAGCAGGGCGGGATCAAGAACCCCGTCGGCATGGTCGGCGTGCGCCTGGAGGCCGAGGTGCACATCATCACCGGGGCGGTGACCTCGGCGCAGAACATCGTCAAGTGCGTCAACCGGGCCGGCTTCAAGGTGAACGACATCGTGCTCGAGCCCCTGGCCTCCTCCAAGGCGGTGCTGACGCCAGGACGAGAGGAGCTGGGCGTGCTGCTGATCGACCTGGGCGGCGGCACCACCGACGTGCTGGTGCACCTGGAGGGCGCGCCGTACCACACGGAGGTGCTGTCCGATCGGCGGCGAGCAGGTGACGAGCGACCTCTCCATCATGCTGAAGACCCCGCTGGAGGTGGCGGAGAAGATCAAGAAGGAAGCACGGCTGCTGCTACGTGCCGCTGGTCCTCGAGGACAGGAGGAGGTGCGCGTGCCCGGCGTGGGCGGCCGGCCGCCGCGCAGATCGTGCGGCGGGCGGAGTCGCGCGAGATCATCCAGCCGCGCATGGCGGAGATCCTCGGCATGGTGCGGGAGCAGATCGAGCGCAAGGGCTACCTGCACCTGCTGGGCGGCGGGGTGGTGCTGACCGGCGGCGGCTCGCTGCTCGCGGGGACCGCCGAGCTGGCCGCGGAGATCTTCGGCCTGCCGGCGCGCATCGGCTACCCCGTGCAGGCTCGGCGGCCTGGTGGAGGAGTACTACAACCCGATGTACGCCACCGGGGTGGGACTGGTGCTGCTACGGCGCCGCGCGCGAGGCGGGAGACGAGCTCGTGCGACACGAGCTCCAGCGAGAGCACCTTCACGAGCGTGTGGGAGCGGATGCGGAGCTGGTTCAAGGAATTCTTCTAACGATGCGATCGACGAGACGCCTGGTTCAGCAAGGGGAGGGGGACATGAACATCGAGCTTTTCGACGCGAGCGGCCTGCAGCCCGACCGTCATCAAGGTCGATCGGCGTGGGCGGGGGCGGCTCCAATGCCGTCAACCGCATGATCGCCGATGGGCCTGAAGAACGTGTCAGTTCGTCGCCGATCAACACCGACCAGCAGGCCCTGCACGACTCCAACGCCGAGACCCGGTTCGCCATCGGCACCAAGCTCACCGGCGGCCTGGGGGCCGGCGGCATGCCCGAGATCGGCGAGAAGGCCGCGCTCGAGGACCAGGAGCGCATCCAGGACCTCCTGGAGGGCGCGGACATGGTCTTCATCACCGCCGGCATGGGCGGCGGCACGGGCACGGGCGGCGCGCCGGTGGTGGCCCGCGTCGCCCGGGAGCTGGGCGCCCTCACCGTGGCCGTGGTGACCAAGCCCTTCGACTTCGAGGGCAAGCGCAAGATGCAGCTGGCCGAGGAGGGCATCGCAGCGCCTGCGCCAGGAGGTCGACACCCTGATCACCATCCCCAACCAGCACCTGCTGAAGATCGCCGAGAAGCGCACCCCGATCCGCGAGGCCTTCTTCATGGCCGACGACGTGCTGCGCCAGGGCGTGCAGGGCATCTCGGACCTGATCACCGAGCCGGGCGAGATCAACATCGACTTCGCCGACGTGCGCACGATCATGAAGGGCAACGGGCGACGCCCTGATGGGCATCGGCATCGGGCACGGGCGACAACCGGGCGATCGACGCGGCCACCAACGCCATCAACAACCCGCTGCTCGAGGACGCGCGCGTCGAGGGCGCCAAGGGCATCCTGGTCAACGTGACCGGCGGCTACGACCTCTGCCTGTCCGAGTACGAGGAGGTGCTGAAGATCATCACCGCGAACGCGGACGACGACGCGCTGGTCATCGCCGGCACCTCGCATCGTCGAGGCGCTGGAGGACGAGCTGCGAGGTCACCGTGATCGCCACCGGCTTCTGCGCAGCGGGTACGGCGCTCCGCGCCCCGCGCCGGAGCCGGCGGACAAGGGCCGGCGGAGACGTCATCCCCTACGAGGAATGGGTGGCTGCGCAAGGGCGGGAGCGCGGGGCAAGCCCGCCGGGGACTTCCTGCTGGGACGCAACTCCCGGGAGGCGGACCTGAACGTGCCCACGATCCTGCGCGAGAAGCGGGTGGGCAGCCAGGGGGACCTGTAAAGGGCATGAACCCGCTGCTGGAAGCCTTCGCCGCGCATCTGACGATGGAGCTGCGCCTGTCCCGGGCCACGGTGAGCGTGTACACCCTGGAGGCGCGCCTGCTGCTCGCCTACTGGGGAGCCCGGCCGCTGCGCGCAGTTCAGCGGCCAGGACCTCATCCAGTACCTGGTGGACCGCCAGCTGGAAGGGGCCAGCCGCAAGACCACCGCCAAGTCCCTGAGCGCCCTGCGGGCCTTCTTCGCCTTCCTGCGGCGCGAGGGGCGTATCCGGGACAACCCGGCGGAGGACGTGGAGACCCCGCGCGTCGCCCGGCGCATCCCGGAGGTGTTCTCCCGCGAGGAGGTGGAGCGCCTCCTGGCGGCCATCGACCTGGACACTCCCGGAGGGGTGCGCGACCGCTTCCTGTTCGAGCTGATCTACTCCTGCGGCCTGCGGGTGTCCGAGGCCGCGTCGATGACCCTGGAGAGGATCTACAAGACCGAAAAGTTCCTGCGGGTGCTGGGCAAGGGGGGCAAGGAGCGGATCGTGCCCATCGGGGAGCTGGCCCTGGAGTGGCTGGAGAGGTACCTGAGCCAGGCCCGCCCGGCGCTGGCCCGCGGACGGCGCCTGGCCAGCCTGTTCGTGAACCACCTGGGCGGGCCCCTGAGCCGCAAGGGCATGTGGAAGCGCTTCAAGGGCTACGCCCTGGAAGCCGGGGTGGCCGGCAAGATCCACACCCTGCGGCACTCCTTCGCCACCCACCTGCTGAAGGGCGGGGCGGACCTGCGCACCGTGCAGGTCCTGCTGGGGCACGCGGACATCGGGACCACCCAGATCTACACGCACGTGGAGGAGAGCGAGCTGGCGGAGTACCACCGGCTCTAC
Source organism: uncultured Spirochaetota bacterium (assembly GCA_963745745.1). Lineage (GTDB taxonomy): Bacteria > Spirochaetota > Spirochaetia > SZUA-6 > DRHE01 > MIBK01. Next base: position 52,251 of record CAVUYS010000030.1, on the reverse strand, counting down.
CATCCACGGGGATGAAAGGCGGGAGGAAAGCTTGGGACGTTGGTTGAAGGGGGCGGCGGGATTGGCGGTCCTGCTGCTGTTGGGCGCCTCGGGCTGCGCCCGCCGGCAGGATTTCTACCTGGAGGAGCTCCAGAAGACCGAACCCGGCGCCGCCCAGGGGGCGCAGGCCGGCGAGCGGAGGATCGCGGAGCTGGAAGCCGGCATTCGCAAGTACCGGCAGGAGGTGGAGCGCAAGGTCCAGGCCTCCGACCAGCTGGGCGTGTATTACCGCATGCTGGCGGTCCGCTACATGGAGCTGGGCATGTTCCAGCAGGCCTATGGGGCCCTGGAGGAGGCGCGCAAGATCTATCCGGAGAACCCGATCCTGTTCTATTACGCGGGGATCTGCGCTGCGCGCCTCGCCCAGGCCCAGGCGGAGGCGGAGGAGCGCCGGCAGTGGCTGGAGCGGGCCGAGCGGCATTATCGCCGGGCTCTGGTCCTGGATCCGCTGCACTCGGATACCCTGTACGCCCTTTCGGTGCTCTACGTCTACGAGCTGGCCCGCCCGCAGGAGGCCGAGGCGCTGCTCCTGCGCCTTCTGGAGCGGGAAAAGAGGAACGCGGACGCCCTGTTCCTTCTGGGCGGCGTGTATTACGGGTCCGGCAGGCTGGAGGACGCCCAGGGGGTGTACCGGCGGCTGGAAGGCCTGGGGCTGCCGGAGGACCGCCGCCGGCAGGCGGAAGAGAATCTCAAGACCATCGAGGAGGAGCTGCATGGCTCCCAATGAGCTCGCGGCACTGGCCATCAACCGGGTCCCCTTCCTGAAGCCCAGGGAAAAGCTGCTGCTGCTGGAGGTCTGCGCCAGCCCGGAGCGCCTGGCCCGCCTGCCCGCCGCGGCGCTGCCCGCCATCCTGGGCCGGGCCGTGCGCAGCCACAACTGGGACCCCGCCGGCGAGCTGCGCCGGGCGGAGGCCGACCTAAAGCTCTTGACCTCCCGGTCGATCCAATGCACCTTTATCTGGAGCGACGATTTCCCTCCATTATTGCGGGAAATCTATGATCCGCCGATCGTTCTTTACTATAGAGGGATTCTTCCGAAGCCGCAGGAAGTCTGGGTCGGGGTCGTCGGCACCCGCCATCCTACGGGGAACGGTCGCGACGCGGCCTTCGCCCTGGGCTTCGAGCTGGCCGGAATGGGAGTGGGCACGGTTTCCGGGCTGGCCCACGGCATAGACGCGGAGGCGCACCGGGGCAGCCTGGCGGAAGGCGGCCGGACCGCCGGGGTGCTGGGCAACGGCATCGACCAGGTGTTCCCGGGCAGCAGCGCCCCGCTGGGGCGCAGGATACTGGCCGACGGCGGCTGCATCCTCAGCGAGTTCCCGCCCGGGGAGCCCCCCCGACCCTATCATTTTCCGGGGCGAAACCGCATCATCAGCGGCCTGAGCCGGGCGGTGGTGGTGGTCCAGGCCCCGGAAGGCTCCGGCGCGCTGATCACCGCCGAGTACGCCCTGGAACAGGGACGCGAGCTGCTGGTCCACGCCGACTGCCTGGAAGGAGCGACGGGGGCCGGCACGCGCGCGCTGGCCGACCAGGGAGCCCAGGCGGTGCGGGGCGCGGCGGAGCTGCTGGCCGGCTGGGGGGCCGGCGACAGCCGGCAGGAGCCCGGCGGGAACCCGCTGTTGCTGCGGCGCAGGAACCCGCTGCTGCGGCACGGCAGGATGCCCGCCCTGGCCGCGCGGCAGGCACGCCCTGGCATCGGGGCGATGGAGCGCGGCGGAAGTACTGGCCCGGCAGATGGAGAGCGAGCTGGCCCACGAGCTGGCGATTCACAACGGAGAGGTGTGGTATGGCTAAGAAGACCCTGATCATCGTCGAATCCCCGGCCAAGGCCAAGACGATCGAGAAGTACCTGGGCGAAGGCTACGCGGTGGCCGCCTCGATGGGCCACCTGGTGGACCTGCCCAAGAGCCGCCTGGCCGTGGACGTGGAAAAGGGCTTCGAGCCGGAGTACATCACCATCCGCGGCAAGGCCAAGATCCTGAACGGGCTGCGCCAGGAGGCCGGCCGCTCGGCGGAGGTGCTGCTGGCCTCGGATAACGACCGGGAAGGGGAGGCCATCTCCTTCCACCTGCGCAACGCCATCCTCTCGAAGAAGCCCGGGATCCCGGTGCGCAGGATCGTGTTCAACGAGATCACCCCCCAGGTCATCCGCGACGCGGTGGCCCACCCGGGGGAGATCGACGGGGCCAAGGTGGAGGCGCAGAAGGCCCGCCGGGTCCTGGACCGCCTGGTCGGCTATCACCTCTCCCCGATCCTCTGGAAGAAGGTCAAGAACGGGCTGTCCGCCGGCAGGGTGCAGTCGGTGGCCCTGCGCCTGCTGTGCGAGCGGGAGGCGGAGGTGGAGTCCTTCCTCCCCGAGGAGTACTGGAGCCTGGAGGCGGAGCTGAAGAAGGGCCGTTCGACCTTCAAGGCCGCCCTGGCCGAGTTCCGGGGCGCCAAGGCGGAGCTGAAGAGCCAGCAGGAGGTGGACGCAGGTCATCGCCGGCCTGCAGGGCGCCGAGTACCGGGTGGCCGCCCTGCGCAGCACCGAGAAGACCCTGAAGCCCAAGGCCCCGCTGACCACCTCCAAGCTGCAGCAGGAGGCGGCCAACCGCTTCGGCTTCACCTCGCGGAAGACCATGCAGGTGGCCCAGACCCTGTACGAGGGCGTGGACATCGGCTCCGGCCGGGTGGGCCTGATCACCTACATGCGCACGGACTCCACCCGCGTGTCGGAAACGGCGCTGGCCGAGGTGCGCGCCTTCCTGGCCGAGCGCTACCCCGCGGAGCTGCCCGAAAAGGCCGTGTACTACACGCCCGCCGCCAAGGCGCAGGACGCCCACGAGGCCATCCGCCCGACCTACGTGCGCAACACCCCGGAGGACGTCCGCGCGGCGCTCAGCCCCGAGCAGTTCAAGCTGTACTCCCTGATCTGGGAGCGCTTCGTATCCTCGCAGATGATCCCCGCCCGGACGGTGACCAACACGGCGGACATCCGCGCGGGGGAGGCCCTGTTCCGGGCCAGCTCCACCCGGACCAGCCTGCCGGGCTTCCAGCGCGTCCTGTCGGTGCTGGCCACCAAGGAGCAGGGAAAGGCCCTGCCCGCCCTCGCGGAGGGGGAGGCCCTGGAGTTCCTGCGCCACATCGGCGAGCAGCATTTCACCTCCGGGCCGGCCCGCTACACCGACGCCACGATCATCAAGGCCCTGGAGGAGAAGGGCATCGGGCGGCCCTCCACCTACGCCCCGATCATCTCCGTGCTGCTGGACCGCTACTACGTGGTGCGCAAGAGCCGCCAGCTGGTGCCCACCCAGCTGGGGCGCATCATCAACAACCTGCTCACCGCCCAGTTCCCGGAGCTGCTCAACGAGAACTTCACCGCCTCCATGGAGCGCAGGCTGGACGAGGTGGAGGAGCGCAAGGCGAGCTGGGACGAGGTGGTGCCGGAGTTCTACCGGGGCTTCAAGGTCCAGGTGGACCACGTCATGGACACCCTGGAATCCATCAAGGGCGTGCTGGACGAGCCGACCGAGTTCACCTGCGAGAAGTGCGGCCGGCCGCTGGTGAAGAAGCTGGGCCGCTACGGCTTCTTCCTGGCCTGCACCGGCTTCCCGGAGTGCCGCAACACGCGCGCCGTGCCCCTGGCCGACTGTCCCAAGCCCGGCTGCGGCGGCAAGATCATCGCCCGGCGCCGCAAGGGCGGCAGGGGCAAGGAGTTCTACGGCTGCACCAACTACCCGCAGTGCGATTTCGTCACCTACTACAAGCCGGCCAACTCCAGCTGCCCGCAGTGCGGCCATTTCCTGGTGGAAAAGCAGGACAAGCAGCGCGGCTCCTACAAGGCCTGCATCAACCCGCAGTGCGACTACCTGCACACCCCTGACGGCGCACCCATTGAGCATCAGGAAGCGGAGGACCAGAGTGCTTGAGAGCTATCTGAAGTACCTCGAGGCACGTCCGCCACTTCTCCCCGGCCACCCTGGCGGCCTACGGCCGGGACCTGGAGCTGTACCAGGCTACCTGCGGGAGGCCGGCCTGGAAGGCCGGGAGCTCACCGCCTCGGAAGCCAGGGGCTTCGTGGGCTGGCTGTCCGGCCGGGGCCTGGGCTCGCGCTCCATCAACCGGGCCCTTTCGGCCGTGCGCGGCTTTTTCCGCTTCGCCCGCGCCCAGGGAGGACAGGCCGGCTCCGACCCCTTCCGCGGAGGTGCGCTCGCTGAAGGTCCCGTCCCACCTGCCCTCCTTCCTCCTGGAGCAGGAGGTGGCGCGCCTGGTGGAGGGCCCAGCCGCGCTCTGCCTGCCGGGAGCTTCTGGGAGCTGCGCGACCGGCTGATCCTGGAGCTGCTCTACGCCACGGGCTGCCGCGTCTCGGAGCTGGCGGCCGTGAACCTGACCGACCTGGACCTCGCCGGCCGCTCGATCCGGGTGCGGGGCAAGGGCGGCAAGGAGCGGGTGGTGTTCTACGGCGCGCCGGCCGCGGCGGTGCTCAAGGAGTGCCTGCGCTCCCGGCGGGCACCTGGCCCTGGAAAGGGGCGGGGAGGCGGGCAAGGCGCTGCTGCTCAACCGGCGGGGCCGGCGCATCACGGTGCGCGGCATCCAGGGCATCGTGGAAAAGGCCCTGCGCGCCTCCGGCCTGGCCAAGCCGGTCAGCCCGCACACCTTCCGGCACTGCTTCGCCACCCACCTGCTGGACCGCGGCGCGGACATCCGCGAGGTGCAGGAGCTGCTCGGGCACGCCAGCCTGTCCACGCACCCAGGTGTACACGCACGTGGGCATCGAGCGGCTGACGAAGAGTCTACCGGAGGGCCCACCCGCATGCCCGGAGGCAGAACTAGCATGGAGGCCATGCACGGCACGACCATCATCGCGGTGCGCCGGGACGGGCGGTTGGCCATGGCCGGCGACGGGCAGGTCACCCTGGGCAACACCGTCATGAAGGCCAAGGCCCGCAAGATCCGCAAGATGCTCGACGGGAAGGTGCTGGTCGGCTTCGCCGGGGCCACCGCGGACGCCTTCACCCTGTTCGAGCGCTTCGAGGGCAAGGTGAAGGAGTACGGCGGCGACATCACGCCGCGCGGCGGTGGAGCTGGCCAAGGACTGGCGCACGGACCGGGTCCTGCGCCGCCTGGAGGCCATGCTGCTGGTGGCCGACCGCAAGGACCTGCTGCTCGATCTCCGGCACGGGCGACGTGGTCGAGCCCGGAGGAGGCGGTGCATCGCCATCGGCTCCGGGGGCAGCTTCGCCTACGCCGCCGCCCGGGCGCTACCTGGACGCCACCGACGCTCGGCGCGCGCGAGATCGCGGAGCGCAGCGCTGCGCATCGCCGCGGACATCTGCATCTACACCAACCGGGAGATCGTCGTGGAGGAGCTGGCATGAAGGATCGACCTGGACCAGAGCTCACCCCGCGGGAGATCGTCGCGGAGCTGGACAAGTACATCATCGGGCCAGGACAAGGCCAAGAAGGCGGTGGCCATCGCCCTGCGCAACCGCGCCCGCCGGCAGCGGCTGCCCGAGGACCTGCGCGACGAGGTGGCGCCGAAGAACATCATCATGATCGGGCCCACCGGGCGTGGGCAAGACCGAGATCGCCCGCCGGCTGGCCAAGCTCTGCGGCGCCCCGTTCCTCAAGGTGGAGGCCACCAAGTACACGGAGGTCGGCTACGTGGGCCGGGACGTGGAGTCCATGATCCGCGACCTCGTGTCCGGTGGCCGTCTCCATGGTGAAGGCCGAGCTGTCCGGAGGAGGTGCGCGCCGAGGCCGAGCGCCGGGCCGAGGAGGCGCTGCTGGACCTGCTGCTGCCCGGCGGCAAGCGCCGCGGCGACGAGCCGGCGGAGGTCGAGCCCGTGGACGGCCGCCGCGGCGATCCCGGCAGGCCGGCGGCCACACGGCCGCGGGCGCCGGCATCGCGCGCAGCACGCGGGAAAGCTCCGCGAGATGCTCGCGCGCGGGCCTGCTCGACGAGCGGATCGTGGAGGTCGAACGTGACCCGAAGGCGGCGATGCCCGGCCATCGAGATCTTCTCCGGGCACGAACTCGAGGAGCTGGACGCTGGACCTCGGCAACCTCGGCTGGCGCATCTTCGGGGCGGCAGCAAGAAGACGAAGAAGGTCACCGTGCCGCCAGGCGCGGGAGATCCTGCTGGCCGAGGAGATGGACAAGCTGGTCGACATGGACCGGGTCGGCGAGCTGGCCCGCGCAGCGGGTGGAGCAGATGGGCATCATCTTCATCGACGAGATCGACAAGATCGCCTCGCGCGGCGAGAAGGTCGGGGCCTGGACGTCTCCCGCGAGGGCGTGCAGCGGGACATCCTGCCCATCGTGGAGGGCTCGCAAGGTCAACACCCGCCACGGGATCGTGGACACCCGCCACATCCTGTTCATCGCCGCGGGCGCCTTCCACATGAGCAAGCCCTCGGACCTGATCCCCGAGCTGCAGGGCCGCTTCCCGCTGCGGGTGGAGCTCTCCGCCCTGACCAAGGAGGATTTCGTGAAGATCCTCACCCAGCCGCGCAACGCCCTGATCACGCAGTACATCGAGCTGCTGAAGCACCGAGGGGGTGGAGCTGGATCTTCGAGCCCGAGGCCATCGAGCGGCTGGCCGAGCTGGCCACCGAGGTCAACTCGCCGCTCGGAGAACATCGGGGCCCGGCGCCTGCACACCATCATGGAGCTGCTGCTGGAGGAGGTGTCCTTCAACGCCCCGGAGATGAGCGGGCAGACCATCACGATCACCCGGGAGTACGTGGACGAGAGGCTGAAGGGCGTCGTGGAGGACCAGGACTTGAGCCGCTTCATACTATGATAGTCGCGCTCAGAAGGTTCGGAAATCGGCCGAGATGAGGAGGAGGAGGACATGTCATTTCGGCGGCAGTTTCGGCAGAATCTGGTCGATCCTGAGCGCCGGGAGATGGACGTGTCGGTGCTGCGGAGGAACGTGATCGCCAACAACCTCGCCAACGCGGACACCCCGAACTTCAAGCGGAGCGTGGTCAACTTCGAGAGCCAGCTCAAGCGGGCCCTGGCCTCGCGAGCGAGCCCGGCCGCCGATTCCCGCAGTTCCTGAGCGATCCCCGGCACATCCCCTTCCACCAGCCGATGGACTGGCGCGACGGTGCGGCCCCGGATGGTCCTGGACTACCTGACCGACGGCCAAGAACAACGGCAACAACGTGGACGTCGAGGAGGAGGGCATGACTGGCCCAGCAAACCAGCTGCTGTACACAGACCCTGGCCAGGTCATCTCGAGCGAGTTCCACCGCGTGAACATCGTGCTGAGGTAGGGAGACGGCGCATGGGACATGTTTCAGCAGCATCAACATCGCCGCCTCGGGGCTGACCGCCGAGCGGCTGCGCCTGGACGTCGATCGCCGACAACATCGCCAACGCCACCACCACCCGGACCACGGAGGGCGGGCCGTTCCGCCGCAGCCGGGTGATCTTCCGGCCCCGCGTGGACCAGCCCTACTGGCGCAGCCCCTTCCTGCCCGCAGTTCCTGCCAGGACGAGGTGGGGCAGGGGCGTGCGGGTGAGCCAAGGTCGAGAAGGACTACGACGCCAAGCCGCGCCTGGTGTACGACCCCACGCACCCGGACGCCATCAAGACCGGGCCGCGCAAGGGCTACGTGGAGTTCCCCAACGTGAACATCGTCAACGAGATGGTGGACATGATCTCCGCCTCGCGGGCCTACGAGGCCAACGTCGGCGGTCATCAACGGCAGCCGAGGCCATGTTCCTGCGAGGCCCTGGAGATCGGGAGGTAAGCCATGGATCTGCTGTCCGCCGCTCAGGCCTACGGGCACCGCATCGCGCTGAGAACCAGCGATCCGCGCCACATCGCGGCCGGGAAGCTGACCGCGCCCGGCAACGGCTGCTGGAGCCGGGAACGTCGGCGGCGGCGCGGCCTCGCCGGCCGAGCAGGCCGAAGGCAGCTTCGGCAGCATGTTCCTGCAGGCCCTGGGGCAGGTCAACGAGCAGCCAGCTGCGGGCCCAGGACCTGTCCCAGGCCCTGATCACCGACCCGGAGTCGGTGGACATCCACGACGTGACCGTCGCGCTGGCCGAGGCCAACCTGTCCCTGTCGATGGCCAAGGCGGTCATCGACCGGGCCCTCCGGGCCTACCGGGAGATCGTGAACATACGATGAGCCATTGAGGTTCTGTCTACGGGGAGGGGAGATGAACGAGAGGCTGCGGGCCTTGCTGGCCCAGCTCAAGGCACTCTGGGGCAAGTGGAGCGCCACCCAGAAGATCATCCTGTTCGCCGTGATCGGCGCGGCGGTGCTGGCCGTCGTGCTGATCAGTGCTGTTCAGCGCCGCGCCCAGCATGGTCGCCGCTGATCGGCACTCCCGTGAAGGAGGAGAACGACCGGGCGCGCATCATCGGCGTGCTGGACGAGGTGGGGGTGAAGTACAAGGCCGGCCCGGACAACATGTTCTACGTGGAGGACGAGAAGACCGCCCGCCGCGTGCGCACGCATCCTGTTCCAGGAGGACCTGATCCCGGCCGGCACCGACCCCTGGGCCATCTTCGACATGGAGCGCTGGACCACTCACGGACTTCGAGCGCGACGTCAACCTGCAGCGGGCCATCACCCAGCAGCTGGAGCAGCACATCCTGGCGCTGGACGACGTGGACGACGGCCAGCGTCACCCTGGTGGTCCCGAAGAAGGAGCTGTTCGAGGAGGACCAGAAGCCGATGACCGCCTCGGTGATCATCACCCCCAAGCCGGGCTCCGACATCGGCACCAACCGCAAGAAGATCGAAGGCATCCAGAAGCTCATCAAGTTCGCCGTGGCCGGCCTGAAGGACGAGAACATCGTCATCACCGACCAGAACGGCATCCAGTTGAACGACTTCGACGGCCTGCTGGACGTGGACCGCCTCGAGCTCGCCAGCGGGAGCTGAAGATCAAGCAGGAGCTGGAGCAGACCTACAAGAGCGAGATCCTCAACGCCCTGCGCGGGATCTTCGGGCCCGACCGGGTGCAGATCGTGAAGATCGACATCGACGCTCGACATGTGCAAGCAGACCGTGAACACCGAGGAGCTTTCCCGGTCGACCATGCGCCGGGACAACCCCCGCACCCCCTACGACGAGAGCGAGGTGGTGCCCTCCATCACCCTGTCCAAGGAGGTCCGGGAGGAGCACTTCGAGGGCACCGGCTTCAACCCCGAGGGGCCGCCGCGGGCAGGAAGGGCAGACCCCGCCGGCCTACAAGGACCTCTCCAACCTGGTGGGCAAGTACGACAAGACCTCGCATGATCCAGAACGAGAGGTCAACAAGACGCAGCACCGTGGAGGAGAAGCAGCCCCTGGTACATCTCCCGGATCACCGCGGCGGTGGCCATCGACGGGGTCTGGAAGAGGAGTCTACAATGCCAAAGGGCAGCTGGAAGTCAACCGCGACGGCAGCATCAAGCGGGAGTACGTCCCCGTGGCCGACGAGGATCTCAAGAAGGCCGAAGGCCCTGATCCAGGACGCGATCGGGCTTCAACCGGGACCGCGGCGACTCGGTCACCGTCGCAGCACCTGCCGTTCGACCGCAACCGCCAGTTCGAGCGACGAGGATGCTGTCCATGCGGCGGCAGCGCCAGGTGCGCACGCACCATCCTCTCGGTGCTGATCGGCCTGGCCGGCCTGCTGGCGGCCATCGTGCTGTACCGCCTGCATCGCCAAGGAGATGGAGCGCCGGCGGCGCCTCCGCGAGGAGGAGCTGGCCCGGCAGCACCAGGCCATGCGCGAGGCGGCCCTGCGCACGCGCCGAGGAGCAGGGGGTGGAGGTGGAGCTGTCCGTGGAGGACCGGGCGCGCCTGGAGATGCAGGAGAACGCCGTCAACATGGCCCGCGAGCATCCCGAGGACGTGGCCCAGCTCATCCGCACCTGGCTGGTGGAGGAGTAGGACGATGGCGAAGCAGGCGACAGGCCGGCGCCCGCGCAAGGCGCGCCGCCGCGACCGCCGAGGACGAGCCCGCCGCGGCGCCCGTGCCAGCGGCAAGAGCGGCAAGGCGCGCGGGGCCACAAGAAGGCCCTCACCGGGCGGCAGAAGGCGGCCATCTTCCTCGTCACCCTCGGGCTCGGAGATCGCCGCGGAGATCTTCAAGCACCTGCGCGAGGACGAGATCGAGCAGCTCACCTTCGAGATCGCCCGCCTCGAGACCATCGAGCCCGCAGGACCGCGACCAGGTGCTGATGGAGTTCCAGGAGCTGATGATGGCCCAGGACTTCATCTCCACGGGCGGCATCGACTACGCCCGCGAGCTGCTGGAGAAGTTCCTGGGCACGCCAGAAGGCGGTGGACATCATCAACCGCCTCACCAGCTCGCTGCAGGTGCGGCCCTTCGACTTCATCCGCCGCACCGACCCGGCGCACCTGCTGAACTTCATCCAGCAGGAGCACCCCCAGACCATCGCGCTGATCCTGGCCTACCTGGAGCCGCAGAAGGCCTCGGTCATCCTGGGCAGCCTGCCGCACGAGATCCAGTCGCGACGTGGCCAAGCGCATCGCGACCATGGACCGCACCTCGCCCGAGGTCCTGCGCGAGGTGGAGCGGGTGCTGGAGAAGAAGCTCTCCACCCTGTCCTCGCGAGGACTACACCGCCGCCGGCGGCGTGGAGAGCATCGTGGAGATCCTGAACCTGGTCGACCGCTCCACGGAGAAGACGCATCATCGAGCGCCTGGAGGAGGACGACCCGGAGCTGGCCGAGGAGATCAAGAAGCGCATGTTCGTGTTCGAGGACATCGTGCTGCTGGACGACCGGGCCATCCAGAAGGTGCTGCGCGAGGTGGACACCGCGGAGCTGGCCAAGGCCCTGAAGAGCGTGGACTCGGAGGTGCAGGACAAGATCTTCCGCAACATGTCCAAGCGGGCCTCGACGCTGCTGAAGGAAGACATGGACTACATGGGTCCCGTCCGCCTGAAGGACGTGGAGGAGGCGCAGCAGAAGCATCGTGTCCATCATCCGCAAGCTCGAGGAGCAGGGCGAGATCGTGGTCGCCCGCGCCGGCGAAGACGAGCTGGTGGTGTAGGGAGCCGCAAGTGGCCAAGAACGTTTTCAAGCCGCAGGAGATCCTGTACCAGTCGCGCAAGGTCTTCATCGAGCCGCCGCATCGAGGCGGAGGAGCCCGCCGAGGAGCCGGTGGCCGTGGAGCCCGGCGCGAGTACACGGGCCCGACCGCCGAGGACCTGCGCCGGGAGGCCGACGCCTTCCAAGGCCCGCTGGGAGGAGGAGAAGGAGCGCCTGCTCGCCGGGCCCAGGCGGAGGCGGACAGGATCCGCGAAGGAGGCCGAGCGGGTCGCCTTCGACGAGGTGAAGCGCAAGAACAACCAGGCCCAGAAGATCCGCCAGGAAGCGGAGGACGAGGCCAAGCGGATCCTGGAGGAGGCCCGGCAGAAGGCCGCGCGAGCTGGAGGAGGACATCAAGCGGCCGGGTGGACGCAGATCGAGAGCGGAGGCCTACGAGAAGGGCGCCGCGGAAGGGCGGGAGCAGGGCTACGAGGAGGGCCGGGCCGAGGTCCAGCGCCTGATCGAGCAGCCTGCACGCGCATCATCTCGAAGGCCATCGAGAAGCGCAACGAGATCATCGAGGAGTCCGAGACCCAGATCATCAACCTGGTGCTGCTGATCGTGAAGAAGGTCATCAAGGTCATCTCGGAGAACCAGAAGAACGTGGTGATCAACAACGTGGTGCAGGCCCTGCGCAAGCTCAAGAGCCGCGGCGACGTGGTCATCCGGGTGAACCTGGCCGACCTGGAGCTGACCTCGGAGCACATCGAAGGATTTCATGAAGATGGTGGAGAACGTGAAGTCCATCACCGTCCTGGAGGACTCCTCGGTGGACCGCGGCGGCTGCATCATCGAGACCGACTTCGGCCAGATCGACGCCCGCATCTCCTCGCAGCTGCACGAGATCGAGGAGCGCATCCTGGAGCTGATGCCCATCCGGGCCAAGGGCGAGGAATAGGGCGCAGCAGGCTGCGGCTGCCAGCGCCCATTCAGGAGGGAGGGGAAATGGGCATTTTCGACAAGTACGCTTCAGCCCTGGAGCGCCTGGACCCCATCAAGTACACCGGCATCGTCGACAAGGTGCAGGGCCTGCTCATCGAGGCCCGCGGCCCGCGGGCGGTGGTGGGCGAGCTGTGCCAGATCCTGCTGCCCGACGGGAAGCGGCATCGCTCTGGGCCGAGGTGGTGGGCCTGCGGGGCGCCACCGTGCAGCTCATGCCCTACGACGAGATGGAGGGCATCGAGATCGGCGGCCCGGGTGATCGCCATGGGCGAGCAGCTCTCCGTGCCGGTGTCCGACCGCCTGCTGGGCCGGGTGCTGGACTCCATGGGCAAGCCCATCGACGGCAAGGGCGACGTCGGCTCCGCGCTGTGGTACCCCGTCTTCCGCGCCCCCCCCGACGTGCTCGCGCGCGCAGCGCATCCAACGAGACGATCGCCACGGGCATCCGCTCCATCGACGGCCTGCTCACCGTGGGCAAGGGCCAGCGCATGGGCATCTTCTCCGGCAGCGGCGTCGGCAAGTCCACCCTGCTGGGCATGATGGCCCGCAACACCTCGGCGGACGTGAACGTCATCGCCCTGATCGGCGAGCGCGGCCGCGAGGTGCGCGAGTTCATCGAGAACGACCTGGGGCCCGAGGGCCTGGCCCGCTCGGTGGTCGTGGTGGCCTCCTCCAACAAGCCGCCCCTGGCGCGCATCCGCGGCGCCTACGTGGCCACCGCCATGGCCGAGTACTTCCGCGACCAGGGCAAGGACGTGATGCTGCTCTTCGACTCGGTCACCCGCTTCGCCCGGGCCCAGCGGGAGATCGGCCTGGCCATCGGCGAGCCGCCGGCCAACCGCGGCTACACCCCCTCGGTGTTCTCGCCTGCTGCCCAAGCTCCTGGAGCGGGCGGGCACCTCGGACGCGCGGCTCCATCACCGGCTTCTACACCGTCCTGGTGGAGGGCGACGACATGGACGAGCCCGTCGCCGACACGTGCGCGGGCATCCTGGACGGCCACATCGTGCTCTCCCGCAGCCTGGCCGAGCGCACCCACTACCCGGCGATCGACGTGCTGCAGTCGCATCTCCCGGCTGGCGGTCAAGGTCACGGGCCCGCGCACGCGCGAGGCCTGCGGCGCGCCTCCGGCGCCTGCTGGCCATGTACCGGGACGCCGAGGACCTGATCAGCGTGGGGGCCTACGTGAAGGGCTCGCAACCCGGAGATCGACGCGGCGGTGGAGAAGATGCCGGCCTTGAACCGTTTCCTGACCCAGGCCGTGGAGGAGCGCTACTCCATGACCGACACCCTGAAGGCCCTGGGCGAGTTGAGCGGCCTGGAGATACCGGAGGAGGAGCTGGGCAGTGAGGCGCTTTCGCTTTCGCCTCGAGCGGCTGCTCGAGCTTAGGGCCCACCGGGAGCAGGAGGCCCTGTACCGGCTGGCCGAGGCCGCCGGGCATTGCGTGCGCCTGGCCCGGCGCATCCAGGAGCTGGGGCAGGAGCGGGGGGCGGCCTACCGCAGCGTGCCGGGCCAGACCGGCAGCCTGGACCTGGGCCTGTTCGCCTACCGGGAGCGCTACCTGGCCTGGCTGGAGTCCAGCCGGCGGCGCTTGAAAGCGGAGCTGGCCGCGCGCGAAAGCCAGCGCCTGGAGGTGCAGGCCAGGTACCTGGAGGCCGCCCGGGAGCACAAGGTGCTGGACAAGCTGAAGGAGCGCAGGGCGGCCGAGCACCGCCGCCTGGCCCGGATCGAGGAGTACAACGTCCTGGACGACGTGGCGGCCAGCCAGTTCCTCAGGGTGAGTGAGTAGGGGGTAAGGGGTGTCTGACTACAGCGGAGTGGGCGCGGGCTTCCGGATCGTGATCCTGATCCTGCTGGTCGGCGTGCTGGCCCTGGGGGGTCTGGTCTGGTTCGACTACCTGGGGGTGGTGGACGCCCGCCGGACCCTGGCGCCCGTTTTCTCCCTTTTCGGAGCCGGGCGCCCGGAACTGGACGCGGAGGACCCGCTGCTGCTGGACAAGGAGCGCCTGTCCAAGCAGCTGGAAGCGGTGGCCGTGCGGGCCGAGGAGCTGGCGGCGCGGGAGCAGACCCTGGCCGGTCAGGAGCAGGAGCTGGGCCAGAAGATCCAGCTGGTCCAGGAGCGGGAGAAGGCGGTTGAGGATCGCGAAAAACTGTTCAACGAGCGCGTCAAAGCTTACGACAATAGAAGGGAGAACGTGATCAAGAACTCCGCCTACCTGGTGGGCATGCCCCCGGACAAGGCGGTGAAGATCCTGTTGGCAATGGAGGACCAGGACGTGATCGACCTGATGCGGGTGACCGAGGAGCTGGCCGTCGAGGCGGGGGAGACCTCCCTGGTGGCCTACTGGCTTTCCCTCATGCCTGCCGATCGCGCCGCGGGGCTGCAGCGCAAGATGGCGCGCAAGGACGGAGGCTGAGCTTGGCGTTCGCCGCACCCGCGCAGGCCTCCGGAACGCCGCGCGCCGCGGGGGCCCAGGCCCACGGGCTTTCCCGCCCGGAAGGGATGAGCCCGGCCGCGCAGGCCCTGGCCGCGAAGAAGCCCTCCGGCTTCCTGCAGCTCTTTCGCCGCATTTCCGGGGCCGCCAACGGGACCGGCCGGCCGGCCGGCGGCCGGAAGGCGCCCGGGGAAGTCCCGTCCGGACCGCTGCCCGCTCAGGGCGTGGGATCCATTCCGGCGGTCTCCCGGCCGAGGGCCTTCCGTCCGGGCGGGCCGCCCGCCCGGGGCGCGAAACCGCCAGGGGCCGCGAGGAGCACCCGGCGCCGCAGACCCTGCTGAGCGGGCGGGCCCGGAAAAAGCCGGGGACGGCGAGGCGGAGGAGTTCTCCTCCCGCCGGGCCCGGGGCGAAGCCCGGCAAAGCCGGCAGGCCTCCGAGGCCGCCCTCGAGGCGGCCCTGCCCGGGCCCGCGCCCGCGCGGCGCCCGCGCGGCAGCTCGCCGAGAGAAACCGAGGTGCAGGCGGTGGAGGCCCGACGAGCGCCGAGGCCCGCGCAGGCGCGGGTGTTCGTGCTGGACCTGCGCAGCGCGGAAGGGGAGAACCCGGGCGAACCGCGCCGCGCCTCCGCGGCCCCGGAACGGGCCGAATCACCCGGCTTCGAACGGGTTCTGCTGGCCCGGGAATCCGGGAGCTCCGGGGCCGGCGCCCGCTCGCCGGGCTCCACGGCGGGCTCCGCCTTGCCGGGCTCCGCTCTGCAGGAGCGCCTGCTGCCGGAGATCGTCCACCAGGCCGGCATCATCTTGCGGGACGGGGGGGAAGGGGAAATCCGCCTGGTGCTGAAGCCGGAACACCTGGGCTCCGTGCGCATTCGCCTGCACCTGGGGGAAAGCAGTTTAGAAGGCCGGATTGTTGTCGACAATAGCAATGTGAAGGAACTCCTCGAGTCCAACCTGGAGGGTCTGAAGAGCGCCCTGCGCCAGGAAGGCTGGGCCACCGCCAACATCGACGTGACGGTGAGCGGGGACCGAGGAAGGCGGCGCGAGCTGGAGCCGGACCCGGCCCTGCCGGCGGTGGCCGAGCGCTCCGCCGGAGGCTTCGAGCGGGCCACCGCCGCAGCGCTGGATTTGGGGTTCACCGCGGTGAACCTGCTGGCATAAGGAGGGCAAGGATCATGGACATCAATACGATGATGCCCGCCGAGGACCTGGCGGCCCTGAGCCGCAGGGTGGAGGACTTCAACCGCACCCTGACCCCGGGGCGCATTCCCCAGCCTGAGCTGGGCAAGGACGACTTCCTGAAGATCCTCATCACCCAGCTCACCCACCAGGACCCGACCCAGCCGATGCGAGGACAAGGAGTTCATCGCCCAGATGGCGCAGTTCTCGAGCCTCGAGCAGATGACGAACATGACCGGGGAGATCTCGAAGGTGCTGCGCCTGCTGGCGCGAAGGCCAGGCGGTGAGCCTGCTGGGCAAGACCGTGGAGATCGCCGAGCGGGCAGGGCAGCGTCACCGGCCGGGTCGAGCCGATGAGCGGCAGCGAGTACCCGCAGATCCTGGTGAACGGCCGGTACTACGACGTGAGTCGCAGGTGCAGTGAGCGTCGAGCGGAATAGAGGAGGCAGGCGCGATGATGCGATCGCTGTGCTCCGGCGTGTCGGGCCTGCAGAACCACCAGACGCGGATGGACGTGCTGGGCAACAACATCGCCAACGTGAACACCACCGGCTTCAAGAAGGGCCGGGTGAACTTCCAGGACATGCTCTCCCAGACCCTCTCCGGAGCGGCCCGCCCCACCGACGAGGTCGGCGGCGTGAACCCCAAGCAGGTCGGCCTCGGCATGGTGATCGCCACCATCGACACCATCCACACCCAGGGCGCGCTGCAGTCCACCGGGGTCATGACCGACCTGGCGCTGCAGGGCAACGGCTTCTTCGTCCTGCAGGACGGGGAGAAGAGCTACTACACCCGCAACGGCGCCTTCGCCCTCGACGAGAACGGCCGCCTGGTGAACCCGGCCAACGGCATGCGGGTGCAGGGCTGGATGGCGCAGACCGTGGGCGGGATGACCTGCGTCAACACCGCGGCGGACATCGCCGACCTGGTCATCCCCGTGGGGAGCAAGGACCCGGCGAAGGCGACCACCGACGTCTGCGTTCGCCTGCAACCTGGACAAGCGCACCCCGGAGATCCCGGTCGGCGCCACGCCCCGGAGGCCGTGCTGGAGGGCACCTGGTCCACGACCTTCGACATCTTCGACTCGTTCGGCCGGGTGCACAAGCTCCAGGTGAACTTCCAGAAGGTGCCCGGGCCTGGCCAACCGCTGGCAGGTCGAGGTCGTCGGTGGACCCGGAGGCCGCGGTGCCGACCAACACCCGGGTGGAGGTCGGGGCGGCGAACAACGCGGACAACCGCTTCTTCCTGGACTTCGACAACCTCGGCAGCGCTGCGGCGGTCCGCGACGCCCAGGGCGACGTCGTGAACGCCGGGGCCCTGCAGGTCGCAGGTCAGCTTCGACGTGCCGGACGCGACCCTGCCCCGCGGGCCGGCGGCCTGTCCGGCAGACCTTCAACCTGAACCTCGGCGAGGTCGGCTCCTTCCGCAACGCGGTGACGCAGTTCGCCGAGACGAGCTCGACGAAGGCGTGTCCGGCAGAACGGCTACACCATGGGCTACCTGGAGACCTTCAAGATCGACCAGGCCGGGGTCATCACCGGGCGTGTACACCAACGGCACCAACCGGGCCATCGGGCAGGTGGCCCTGGCCTCCTTCACCAACCCGGGCGGCCTCGAGAAGGCGGGCGAGAACACCTACGTGGTGTCCAACAACTCGGGCGACGCGAACATCGGACGCCGCCGGGCATCGCCGGGCAAGGGCAAGGTGATCGCGGGCACCCTCGAGATGTCCAACGTGGACCTCGCCGCAGCAGTTCACGGACATGATCGTGACCCAGCGCGGCTTCCAGGCCAACTCCCGCACCATCACGACCTCCGACCAGATGCTGCAGGAGCTGCTGACGCTGAAGAGGTAAGCGGCGGGATAGAGACGGGGGTGGGCAGGGGAAGGCGAGATGGTCGAGGTGACGCGGCTGGACGGGAAGACCTTCTACGTGAACCCGCACCAGATCGAGTACGTCGAGAGCAACCCCGACACCACCCTCGTCATGCTGTCGGGCAAGCGCCTGGTGGTGCGCGAGGAGCTACCCGACCGTTTTCGAGCGCATCGTGGAGTACCGCCGGCTGATCGGCGCGTTCAAGAGCGAGGAGTAGCGCGCATGGATCTTCGGGACCATCATCGGCGCTCATCGGGGGCATCGTCGCGGTCGCCGTCTCGGCATCCTCTGGGGCCAAGGGCGTCCTGAGCGCTACCTCGACTCCCCTCCGCGCTCATCACCATCGGCGGGCTCCATCGGCCTCCATGCTCGTGGGCCACGGCCTTCAGCCGAGTTCCTCGAGCATGGTCAAGTGGATCTCGCCTGACCCTGCGCATCCCCAACTGGGGGAGGAGCGCCTGATCATCGCGCAGCTGGTGGCCTTCTCGGAGAAGGCCCGCCGCGAGGGCCTGCTGGCCCTCGAGGACGACCTCGAGGAGCTGGAGGACGAGTTCTTGCGGAAGGGCATCCAGCTCGTGGTCGACGGCACGGACCCCGAGATCATCAAGAACATCCTCTACAACGAGCTGAACCAGATGCAGGCCCGCCACGAGGAGGCGGCGATCTTCTACGACGACTGGTCCAAGCTAGGCCCCGGCCTTCGGCATGATCGGCACCCTCGCTGGGCCTGATCGCCATGCTGCAGAACATCAACGACAAGCTCCTCCATCGGCCAGGGCATGGCGCTGGCCCTGATCACCAGCCTCTACGGGGCCATGCTGTCCTACCTGGTGTTCCAGCCCGTCCGCAGACGAAGCTGAGGACCAGGACGGCGGCGGAGACGCGCGTGCGCGAGATCATGATCGAGGGCATCCTCTCGATCCAGGCGGGGGACAACCCGCGCATCCTGGAGGAGAAGCTGATCTGCATGCTGCCGCCGGAGCAGCGCGAAGCGGTGCGGCAGGAGGCGGTGAAGGAGTAGGAGCGCGATGGCCACCCCGAAAAAGTCAAGAAGAAGTGCGAGGAAGGGGCAGCCGCTGTGGCTGCTTTCCTAGGCGATCTGGTCACCCAGCTGCTGATCTTCTTCGTCATGCTGTACGCCATCTCCGGGGACACTCGACGAGGTCGAGATGCACCTCTGCTCTCGGCCTTCCAGGGCTGGGCAACCACCGGGGCGGCAACACCCTGCAGGTCGGGCAAGCTCGCCGAGCTGGGCAACACGGTGATGAGCCTGCCCTCCACCGAGCGGGGGCAGCTCCCTGGGCCGGGCCCGGCAGACCGCGGTTTCGGTGTTCCAGCCCGAGCTGAAGACCCAGAAGGTGCGGGTCAAGGAGGACGAGCGGGGGCTGGTGATCTCGCCTCGCGGCGGACGCCTTCTTCGACCCGGCCAGCGGGCAGGTGCACATCGAGGAGGCGCGGACGCTGCTGCAGAAGCCTCCTCCCTGCTTTCCTCCCCGGAGTTCAGCGGGCGCAAGTTCCGCATCGAGGGACACACGGACAGCCTGGCCACGGACCCGGCCGGGCCCTATCCCACCAACTGGGAGCTGTCCACCGCCCGGGCCACCAACGTGCTGCACTACCTGGTGGACTTCGGGGTGAACGAAAGGCAGTTCCAGGTGGCCGGCTTCGCGGACACGGTGCCCCTGGCGGCCAACGACACCCCCGAGGGCCGGGCCTACAACCGGCGGGTGGACATCGTGCTGCTAACGCCCCGGGCATCTGTAAAGGCGGCTTTGAGGGTTTGAAGTGAGGGCGGATTTTTGCTAACCTTCCAGGGAGAGTGACCCATGTCGGATGAAGAGGGCTTGAGTTTAGAGGACGTCGGGACGGGCGGGGAGGAAACCGCGCCGGAGGGCAAGAAGGCCGGCTTTCTGCCCAGCTTTCTGATCCGCATCCTCAAGTGGGTGGCCATCGGCCTGGGTTTCGTCATCCTGGGGGTGACCACCACGGTCATCACCTTCCGGATCGTGAACCAGAACCGCAGCGCCACGGCGCTGCCGAGCCTCTCGGAGGAGTACCAGGCCACCCGGGCGCCCCTGCAGTACGACGACACCCTGGAGGAGATCCGCGGGGTGACCGCCGACGAGGAGCCGGGCATCTTCTCGGCCAAGATCAGCATGGGCTTCGACATCGAGGACAAGGCCGTGGCCTTCGAGCTCTCGGCCCGCAAACGGGAAATCCAGAACATCGTCTTCCTGTACCTGAGCGGGCGGACCAAGGAGGAGCTGCGGCCCGGCCGCTACACCCAGATCCTGGAGGACCTGAAAAACAACATCAACAAGGTCATGCGCGATGGCAAGCTCAAGGAAGTGGCGTTCCGGGAGTTCGTGGTCGCCCAGTAGGGGGAGGCAATGACGGAAGTTCTCTCGCAGGACGAGATAGACCAGCTCCTGACGGCGATCTCGGCCGGGGAGATCGCCACCGAGGAGGTCCACCAGCCCACGGATCAGCGCAAGATCAAGATCTACGACTTCAAGCGGCCCGACAAGTTCTCCAAGGACCAGATCCGCACCGTCTCGATCATGCACGAGACCTTCGCCCGCCTGACCACCACCTCGCTTTCGGCCCAGCTGCGCAGCCTGGTGCACGTGCACGTGGCCTCCGTGGACCAGCTCACCTACGAGGAGTTCATCCGCTCCATCCCCAACCCGACCACCCTGGCGGTGATCAACATGGACCCCCTGAAGGGGTCGGCCATCCTCGAGATCGACCCGGCCATCACCTTCTCGATCATCGACCGCCTGTTCGGCGGGCCAGGGGGAGGGGGCCAAGTTCACCCGCGAGCTCACCGACATCGAGCAGTCGGTCATGGAGGGGATCATCGTGCGGATGCTGGGCAACCTGCGCGAGGCGTGGAGCACGGTCATCGACCTGCGGCCGCGCCTGGGGCAGCATCGAGACCAACCCCCAGTTCGCGCAGATCGTGCCGCCCATCGGAGATGGTGGTGCTCGTCACCCTGGAGACCAAGGTCGGCGAGGTGGAGGGGATGATGAACCTCTGCATCCCCTACCTGACCATCGAGCCGATCATCTCCAAGCTCTCCGCCCAGTACTGGTACTCCTCGGTGCGGCGGGGGACCACCACCGAGAACCTGAACATCCTGCGCGACCGGCTGAGCACGCGTCGAGATGACCCTGGTCGCGGAGGTCGGCAACATGGACATCCCGGTGCGCGACGTGCTCGCCCTGCGCGCCGGGGACATCATCCGCCTGCAGACTCGTGCGGGTGGCCGACCCCATGCCCCTGAAGATCGGGGACCGCAAGAAGTTCCTCTGCCGGCCGGGCGTGCTGGGCAACAAGCTGGCCGTGCAGATCGTGAAGAAGCTCGAGGACATCGAGCAGGCGGAGTTCGAGGAACTGGCCACCGGTCGTGGAGGAAGAAGCATGAGCGACGGATCCCTTTCCCAGGACGAAATCGACGCCCTGCTGCAGGAGACGGACAACCTGGAGATCGACACCGGCGGCGGCCTGGAAGGCCTGCTGGGGGAGAAGGAGCGTGGGGCCTTCCTGCGCCTGCTGGAGGGACTGGTCGGGGCCCAGGCTTCCAACCTCTCCATCCTGACCCGCAAGAGCGTGAACCTGGACAAGCCCACCCTGCAGGTGGTCTCCGGCGAGGACTTGAGCGCCAGCCTGCCGGCCGAGCTGGTCGACGTGAAGATCGACTTCAGCGAGGGGCTGCGCGGGGAGCACACCTACCTGCTGGACCTGGGCACCGCCCAGGCCATCGCCGGGCTGATGATGGGACAGGCGGGGGTGGAGATGGACGACGCCGCCCTCTCCGCCGTGGCCGAGGCCCTCTCCCAGATGAGCGGTCCGGTGGCCAGCGAGATCGGCAACCAGATATCCCGCACGGTGAAGACCGCGCCCCCTGATTTCCAGCGGGCTTCCAGGGACCAGGCCCGCTTTCCCCAGGGGGAGGCCATCGTCAAGGTGGAGTACCCCATCCTGGTGGAGGGACAGGCCCCTTCGCGGCTGACGGAGCTGTATTCCCTGGCCCTGGTGAAGGAAATCGCCGGCAGCCTGCCGTCCGCGGGACAGCCGGCGGCGGCCGCCGGCCTGGCGGCCTCCTTCGCGCAAGGCGGCCGCGCCCAAGGCGCGGCGCCGGCGGCGGCCCGCGGCTTCAACGCACCCCCGTCGGGGGCGGGCATGACCTTCGGCCAGAGCTTCGGCTCCGCCGGCAACCCGGCGGTGCCGCCGAACGTGCAGCCCGTGCAGTTCGCCAACCTGCAGGCCGGCGGCCTGCCGGCGGAGCGGGCAACATCGGCCTGCTCATGGACGTGTTCATGGAGATCACCGTGGAGCTGGGCCGCACGCGGAAGCTCATCAAGGAGATCCTGGGGATCGGCGAAGGCACGATCATCGAGCTGGACAAGCTGGCCGGCGAGCCGGTGGACATCCTGGTCAACCACAAGCTCATCGCCAAGGGCGAGGTCGTGGTGATCGACGAGAACTTCGGCGTGCGCGTCACGGAGATCGTGTCGCAGATGCAGCGCATGGGCGACCTGACCTGAAGCGGAGCATTTGACGAAGAGCGCTTAATATCGTAGAATAAGCGCTGGGACCGAGCAATTGAACTGGGAGGGGAAATTGCACGTCACGCCGTCCGATCTAGCCCGTAGAGCGCTTGTACTGTTTCTCCTGCTCGCGCCGCTGTGCGGCCCTCGGCGGCCCAGGAAGCGCCTGCAGCGCCGAGCTCCGGGCCCGCGGCCGAGGAGTCGCTGATCATAGCCGACGAGCCGGAGGCCCCGGCCTCCCCTGAAGCCTCCGGCCCGCTGGTTTCCACCTGGGACTTCGTGCGCATGCTGCTGATCCTGGCCGCCGTGGTCGGGGTGATCTACCTGCTGTTCTACCTGTTGAAGCGCGGCTTTCGCCGCCAGCTTCCCCAGAACGACCTGATCCGCGTCCTGGGCAGCCGCAGCCTGGCGGGCAACCGGGCCCTGCACCTGGTGGCCATGGGGCGCAGCGTCTACCTGGTGGGCGCGGCGGAGAGCGGGATTTCCCTCATCGCCGAGATCAAGGACCAGGAGACCCTGGACCAGATCCGCCTGGATACCTCGCAGGTGCTGCCGCCGCAGGGCTTCGCCCAGTTCTTCCAGACCCTCTGGAAGGGCGGCAAGCGGAACCTGGGCGGGGACTCCGTGGATTTCATGAAGCAGCAAAGGCAGAGGCTCCAGAAGATGTAGCGCTTTCGGCGCGCCAAGCGCCTTTGGAAACTGGGAGGGGAGATGAATCGAGGCTTCGCGCTGGCCGTGCTGCTGTGCACGGTCCTGGCATTCCCGGCCGTCTGCCGGCCCAGGCCCGGCCCGCCGGCAGCACCGGCGGCCGCGCCCTGCAGGGACCGGCCTTCCCCTACGTGGACCTCAACGTCCGCCCGGCGGCCAACAGCCGCGAGGTGGTCGCTCTCCATCCAGCTGCTGCTCCTGCTCACCGTGCTGGCCCTGGCCCCGTCCATCCTGATCCTGATCACCGCCTTCCTGCGCATCGCCATCGTCTTCGACTTCATCAAGCGGGCCCTCTCCCTGCAGCAGGTCGCCGCCCAACCAGGTGCTGATGGGGCTGGCCCTGTTCCTGACCCTGTTCATCATGTGGCCGACCCTGAGCACGATCTACGAGCAGACGCTTCAAGCCCTTCGCCGACGGGCAGATCGGCCTGGAGGAGATGTACACGAAGGCGGAGAAGCCGCTGCGGCTGTTCATGTACCGGCAGATGGGCAACGACGCCGGAGAACATCCGCCTGTTCATGAGCATGCGGGCCCTGCCCAAGCCCAACACCCTGGCCGACGTGCCCACGTGAGGTGCTGATCCCGGCCTTCGTGCTGCACGAGCTGACCGTGGCCTTCAAGATCGGGATCCTGCTGTTCATCCCGTTCATCATCATCGACATGGTCGTGGCCTCGACGCTGATGTCCATGGGCATGATCATGCTGCCGCCGGTCATGATCTCCATGCCGTTCAAGCTGATCCTGTTCGTGCTGGTGGACGGCTGGGGCCTGCTCACCATGCAGCTGGTGCAGAGCTTCCGATAATCAATAGGAGGAGGGTGACGGATGACCATCGGTTTCGCGGTGCAGTTGCTGCGGGGCGGGGTGCTGCAGACCCTGCTCATCGCCGCGCCCCTGCTGCTGATCGGCATGGTGGTCGGCCTGATCATCTCGATCCTCCAGGCCACCACCTCCATCCAGGAGCAGACCCTGAGCTTCGTGCCGAAGATCGCCGCGATCCTGGGGGCCCTCGATCCTGCTGGCGGCCCTGGATCATGAGTTCCATGGTGCAGTTCACCGTCGCCTGTTCGCAGGATTCCGGAGCTGGGAGGCTGATCGTTGCTGGAGACGCTGCTCACCAACTTCCGCCTCTTCCTGCTCGTGTTCTTCGCGCGCCTGGCCGCGCTGATCGAGGTGGCGCCCCTGTTCTCCTCGGAGGCCATTCCCCAGCCGGCCAAGATGGGCCTCGCCCTGTTCGCCGCCGTCGCTGGTCCTGCCCTGGATCGCCGCCGCCGGCTACCCCCTGCCGGCAGCCACGGGCCATTACCTGCTGCTGGTGGCCGGGGAGGCGCTGATCGGCCTGCTCATGGGCTTCTTCCTGAACCTGATCTTCGCCGTCTTCCAGACCGCCGGGCAGTTCTTCTCGCCTGCAGATGGGCTTCGGCGCCTCGGAAGTCTTCGATCCCCTGGCCGCAGGTCGAGATCCCCCTGATGGGCGAGTTCCTCAACCTCGTGGCGCATGCTCGTCTTCCTGGTCGTGTCCGGGGCCCAGAAGCTCCTGCTGGTCGGGGTGTGCCGCTCCTTCGAGGCGCGTGCGCGCGGTCGACCTGGTGGCGGGCAGCGGGATCGCTGGCCGGAGACACTGGTGGCCGGCCTCGGGCGGCTGTTCGCAGAGCGCCCTGACCATCTCCTTCCCCATCCTCGGCACCCTCCTGCTGGTCTCCGATCGCCATGGGCCTGCTCGCCAAGGCCGCGCCGCAGATGAACGTGCTGCATGATGGGCTTCCCCCTGTCCATCGGGGTGGCCTTCCTGATCATGGTCGCTGGCCATGCCCTTCCTGATGGGCGCCTTCGAGCGGGTCGTCGACGGCGGCTTCGAGGCCCTGAGCGGCCTGCTGGACAAGCTGGGGCCCGCGACGAGGGTGGCGCGGTGAGCGATCCGATGCTCGCGCTGCCGGCGCGAGCTCGCCCGCCGGCCGCTTCCCGGCGCCCTTCGACGTGCACCTGCAGTGGTTCGCCGCCGAGGACGAGGGGCGCACCGAGGAGCCCTCCGAGCACAAGCTGCGCAAGGCCCGCGAGGAGGGCAAGGTCGCCAGAGTCGGTGGAGGTGACCTCGGCCCTGGTGCTGCTGGCTGGGCATCGCCACGCTCGCGGCTGCGTCGCCGGCTACGATCCTGCGCACGACGGCCGCAGATGCTGCGCTACTTCTTCCGCATCACCGCGACCGGCCCGGACGCCTGTCCGGCGAGCTGGTCCAGGCCTTCCTGCGGCTACTTCCTGCGCATCTGCTGGCCCCGTGCTCGCATCGTGGTCTTCGTGGCCGCCATCCTGGGCAACGTGCTCCAGGTCGGCTTCCTGTTCACCGTCGAAGCCGATCACCCCGGACGTCTACCGCATCGTGCCCCGCTTCGGCCGGTGGCTTCCAGCGGGCGTTCGGTCTCCGACGAGGCGCTCTTCAACCTCGCCAAGAACATCGTGAAGATCGCGGTGATCGTCCGTCATCGCCTACCTGAACATCCGCGGCGAGCTGCCCGCGCCTCACGCGCCTGGCGCTCGCGCCGTTCTTCTCGGGCGTCGCGCCTGATCGCGCGCGATCGCGCTGCGCATCGTGCTGGAGGTCGGCGCATCGCCCTGCTCGTCTTCGCCGCGCTGGACTACTGGTTCCAGCGCCGGCAGCACCTGGAATCCCTGAAGATGTCCCGGCAGGAGGTCAAGGAAGAGCGCAAGATGTACGAGGGCGACCCGCTCGTGCGCAGCCGGCTGCGCGAGCGCATGCGGGAGATCATGCGCCGCAACATGCTGAAGGCCGTGCCGAAGGCCGACGTGGTCATCACGAACCCGACGCACTACGCGGTGGCCCTGGAGTACGAACCGCCGTGCTGATGGCCGCCCCCACGGTGACGGCCAAGGGCGTGGACCGGTGGCCGTGAAGATCCGGGAGGTGGCCGCGGAGACCGGCGTGCCGCTGGTCGAGAACAAGCCGCTGGCGCGCAGGCGCTCTACCAGGAAGTGGAGATCGGCGACGCCATCCCCGAGAAGTTCTACGAGGTCGATGTGCCGTCGATCCTGGCCGAGGTCGTACAGGCGCCTGGGAAGGCGCGCAGACGGCGCGCGGGGACGGCGGAATCCTGGGAGCTGCGCGGAGCTGCCGGACGCAGGAGGCAGCCATGGCTGACGCGCGCGCGTGCCGGGGCATCTGGCGGCAGCGCAGCGACGTGTTCGTCGCCGTCGGCGTCGTCGCGGTGGTGATGATGATGATCATCCCGCTGCCGGCGGTGCTGCTCGACGTCCTGATGGCCGTCAACCTCGTGCTGCTCGCTGCTCATCATCCTGATCGTGCTGTACACCCGGCACGCCCTGGAGTTCTCCGTCTTCCCGACCCTGCTGCTGGTGACCACCGTCTTCGGCCTGGCCCTGAACGTCTCCTCGACCCGCCTGATCCTCGTCGCAGGGGCAGCGCAGTTCGACGGCCGGATCATCCGGGCCTTCGCGCACCTTCGTCGTCGGCACGAGCGGCGCCGAGGGCTACGTCATCGGCTTCATCATCTTCATCATCATCATCGCCGTGCAGTTCATCGTCATCACCAAGGGCGCCACCCGGGTCGCCGAGGTGGCCGCGCGCTTCACCCTGGACGCGCTGCCCGGCAAGCAGATGGCCATCGAGGCCGAGTACAACTCGGGCCTCATCACCGAGGAGGAGGCCACCCGGCGGAAGAACGACCTGCAGCGCGAGGCGGACTTCTACGGCGCCATGGACGGCGCCTCGAAGTTCATCTCGGGCAACGTCAAGGTCGGCATCCTCATCACGGTCGTCAACATCATCGGCGGCATGATCGTCGGCATGACCATCCACGGCGAGAGCCTGGCAGGTCGGCCCTGGACACCTACATCTCCCTGACCATCGGCGACGGCCTGGTCACGCAGCTGCCGGCGCTGCTCATCTCCACGGCCACGGGCATCATCGTCACCCGGGCCATCTCCGACGCGCTCGTTCGGCAGGGACATCACCAAGCAGTTCTCCGCGCCAGTCCCGGCCCTACCTGATCGCGGCGGGCTTCCTCGTGCGTGCTCGCCTTCCTGCCGGGCTTCCCCTGGTACGTGCTGATCCCCATGGGCGGCCTGCTCGGGGCGCTCGGCTTCTCCCTGGCGCCGGCGCAGGGCCGCGGAGGAGGAGAAGGCGAAGGCCCGGGAGGTGGCCGACCGCGAGCAAGGCCGCGCCCGCGGAGATCTCGCCCGTGGTGCCGCTGGACCCGCTCTCGCTCGAGATCGGCTACGGCCTGATCCCGCTCGTGGACAAGGAGCAGGGCGCGGAGCTGCTGGACCGCATCACCCGCATCCGCCGCGAGAGCGCCCTGGAGCTGGGCCTCGTGGTGCCCCGCATCCGCATCATCGACAACATGCGCCTGGAGCCCGCGGAGTACTCGCTTCAAGATCCGGGGCGTGGAGGTGGGCCGGGGCGGCATCAAGATGGGCCACTACCTGGCCATCCAGCCCCGGCAAGGACGCCGGAGGAGCTGGCCGGGGAGCCGACCAGGACCCCGCCTTCGGCCTGCCGGCCGTGTGGATCACCGAGGCCGAGCGCGAGAAGGCCGAGCGGCTGGGCTACACGGTGGTCGACCCGCCGTCGATCATCGCCACGCACCTCACCGAGATCATCAAGCGCCACGCCGCCGAGATCCTCGGCCGCCAGGAGGTCCAGTCGATCCTGGACGCCCTCAAGACCGACTACCCGCGGTGGTCGAGGAGGTGCAGCAAGGCCTTCACGATCGGCGAGATCCAGAAGGTGCTGCAGGGCCTGCTGCGCGAGCGGGTCTCCATCCGCAACATGGTCGTCATCCTGGAGACCCTCGCCGACTACGGCGGCGGTCACCAAGGACGGCTCCTTCCTGGTGGAGAAGGTGCGCCAGGCGCTCGGCCGGCAGATCTGCCTGCAGTACTGCGACGAGCGCGAAGACCCTGCGGGTGCTCACGATCGAGCCGCCGCTGGAGAAGAAGATCATCGACTGCCGGGTGGAGACCGCCCGGGGCCGGTCATCGGGCTGGAGCCCGCGCTGCACCGGCGGTGGATCACCGCCTGTCGAACGCGGTGCACGCGGTCCAGGAGCAGGGCCACCACGAGGTGATCCTCTGCTCCGAGGCGGCCCGGCCCGTGCTCAAGGGCGGAACGACGCGCGAGATCCCGCACCTGGCGGTGCTGTCCGAGCCTCGAGGTGGCGCGCGACGTCACCGTCGAGTCGCTCGGTGAAATAAGGATCGAGGCATGAGTGGAACAGAGACCATGCAGTATTTCACCGATCGCAGGCCCGCGACCGACCGCGAGGCGCTCGAGAAGATGAAGGCCGCCTACGGCGAGGAGGCCCGCATCCTCACCCACCGCACCGTGCGGCTGGGGGGGCCTGGCCGGCCTGTTCGCCCGGGAGGCGGTCGAGATCACCGGCTACCTCTCCGCGCACGGACGGCGCGAAGGGCCGCAAGGCCGGACGCCGAGGAGGAGAAGAAGAAGATCCTGGACGATGCCCGGCGCGAGCAGACGCCTGCAGGTGCTGCTGAAGGAGATCCAGGGCCTGCGCGAGAGCCTGAGGCCGGCCGCGGCCGGAGGCGGCCGGCACGCCGGCCGGCTGAGCCGCCTCGACGACCTGCTGCGCGCCAACGAGTTCACCCCGGACTTCATCGTCGGAAATGCTGGCCCGCATCCGGCGGGAGTTCTCCCTGGAGGACCTGGAGAACTTCGCCGCTGCTGCAGACCGCCGTCGTGGAATGGATCGGCGAGCGCATCGCAGATCCACCCGCCCCTGGATCCCGGCCGCAAGGGAGTCGAAGGTCTTGGTGCTCGTGGGTCCCACCGGGGTGGGCAAGACCACCACCATCGCCAAGCTCGCGGCCATCTACGGCGTGGGCGGCTCGAGGGTCGCCGCCTCCGAAGGTGCGCATCGTGACCATCGACAACTACCGCATCGCCGCCAAGCAGCAGATCGAGACCTACGCCGAGATCATGCGCATCCCGGTGGCCTGCGTGGAGAGCGCCGTGGAGCTCGAGAAGTACCTGGCGCTGTGCGGCGAGTCGGACCTCATCCTGGTGGACACCATCGGCCGCAGCCCCCGCGACCTCGAGCAAGCTGGCCGAGATGAAGGAGATCCTCGACGCCTGCCGGCAGCTCACGGCGAGATCCACCTGGCGCTGAGCGCCACCACCAAGGCGAGCGACGTCGAGGAGATCCTGCGGCCAGTTCGAGCCGTTCGGCTACCGGGCGGTGATCCTGACGAAGCTCGACGAGACCCTGCGCATCGGGCAACGTCCTCAGCGCGCTCGCCCGGCACGGGCAAGCCGGTCGCCTACTCTGCGACGGGCAGGGCGGTGCCGCAGGACATCGAGGAGGCCACCGTGCTGCGCCTGCTGATGAACATGGAGGGGTTCCGGTGCGCCCGGGAGCGGCTCGAGACGAATTCGGCACGGCGCGCGCAGATCGCGGACGGCCGGAGCTAGGAGCATGGCAGACCAGGCGGAGAAGCTGCGGGAGATCATGAGCGCAGGCCGGCGGCCGCGGGCGCGGAGCCGGGAAGGCCGCAGGAAGGCGCCCGCGGATCATCGCGGTCTCCAGCGGCAAGGGCGGGGTCGGCAAGACCAACATCGCCATCAACCTGGCCCTCGCCTACGCCCAGCTGGGCAAGAAGGTCGTCGTCATGGACGCCGACCTCGGGCTGGCCAACGTGAACGTCGTGCTCGGGGTCATCCCGCGCTACAACCTCTACCACCTGATCCGCAAGCAGAAGACCATGAACGAGATCATCGTGGACACCAGCTACGGCATCCAGATCATCGCCGGCGCCTCCGGGTTCTCCAAGATCGCCAACCTGTCCGAGGAGGAGCGCAAGGGCTTCATCGAGGAGCTCGACGAGCTGGCCAACGCCGACATCATCATCATCGACTACGCGCGCCGGGGTCTCGAACAACGTGATCTCCTTCATCGCCGCCGCCGACGACGCGATCATCGTCACCACCCCCGAGCCGACCGCGATCACCGACGCCTACGGGATCATCAAGATCATCGCCACCGAGATCGACAACCTCGACCTGGGCCTGAAGCTGGTGGTCAACCGGGTCAAGTCGGTGACCGAAGGGCGCGCGGGTGGCCGAGCGGGTCATCAACATCGCCGGGCCAGTTCCTGAACCTCAAGGTCGACTACCTCGGGTTCGTCTACGACGACCCCGTCGTGCACACCGCGGTGGTCAGGCAGAAGCCCTTCCTGGTCCTGGACCCCAAGTCCAAGGCCTCGATCTGCATCGACCACATCGCGCGGCGCCTGGAAAACATGGACTTCAAGGAGGGGGGCGGGGTGTCCAAGTTCATCCGCAAGTTCTTCGGGGCCCAAGCTTGACGGTGGCGGGCTTTTTCCCTACTCTCAAGGGCAGGGGACCCTAGGTGAACTGGAAGATCCCGGGCTGGGCGGCCGGCGCGGGTGCCGTGATCTCCCTGGCCGCCGGGCTGGCCGGAGGCAATGCCTTCGGCACGATCCTGCTGCGGGCCCTGGTTTCGGGCCTGCTGGCCGGGGCGCTGGGTTTCGGCGCGCAGCACGTGCTGCGGCGCTTCCTGCCCGGCTTCGGGTCCGGCGCCCAGCAGGCTCCTCAGGCCGTGGACATCCTGATCGACGAGGAGCTCCCGGTAGCTGGCCGGGAAGAGCGGGGGGCGCAGGCCACCGCCGGTGGGCAGCTTGGCGAAGAGCCGGGCTTGAGTGAAAGCCTGGAGGCGGGTCTCGGGATGGAGGAGCTCGCGGCGGAGGAGGCCGAGCCTTTCGCGGCCCCGGCGGGGGGCCTGGAGCCGGCAGCAGAGCCTTCCTTCGAACCCCTCGAGCAGGTCCTTGAGGCTCCCGGAGGGGAGGAGGAGCTGCCCGGCGGCGAGCCCATGGAGTCCCTGGAGGCCCTGGGGGCTCCGGAAGGGGAGCCCGACGACGGACTGGGGGGCGTGATCGCGGCTCCCGGCCGCAGGGCGCTGAAGGCGGAGGAGCTGGAGGCTCAGTTGGACAACGTCACCAAGGGGCAGGATCCGGTCAGCCTGGCCAAGGCAGTGCGCACCTTTTTACGCAAGGACCAAGAGGGATAGGCGATGATGGGCGGGAACATCCTGGAAGGCCGGACCGAAGAGGAGCTCTGGCAGGCGTACAAGAAGAGGCGCGACCCGAAGGTTCGCGACTACTTCGTGCGCCAATACGCCCCGCTGGTCAAGTACGTGGCCGGCAAGGTGGCCATCGGCATGCCCCACAACGTCGAGTTCGACGACCTGGTGGGCTTCGGGGTCTTCGGGCTGTTCGACGCCATCGAGAAGTTCGACCCGGACAAGCACGTCAAGTTCAAGACCTACGCGGTGACCCGCATCCGCGGGGCGATCTTCGACGAGCTGCGCACCATCGACTGGGTGCCCCGCTCGGTGCGCCAGAAGACGCGGGAGGTGGAAGACACCATCCGCAAGCTGGAGGCCTCCCTGGGCCGCGCGGCGGCCGACGACGAGATCGCCCAGGCCATGAAGATCGACCTGAAAGAGTTCCAGCAACCTGATGCTCAAGATCTCCGGCACCTCCATGCTGTCGCTCAACGAGGTCTGGTACACCGGCGAGGACAACGACAAGATGTCCATCGTGGAGAGCATCGAGAGCCCCTCCTCCCTGAATCCGGACCACATCGTGGAGAAGGAGGAGGTCAAGCGCCTGATCATCGAGGCCATCAACGAGCTGCCCGAAAAGGAGAAGAAGGTGCTGGTCCTGTACTACTACGAGGACCTCACCCTGAAGGAGATCGGCGAGGTGCTGGAAGTCACCGAGAGCCGCATCTCCCAGCTGCACACCAAGGCCATCCTGCGCCTGCGGGCCAAGCTGTCCAACATCAAAAAGGGCATTTTATGATCTCGGCCGACGAGCTGCGCCAGTACATGGCAAGCCAGCTCGCGGAGGATCGGAAACACAAGAGCATCCGCGCCCGCGGGGCCACCCTGGAGGAGGCCCTGGCCCAGGCCGCGGTGGAGCTGGGCCTGCCGCTCAAGAGCCTGGACTACGAGCTGGTCCAGCGGGGCTCCCGGGGGACCATGGGGGTGGGCCGCCGGGAGTGGGTCATCACGGCCTACGAGGGGAAGCGGGGCCGGGCGGCCGCGCGCGTGGAGGTCCGCCCGCAGGCCGCCGCGTCGGCGGGCGAGGCGGTGAAGGAGCGGGACGGGGAAGTGTTCCTGCACCTGAACTCCGAGGGGGTCTTCCTCAAGGTCACCCGGCCCACCGCGGGGGGGCGCGGGCCAACGAGCGGCAGGCGCTGGAGCGCCTGGCCATCCGCAACGTCAGCCAGTACGACGCCGGCCTGGTCTCCCGGGTGGTCAAGCACGCCGACGGGGAATACATCAAGGTGGGCGAGTTCGCCTACAATCCCAGCGCCCAGGCCTCCGTGACCGTGGACATCGCCGAGCAGGAGATGAAGGCCTTCATCACCGTCTCGCCCCCGGGCCGGGGCGGCGCGGAAGCCTCCGCCGACGAGCTCCGCGGCCTGCTGCGGGCCCGGGGCGTGGTCCTGGGCATCCAGGAGCAGGCCATCCGGGACTTCATCGACCGGCCCCGCTACAACGAGCGGGTCCCGGTGGCCGAGGGAGTGAAACCGGTCAACGGGCGGGACGCCAAGGTGATCTACAACTTCAAGGTGCGCCACGAGGTGCAATTGAAGGAGCGCGACGGCCGCATCGACTTCAAGGAGCTGGACCTGGTCCAGAACGTGGAGGCCGGGCAGGTGGTGGCCCGCAAGGAGCCCCGCGAGGACGGCACCCCGGGCCAGACCGTGACGGGGCGCATCCTGCCGGCCAAGCCGGGACGGGACACGGTCATCGAATGCGGCAAGAACGTGAAGCTGTCCGAGGACGGCTCCAGCGCGATGGCCATGATCAACGGGCAGGTGCTGCTGGTGGCCGGGCGGGTCAGCGTGGAGCCGATCTACACGGTGGAAGGGGACGTGAACCTCAAGACCGGGAACATCCTGTTCCTGGGCACCGTGTTCGTGAAGGGCAGCGTCGAGGACGGCTTCACCGTGAAGGCGGCGGGCAACATCGAGGTGATGGGCAGCGTGGGCAAGTGCACCCTGGACGCCGAGGGGGACATCATCGTGCACCAGGGCATCCTGGGCAAGAGCGAAGGCCGCGTGCACGCCGGCGCCAACCTGGTTTCCAAGTTCATCGAGCATTCCCGCGTGGAGGCCGAGCAGAACGTCCTGGTCAGCGACGGGATCATCCACTCCTTCGTGGACGCCAACCAGCGGGTCATCTGCCAGGGGCGCCGGGCTTCGATCGTCGGCGGCCGCGTGCGGGCCACCGAGGAGATCCACGCCAAGGCCCTGGGCTCGGTGGCCGGCACCGAGACCATCCTGGAGGTGGGGCTGGATCCCCGGCGCAAGGAGCAGCTCTCCGTGGCCCTCGCCCGCCGCGCGGAGCTGGAGAAGCAGCTGGAGGAGCTGGAGCGCAACCTGCGCACCCTGGAGAACCTGAAAAAGGTGCTGCCCTCCCTTCCGGAGGACAAGGCCAAGGACCTGGCCGCCCTCTCCGATGCCCGCTCCAAGGCCCTGGCGGAGCTGGAGACGGTGAACGCCACGGTGCGGGAGATCGAAGCCTACTTGAGCGGCTTGAAGCTGACCGGCAAGGTTTCCGCCTCCGACCGGGTGTTCCCGGGGGTGAAGATCTTCATCCGCAACGAGAGCCTGACCGTGCGCAACGAGTTCAAGAAGGTGACCTTCTGCCTGGAAGGCAAGGAAGTGCGGGTGACCCGCTACGAGCCGCTGGCCCCGGAGCTGGTGCGGGGGATGGAGAGCCATGGCGCTGCTGCCCATTGACCTGCAGACCATGTTCTCCCAGATGAGCCAGGTCGGGCGGGAGCAGGCCGTGGCCGAAGGAGGTGCCTCCTCAGCTGCAGGCCGCGCAGGCCGAACAGATCGCGCGCAAGAGCGAGCATGACGACAAGGCCGTGAACCAGGCCCGCGAGCCCGGGGAAGGGCCGGAGAAGCTCCGGGAGGAGGGCCGCCGGGGCAAGCGGCGCCGCGGCGGTCCCCGCGAGGGGCGCCCCCGGGCTCAGGAGCCGGCCGGGGGGGGAGCGCCGGAGGTGTTCGAGGACCCGGCCCTGGGACACAACGTCGACCTGGTGGGGTGAGCGAGGTGGGACGCACCCTTCTGCTTCTGGCCGCGGTGGCCGCCGGCTACGCGGTGGTCTACTTCACCCTGAAAAAAAAAATCGCCAGGACCCTCGCCGCGGCGACCGTGCTGCGTGAGGTGCGGGAAGAGGTCAACCGCATCCTGGTGGAGTTGAACCAGACCACGCACCGCAACGTCACCCTGCTGGAGGACCGCATCAGCTCGCTGACGGAGCTGCTGGGCAAGGCCGACAAGAAGATCGCCCTGGTCCGCCGGGAGGCGGAGAAGCAGGATCTGGCCGGCCGGCTGTACAGCGAGCTGGCCGGCCGGCAGCAGGAGGCGGCCAAAGCGGAGCCGGTCCAGCCCGCGCCGCAGGCGGGCGACCGGCAGCTGGAGGCGGTGCGCCTGGCCCAGGGCGGCCTGAGCCCCTCCCTGATCGCCCGCCGCCTGGGGCTCACCCCCGGGGAGGTGGAGCTGATCCTTTCGCTGGCGGAGCATAAACGGTGAGGCAGTACATCTGTTTCCAGGTGGGCGATGCCCGCTATGCCCTGCCGCTGGCCTGGATCGCCCAGGTGCTGCGCTTCGAGAACGTCACCCCCGTGCCCATGGCCCCGAGCTTCGTGGAAGGCATCCTCAACCTGGGCGGCGAGGTGGTGCCGGTGCTCAACCTGCGCCTGCGCTTCGGTCTGGAGCGCGGGCAGCCCACCCGCCGCAACCGCGTGCTGGTCGCGGAGCGCGACGGGGCCAAGCACGGCCTGCTGGTCGACGGGGTGAAGGAGATCCTGGAGCTGGAGGATTCCTCGATCCTGGCCGGAGGGCCGCCGCTGGCGGGGCTGAAGGCGGAGCTGGTGGCGGGCATCGCCAAGGTGCGGGAGAGCCTGGTGATCATCCTGCAGGGCGAACGCCTGCTGGAGGCGGAGAGCTACGCCAGGCCGCCCTCCGAGCGGGAGCCTCCTGCCGGCGGAGCCGGCGGGGCCGGCGAGGCCGAGGAGGCCCAGGAGGTCGAGGCAGGATGAGCGATGAGCACAGGCTGCTGCGCGCCTTCCTGGAGGAGACCGAGGAGCTGCTGGAGAAGCTCAACCACTGCCTGCTGGAGCTGGAAAAGGACAGCGCCAACCTGGAGCTGGTGCACGAGATCTTCCGCCTGACCCATTCCCTGAAGAGCGAATCGGCCATGATCGGCTTCGCCAACCTGAGCGAGCTGGCGCACCGCCTGGAGGACGTTTTCGAGCGGCTGCGCAGCGGCGCCCTGCTGCTGGGCCGGGAGCTGCTGGACGCGGTCCTGGGGGCCTCCGACCTGATCCAGGAGATGGTCACCCGGGTGGCCCGCGGGGAGGGCGACGAGGGAGTGGACACCCGCCTCATGGCCTCCGAGTTGAGCCGCCTGGCCGGCATCGGCGGCGGGCGGGCCGCCCCGGCCCCCCGCGGGCGGGCCCCGGCGGAAGCCGCCCCCGGCCAGCGGCTTTCCGCCGGCGAAGCCCAGCGGGCCCGGGAGGCGCTGGAGCGCGGAGAGCAGCTTTACACCTTGCGCTTCCGCACGGCCGGGGAACCGCTGATGCGCCACCCGCGGGCCTACCTGGTGCTCAGCAACCTGGAAAGGGTGGCCAATGTCCTCAAGTCCTCCCCGGAGCTGGACAAGCCTCCGGCGGAGGAAGACGGGGAAGGCTACGCGGAGGTGCAGATCCTGTTCAGCTCCGATCTTCCGGAAGCCGAGCTGGCCAGGGCCTACCGGCTGGAGGACATCACCGAGGCGGAGCTCACCCGCCTGGATCCGGCGGCCCTGGGCGCCCAGGCGCGGGAAGAGGGCCCGCGCGCCGACGGCGAGCGAGCCCGCCCGGGTGCAACCGCGGCGCCGGGGACCCCGGCGTCCCGGGGGGACTACGAGCGCAGCGCGCGCGCCTCGGTGCGGGTGGACACCGCCAAGCTGGACGACCTGTGGCAGCTGGTCGGGGAACTGGTGACCTGCAAAGCCCGCTTCGGCAAGCTGACCGGGGGCCTGGCCGGGTCGGCGGGACCGGCGGGCTCGGCGGAGATGCTGCAGGACGTGGAGAAGATCACCGATTCCCTGGAGCGGGTGACCGGGCGCATGCAGCAGGCGGTCATGGAAACCCGTATGGTGCCCATCGCCGTGCTGTTCAACAAATTCCCCCGCCTGGTGCGCGACCTGTCGCGCAAGCTGGGCAAGGAGGTGGAGCTGTCGGTGACCGGCGGGGAGACGGAGATCGACCGCAGCCTGGTGGAGGCGGTTTCCGACCCGCTGACCCACCTGATCCGCAACAGCCTGGACCACGGCATCGAGACCGTGGAAGAGCGGATCTCCCGGGGAAAGCCGGCCACGGGCCGGATCAGCATCTCCGCCCAGCAGCGCGGCGGCAAGATCGTGATCGAGGTGGCCGATGACGGCAGGGGCCTCGACCTGGACAGGATCCGGCAGGTGGCCCAGGCCGCGCCGGAAACCACCGACGCGGAGCTGATCAACTTCATTTTCCAGCCGGGATTCAGCACCCGGCAGAGCGTCAGCGAGCTGTCCGGGCGGGGCGTGGGCCTGGACGTGGTGGCCACCCGGGTCAAGGAGAACCTGCGCGGGGAGGTGCTGATTTCCAACCTGCCGGGGCGGGGGCTCACCGTCACGATCCTGCTGCCGCTCACCCTGACCATCCTGCACTCCCTGCTGGTGGCCAGCGCCGGTCAGTATTACGCCATCCCGATCCGGGACATCGACGAGACGGTGCACGTGGAGCCCACGGCCCTGCGCCCCACCCGCTTCGGGGAACAGATGGCCCTGGGGGAGGAGGAAATCCCCGCCATCCGCCTCAGCCGCCTGCTGGAGGCGGCGCCGGCGGCGGAAGCTCTGCCGGGCGGCGCGAAAGGAGGCCTTCGCAGAAGGAGGCAGCCAGCACGGCGTGGTGGCCCGCAGCAAGGGCCAGCGCTACTGCCTGCTGGTGGACGAACTGGTGGAGGAGCTGGACCTGGTGATCAAGCCGCTCTCCGAGGTGCTGAACCGCCACCGCCTGTTCTCGGGAGTCTCGGTTCTCGGTGACGGGCGGATCGTGTTCATCCTGGATACTTCCCGAATCGTGGAACTGCCGGAGCAGCCATGGGCAAGCGCATCCTGATCGCCGACGACCTGTCCTTCATCCGCATGCTGCAGAAGGAGGTGCTGACCGCAGGGGGGTACCAGATCGTCGGGGAGGCGGCCAACGGGCGGGAGGCGGTGGAGAAGTACCGGGAGCTGGCCCCGGACGTGGTGCTCCTGGACATCACCATGCCCGAGATGAACGGCCTGGCGGCGATGCAGCAGATACTGGCGATGGACGCCGGGGCCCGGGTGCTGATCTGCTCGGCCATCGGCCAGCAGTCCATGATCCTGGAGGCCATCAAGGCGGGCGCCCGGGACTTCATCGTCAAGCCCTTCAAGCCGGAGCGCCTGGCCGCCGCCATCGCCCGCGCCCTGGCGGACTGACTGAGCGAGCTACTGCGCACAAAAAAAAACGGTATGCCTGGACGTCGTTCGAGCATACCGTCTAAAGGGGGGGCTTTCTTGGCGATCGCCACCCTCCCTATAGCCTTCGGCGATTTCGGGCCCCTGCTTTATGGAAATCCGTCGCGCTGGAGAGCCCGGCGGAGCAGCCCGGCCTGGTAGCCGGCGGAATCGGCCAGCTCCCGGTACAACTCGGCGGACAGCTCGAGGGCTTCGCGGTAGCTGCCGGCCTTGCCCCCCAGCACCTTGCGGATCAGCGGTTGGAACAGGAAGCCCGCCACCTGGCGGGAGGCCAGGCCCAGGATCTGCCGATCCACCTCCTCCAATTCCTTCTGTCCGCCGCCGCCTTTGGCCAGCTCGACCAGCCGGAGGCCGCGGCGGCCCAGCTCCTCCAGGCGGCCGAGGTCCCGGGACAACTCCTGCAGGGTCTGCCGGGCGCGCGGGCCCACCTCCCCGCCGAGCGCCGCGCCGGGGTCCAGGGCGCCGGTGCGCAGCCCGGCCAGCCGCTCCTCGATCCGGGCCCGGCGAACCGGCAGCTCCAGCAGCTCGGAGAGCGGCCGGTATTCCAGGCCCGCGATCCGCGTGCCGTCGGCCGAAAGGGTGAAGCTGGAGCCCGGATGCTGCTTCAGCTGGTTCTCGAACCACCACTTGTACAGCAGCATCCGCCGGTCGGTCAGGGTGCTCCCCCCGGTTGCGGAGGCCACCGGGATGAGGCCCGCGTCGGTCAGGACCAGGAAGTCCTGGTGCTCCGCCGGCAGCAGGCGCCCGGAGAGGGTGTGGGCGCGCTCCTCGAAGAAGGCCCCGCGGGCGTGGGTGCGCCTGCCCGGGTAGCCCAGGTCCAGGCCGGCCAGGTACAGCGGCCGCGCGCCGGTGAGGCGGGCCAGGTCCCAGGCGCTGGTGGCCACCGAACCGCCCGCGCCCACCCTGCCGCGCGGCTTGGTGACGCGCTCCAGGGCCTCGCCGATGGGGAAAAAGAGGACATGAAGTGCAGGTTGGGCAGGCGCGGGCGATGAAAGGTGCGGGGGTGGACCGAGGGCTCGGAAGCGAGCAGGATGCCCTCCAGCTCGGCCCAGTCCAGGTGGCGCGAGTTCCAATACTGGGGGTCCACCGTGACCAGCAGGTCGGGCTTCACCCCCGCCTGCCGGCACAAGCGGTAGGAGGTGTCCACCGCCACCAGCACCAGGCGCTCGGCCAGCGCCGGGAGCACGGCCAGCACCGGCTCCAGCGACGGCCCGGCGGCCAGCAGCAGGGCGGGCATTCCGGCGAAAAGCCCCTCCAGTTCCCGCGTCCCCGCGGCCCGCAGGAACAGGGGCAGGTTGGCCAGGAGGTTGCGCACCCACAGGCGGCCGAACCGGCGCAGGGTGTTCAGGTTCACCTCCCGGCGGTCGGCGAGGGACTCCAAGAGGGCCTCCAGCCTGCGGTAGTAGGGGAGGCTGGCCAGGTACAGGGGCCGCAGGCGCAGCAGGGCGGGGGCGCCGGGGGAGCTCTCCTCCAGCTCCATGACCGCCTCCTCCGCCTCCCGGCCCACGAGCCAGGAGGCTTCAGGGCTGGCCAGCAGGGCGCGCAGGTCGCGGGCCTCCAGCGCCTGGCGGAAAAGGCCCGGGTCCGGCTCGATCACCGCCAGGGGGCGCCCGGGGTGCAGCTCCAGGAAGACCTCCGGCAGGTAGCCCAGGCCGAAGCCCAGGAAGACCGCCGAGCTGAAGCGGGCCGGCAGCTCGCGGGCCAGTTGCCGGCGGGCCTCCTCCCGCGGATCGTAGCGGGAGTGCAGGTAGGCGTCCTGCAGCTTTGCGGTGGGCAGCCCGCAGGCGGAGCTTTCCACGGCGAGCGGTCCCTCCTGCGCGGACTCCAGGCCCAGGCCGCGCAGGCCGGGGTGACGGCCGTAGAGGGCGCGAAGGTTGTCGGCCAGCAGGCTCATTCCAGCCTCAGCCGGATGCTCACGCCGGCCTCCAACCGCGTGCCCGGGGGGGGATCCTGCTCCGCCACGAACCCGTCCCCGCTGATGCGCACCTCCAGACCGGGGACGGCCAGCAGCGGCAGGAGCAGGCGCTTGGGCGTGCCGCGCAGGTCTGGCATGCGCTCCCCCAGGACCAGGGCCGGCGGGACGGTGACGCGCAGGGAGCCGGGCTGCTCCAGCACCACGTCGCCCCTGCGGGGGATGCCCAGGTAGCCGATCAGGTCCTCGGCCACGCCGCGGAAAACGGGGGCCGCGATCTGGCTGCCGTAGTAGGCCGGGCCCTTGGGGTTGTGCAGCACCACGTACAGGATGATCCTCGGCTCCTCGGTGGGGAAGATGCCCAGGTAGGAGGCCACGTAGTTGGACTCCGAGTAGGTGCCCGTGGCCGGGTCGCGCACCTGGGCGGTCCCCGTCTTGGCCGAGATGCGCACCCCTTCCACGCTGCCGCGGCGCGCGGTGCCCGTCTCGCCGGTGGCCGCGGCCATCATCTCCAGCACTTCCCGGGCCACCTGGGGGGAAACGACCTCCCGCAGCGGCTCACGCCCGAACTCCTTCACCAGCTCCCCGGTGGGGGACAGGATCTTGGTCACGATCCTGGGGGCCAGCAGCAGCCCGCCGTTGGCGATGGCCGTGGCGGCCTGCATGACCTGCAGGGCGGAGACCGAGATTTCCTGCCCGAAGGCGATGGTGGCCTTGGTGCGCAGCGACCAGCGGGCCGGAGGCGCCAGGATGCCGGCGCTTTCCCCCGGCAGGGGCAGCCCCGTGGGCCGCCCGAAGCCGAAAGACTGCAGCAGGCGGTAGAAATCCTCCCGTTGGACCTTTTCGGAGGCGTAGGCCGCCCCCACGTTGCAGGAGTACTTCAGGATGAGCCCGGCGTTGACCCTGCCGTGGGCGGTCAGGTCCCGGATGCGGATGGTTTCCCCGTCGGCCAGCCGCTTCTCGTACAGCCCGGAGCAGTTGAACTGCTCCTCCGGCTGGATGCCCCCCAGCTGCAGGAAGGAGGCGATGGAGAAGACCTTGAAAACCGAGCCCGGCTCGTAGGCCTGGGCCAGGGGCAGGTTGCGCAGGGTGGAGCGCTCGAAGCTGTTGAACTGGTTGGGGTCGAAGTCGGGCACCGCCGCGTAGCCCAGGATCTCGGCGCTGCCGGCCTCCATGGCCAGGATGAGCACCGCATCGGCCTGATTGTCCGTGAAGGCCTGGCGGGCGCGGCGCTCGACCATGTGCTGGATGTCCCGGTCGATGCTCAGGAACACCTGGTTGCCGAAGATCTCCTCCTGCGGCGCGTCCGCCCGGCCCACCGCCGCGGGGGAGAGCTCCTCGTTGAAGGAGTACTCCACCCCGTCCAGGCCGACGTTGTCCAGGCCCACGTAGCCCAGCACGTGGCTGGCCAGGGACTGGTTGGGGTAGTTGCGGCCGAACTCCGGGACCAGGTCGATGCCTTTCAGCCGGCCTTCGGCCTGCAGGGCCCGGACCCGCTCGCTCTGGGTGGGGGTGACCTTGCGCTTGACGAACAGGAAGCCCGTGGCCTCCTTGAGGCGGCGGGCGGTCTGGCCCGCGTCCAGCTCCAGCGTCTCGGCCAGCAGGGCGGCGGAGCCCTCCGGGTCGCTCACCTCGGGCAGCCAGGCGGTCACCGAGTACAGGCGGGTGGTGATGGCCAGCACATGCCCGTTGCGATCCAGGATCGGACCGCGCTCCACGGCGGGCAGGGTTATGCCGCCGCGCTCCACGGCGCCGGAGCGCAGGAGCATCAATTGCGCCAGGCGGGCGATGAGCAGGAGCACCACCAGGCCGAGGAAGCCCAGGAAGATCACGAGCCGCCTGCGCTGCTTGTCGTTGGTCATGGGATGGCGGGCTTTATAGTAATATGCCCCCGCCGAATTGTCGATATGAGGGGTGTACACCCTTATGATCGCGGCGATCGGGCAACAGAAGGTCTTACGGCGTCGATCTACGGCTCATCCCCTGCCACCGCGGCCCACCGCTGCCCCGGCAACCGCCGCCCGGGCCGCGCGGCGGAGCCGGGAGCGCGGCTTCCGGCCGGAGGGCCGGGCCCAGATGCGCCTGCGGGCCGGGCCCTCCCCCCGTTTCCGGCCTCTGGCCTGGCTGGCCCGCATCCCGCGGCTGCACCTGGCCCTGGGTGCCGCGGCCCTGGTCGCCGCCCTGGCCGCCC
Source organism: uncultured Spirochaetota bacterium (assembly GCA_963745745.1). Lineage (GTDB taxonomy): Bacteria > Spirochaetota > Spirochaetia > SZUA-6 > DRHE01 > MIBK01. The sequence goes on along the minus strand of CAVUYS010000030.1, from coordinate 10,746 downwards.
CTGGCCTTCCGGGTTCCCGCCCCGCAGGCCTTCAGCCTGCCGGCCGGCGGGGAAAACGTGCTGCTGGCTTACCTGGCGCCGCCGGAGAGCTCCTCCGCCCGCGGCCCAGGGCGGCTCGCCTCCGAGCCTGCGCGTCTCCGCCTACACGGTGCAGGCCGGGGACAGCCTGTCCGCCATCGCCCAGCGCTTCGGCCTGGCCATGGACACCCTGATCAGCTTCAACGGCATCCAGGACGCCCGGGCCCTGAAGGTGGGCGCCCGCCTCACCCTGCCCAACGGCAACGGCCTGATGTACCGGGTGCGCCGGGGGGATTCCCTGGAGGGCATCGCCCGCCGCTTCACGGTGGCCCTCAACGACCTGCTGGACTGGAACAGCCTGGAGTCCAGCCTGATCGTGCCCGGGCAGGAGCTGTTCGTCCCGGGGGCCCGCCTGAGCGAGCACGAGTTGAACCGGGTGTTCGGCCGCCTGTTCATCCTGCCCGCCCGCGGCCGCCTGTCCTCCCGCTTCGGGATGCGCGGCGATCCCTTCACGGGGGTGAGCCGCTTCCACAACGGCATCGACCTGGCCGGGGCGGTGGGCACCCCGGTGCTGGCGGCCATGTCCGGGAGGGTGAGCATGGTGGGCTTCAATCCCAACTACGGCCGCTACGTGATCCTCAGTCACGCGGAGGGCTTCCAGACCCTGTACGGGCACCTGGACGGCTTCCGGGTGCGCAAGGGCGCCCGGGTCAAGCAGGGAGAGCCCATCGCGACCATGGGCAACTCGGGCTACAGCACGGGCAGCCACCTGCATTTCGCCATCTTCCTCCGCGGCGAGCCGGTTGACCCCTCCCGGTACCTGCATTAAGCTCGAAGCCGCATGCTGCAGGAAGTGACCAAGGCGCTGCGTCGCCGGGCTGGCAGGCTGAAACGGGGAACCTGGCTGGGCTCCGCGATCCTCTCCATCGCCCTGGCGGCGACGGTGCTCACCCTGGTCCGGGGCTACCGCGAGAGGACGGACTTCCTGTACTACCCCCGGGACTGGGGCTACCGCAGCCTGCTCGCGGCCAAAGCCGCCGCTGCCGATAATCTAGCCGGGGCCGCCGCCGGGCAGTCGGTCGGCGGAGCCGGCGTGGCGGTCCTGCCTTTGGACGTCAAGCGCTACGTGGTCAAGGAGGGGGATACCCTGTCGGGCATCGCGGAACGCCTGGGCCTGGACCTGGACACGGTGGCCTCGCTGAACCGGCACTGGGGCAGCGGAGTGCACCTGGTGCGGGTGGGCGAGGAGATCCTGGTGCCCAATCAGGACGGCATCTACCTGCCGGCCGAAGCCGATCTGGCCGGAATGTGCGGCAGGCAGGGGGTGCCCCTGGAGGCGGTCCTGGGGGTGAACCGCCTGGGGGCCGCGGAGGTGCGGCAGGGGCAGCCGCTGTTCTTCCCCGGGGTGCAGCATCACGGCATCGAGCGCAGCGTGGTGATCGGGACCGCCTTCCTGCGGCCGGTCCTGGGCTGGACCAGCTCGGCCTACGGCTACCGTCAGGATCCCTTCACCGCGGTGCTCCAGTTCCACCGGGGCGTGGACATCGCCGCCCCGGCGGGCAGTCCGGTGCGCGCCGCCCTGGACGGGAAGGTCACCATCGTGGCCGAGGACCCGGTGTTGGGCCTGTACGTCATGGTCCGCCACCAGATCGGCTACAGCACGGTGTACGGCCACCTTCAGCAGGCCCTGGTCAGACCGGGGGCCGCGGTGGCCCGCGGGCAGCGCATCGGCCTGGTGGGCTCCAGCGGAAAGGCCACGGGGCCGCACCTGCACTTCGAGGTGCGCAAGTCCGGGCGCCCGATCAACACCACGGGCCTTTTGAGCACGCACCGCTAAGAGGGGGAGACGTGAAGAAGATCGTTTTCGCCGTCATGGGCCTGCTGGCCCTGTTCACCATCCTGCGCTCCTACGGGCAGCCGGCTTCCGGCGGTACGCGCTACGTGCTGGAGCCCGGCGTGCTGGAAATCGACACCGCGGAGGGCAGCGCCCGCATCGCCTTCGGGCTGCTGGAGCGCGGCGGGGGCACTGCCCGCACCTGGAGCCTCTTCCCCATCCGGGTGGAGTTCTCCTCCGGCAGGCAGCGCCTCACCCTGGCCCTGAACGGGCTGTCCCTGCTTTCCCCTTCCGGCCTGCGGGTCGGCCGGCCCGTGCGCATCACCGGGCAGAAGCAGGGGGACGTGATTTCCGTGGGCGGCAGGGTCACGGTGGCCGGGACCGTGCACGGGGACGTCTGGACCTTCGGCGCGGACGTGCTCCTGGAGCCGCGGGCCGTGGTGACCGGAAACGTGGTGGCCCTGGGCGGGGTGGTGCGGGCCGAGCAGGGCGCGCTGATCCGGGGCAACAAGTACAGCCTGCCCAACCTCAAGATCCCCCTGCTGCGCCTGCTCTCCTCCGGCGATTCGGTGGCCACCTTCCGCTTCCTGGTGCAGGCCTTCGGGATCGTGCTGTACCTGCTGGTCCTGTTCCTGGCCGTGCATTTCGGCCGGCAGCATCTGGCCGGCCTGGCAGGGTCCCTGGCCTCCCACTGGAAGGGGACCGTCCTGTACCTGGTGCTGGCGGTCTTCCTGATCCCGCTGGCGGCGGCCCTGCTGGTGGCCACGATCCTGGGCATCGTGGTGATCCCCTTCCTGGCGGTGGCGGTGCTGCTGCTGGCCTACCTGGGCTACCTGGGGGCCACCGTGCGCCTGGGGCTCTGGCTGCGGCGCCTGCCCGCCGACGCCCCCGCCGCGGCCGCCTACACCTCGGGCCTGCTGGGCCTGCTGGTGCTGCGCGGGCCGGTGCTGCTGGGCATCCTGTTCGGCCTGCTCTCCTCGGGGTTGTTCCAGGTCGTCGGGCGCATCCTTTTCGGCCTGGGCACCGCGGGCACGATCCTGGCCGCCCTGTACGGTTTCGGCGGAAGCCTGCGTTACCTGCGCACCACCGGGGGTTGAGCCGGCGGCCGGAGCCGCCTGGCCTTCAGCTGCCGTGACAGTACTTGTATTTCTTCCCGCTGCCGCACGGGCAGGGATCGTTGCGCCCCACCTTGGGGTAGGAGCGCCTGATCTGCTGCTGCTGCGGCTGGGCCTCCCGCATCTCCCCGGAGGCCGGACGGCCGCGCGCGGCGGGAGCCCGCGCCGGGGCTTCGCGACCCCCGCTGTCCCCGAACTGCCCCAGCAGGGCGTGGCGGGCATCGCCTACAGGCGCGCCCGGACGCGGGGGCGGGGCTCCACGGCCCGGATGCGGACCTGGAAGACCTTGCGGGCCAGGGCGGCGCGGATGTCCTCCAGCATGTGGTCGAAGATCTGGAAGCCCTCCAGCTTGTACTCCAGCAGCGGGTTCTTCTGGCTGTAGGCGCGCAGGTACACCGCCTCGCGCAGCGCCTCCAGGTTCTCCAGGTGGTCCTGCCAGCGCGGGTCGATGTTGCGCAGGTACTCGAACCGGATGAACAGGTTCAGGTGCTCCGGGCCGAGCTCGCGCTTCCTTGTCGCGCGACGTCCGCGGCCAGGTCCTGCCTGGATCGCGCTCCCGCAGCTCGCCGGGGGTCAGCCGCAGGTACTCCTCGGCGGCGCTGCGCGGGGTCGTAGGACAGGCCCTCCTTCAGGCGGGCCAGCAGCACGGGTGCGCTTGGCCCGCTTCCGGCTGCGGCCGAGCGGTACGCTCGAACAGCTCGTCGAACACGTCCATGGCCGAAGCCAGCACCCGCTGGCTCAGGTGCGCGTCGGCGAGGATCTCGTCGCGGCGGCCGTAGATGAACTTGCGCTGCTCGTTCAGCACGTCGTCGTACTCCAGCAGGTGCTTGCGGATCTCGAAGTTGCGCTCCTCCACCTTCTTCTGGGCGCGCTCGATGGTCTTGTTCAGCCAGGGGTGGTAGATCGGCTCGCCCTCCTTCATGCCCAGGCGGGACATGAGCCCCTTCAGGTTCTCGCCGCCGAAGAGGCGCATCAGGTCGTCGTCCAGGGAGATGTAGAAGCGCGAGGAGCCCGGGTCGCCCTGGCGGCCGCGAGCGGCCGCGCAGCTGGTTGTCGATGCGGCGGGCCTCGTGCCGCTCGGTGCCGAGCACGTGCAGGCCGCCGAGCGTCCTTCACCTCCTCGTAGTCCTCCTGCCAGGCGGCGAGCTCCTCGGCCAGCGCGGGGCGGTAGTCCTCCTCGGCGCCTGGTCGCCCGCCTGCGCCGGGCGCGGAACTCCGGGTTGCCGCCCAGCTTGATGTCGGTGCCGCGGCCGGCCATGTTGGTGGCGATGGTCACCGCGCCCCGCGCGCCCGGCCTCGGCGATGATCAGGGCCTCGCGGGCGTGGTTCTTGGCGTTCAGCACCTCGTGGCGCACGCCCCGGCCGGTGAGCAGGCGGGAGAGCTTCTCCGACTTCTCGATGGAGATGGTGCCCACCAGCACGGGCTGGCCCGTCTGCGTGCAGCTCGGCGATCTCGTCGCAGATGGCCTGCGAGCTTCTCCTCCTCGTTGAGGTAGATCAGGTCGTCGTCGTCCTCCCGGACCGACCGGGCGGTTGGTCGGGATGACGACCACGTCGAGGTCGTAGATCTTGGTGAACTCCGTGGCCTCGGTCTCGGCCGTGCCGGTCATGCCCGGCCAGCTTCCTGTACATGCGGAAGTAGTTCTGGAAGGTGATGGTGGCCAGCGTGCGGTTGCGCTCGGCGATCGGATGCTCTCCTTGGCCTCGATGGCCTGGTGCAGGCCCTCGGAGTAGCGGCGGCCGTGGAGGATGCGCCCGGTGAACTCGTCCACGATCTGCACCTTGCCGTCCTGGCACCACGTAGTCCACGTCCTTGTGGAACAGCTTGTGGGCGCGCAGGGCCTGGGTGATGTAGTGGATGTACTCGAAGTTCTCCGTCTCGAACAGCGAGCCGTGGATCAGGCCCTTGCGTCTGGGCCAGCTCCTCGATGTGGTTCATGCCCTGGTCGGTGAAGGTGACCCGCTTGTTCTTCTCGTCGATCTTGAAGTCGCCGGTGTCCACGCCCTTCTCCATCCGGAAGGCCAGGCCCTCGTCCGGGTACTCGCCGGTGGCCGGGTCCTTGGCGCACTCCTGCGAGGCTGCCGCACCAGCTTGTTGGCCTCGTAGTACTTCTGGCGTGTCGTCCTCCGCCGCCCCCGAGATGATCAGCGGCGTGCGCGCCTCGTCGATGAGGATGGAGTCGATCTCGTCGACGATGCAGAAGTTGTGGCCGCGCTGCACCTTGTCCGCGAGGCTCCCAGCACATGTTGTCGCGCAGGTAGTCGAAGCCGAACTCGTTGTTCGTGCCGTAGGTGATGTCCTGGGCGTAGGACGCCTTGCGGCCGCTCGTTGTCCATCTGGCGAGAGGATGACGCCGACGATCACGCCCAGCAGGCGGTAGATGCGGCCCATCCACTGCCGCGTCGCGCTCGGCCAGGTAGTCGTTGACCGTGACCACGTGCACGCCCTCGCCGGTGAGGCAGTTCAGGTAGGCGGCGGTGACGCTGGAGAGGGTCTTGCCCTCGCCGGTCTTCATCTCCATGATGCGGCCCTGGTGCAGCACGATGCCGCCCATGAGCTGCACGTCGAACGATCCGCTCGCCCAGGCGTCCGGCGCGCCGCCTCGCGCACCAGGGCGAAGGCCTCCGGCAGCAGCTCGTCGCAGGTCGCCGCCGTCGGCCAGGCGCCGCCTGAGGGCCGCGGTGCGCTCCGGGAAGGCCGCAGTCGGGCAGGGCCGTGCATTCCGGCTCCAGGGCGTTGATGCGGCGCACCAGCGGGGCCAGGCTCTTCAGGTCGCGAACCTGCTTGGAGCCCAGGAAAAGGCTGAGGATGTCGATGGGCATGCCTTGAAGTGTAGCCATCTAGGCCGAGGGAGGGTCAAGTTGACACCCGCGGAAGCGGGAGTGTATAGTGGGCCAACCCGCGACCGACCATGAAGAAAACACCCCGCGCGACGCGCTTCCTGGCTTTCTGGGCCGCCCTGGCTCTCCTGGTGCTGGCCTCCTGCCGGCCGACGGCGGTGGAAGAGCTGCCCCGGGAGGAGCTGTTCAGCCTGGGCATCGGCAAGATGGACAACCAGCTCGACCTGTTCCAGCCGCGGGGCCTGGGCTATACCCAGAAGATCGGCATCTACATGCGCGACGGCCTGTTCTACCTGGCCAACTCCAGCAGCTCCAAGGTCATGGAGCTGTCCTCCTACGGCGACCTGATCTTCCTGCTGTACAACCCGCAGTCCAATCCCCCCCCGGTGTCCTTCAGCGCCGAAAGCTCCGACAGCCTGGCGGTCACCCGCAAGGCGGTGTCCTACCCCCTGGCCCGCATCGGCGAGCTGGCCGTGGATTCCGGCAAGCGCCTGTACCTGGAGGATACGGTGGGAGCGGAGCGCCAGGTGACCGACCGCAGGCTGGGGGTGCTGCTGTCGCGGGTGGTCCTGCGCTTCGACCGCCACGGCAGGCTGGAGGACTTCATCGGCCAGGAGGGGGTGGGGGGACTCCCTTCCCCTACATCGAGAGCCTGTACGTCACGGGGCGCGACGAGCTGGTGGTGGTCAGCCGCACCCCGCGCACCTGGCTGGTGTACTGGTATTCCCCCGCCGGGGCCCTGCAGCACCAGCTCACCCTGGAGCCGGCCAACCTGCCCCCCCTGGCCGAGGCCCCCGCCGCCACCCCCTCGCTGGGCAGGCTGGTTCCGGATCTGCAGCAGCCCATCCTCTACGCGGTGCTCTACTACCACGATCCGCAGGCCGCCGCCGGCGATCCCGCCCGGGGCTATCTCACCCGCATCTACCGCATCGACGCCCAGAGCGGGCGCTACGGGGATTCCCTCGACGTGCCCGCGGATGCGGACCGCCAGGCGGCCGCCGGCAGCCAGGCCGAGGAGCTGCTGCCCCCCTCCTACGAGCTGCTGGGCGTCAACGCCCGGGGCGAGTTCTTCCTGCTGCGCCGCGAGGACGCCAACCTGTTCCGCCTGCTGGTCCTGGACCGGGCCGGCCGCCCGCTGGCGCGGCGCAACCTGGTCATGGAGGACTCCGAGCTGTACCTCAAGGTCCTGAACCTCTCCGCCGAGGGGATCATCTACGGCCTGCTGGCCGAGGAGTACCGCGCGCGCATCGTCTGGTGGCGGAGCGACCGGCTGACGAAAGAGGAGGCGAGTGAAGGCGGTTGACTGCGCCCGGGCGGCCCTCATCGACCGCCTGGCCCAGGAGCGTTTCCGTCTGCCCTCGCTCGTGCTCATGGAGGACGCCGGCCTGTCGGCCTGGCGCCTGGCCGCCCAGCGGCTTTGGGACGGGGGCAGGCCCGCCGGGACGGTGGTGTTCCTGGCGGGGCGCGGGAACAACGGCGGGGACGCGCTGGTGATGGCCCGCCAGTGCCTGCTGGACGGGCACCGGGCATCAATCGTTATGGCCGGCGAGCCGGAAGCCGACAGCCCGGCCGGCCGGCACCTGGCCATCTGCGAAGCCCTGGGCCTCCAGATCCTGCGCTTCCCCGCCGAAACCGCGCGGGTGGAGGACCTGCTGGCCCAGGCGGCCTGGCTGGTGGACGGCCTGGCGGGCACGGGGCTGACGGGAGCGGCCAGGCCGCCGCTGGACGCCCTGATCCGGCTGGTGAACGCCTCCCCCGGCCGGGTGCTGGCCGTGGACCTGCCCAGCGGCGTGGGGGACGCCTTCCGCCTGGGCTACCCGGCGGTGGAGGCGGAGCTCACCCTGACCATCGGGCTGCCCAAGCTGTGCCTCTACCTGCCCCTGGTCCGGCCCCTTTGCGGCCAGATCGCGGTGGTTCCCGGGGTTTTTCCCCGGGAGTTGACGGAGGCGCCGGACATCCCGGGGCAGATGCTGGATGAGGAGGTCCTGCGGGATCTCCTGCCCCTCCCGCGCGACGCGCACAAAGGCAGGCGTGGGCACCTGGCCGTATTCGCCGGCGCCGAGGGCACCACCGGAGCGGCCTGGCTGGCCTCCACGGCAGCGGCGCGCAGCCGCGCCGGCCTGACCACCCTGTTCCTGGACCGCAGCCTGTACGCTCCGGCCCTGCGCCGTTTCCAGTCGGTGATGGTCCGCCCCTGGGACTTCGACCTCCCGCGGGGCTTTCAGCCCGGCCGTTACAGCGCGCTGCTGGTGGGCCCGGGCTGGGGGCTGGGGGCGGAACGGTCCGGGTGGCTGGGCCGGCTGCTGTCACTCGGGCTGCCTGGGGTGCTGGACGCGGACGGCATCACCCTGCTGGCGGGGCTGCCCGCGCCCCGCCTGGGCGGCCGCTGGGTGCTGACGCCGCACCCGGGTGAGTTCGCCCGCCTGGCCGGCCTCCAGGTGCCGGAGCTGCTGGCCGACCCGCTGCCGCCGCTGCTGTCCTGGAGCGCGCGGTTGGAGGCGGTGATTTTGCTCAAGGGGCATTGCAGCTACGTGGCCTCCCCCGACGGCCGGTACTGGATCCTGGACGGCATGAATCCGGCCCTGGCCACGGGGGGCAGCGGGGACGTGCTGGCCGGGATTATCGGAGGCCTGGCCGCCGGGGGCCTGACGCCTCTGGCCGCGGCCCGCCTCGGGGCCTTGCTGCACGCCCGCGCCGGCGAGCTGGCCTACCGCGAACGGGGGTATTTCCTGGCCGAGGACCTGCTGCCCTACGTATCTTTGCTGGTGAAGGATCGCCGAGATGCCTGAGGATGGGCCCAAAAGCGGGCGGAAACCCGCCGCCCCCCGCTTGGTAGTGCGCCGGGACGCTCACCGGGAGCTGGAGTTCCGCTACGACCAGGAAGAGCGCCTGTCCCGCGGGACCGCGCCGAGGCGGAGCGCCGGCGCCGGTTCCTTTCTCAAGAGCCGGCCGCATCGGCTGCTGATGTTGAACGTGGCTCTCATCCTGGCCGTGGCCCTGGTGGGCTTCCTCTTGCGCAGCAACCTGGGGGATCGCGCCCGCATCGGTCCCTTCGAGGCCAGGCTGCAGGCCATGCCGTTCGAGGAGAGCGTTTACGTTACCTTGAGCCTGCGCTACGCGGGACGCCCCGGACCGCGGGTATCCGCGGAGCGCTTCACCGTGCGCTTCCTGCTGGAGCCCGGCGGGGAGGCGATATCAAAGGAAGCGGTGCTGCCCGCTTCGCCGGGCGGGGAGGTCACGGTGGGGGAGGCGCTCCCGCTGCGGAGCGCGACCCGGGTGCGGGCCGAGCTCCAGCTCGGGGACCGCCGGCGGACCCTCCAGCGCGACCTGGGCCGGTAGGCGCAAGAGCGCGGCTTGTCGCCGGCCGGCGCCCGGGGGTATAGTGGAGCGATGCTGCAGTTCTACTTCCTGTCGATCCTGGCCAACATCCTGGCCGGGGCGGCGCTGGCCTCGGAATACCTGGCGGGCCGCTTCACCGTCTTCGTTCCCTTCCGTGAGCTGCTTTCCCGGCGCGCCTGGCAGGCCAGCCTCGGCGTGCTGGCGGCGGCGGTGGGTTTCCTGAAGCTGCTGATCCGCTCCTCGGCCGCCGACGTGCCGGTGGTGGGGGACCTGATCCCGGCGCTGCTGGGGATGGCCATGGGGGCCAGCCTCCTGCTGCACGTGGTGCGGGAAAAGTCCGACCTGCCGCCGATGGGGCGGTTGGAGCGCGCGGCGCTGGCCTACCGCGTGCCGCTGGGCTTCGTCGGCATCGTGGTGGCCATCCTGCACTTCCTGCTGCCGGGAGCCCTGTTCCTCTAGAGCCCCTATTCCTTCTCGGCTTCCTTGGCCGCCTTGGCGGCGGCGATCACGCTTTCGGCCACCTTCCCGGCGATCGGGCTGTAGTGGTCGAACTCCACCTCGAAGGAGGCCGTGCCGGAGGTCATGGAGCGCAGGTCGATGGAGTAGCGCAGCAGCTCGGCCTGCGGCACCTGGGCCTTGACCACCTGGATGGCGCCCCGCCTGCTCCTGGCCCAGCACCCGGCCCCGCCGGGAGCTCAGGTCGGAGAGCACGTCGCCCAGGTACTGGTCGTCGACGAAGACCGTCAGGTTGCTGATCGGCTCGAGCAGGACGGGGTCCGCCTTCTCCATGGACTCGCGCAGCGCGCCGCGGGCGGCCAGCTTGAAGGCCAGCTCGGAGGAGTCCACGGGGTGCTCCTTGCCGTCCACCACCGTGGCTTCCAGGTCCACCACCGGGTAGCCGGCGAGGATGCCGGCTTCCATGCCTTCGATCACGCCCTTCTCCACGCCGGGGATGTAGCCCTTGGAGATGCGCCCGCCGACGATGGCGTTCACGAACTTGAACTGCTGGCCCCGCGGCAGGGGCTTGATCTCGAGCGACACCTTGGCGTACTGGCCGTGCCCGCCGGTCTGCTTCTTGTGCTGGTACTCGGCGGCGCCCCGGCCCGCGGATGGTCTCCCGGTAGGCGACCCGGGGGGTCTTGGTCTCCACCTCGATCTTGGCCTGGTTGCGGATCTTGCCCAGGATGATGTCCATGTGCAGCTCGCCCATGCCGGAGATCACGTTCTCCTTGGTCTCCTGGTCGTAGGCGATGCGGAAGGTCAGGTCCTCCTCCGCGGCCCGCTGCAGGAGCTGGTTCAACTTGTCCTCGTCCTTCTTGGCCGCGGCGTTGATGGCCACGGCGTGCACGGGCTGGGGCAGCTCCAGGGGCTGGAAGGCCAGCTCCAGCTCCGGGGCCAGCAGGGTGTCGTTGGTGATGGCCGTGGGCAGCTTGGTCAGGATGCCCACGTCCCCGGCCACCAGGGCCTCGGCGTCCTCCAGCTTCTTGCCCTGGCAGGTGTAGATCTTGTTCAGCTTCTCCTTGCGCCCGTCGCGGGCGGTCACCAGCTCCGTGTCCGAGCGGATCGCGCCGCTCACCACCTTCACGAAGGAGAGCTTTC
>CAVUYS010000029.1:0-47593 GCA_963745745.1 uncultured Spirochaetota bacterium | reverse complement strand
CACCAATTGCTGGCGCGGTTGTACAGCGCCACCGCCCCGGCCAGGGTGTAGTTCGCGTCGTCCGTGCCCTGTATAAGCAGAACCCCCGGCCACAGGCCGGCATGCTCCAGGACGCTGCTCTCGGTCTCGTAGTTCGAGAAGTACAGGAGTCTCATCAAGGAGTGGTTCAGGATCGCAAACGGCGACATGCTCGAGCGGTAATAGAGGGACCCTCCATCGGTCCAGACCAGGACCGCCCCGCGAAAGTTGAAATGCCTCGGCGTGTTCGCCTCTGAGTTGAAGCTTGGAGCGAAGTTGAGAGTCATGGCCTTTGCGACTTGGTTGGATCCGTCCCCGAAGCCGAAAAGCACCACGGGCCTGGTTTCCGCATCCGAAAGCAGTTGCCGGTGGACGGTCTGGGATTCTCCGGCGAGCAGCGTCGGGCACCCCGTCTCGAGGGCCTCCAGGATCCGGAATATATCGTAGGCGCCCTCGTCTCCGTCCTTCGGATTGCGGCCCTCCGAGACGTCGCGCGCCCTCCAGCTGTACAGGATGACGTCGAAGCCTTTGGAAGCCGCCTCAAAGGCGATTTTCCGCCAGGCAATGGCCGTCGCGTCGCTCGCCGTTAGAACCTTTGCCTCGTAATTGTGAAGCATCATGAATAGCGGGCGCTTTCCGTCATCTCCGCCACTGCCTTGGATGTACCAGCCGCGCACCTGGATGGTCCCTGGATCGCTGTATCCTGACTCATACCCTGACAGGAGCTCCTTCTCGAAGCGGCCGGTAGGGACGCCGACTTGGAAAAGAAAGGTCCGTGCATCGAGCGCGGCGATGGGTTCATCACCATAATCCGATGGCCGCGGGACCTGGAGGAGGTCCTTGATCGTTGTGGGGTTCACTAGCGGAAGCTCCAGTACTCCTCGACGAGCAGGAGCCGTGCCTGGTTCATAGCCGCCGTATACGCTGGTCCGGATGGACTGGGTTCCCGCTTGCGGCAGCAGATCGGCCTGGAATGCGGCATCCCCGTTAATGGTGTTGATAACCTCCTTTAAATTCGCATCGGTATACGCCAGCGGATCAGAACTGAGCGATGGGAAACGCAGGAAGCTCGGCGACCGCCCGCTGAAGGTCTCCCACTCCATCTCATTCAACTCCTGCCAATAGGGGATAGCCTCCAGGAACGGGATCGGAACTTCCGCCTTCGCGGCAGAGTCGTCGCACTCGATGGTCACGGCGATTCTGGGCAAGGAAACTACCGCGGCCAGAACGCCCCCGAAGCCAGCATCTCCCCGATTGACAAACCCTGTGACTTTTTGCGCCTGGCTGGGCGCCGCGGCTGCCATAAGCAGAGCCGCGACAACCGCTGCCAACCTTGGTACCCATGGACGAAAAATGCTCATGCATCCCTCCTATGTATTGCCGGATGCGGAAAACTTGGCAAAATACGGAGGCTTCGACGTCAGTAATAGTTACGTATTTGATATATCCGCAGAGGCTTCCCCAGGATTATCCTGATATGGGAGGGAAGTTTCGTGACCTATAGCAAAATCATCATGGTAGAGGACAAGAAGATCGCGCTCGTCGCCCATGACAACAAGAAGCAGGACCTGCTGGAATGGGCCAGGTTCAACCGGGTGCTGCTGGCCCATCACCAGGTATTCGCCACGGGCACCACCGGCGAGATCCTGGAAAAGGAACTGGGCTTCAAGATCACCAAGTTGCAGAGTGGACCTTTGGGAGGAGATCAGCAGGTCGGCGCCAGGATCGTCAGCAATGAGATAGATTTCCTGATTTTCTTCTGGGACCCCCTGGAGCCGCAGCCGCATGACCCAGACGTCAAAGCCCTCCTGCGCATGGCGGTGGTCTGGAATATCCCCATCGCCTGCAACAGGGCCTCCGCGGACTTCATGATTTCCTCTCCGCTCATGGACAGCGAGTACGAGCGGCTGGTACCCGATTACCGCGAGTACCGGTCGCGGAAAATCACGCTGGGGCGGGGCGAGGGAACATGAGAAAACTGGTTGTGGGCACTTTCGTGACTCTGGACGGCGTCATGCAGGCGCCCGGCGGCCCCGACGAGGACCGCGACGGCGGCTTCCAGCACGGCGGCTGGCTGGTCCCCTATTTCGACGAGAAGTTCGGCGAGATCATGACCGAGTGGACCAAGCGCGCCGGCGCCTTTCTCCTCGGCCGCAAGACCTATGAGATCTTCGCAGGCTCCTGGCCCAAGTCCACCGACCCGGCGGACGAGATTGCCACGGCGCTCAACACCCGGCCGAAGTTCGTCGCTTCGCGGACGCTCGATAAGGTCAACTGGAACAACTCCATCCTGCTCAAGGGCGACGTTGCCGAGGAGGTCGCGAAGCTCAAGGCACAGGAAGGCGGCGAGATTCAGGTCCACGGCAGCGGCAACCTCCTCCAGACCCTGCTCAAGCACGATCTCGTCGATACGCTGCGCATCTGGCAGTTTCCCGTGGTTCTCGGCACCGGCAAGCGCCTGTTCGGCGAAGGCACGATCCCGGGCAGCTTCCGGCTTGTCGACACACAGCTGACCACTACCGGTGCCGTCCTGCACGTCTACGAGCGCGCCGGCGGCCTCAAGTACGGCGAAGTAGAGGTCGGCCAGGAGACCGTGATCTTCGATTCGGACGCACGCCAGATGAGGTGGACCGCAGCAGCCATGGGGATTGCTGGCTTCCTGGCGGTTGCGGGGCTGCCAGCTTCTTCCCATGCCGATGGACGGCAAGGCATGATCCACGGCATGGGCCAGTTGGTAATGCCGTTTGATTTGAGTAAAACCCTGCATATTTTCGAGATGACCGAAAGCGGTGGCATTCAGCGGGTGGTGATCCGCGACCCCACCGATCTCGACCAGGTGCCCATGATTCAGCAGCACCTGCGGCATGAGGCCATGAGTTTCAGCAATGGCGATTACTCAGATCCGACGTCGATACACGGTGCCGACATGTCAGGGGTGAAGGAGCTTGCTGAAGGCGCCTCCCGCATCCGGATCGAGTTCCTGCCATTGCCGAATGGGGCACAAATCGTCTTTTATTCCGATGAACTTCGCCTGATTACCGCATTGCACCGTTGGTTCGGCGCTCAACTGTCGGATCATGGAGCGGATGCCGCCTACCGGTAGGGGACCCCTGGAGTTTGCCGCGGGGTGGATTGCGAGCAAGGCCAGGCCTATGATGCCGGCCGCTTGAATGCGTATTCTCAGCGAGACCTTGCCTATCCCGCTAATCCTTAGTAGAATAGTAGGTTAAGGGCGGGGGGAAGTAAAATATATGGATGAAACCGGCAACGGTTTCAGCCGTATGGGGCCGGTGTCTGCGCACCTTGTTGAGCTGTCCTACAGTGCCTTTATTACGGATTCGCCCAGGCAAATAGATCCGCGCCTCCTCGAGTTGCTGCCATGGAGGAAGATCAACGACTTTCTCATGGTGGTGGGGACCGAAGGGTCTCTGGAGGGGCTGGCCCTCAGGGTGCTCCGGGAGATTGGCTCGCTGCTCCCGTTTGACTACGGGATGTTCGCGGTAGCGGATGCGCGGGTCATGGGCCAGCCAAGACTCCTGGTTGACTTCCGCACTCCACCAGGGCTCCTGCACGAGTATTTCGGCCACTACATCAACGTGGATCCCTGGTTTCCACGGCTCCCCTTGATCCTTCGGGGAGTGGCCGACTGGACGCTCCTTGATTGTGAGTTCACCCAGGACTTCCTGCGTAGCTACGGTACCCGGCACTCGATTGTGCTCGGCAACCTGAAGGAAGCACCTGACATAGGCTTCAACATCGCTCTTCACCGGGTGACCCGTTCGGGTTTCCGGGAGCGGGAGATGGCGGCCTTTTTTGCCCTCCGCCCCCACTTGCGCAATCTATTCTCTCTGGTCTACGACCCTCAAAAGGCCAGGCGGAACCGCCTTTCAGACGCGCTGAGAGCCTGCGGACTCACCGAGCGTGAGGGGGAAGTCGTTATCCTTCTCTGTGACCGGCTCTCGGCGGGGGAGATCGCCGAGCGCTTGAAGATCAGCCGGCGGACGGTTGAGAAGCACATCGAGCATGTCTACCTGCGGCTGCGCGTTCACAACCGCAAAGGCCTCAACGAGGAGACGATCCTCGGCAACGCGCTTGGCAACGTCACTTCTTCATCATTGCATGCAAGACGCTTGAATACTTGAACTTTGCTCCTTCTTCAGCCATGACCTGAAGGTAGAACTCGCATTTCGCGCAGTTGCGGTATTTTTCCCCGAAGGTTCCCTGTTCCTGCCCGCCGCATAGGGTGCTGGCCACCACCCAACAGGCCCGTCCGGCGTTTTTCCCACCATGGATGCCGTTCAGCGTCCCCTCTATGGCTGTGGGACACACACCCATTTCAGCGCTCTTCAGGCCATGCGGCTCCCTGCCGCATTTTTTCACCTGCCAGCAGTTCAGCTTTTCCATGCCAGCCCCCTTTCGGAAGAAATGCTCTGCCTTTCTATATACCACATATTCTTGACTTATCCGGTAAAAATCCTTGCGCCCAGACTGCGTTGGGTATTGTTATATTGAACACGGTGGTCGCGAGAGCCATCTCGCGGGAGGTACGACATGCACAGGAAGGTAAAACGAAGCATCCTGCTGATTGCCGGGATAGCGCTGGTCCTTGGTCTTGCCGGCTGCGATACTTTCTACTTGGTGGTGCGCAGCAAGCCCGAAAGGCCGGAAAGGCAGGTGCCTTGGTACCAGAAAGGGCAGGTGGTGGAGATCCGGGGACGAATCGTGGTGAGCAAGCACCAGATCCTCCTCGAGGACCGGGACAGCCCTGCGGTCTTCCGATTCGTAGGCTTGCGGCCGGAGGAAAGAAGGGGCCTGTATCGACGGGCCGGCGAGCAAAGCCGGATCTTGCTCAGAGTTGTCTCCACGCAATCCAGGCGCTATTTCAACGCCCGGCTCATCCAGCTGCGCCCCATCTTTAGAGGGGAGGTGCCATGGGCTACTGGCTGGCCAAGAGCGATCCTGAAACCTACGGGTGGTCCGATCTGGTCCGCGACGGAAAGACTTCCTGGGACGGCGTGCGCAACTACAAGGCCCGCAACTATATCCGGGCCATGAAGCCGGGGGACCAGGTCCTGTTCTATCACTCAGGGGAAGAGAAAGCCGTGGTGGGGGTCATGACCATCCGCTCCGAAGCCTACCTCGATCGGACTGCCCAGGAAGAGATCTGGTCGGCCATCGACGTGGCTCCGGCGTGGATGCTGAAGAATCCTGTGTCTCTATCGCAGATCAAGGCCGAGCTCTCGCTGAGCGGCATCCATCTGGTCCGGGTTCCGCGTCTTTCGGTCATGCCGCTGGAGAAGGAGCAGTTCCAGACGATCCTCTCCATGGGCGGGGGAAAAGCCAAGCCAGCCTAGTCCTCGACCGGCTCAGGCCGTGATGGCCGGCCCGCGTTTGCGCGCGGAGTTGGCCAGGAAGGCCACAGGAACCGCCAGGAGCTGGATGCCCACGGCGAAGGCCACCATGGCGTGCACGTCCCGCTGGTACAGCAGGCCCAGCAGAGCGCTGCCGGAGAACCAGGCCGCTCCGAAAATCATGTGGAACAGCCCGAAGCCGGTGGCCCGCCGATCGGCAGGGATCAGGTCGGCGACGGCCGCGCGCATGATCGATTCCTGGGTGCCCATGCTGATGCCCCACAGGGCCATGCCGGCGACCGCCCCGGGGAGGCGCCCCAGGAACAGGAACGGCGCGGTGGCCGCCTCAATGGCGAACATGACGATCAGGATCGGAAAGCCGATGCGGTCATACAGCACACCGAACAGCAGTGCCGAGCCGGCGTCCACGGCCATGGCCAGGGCGAACAGGGTCGGCAGCCAGTACTCCGGGACCAGGCTGGCGCGCTGGAAGTGGAAGGCAATGAGCGGGAAGTCGGTGATCCCGGCGGCCATCAGGGACGCGGCGGCCAGGTAGATCCAGTAGGCGCGGCTGTAGCCCCGGGTGGCCAGCCGCGGGCGCTTGTCCGGAAGCTCCAGCTCCGAGGGCCGCGGGAACAGGGAGCGGGCGATCAGCAGCACCAGCAGCGCCAGGAGAGCCGGGACCAGCAGCACCAGGAAGCCGGTCCTGTAGCCCGCCGTATCGCCGGCGGCCTGCCCGGCGCGGCTTTTCAGGTAAAGGATGAGCGACAGCAGCAGCGGGCCGAGCACCGCCCCGATCTGGTCCATGGCTTCGTGCAGGCCGTAGCCGAAACCGCGCCCGGTCTGCGACGTGGCGTACGCCAGCATGGCGTCCCGCGAGGGGTTGCGGATGGCCTTGCCGATGCGCTCCGCGAAGGCCAGGACGATGGCCATCTGCCAGCGCCCGGCCAGGGCCAGTGCCGGTACCGCCAGCAGGTTCAGGACGTAGCCGAAAATGGTGATGGCCCAGTAGCGCCGGGTGCGGTCGGCGGCCCAGCCCGAGACGAAGCGCAGCGCATAGCCGAGGAACTCGCCGGCTCCCGCGGTCAGGGCAATCGCCGCCGCGCCGGCCCCCAACAGCCCCAGGTACTGGCCCACCAGGCTGCGCCCGCCCTCGTAGGTCATGTCCGCGAACAGGCTGACCAGGCCCAGCAGCACGACGAAGCCCAGGGCGCTGCGCGAGGTCAGGATGCGGCCGGAGGCCGGCTTGGCGCTATCGCTCGTTTACAACCTCCAGACGGCGAATACCAGTCCTTCCGCCGCGTTCAGCACGAGCTGGTACAGGGCGAACAGCAGCCAGGCGACCGCGGGGATGCGGTGGAAGATGCCGTTCACCAGCGCCGCCATGGAGCCGATGCCCACCGAGACCACGGCCCCCAGCAGGACGCCGCGCCACCAGACGGTGATCCCCAGCGCGCCGATCAGCACCGCCAGCACGTAGGCCGATACCAGGGCGCCCAAAAAGGCGAAGATGTACATTCCGGCGCCGCCGCCGCTCAACTCTTCTTCCTTTTTCCCGATGCTCCGCAGCCAGAGCTTGCCGAACAGCGGGCCATACCAGAGGAATCCCAGCAGCATGCTGAACACGGCTCCCAGCACGACGGCGATCCAGTTGACCTGTCCGAAGAACTCCATGGTATTCATATCGGAAAATTACTATATTTCCAGCGTGAAGGCACTGCAATACGACCGCTACGGCGGCCCGGAGGTGTTGCGGCTGCGGGAAGCGCCCGTACCGCGTCCCGCGCCCTGGGAGTGCCTGGTGCGCGTGCACGCCGTCTCCCTCAATCCGGCGGACTGGAAGCTCATGGCCGGCCAATGGCGTTTCGTCACCGGGCGGCGCTTCCCCAGGGGCATCGGCATTGATTTCTCGGGCACCATCGAGCAGGTCGGCCCCCTGGCGGGGACTCTCCGGCCCGGAGAGCGGGTGATGGGCATGCTGAACCCGCTCCTGCGGGGGACGCTGGCCGAGTACGTGGCGGTTCCCGGCCGGGCGCTCAGTCGCGTGCCCCGCAATCTGGGGTTCGCGGAGGCGGCCGGCGTTCCGGTAGCCTGCGGCACGGCCTTCCTGAGCCTGTACCACCGCCGGCGCGACCTCCGCGGCAGGCGGGTGCTGATCACGGGGGCGGGCGGCGGAGTCGGGCATTTTGCCCTGCAGCTGGCGGCCCGGGCCGGGGCGGAGGTGACGGCGGTGTGCGGGCAGCACAAGGCTGCCCTCTGCCTGGAGCTGGGCGCGGCCCGGGTCGTGGACTACGCCCGGGAGGACCCGTTGGCTGGGCGGGAGCCCTTCGACCTGATCCTGGACTGCGCTTCCCGAATCCCCTTTCCCCAGGCGCGGGAGAGGCTCGCCCCGGGCGGCGAGTACCTCTTCCTCGACACCGGCGGGCGGTTAGCGCCTTTCCTGCGGACCCTGGCCAGCCAGCTTTCCAGCGGGCGCCGGCAATGGACTTTCCTGATCCTGCCCAGCGGAAGCCGGGGGCGGATGCTGGCCGAGCGGATCGAGCGGGAGTCCCTGCGGGTGGTGGTGGGCGGGTCCTATGCGCTCGGCGACGCCCCTGAAGCCTTCCGGGAGCTCATGAGCGGGCACGCCACCGGGAAGCTGCTGATCCGGGTGGAATGACAGGGAGCCAGGTCGGCGCCCCTCATCTGCCCCTCAGCCGATCATGCGAATTTCCGTCCAGCGGCTCCCCCGGAAGCGCAGGAACATGGAAATCCCCAGCAGGACGATGAAGACGATGAAGGCCGTCCAGGCGGCGACCGGAGAGATGCGCAGGAAGCGGATCATCACGATGGCCGCGCCGGAGAAAAGCCAATGCAGGCCCACCGAAACGCGCATCACCCAGCGGGTGTCCCCGGCTCCGCGCAGGGCCCCGGCGAAGATCAGCTGGGCGGAGTCCGCCAGGGTATAGATAGACGCCAGGCGGATCAGCGCGGTGGCCAGGCGGCTGATCTCCGCCGTGTCCCCCGGAAAACCGGAAGCGAAGGTCCGGACCAGTGCTCCGGCGGCGGCCAGGAAGACCACCACCATGGTGCCCGAGTAGACCCAGGCCACCCGCAGGGACAGCCAGGCGGCCCGCCGGGCCTGGGCGAAGTCGCGGGCTCCCACGAATTGACCGACCAGGGAGGTGGTGGCGAAGCTCATGCCCAGCATGGGGATGAAGGCCACGATGTCCCAGTTGAAGGCGATGGTGACGGCCGCGGCCACGCCGGTTCCGTAGGAGTACATGAACTGCACGAACAGGTTGAAGGCCGCCACGTTGAGCAGCATTTCCACCCCGGCCGGCGCGCCGAAGCGGGCCAGGGTGCGCATCGTTTCGCCGCGCAGGCGGAAGGAGTGGTGGGTGGCGAACTCGCGGCGGTTGGGCCTGCTCAAGTAGGCGGCCAGCAGCACCAGGAAGGACAGCGCGCTGCCCAGGACCGTGCCGATGGCGGCACCCTTCAGGCCCATGGCGGGGAAGCCGAGCTTGCCGTAGATCAGCACGTAGTTGGCCGGCAGGTTGGCGATCATCCCTGCCAGGTTGGCCAGCATGACCACCCGCGTGCGGCCGATGCCCAGGAAGAAGCCGGACAGCGCGTAGCGCAGCACCAGGAACAGGGAACCGAAGATGAGGTATTGGAAATACTCGAAGCCCAGGCTGACTTGAAGAGGGCTCTGCCCGGCAAAAATGAACAGGTAGCGGGCCAGGGGGGAAACCGCCAGGATCAGGGGATAGCAGATCAGGGCCAGGAGCAGGCCTTGGACCGTGGCCTGCGCGCAGTCCTTCTTGCGCCCGGCCCCGAACAGCTGGGCCACCACCGCATTGGTGTAACCCACCGTACCCACGAAGAAGGAACTGACCATGAAGGAGGTCAGGCCTCCGCTCATGGCCGCCGTGATATAGGCCTCCCCCAGGCGGGAAAGGAAAAGCCGGTCGGTGAACATCATGATCGTGTCCGAGGCCTGGGAGATGACCATGGGCAGGGCGATGCCCAGCAGGCGCGGCAGAAGCGGGGCGGGGCGATTTTCGAGCGGTTCCTGCATGTGTAGGGGTGAGGATACCCTAAAGCGGCCGCGGCGGGAACCGGCTCAGAAGTATACCTCCGCGAAGATGCGTTCCGCGGGCACGCCCCGGCGGCGCAGAATGGCGAAGACCTCGTAGATCATGTCGCAGCCGCCGCACAGATAGAAGAGCCGCTCCGCCGCCGGCGGGTGGGCGCGCAGGAAGTCGGTGACCCGTCCCTCGAAAGCCGCGCCTTGCTCCCTGCCGACCTGCTCCCTGCTGAGGCAAGGCAGGCGGCGGCCCGCGTCGAAATCCGCGGCTCCATACAGCTCGGTGGTGCGGGCCACCCCGTGCAGGAGCAGGTAATCCAGCCCGGGGTGGCTGCGGGCGAAGCAGTGGAACGGGGCGATCCCGGTGCCCGTGGCCACGAAAAGAAAGGCGCCGCCCGGGTCGCCCTGCGGATCGCCCCGCTGCAGGAGGAACTCCCCGAAAGGCCCTTCCAGCTCCAGGGCTTCGCCGGGGCGGCAGCGCCGCAAGCGCGGCGAGAGCAGCCCGCCGGGCATCTCCCGGATCAGCAGCTCCAGGAAGGGTTCGCCTGGCGCGGAATACACAGAATATTCCCGCTGCGCCGGCAGTCCGGGAACGGCCAGCCGCACGTACTGCCCCGGCTGGAACTCCAGGGTCCCCCGTTCCAGGCGGAGAAGATAGGCCAGGGGACTGAGCGGGCGCACCGCCAGCACCCGGTGCAGCGCCGTCCGCACTCAGGCCCCCGCTGGTTGCCGCCTCTGCTGCCGGAGGTCCTGCAACTGCTGCCCGGCATGATAGGAGGAGCGCACCAACGGCCCCGCCTCGCAATGCCGGAAGCCCAGGCGCAGCGCCAGCACGCGCAGGCGGGCGAAATCCTCCGGCGTCCAATAGCGGACCACCGGCAGTTGGGTGCGGCCGGGCTGCAGGTACTGGCCCAGGTTCAGCATGTCCGTGCCTGCGTCGCGCAGGTCGTGCATGGCCTGCACCACCTCGTCGTAGCTTTCCCCCAGACCGAGCATGAGGCTGGACTTGGTGACCGTGGCCGGGTCCAGGCCGCGCACCTGATGCAGGAAGCCCAGGGAGCGATCGTAGTCGGAACGCGAGCGCACCAGCGGGGTGAGCCGGCGCACCGTTTCCAGGTTGTGGCTCAGGATGTCCGGTCGGCTGTCCACGACCAAGCGGATGGCCTGCGGGTCGCCCAGGAAGTCGGAGCAGAGCAGCTCGATCGAGCAGTCCGGGTTCTCCCGCCGGATGGCCACCACCGTGGCGGCCATGAGGGAAGCCCCGCCGTCGGGGAGGTCGTCCCGGTTCACCATGGTCACATGGGCGTGCCGCAGGTCCATTCGCCGCACCGCCTGGGCCACGCGCGCGGGCTCCAGCCGGTCCACGGCGCGCGGCAGACCCGTCTTGACGGCGCAGAAGCGGCAGCGGCGCGTGCAGGTGTCGCCCAGGATCATGAAGCTGGCGGTGCGGTGCGAGCCCCAGCATTCCTGCAGGTTCGGGCAGCGCGCCTCCTCGCAGACGGTGTGCAGGCCCTCCTCGCGCACCAGGCGCTTGAGGAAGACGTAGCTCGGGCTGGTGTTCAGCCGGATGTGCAGCCAATCCGGCTTGCGTTCCGGCAGGCTGCTCACCGCTTCGCCCTCAGGCGCTGGCCCGGAACTGGGCCACGCTCAGGTGTCCGGCCACCACCCGGGCCAGCCGGCGGAAGGACTCCGCCAGCTCCCCCTCGCCGGCGGCCGGAGGCTTTCCGCCGTCCCCGCCGCGCACGACCGCGGGGTCCATGGGCAGGCGGGCCAGCAGGGGCAGGCCCAGCTCGCGGGCGGCTTCCTCCCCCCCGCCGCTGCCGAAGGTTTCGCCGGCCATGTTCTCCACGATGCCCAGGACCGGCACTTCCAGGCGCTGGAAGGCGCGCACCCCGCGCCGGGCGTCGGCCACCGAAACCGCCTGGGGTGTGGTCACCACGATGCCGCCGGTCAGGGGCACCAGCTGGGCCAGGCTGAGCTGGGCATCCCCCGTGCCCGGGGGCAGGTCCACGACCAGGTAGTCCAGCTCTTCCCAGGCCACGTCGGCGAAAAGCTGCCGCAGGGCCCCGTGGATCATCGGACCGCGCCAGACCAGGGCTTCGTCGCGGGGGATCAGGAAGCCCATGCTCATCACCCACACTCCGTGGGCCAGGGCCGGGGCCAGCTTGTCCCCGCGCGCCGGCGGCAGCTCGCGCACGCCCATCATCAGCGGGACGTTGGGCCCGTAGATGTCGGCGTCCAGCAGGCCCACCGAGGCCCCGTCGCGCGCCAGCCCCACGGCCAGGTTCACGGCCACGGTGGTCTTGCCCACCCCGCCCTTGCCGCTGCCCACGGCCAGGATGGTCTTGATCGGCACGTCGAGCTTTTCCCGGATGCGCTTGTCGGCCCGCACCTCGGAGTCGAAGCGGATGCGGATCTGGCCGATGCCCGGCAGATCGCGGCGCAGGGCGTTCTCGCTGTCCCTCTGCAGCACGTGCTTCAGGGGGCAGGCCGGGGTGGTGAGCATGATCGTGAAGCTCACCGCGTTTTCCTCGATGCGGATGTCCCGGACGAAATTGAGGGTAACCAGGTCCTGGTGCAGCTCCGGCTCCATCACCGTGCCCAGGGCCTTCAGTACCTGCTCGCTTGATATTGTTTGCATGGCTATTCTTGAATATAACAAAATCAGTAATATATGGATATGCAAGGAGACAATCTCATACAGGTGAGCGCGGCCGCCCGGGAAGAGCTGCTGCGCCTGGGGGGGGCCGAGCTGCGCTCCGCGGGTTTCCTGCGGCTGGTGGTCGTGCCGGGAGGCTGCACGGGGCTGACCTATGAAATGGGGATCGACTCGGTGCAGACCCCGTTCGACCGCCTGCTGTACAAGGACGAGGAGCTGCAGGTGGTGACCGACGGCTCCAGCTTCCGATATCTGAAGGGGCTTTCGATCGACTACAGCGCGGACCTGGTGAAGGCCGGTTTCCGCTTCCTGAATCCCAACGCGGCCGCTTCCTGCGGCTGCGGGTCCAGCTTCGCCGCCCAGGAGGAGGCCGCCGTTTGAGCCTGCCGGCGCTCTCGGGCGGGGAATCGGTCTACTGCATCAACGAGATGCAGATGCGCAAGGCGCTGGAGCTGGCCCGGGAGGACCCGCGCAGCGGGCCCCTGCTGGCCGTCAAGCTCGCCGAGCTGGAGGCCGGCCTGGACCGCAACCAGCGGGCGGCCCTGGCCTTCCTGCTCATCGACCGGCTGCGGCGTTCACCTCTTTGAGGGCCCGCAGCTTGCGCCTGTAGCGCTCCAAGCGCGCCAGGATCTGCGGTCGGACTGACGGATCGGCGGCCCGCAAAGCTTCCACGGCGGCGGTGAAGCCCGGTTCGGCCCAGAGCACGCCGCGGCGCAGATCCTCCAGGGTGCGGGAGCCGGTGAGCAGCATGGCGGTGCGGAAGGAATGCTCCAGGCGGCGGATCAGCGCGCCCACCGCCTCGGCTCCTCCCGCGCAGACCTCCCGGATGAACGGCAGGGCCATCCCGGCCAGGCGCGCGCCCAGGGCCACGGCCTTGGCCGCGTCCAGGCCGCTGCGCAGTCCTCCGGAAGCCAGCACGCGGTCCATCCCGCCGTCGCCGCCCCGCAGCGCCCCCAGGAGCACGGCCGTGGGCAGCCCCCAGTCGGCGAACTCCTCGGCGGAGGCGCGCGTCTCGCCGGTGAGCCGGTAGGCTTCCACCCGGATCCAGTTGGTCCCGCCGGCGCCCGCCAGGTCCACGTAGGCCGCCCCGGCGTCCAGCAGCTCCCGGACCAGGGAGGGCAGCAGGCCGAACCCGGTCTCCTTGACGATCACCGGCACCGGCGAACCTTCGCAGAGCCGGGCGATGGCCTGCTTCAGGCCGCGGAAGTCGTTGTCCCCTTCGGGCTGGAACAGCTCCTGCCCCGGGTTCAGATGCACGACCAGGGCCTGGACCTCCAGGCGCCGCAGCCACTCGAAGATCTCGGCCTGGGGGCGGTCGCGCACCTGCACGGCGCCCAGATTGGCCAGCACCGGGACGTCCGGGGCCAGTTTCTTCAGCTGGAACTGCCCGGCCAGCTCAGGATGCTCGAAGAGAACCCGGAAGGAGCCCAGGCCCACCGGCAGCCCCGCGGCCTGGGCGGCCCGGGCCAGCTCCCGGTTGACCGACAGGCCCGCTTCCGAACCGCCGGTCATGCAGGAAATGAACAGGGGCAGGCGGAGCCGGTGCTCCAGGAAGCGGCAGGAAGGATCTATCTGGGCGGCGGCCAGCTCGGGCAGGGCGCGGTGCAGGAAGCGCAGGCCGGAGAAGCCGCTGTCCGACCCCTCAACTGTGAACCGGGCGGGATCGGTGCAGATCGCTAGATGCTTCTCCTTGCGGAAGCCAATCGTGGAGCTCGGCGGCGTGTCGGTAGTCACGGTATCCATCCTCCCGGATGCTGGCCAGATAGAAGTAGTCCGCCGGAACCTGCCGCCCCAGGTTGAGGCGCTCGTGCTCCGCGGCCTCGTACGGGCCTTCGGTCCAGAGGTCGTAGTCCTCGATGGAGGCCGGGCGGTGCGCCGCCAGGGTCTGGTCCAGATCCCAGGCCGAGAGCACCTCGGGAGCCTGCGGCATCACCCGGCCGGCCTGGATGATCATGGTGTTGCCGGAGCCGTAGGAGGCCAGCAGGACCCGCTTGCCCACGATGCGCTCGCCCAGCTCACGGAAGCGATGGTAGAGCAGGAAGGCCAGGGCCAGGTACAGCGAGCCGGCGTAGGTGTTGCCGATGTAGGACAGGGGGTCCACTCCCTGGTAGAAGCCCCGGTCGCGGAGATAGCTCTCGGTGTGCCCGTTGGTGAAGCCCAGGTGCCGCTCCAGCAGGTGCTGCATGGCGCTTTCGGGCATGTTCCGGAAGGGGGTGTGCAGCATGACCAGCTCGCTGTCGGTCAGCGCCTGCTGGGGGCTCAGGCCCGCGCGGCGGCAATGGTCCAGGAACGCGCCCTCCAGGCTCTCCAGGTAGCAGTCCATGGAGTAGCGGCCCTTGACCCGGGCGGTCTTGGAGCCCAGCGGCCGGAAGAAGTCGTCCACGTCCTGCGAGTGGTAGCCCACCGTGGCAAGGTCCAGGTCGATCAGCTTCGGCGAGCTCTCCACGAGCATGGCCACCGCCCCCGCCCCCTGGGTGATCTCGGCCGTGCTCTCCGTGTCGTAGCGGGCGATGTCGCTGGCCATCACGATGCCCGACTCCCCCGGCAGGTTGG
Organism: uncultured Spirochaetota bacterium; assembly: GCA_963745745.1. Lineage (GTDB taxonomy): Bacteria > Spirochaetota > Spirochaetia > SZUA-6 > DRHE01 > MIBK01. The sequence goes on along the minus strand of CAVUYS010000029.1, from coordinate 32,943 downwards.
AGGTCTGCAGCATGCTGGCCACGCTGAGCAGGGCCATGGTCGCCCCGGCGCAGGCGTGCTGGACCTGGAAGCTGGACAGGCTGTCCGGGAGGCTGATCCCGGCCCTCTTCAGCATGCCCTGCACGTATGCCGAGACCGGCTTGGAGTGGTCCACCGTGGTCTCGGTGCCCACCGCCAGATGCCGGATGGCGTCAAGGTCCAGGCCCGGGTTGCGCCGCACCAGCTCGTAGGCGGCCTGGGCGGCCATGGTCGCGGTGTCTTCCCAGGGCTCCGGGAAGCGGATGGATTTCTGTCCGGTGGTGGCCAGGGCGCGTTCCATATGGCGGGCCAGCCGGGGGTGCTGGGCCACGCGTTTGCGGATGATATCTTGCAGATCGATCACCGGGCGGGGCAGATAGAGGCTGATGTCGCTGATGCCCACCCGCCTGTTGCTGCTGTCGTGCATGGTACGATTCTAACCCGAAACGTTCAAAGAGTCCATTAAGTTGAAAAACATTTCCTGATATACTGCGCCTGAGCGAAGAAATGGAGTATTTCCGAGCTGTGCCGGCAGCGGATCAGCCGCTGCCTGGAGGAGATTCTGCGCTCCCGGGCAGCCCAACTGGCGCGGGTCAATCCGCTGGGGCGGGAGCTTGGCGAGCGGCTGCAGCGCTTCGCGGCGCAGGGCAAGATGCTGCGCGGCGGCCTGGTCTGCCTGGCCTCGGGACTGCTGGACTGCGGGACCCCCCCCGCCGAGCCGGCCGTCCTGGCGGTGGCCGCGGCCATGGAGCTGTTCCAGTCCGGGCTGCTGGTGCACGACGACATCATGGACCGGGACGCCACGCGGCGCGGCCAGCCGACCATCCACCGCCAGTACGCCGGCGAGGCCGAGCTGCGGGGAGTGCGCGACGCCGAACACCTGGGCCAGTCCCTCGCCATCTGCGCGGGGGATGCGGCCTTCTTCCTGGGCTTCGAGGTCCTGGCCGCGCCGCCGGTGCCCGAATCAGCCCGGTCCGGCCTGCTGGGCCTGTGCGCCCGCGAGCTGTCCTGGGTGGCCGCCGCCCAGATGCAGGACGTGAGCTGGGGGGCGCAGCCCGCTTTCGGCGGCGTCGATCCGGATCCGGTGGCTGACGAAGCGATCCTGCGCCTGTACACGTACAAGACGGCTCGCTATACCTTTTCCATGCCGCTGGCCGCCGGAGCGATGCTGGCCGGCTGCGGGACGGAAGCGCTTTCGGCGCTGGAGAGGCTGGGGGAGTGCCTGGGCATCCTGTTCCAGCTCCGCGACGACCTGCTGGACCTTTTCGGCGACGAGAAGGAGCTGGGCAAGCCCGTGGGCTCCGACGTGCGGGAGGGCAAGAAGACCCTGCTGCACGCCCGACTCCTGGCCCGGGCCCCCAAGGCCGTGGCCGCGCGCCTCGGGGCCATTTTCGGCAATCCCGCTGCGGGCGGCAGGGAGCTGGACTTCGTCCGGCAGCAGTGCGAGGGACTCGGGGTGCTGGCGGAAGTGCGGGAGCTGTCCGCCGGATACGAGGCCGAGGCCCGGCGGCTGATCGAGGGCCTGCCGGCTACCCGCGCGGAGGAGCGGAGCGTTCTGCTCGATCTGCTGCGCTACACGTCCGAGAGGACGCGCTGAAGGAGGTCGCGTTGGTGCATCTTCCGGAGCGCTTCAGCCGCCTGGGCCTGGAGGAGAGGCGGCGCCTGCTCGAGGAGCAGTCGATCGCGGAGGATTGGGAGGCGGTGAGCTCCAGTCCCGCGCTCACCGCTCTGGCCGATGTCATGGTGGAGGCGGCGGTCGGCAGCCTGCCCATGCCGCTGGGGCTGGCGGCCGGTTTCCTGGTCGACGGCCGGGAGCTGGCCGTGCCCATGGCCGTGGAGGAGCCCTCCGTGATCGCCGCCGCCTCCTACGCCGCCCGCCTGATCCGCCGCGGCGGCGGCTTCACCACCTGGGCCTCCGAGCCGGTCATGCGCGCCCAGGTCTTCCTGGAAAAGGTGCCGCCCGGCGGGGAGCTGCGCGTGGCGCCCCGGGAGGCGGAGCTGCGGGAGCGTCTCGACGTGCTGCAGGCCTCGCTGCGGGCCCGCGGCGGCGGCTTCTGCGGGCTGGAGGTGGCCCGCCTGCCGGAAACCGGGCTGGTCCGGGTCGACCTGCTGATCGACGTGCGGGACGCCATGGGGGCCAACATCCTCAACACGGCCGCCGAGCACCTGCGCCCCCGCCTGGAGGAGCTCACCGGGGGAAGGGTCCTGATGGGCATCTTGAGCAATGCGGCCCGCGAGCGCCGCGCCGGGGCGCGCTTCGCCCTGCCGCTGGAGCACCTGCGCGTGGCCGGCTCCAATGAGGGCGGGGCCGCGGGGCAGGGGGACGGCGGGGCCTCGGCCGAAGCGGCGCGCCGCATCGTCCTGGCCGCCGAGCTGGCCGCGGAGGACCCGAGCCGGGCCGTGACGCACAACAAGGGCATCATGAACGGCATCAGCGCCCTGGCCCTGGCCACCATGAACGACACCCGGGCCATCGAGGCCGCGGCCCACGCCTGGGCCGCCCGGGACGGGCGCTACCGCGGGCTCTCGCGCTATTCCTTCGACGGGCAGACCCTGGAGGGCAGCCTGGAGCTTCCCCTGAGCTTCGCCGTGGTGGGCGGGGCGGTGGGTTTCCACCCGGCCAGCCGCCTGGCCTTGTCCGTGCTCGGGCATCCCGACGGCCAGGGCCTGTCCCGCATCGCCGCGGCCGTGGGCCTGGCCCAGAACTTCGCGGCCCTGCTGGCCCTGGTCACGGGCGGCATCCAGCGCGGGCACATGAAATTGCATGGCGCCCGCCTGGCCTGGCAGGCGGGAGCCCGCGGTGCGGAAGTGCGACAGGTCGCCGAGCGGGTGGCGGCCGCCGGCCGATACACGCGGGAGGCGGCGGCCCGGGCCCTGGCCGAGCTGCGGGGGAAACGGGCATGAGCCCGGCGGTTTTTTGCCGGGCGCACCCCAGCCTGGCCCTGATCAAGTATTGGGGCAAAAGCGACATCCGGCGCAACCTGCCGGCCACGCCGAGCCTGGCGGTGACCCTGGCCGGGGTGCACACGGAAACCCTCGTCCGGACGGCTGACGGGATCGCCGCCGTGGACGCGGTGACGGTGGACGGGGTGGAGCAGCCTCCCGAGCGTTACGCCCGGTTCTTCCAGGCCCTGCGTCGCCGCCTGCGCACGGACCTGCGCTTCCGGGCGGACAGCGCGAACAGCTTCCCCACCGCCGCCGGCCTGGCCTCCTCCTCCTCGGGCTTCGCGGCCCTGGCGGCGGCCTGCGCGCGGGCCGCGGGGCGCGCGCTGCCGGCCCGCGAGCTCTCGGCCCTGGCGCGCCTGGGCTCGGCCTCGGCCGCGCGGTCCCTGTTCGGCGGGTTCACGCTGCTGCCGGCCGGAGCGCGCGCCGCCCGCCAGCTGCTGCCCGAACAGCACTGGCCGGAGCTGCGCGTGCTGGTGGCCGTGGTCAGCGGCCAGGCCAAGGCCTTCAGCTCCCGCCAGGCCATGGAGGCCACCCGCCGGGGCTCGCCTTTCTACCGCGCCTGGATCGGCACCGCCGGCGGCCTGCTGGCGGAGGCGATCGCCGCCCTGCGGGAGCGCGATCTGCAGAAGCTCGGGGAGCTGGCCCGCTTGAGCTATTCGCGAATGCACGCCGCCCTGCTGGCCTGCGATCCGCCCGTGCTGTACTGGCTGCCGGACACCGTGGCCCTCATCCGGGCCTGCGCGGAACTGCGGCAGCAGGGCCTGGGGGCCTGGGAAACCATCGACGCCGGACCCCAGGTCAAGGTCCTGTGCCTGGCCGGCCGAGGCGGGGAGGATCGCCGACAGCCTGCGGGAGGCGGCCGGAGCGCGGATCATCGAGTGCAGCCCGGGGCCCGCTCCCGAGGTGCGGGTCGAGGAGCCATAGGGCATGCGCGCCAGCATGCCGGCCAACCTCCTGCTGCTGGGGGAGTACGCCGTGCTGGAGGAGGGCGGCCTGGGTCTGGCCGTGGCCGTGGATCCGCGGGTGCGGGTCCATGCCGCGCCCGGAAGACCCGGTGATGTCCTGGAGGTGTCGGCGCGGATGGACACCTTGCTGCGCTGGACCTCTAGCGAGCCCCGCGAGCCTGGCGGCGATCCCCGGACCGCGCTGCTGGAGGCGGCGGTGGAGGTGTGCTGTCCGGCGGGCGCGCCGCCCGGGAGCATTGAGGTGGACTCCGCGGACTTTTTCTTCGGCGGGCGCAAGGGCGGCCTCGGCTCCAGCGCCGCCGCGGCGGTCGGGCTGTGCTGGGCGCTGCTGGCCCTGGCCGCGGGCGCCCCGCCGCGGCCGGCCGCGGTGCTGGAGGCCGCGCTGGCCGCGCATCGCCGGGCGCAGGGCGGCCGCGGCAGCGGCTACGACGTGTTCGCCTCCTTTCACGGCGGCGCGGGGCTGTTCGCCGGCGGCGCGCGTCCTTCCTGGCAGCCGCTGGACCTGCCCTGGCTGGAGCCTCTCTACCTGTTCCACGGGGAGCGCAGTCTCTCCACCCCCGGGGCCATCGGCAAGTACCGCGAGTGGCGCCTGCGCCGGCCCGAGGAAGCCGGGAGCTTCCTGGAGCAGTCCAATCGCCTGGTGAGGAGCTTCAGCCGGGCCGCTTCCCGGCTCGAGGCGCTGGGCAGCCTGCGCCGCTGCCGGGAGCTGGGCCTGCGGCTGGGGGAGGCCATCGGGGTGCCGGCCGCCATGCAGCCCCCGGACGACTGGGACGGGATCAGGGCCGAGGATTGCAAGGCCCTGGGCGCGGGGAACGAGCTGGGTCTGGCCTTTCCGGAGCTGCCGCCGGAAAGCCGCCGGACGGCCTGCCCGGAAGCCTGCGGCCGGCCAGGCTGGCCAGCCAGGGGCTGGCGCAGGAGGGCCCGGAGTGAGCCGTCCGACCCGCCTGCGGGGGACAGGCCACGCCAAGCTGCTGCTGTTCGGGGAGCACGCCGCCGTGCACGGCCACCCGGCCGTGGGGCTGTCCCTTTCCGCGACGACCGCGGCCGAGCTCGTTCTATCGGAGCGCCCCGGGTGGCGGCTTCCCGGACAGCGCGGCGGGCAGGCGGAGCTCCTGGGCCGGATGCTCGGACCGGCTGCGCGAGCTGGCCCGCGGGCCCGAGCCGGGGGGCGGGAAGGCGCGCTTCACCTCCGCCATCCCGCCGGGTCTGGGATTCGGTTCCTCCGCGGCCCTGTGCGCGGCCGCGGCCGCGGCGCTGGGGGCGGGCCGGGTCTCGACCGCGGAGCTCTGGGCCTGGGCCCACCAGGCCGAGCGGCTGTTCCACGGCACCCCTTCCGGCATCGACACGGGCCTGGCGCTGCTGGACGGCCTGTACCTGTTCCAGCCCTCACCCACGGGCCTGCCCTCGGCCCGCCGCCTGCCGGGGCTGTCCCTGGACCTGGTGGTCGGGGCCGTGCCCAGGAAAGGGGATACGGGCACGCTGGTGCGGGCCTTGCGCGAGCGGGTGGCCGGCGGGGACCTCCGCACCGCCGAGGCCCTGCGGGAGCTGGGGGGGATGGCCCGCCGGGCCGCGGAGCTGCTGGAAGGATCCGGTCCGCCGGAGCGGCGCCTGGCGGAGATGGGAGAGCTGGCCAGCGCGGCCCAGGCCCTCCTGGCCGGCTCAGGGGCTGAGCACGGCGGAGCTGGACGGCCTGCTGCGGGAGGGGTTGTCCTGCGGCGCGTGGGGCGGTAAACTCAGCGGCGCCGGCGGCGGGGGAGCCTTCTTCCTGATCTGCCCGGGGGCGGACAGCGCCGGGCGGATCGCCGCACGGCTGCGGGCGACAGCCCGCCGGGCGGGCCTGCCGACCGCCGGCACCATAAGGAGTCTTTCATGGCCAGAGTGAAGGTTGACGCCGGCATCTGCGGTTTCAGCACGGAGATCACCGCCGAGCAGTCGGAAGGCGGTACGGTGGCGATCCGTTTCCAGTCCACCTGCCCGCACGTGGTCAAGGCCCGGGACCAGTTGTCCTCCGTGGACGCGTACAGCGAGATCTTCCGCAAGCCGCACGAGACCCGGGTCTATCAGGCCCTTTCGGCCGCACCTGCCGCACGTCGCCTGCCCGCTGTATTCCGGCTTCTTCAAGGCGATCGAGGTGGCCGCGGGGCTGGCCCTGCCCAAGGACGCCCACATCCTGGTCGAAAAGTAGGCAGTAGCCTACTGGCCCGGCTCGCCGCTCTCCAGCACGTAGTTGTTGTAGTAGTACTCCATGGAGTCCACCAGCGCCTGCCAGGAGGCCTCCACGATGTTTTCGGAGACCCCCACCGTGGACCAGGTCTTCTCCCCGTCGGAGGAGGTGACGAACACCCGCACCCGGGCGGCCGTGGCCCGCTCCGGATTGAGCACGCGCACGGCGAAGTCCACCAGCTTGATCTTCGACAAGAAGGGGTGGCGCGTGGCCAGGGCGTCACGCAGGCAGTAGTCCAGGGTCTCCACGGGGCCCACTCCGACGGCGGCGCCCATCAGCTCCTTGCTGCCGTCGGTGGTCAGGAAGATCCGCCCGACGGTGCGGGCCGGCGAGTCGGTGGCCTTGAAGCTCTCCAGGTGGTAGTTGCGCAGCTCGAACAGCGGGCGGTAGCGCTCCAGGGCCCGGCGGACGATCAGGTCGAAGGAGGCCTCCGCGGCCTCGTACTCGTAGCCGGCCTCCTCCAGCTCCTTCAGGCGGCCGGTGAGCTGCTGCACCACCTCCGAGTTCTTGTCGAAACTGCCGTACTTGTCCAGCCGGCGGACCACGGTGGACTTGCCGGCCAGCTCCGAGAGGATCAGGCGGCGCTCGTTGCCCACCAGCTCCCCGGGGATGTGCTCCATCAGGCGCGGGGCCTTGGCCACCACGTCGGCGTGCTGCCCGGCCTTGTGGCTGAAGGCCGCCTCGCCGACGTAGGGCTGGCGCTTGTCCGGGATGATGTTGGCCTTCTCGGCCACGAAGCGGGCCAGCGAGGTCAGGTGCCGGAGGTTGGGCGCGCAGGCGAGCTCGCGTCCCATCTTGAGGCCAGGTTGGGGATCACGGCGCACAGGTTGGCGTTGCCGCAGCGCTCGCCCCAGCCGTTGATGGTCCCCTGCACGTGCACCGCCCCCGCGTCCACCGCCGCCAGCGAGTTGGCCACCGCGTTCTCCGTGTCGTTGTGGAAGTGGACGCCGAGGCAGCCAAGCTCGCCGCGGGGCAGCTCGCCGATGATGCGGCTGACCTCGGCGGGCAGGGTGCCCCCGTTGGTGTCGCAGAGCACCAGGCAGTCCGCGCCGGCCTCGCTGGCCGTGCGCAGCACGGCCAGGGCGTAGCCCGGGTCGTGCTTCCAGCCGTCGAAGAAGTGCTCCAGGTCGAAGAACACCTCGCGCCCCTCGCCCTTCAGCACCTCGATGGAATCGCGGATCATGCGCAGGTTCTCCTCCGGGGTGGTGCGCAGCACGTGGTGCACGTGCTCGGTCCAGGTCTTGCCGACCACGGTCACCGTCGGGGTCTCGGCCTCCAGCAGGGCCCGGATATGCGGGTCGCCGGCCGCCTGCTGGTGCGGGCGGCGGGTGGAGCCGAAGGCCGCCACCCGGGAACGTGGCTGAGCCCCTGCTCCCGGATCTGCCGGAAGAACTCGGCCTCCTTCTTGTTGGAAAGCGGGAAGCCGCCCTCGATGTAGTCGATGCCGAAGGCGTCCAGTTGCCGGGCGATGGCCAGCTTGTCCTCCAGGGTGTAGCTGATGCCGGTGCCCTGCATGCCGTCGCGCAGCGTCGTGTCGTAGATGATCACCCGTTGCATGGGGCCCTCCCTGCGCTTATTTGTGCGTCGCCTTGAAGCGGTTGAGGGCGTTCACGTAGGCCCGGGCGCTGGCCTCCAGGATGTCCGTCGAAGCCCCGCGGCCGACGAAGCGCCGTCCCTTGATCTCCACGCCCACCGATACCTCGCCGATGGCCTGGCGGCCCGGGGTGACCGCCTGCACGATGTACTCCAGCAGCGTCGCGCTGATGCCCGTGGCCCGGTCGATGGCGTTGAAGATCGCGTCCACCGGGCCGTCCCCGGTGGCCGCCTCCTCCAGGCGCTCGGCTCCCGCCGTCAGATGCGCACCGTGGCCGTGGGCACCGCCAGGTTGCCCGACTGGATGTTGAAGTAGTCCAGGGCGAAGGTCTTCGGCTCCGTCGCCCAGCTGCGTCGCATGACGATGCACGTACAGGTCGTCGTCGTAGACCTCCTTCTTCCGGTCGGCCAGCTCCAGGAACCGCTCGTAGGCCGTTCTTGCGCTCCTCCTCGTCCAGGTTCAGGCCCAGCTCGGCGAGGCGGTTGCGTGAAGCCGTGCAGCCCGGAGTGCCGGCCCAGCACGAGGTGGCTGGCGTCGCGGCCCACGGCCTCGGGGGTCATGATCTCGTAGGTCTCCCGCTTCTTGAGCACCCCGTCCTGGTGGATGCCCGACTCGTGGGCGAAGGCGTTCTCCCCGACGATCGGCTTGTTGCGCGGGATGGGGAAGCCGATGGTCGTTGGCCAGCAGGCGCGAGGTGTTCCAGATCTGGCGGCGTGTTGATGCCGGTGGTGTAGGGCAGCAGGTCCGTGCGCACGGTGAGGGCCATGACCAACTCCTCCAGCGCGGCGTTGCCCGCCCGCTCGCCGATGCCGTTGACGGTGACCTCCACCTGGCGGGCCCCGTGCTCGCACCGCGGCGAGGGAGTTGGCCACGGCCAGGCCCAGGTCGTTGTGGCAGTGCACGGAGAGCACCGCCTTGTCCATGCTCGGGCACCCCTTCGCGGATGCGCTGGATGAACTGGCCGAACTCCGCGGGCACCGCGTAGCCCACCGTGTCGGGGATGTTGATCGATGCGTGGCCCCGGCCCGATCACCTCCTCGATGATCCGGCAGAGGAAGGGCAGCTCGCTGCGGCGTGGCGTCCTCGGGGGAGAACTCGACCTCGGCCACCTTGCTGCGCGGGCGTAGCGCACCGCCCGCACGGCCATCTCCACCACCTCGTCGGGCTTCTTGCGCAGCTTGTACTCCATGTGGATCGGCGAGGTGGCGAGGAAGGTGTGGATGCGGCGGCTGCTCGGCCGGCCGAGGGACTCCGCCGCCGCGTCGATGTCCTTCTCCACGGCCGCGGGCCAGCGCGGCGATGGTCGGGCCCTTCACCTGCTGGGCGATCAGCCGGCAGCCCTCGAACTGGTGCGGCGAGGAGACGGGAAACCCGGCCTCGATCACGTCCACGCCGAGGCGGCGCGAGCTGCGCGGCCACCTCGCACTTCTGCTCCACGCTCATCGAGGCCCCGGGGGACTGCTCGCCGTCCCGCAGGGTGGTGTCGAAAATGATAGATGCGCTCCATGACTGACCTCCCTTTCCTGCCGCTCGTTCTGTCGGCTGGCGCTTCGTCTCCATCGAGACTCACGTGCCGCTCCGGGCGATCTCCACGCACGCCCGTAGGGCAGGAGCAGCGCGACGAAGTCGTCGATCTTCTCCGGGTGCGCCGGTCAGCTCCAGGGTCATCGTGCTCCAGGCCCACGTCCATGCACCTGCGCCTTGAACACGTCCGCCACCTGGAAGATCTCCCCGCGGTCGGGCCCTTGCGCGCTGACCTTGATCAGCGCCAGCTCGCGGTGCAGGGCCGGGATCGTCCGTGAGGTCGGTGACCTTGATCACGTCGATCAGCTTGTTCAGCTGCTTCTTGATCTGCTCGACGACGGCGTCGTCGCCCCTGGCAGACCAGGGTGATGCGGGAGACCGTGGGGTCCTGCGTGACCCCGACGGTGATGCTCTCCAGGTTGTAGCCGCGGCCGGAGAAAAGGCCGGCGATGCGGGCGAGCACCCCCTGGTGGTTCTCCACCAGCAGGAGATGACATGGTTCATGCGCTTCAGGTGTCCATCATCATCTCGTCGATGCCCGCCCCCGGCGGCCACCATCGGGCCACACGTTGGCCTCCCGCTGGACGAGGAAGTCGATGAAGCACCGGCCGGTCGCGTGACCGCGCCGGCCTCCAGCAGGGCGGGGCGCACCTCCTCGCTGCGGGTGACCCGCAGGCCCACGGCCCCGTAGGCCTCGGCCAGCTTCACGAAGTCCGGCGATGTACGGCGGGCACTGGTCGCCCGGGGCCGGCGCAGCCCGGGGGCAGTCGACCGGTGCGCTCAGGCAGATCGAGGAGTAGCGGCGCTTGTAGAACAGCTCCTGCCACTGGCGCACCATGCCCAGGTAGCCGTTGTTCAGGATGGCCACGATCACCGGCAGGCCCTCCTGCACCGCGGTGGCCAGCTCCTGGATGTTCATCTGGATGGAGCCGTCGCCGGCGATGTCGATCACCCGCCGGCCCGGGTTGCCGAGCTGGGCGCCGATGGCCGCCGGGAAGCCGTAGCCCATGGTGCCCAGGCCGCCGGAGGTGAGGAACGGCGCGGCTCGGCGGAACTTGTAGAACAGCGCCGTCCACATCTGGTTCTGGCCGACCTCGGTGGTGACGATCGCCTCCGGGAAAGCCGTCGCAGAGCGCCTCGGATGACCCGCGTGGGGGACAGCCGGCCGTCGCCGGGGCTCTCCGCGAGCGGGTGCTCCTGCTTCCAGTCCGCGGTCTGCGCCAGCCAGGCGGCGATGGTGGGCGGCTCGACCAGGCGGCTCCAGCTCCTCGAGCACGGGGCGCGCGTCGCCGACGATGGGGATGTCCACCGCGCACGTTGCGCGAGATGGAGGTGGGGTCGATGTCGATGTGCACGACCTTGCGCCTCGGGGCGAACTTGCGCGAGGTCGCCCGTGGCCCGGTCGTCGAAACGCGTGCCGACGGCGAACAGCAGGTCGCAGTGCTGCACCGCCATGTTGGCCGCGTAGGTGCCGTGCATGCCCAGCATGCCCAGGAACCAGCGGGTGGTCGGCTCGGGAAGGCTCCGATGCCCATCAGCGAGCGCGACCACCGGGACGCCCGCGTTCGCTCCACGATGCGGCGGAAGACCTCCGCGGCCGCCGGAGATGTGCGAGCCCCCCGCCGACGTAGAACAGCGGGCCGCTGCGCCTTCGCCAGCGCCTCGGCGGCCTTGCGGATCTGCAGCGGGTGGCCCTGGTAGATCGGGTTGTAGCCGCGGATGGACACGATGTCGGGTAGCGGCTCGCCCGAGCTCTCGAGCAGCACGTCCTTCGGGATGTCGACCAGCACGGGTCCGGGCCGGCCGCTGCGCGGCGATGTGGAACGCCTCGCGTGATGATGCGGCCGAGGTCCCGGCGGTCGGTGACCAGGTAGTTGTGCTTGGTGACCGAGCGGGAGATGCCGACGATGTCCGCCTCCTGGAAGGCGTCGTTGCCGATCATGTTGCCGGGACACCTGCCCGGTGAAGCACGACGAGGGGCACGGAGTCGAAGTTGGCGGTGGCCAGGCCCGTGACGGTGTTGGTGGCGCCCGGGCCGCTGGTGACGAGGCACACCCCGACCCGGCCCGTGGAACGGGCGTAGCCGTCGGCCGCGTGCACCGCGCCCTGCTCGTGGCGGGTCAGGATGACCTTGATGTCAGGGGCCGAATACAGGGCGTCGAAGATCGGGATGACCACCCCGCCGGGGAAGCCGAACAGATGCCGGACACCCTCTTCCCGCAGCGCCTTGACCAGCAACTGGGCCCCGTTGATCTGAACGCTTTGCTCCACTCTCGCTCCTCTCGTAAAAAAAAAGGCCGCTTCCCAGGAAGGGAAGCGGCCTTTTCAGGCTTGGCTTTCGCCTTACCCCCCCCGGGTTCGCGGATAACTCCTAAGAATGAGGATAATAACGAGCTCCGCGGGCGGAAGGATGGCGCCGGTCGCGATTCTGCCGGTCATGTACCCTGATTTACAGAATTCCGCCGCCATTGTCAAGACGGGGGTGGTTTTTTTTCACTGGCGGCGTTGTGCGACCGGCGCGATACCTGCTAATGTAGGGGCATGCCGAAGCGCTGGCTGGCGCTCGCCGCGGGCATCCTGATCCTCCTGGCCTGGGCGGCCCCGATTGGCGGGGCCTTGGACTGGGAAAGCTCCTTCACCCTGTCGGCCGCCACGACTCCTCCGCTGGGTCCCTGGAAACCCTGCTTTCTGCCCGGCAGCCTGGATTCGTACGCCAGCGCCGAGGAGGGCTACCTGTGGCTGCGCACCGAGCTTGCCCTGGTGGAGCCGGCGGCGGTGATTCTGGGTCCCCTGGGTTTTTCCGAGAGGATCTTCCTGAACGGGGTTCAAATCGGAGCCACCGGCAGCTCTGGGCAGGATTTCGTTTCCCCCGTGGCCCTGTTCCGCGGCTACACCCTGCTTCCCGACCACAGCCTGCCCCGGCAGGTCCTGCACCTGCGGCTCTACCACCATTCGCATTCCTGGCTGGAAAAGGGGGTGGAGCTGGTCCGCCTGCAGACCTTGAACCTGAGGCTCTTCCTGCAGAACCTCCGGTACCTGGGGGCCCGCTCCGTGCTCCTGCTGCTGATGGTCTTCCTGTTCGTTTACACCTTGTACATCTTTTCCCTGGAGCGGAGGATCTTCCTGCTGCACCTGGCGCTGGCCAGCCTCTGCACGGCGCTGGCCGGCACCTTCTCCGTCCTGCTGACCCTGCTGCTGCCCTTCGTGACCGCGCTGCGCATCTTCCCGGTGTTCGAGCTGCTGTCGGCCTCTTTCCTGCTGCTGGCCGTCTGGGGGTACCTGCTGGAGAGGCGCAGCTCCAAACTGATTCCCTTCGTCGTGTTCCTGGTGGGCGCCGGCGCGGCCGGGCTGGTGGTGCGGCAGTTTCCCGCCCTCCTGGCACTGCGCGGCGCCCAGTACGCCGTGCTGGGCCTGGGCTTCCTGGCCGCCGCGGCGATCGCCGTCGCGAGCATCGTCCGCGGGAAGCGCATCGGCATCCCCCTGCTGGTGCTGTTCCTGCTGGCCTGCGGCAGCCTGTTGCTGCCCCTGCTGGATCCGCTGGGCCGGGTGCGGCTCATGCAGGCCAACTACGGGCTGGAGTTCGTGCTGGCCATGCTGGTGGCGCTGATCAGCGGGTGGGAGCGCTTCCGCATGAGCCGCAGCTTCCGGGACTCCAGCCGGCGTCTGGAGTCCAAGCTGGACGCCGACCAGGAGCTGCTGGCCAAGATCCGGGAAGGCAAGGGACGGCTGGAGAACCGGAATCTGGAGTCCATGATCCTGGCCAGCCGCCTGCTGGAGTCCGCCCAGAAGCAGGCCTTCACCATCGCCCAGATCATGATCTCCATCGAGCAAAGCGCCACGGCCGAGGGGGATGTGGTGGCCAGGGAGAGGGACATCCTCAACATGACCACCCAGGTGGACTCGCAGATCAGCGGCTTCAGCCGCGAGCTGGGCAGCGCACTGCAGGAGCTGCAGGACCTGGAAGTCAAATCCCGCAGCATCACCCAGGCGGTGGCCCAGATCATCGGCATTGCCGACAAGACCCACATGCTCTCCCTGAACGCCTCCATCGAGGCCTCCAAGGCCGGGGAGGCGGGACGGGGCTTCGCGGTGGTGGCCCAGCAGATCCGCAAGCTGGCCGACGTGACCCGCACCGTTTCCGACCAGGTCAGCGCCCTGATCCGCGAGTCCAACCTGGCGATCGTGAAAAACGTGGACACCTCGCAGGGGCTGATGCAGGGCTACGCCGAGATCATGAAGCAGAGCGACCGCATCCGGGCCATGATCGAGCACAACGCGGGAGCGCTGGAGGAAGTGACCCGGGCCCATTCCTCGGTGAAGGACAGCGTGGCTGACGTGGACCGGACCATCAAGACCATCCTGGAGGTCTCCCGGGACCTGCGCCAGATGACCGGCAGCCTGGGCACGGCCTTTTCCTGGTTCGACGAGGCGCTGCGGATCACCGATGCCGCCCGCCGCGAGGAAAAGCCCCAGGGGGCGGAGCTGACCCTGGGCCGGAGCGAAATGCTGGAGCCGGAAGGCTTGCCGCAGCGGCAGTCGCTTCTGGAAACCCAGGAGACACCCGCCGCGGAGGATGCGGCGGACGCGGAGGAGGCCGAGGAGATCGGCGAGTTGGAGCCCCTGGAGCCGGAACCCGCATCAGCTCCTGCCCCGGCGCGCGGGGCGGCCCTGGCCGCGGAGCCCGCGGGAAAAGCCGCGGTCGTCGAAGCTGTCGAGGAACTGGAAGAGCTGCAAGCCCTGGAGGATTAGACCGGCGGGAGGCCGGTTTTGACGCCGGATTTGCCGATCAGCCGACCAGGCAGAGCCACTCCGCCTCGGCGGCCAGCTCCTCGCCGACCAGGGCCTGCCCGGACTGTTTCACCATCTTGTTGCTCACGCGCAGGTTCTGGATCACCACCCGCACTTCGTCGCCCGGGCGCACCTGGCGGCGGAACTTGACCTTGTCCACGGAAGCCAGGAAGAACAGGCCGTCCGCCTTGACCTTGCCCAGCTTCTTGATCCCCGCCCCCCCGACCTGGGCCATGGTCTCCACCAGGATCACCCCCGGCACCACCGGGTAGCCGGGGAAATGCCCCTGGAAGAAGAAGTCCTCCGCGGTGAACAGGCGATAGCCCACGATCCGCTCGTCGGTGGCTTCCTCGATGCGGTCCACGAACAGGAAGGGCGTGCGGTGCGGCAGCCAACGCTGGATGTCGGCCAGCGGGTCGCTCATATGATCCCCAGCTTGCTGCCTTCGCGCTTGCAGATGCTCAAGACCTGGTCCAGCTCCGCGTCGGTATGGATGGACATGTAGGAGGTGCGCAGCAGGGAGCGGTCGGGAGGCACCGCCGGGCTGACGATGGGGTTGGCGTAGACCCCGTTCTCGAACAGGGCCTTCCAGAACATGAAGGTCTGGTCATTGTTGCCGATCAGCAGGGGAATGATCGGGGTCTCGGCCACACCCACCTTGAAGCCCAGGGCCTTGAACTCCTTGATCATGTGGCGGGCGATCTGCTGCAGGCGGCGCGTGTGCTCCGGCTCCTTCTCGATGATCTCCAGGGTGGCCATGACCGCGCCGAGCATGGCCGGCGGCATGGAAGCCGTGAAGATCAGCGGCCGGGAGTTGTGCTTGATGTAGTCGATGACCGTGTGGTCGCCGGCCACGAAACCGCCGATCCCGCCGAAGGACTTGGAAAAGGTGCCCATCAGCAGGTCGGCCTGCGGGCCCGCGCCGAAATGCTCCTCGATGCCGCGCCCAGTGGCCCCCAGCACTCCGAGCGAGTGGGCCTCGTCCAGGTAGATGCGGGCCTGGTAGCGATCGGCGACCTTTTTCAGCTCGGGCAGACGGGCGATGTCCCCTTCCATGCTGAACACCCCGTCGGTCACGATGAGCTTCGGCTCGTCGGGCGGGAGGGCGGCCAGCGTTTTCTCCAGATGCTCGGGGTTGTTGTGGTGGTAGCGGTGCATCTTTACCTGGCCGCCGGTGAGGCCCACGGCCAGCATGATGCCGTCCACGATCGAGGCGTGGTTGTAGCGGTCGCTGAGCACGTGCTCCTTGCGCCCCAGCACGGCCGAGATGGCCCCCAGGTTGGCCAGGTAGCCGGCCGTGAAAACCAGGGCCGCCTCACGCCCCACGAAGCGGGCCAGGCGTTTTTCCAGCTCCACGTGCTGGGTGAAGGTGCCGTTGATCAGGCGGGAGCCGGAACAGCTGGTGCCGAAGCGCTCCACCGCCTTCTTGGCCGCTTCCTGCACGCGCGGGTCCATGGACAGGCCCAGGTAGTTGTTGGAGCCGATCATGATGACTTCGCGGCCGTTCATCACCACCCGGCTGCCGCGATTTTCTTCAATCGGGATGAAGTAGGGGTAAAAACCGCTTTGCCGGACAACTTCCGCATCCTTGAAGTCGTAGCACTTGCTGAATATGTCCATAGGTGTATTGAAACGCCATTATTGCACTCAGGCCGGGCCGTGTAAAGGGATAGGCCTGTTTTTTTCCCGTGCTAGATGCCCTGGTAGGCCAGCCAGAAGGCCAGAAATCCGGCGGGATTGAGCGTTCCGGCGAAGGTCAGACCGGCGAGGGCCAGGAAAAGCAGCGCCAGGCTCGGGCGCAGCACCAGGCGCCTGCGCCGGGCCGGTTCGGCAGGTCGGAGCCCGGCGGGTCGGAGCAGCTCGACCAGGAAGAAGGCCAGGAACAGCAGCCCCGGCACGGCCAGCAGCCCGGCGAACAGGAGGCGCGCCTGGGCGGGCTGGGCCTGCTGCCAGGAGGACAGCCCCGCCGCCAGCCGGTACAAGGCGATGTTCAGCCGCTGCAGCCGGCCGGAAAGGATCAGCAGGCCGATGAAGACCAGGAAGGAGCCGCTGGCGATGCGCAGCGCGCGGAAGTGGGCCTTGAAGCGGTCCCTCTGGCGCATGAATTGGGAGAAGAACAGCCCGGCCAGCAGGAACGGCAGCCCCAGGCCCAGGGAGTACACCGCCAGCAGCGCGCTGCCCTGCAGCACCTGTCCGCCGGAGCCAGCCAGGAACAGGATGGAAGCCAGGATCGGCCCTATGCAGGGAGTCCAGCCGGCCCCAAAGGCCATGCCCAGGGCCAGGGACCCCAGCAGTCCGCGGGGCGCGGAGCTCATATGCACCTTTTTTTCGAAATTGAGGAATTTCCAGAAATTGAAGATGAAATTCAGGCCCAGCAGCACCACCAGCGCTCCCGAGACCAGGTTCACCACCCGCGAGGCGCCGGTGAGGAAGCCGCCCGCGCCGCTGAACAGTATGCCCAGGATGATGAACACGACGGAAAAGCCGGCCACGAACAGCAGGGTGCGCAGGAATACCGGCCAGCGCCCTGAGCGGCCGTCGCGCCGCTGCTCGTCGAAGGCGGCCCCGCCGATCAGCGAAAGATAGGAGGGGATGAGCGGCAGCACGCAGGGGGAAAGGAAGGACAGCAGTCCGGCCAGGAAGGCCAGCAGCAGGTTCAGGTTCTGGGCCATCATCTAAGCAGAAAAATAGCGCCCAGCCAGGCTCCGGGCAAGGGGAACCGGTCGGCCAGCAGGGTGGCCGCCAGCACCGCCAGGTTGTACAGCCCGTGAGCCCAGGCCACGCGGTGCAGGTTGCCCTGCCGGGCGAAAGCCAGGGCGAAGTACAGGCCCAGGGCCAGCGCCACGGCCAGTCCGATGGGTCCCTGGTAGGCGTGCCCGCCGGCGAAAAGCAGGGCGCTGGCCGCCACCGCTGCGGCCAGGGGCAATCCCGCCTGCCGGAGGCGGGTAAGCAGGTAGGAGCGGAAAAAGAGCTCCTCCCGGTATCCGGTGAGCAGGCTGAAGCAGGCCGCCAGTGGCAGGAGGCGGGCGTCCTCGAGGCGCCAGCGGAAGCCGCCGGTGAGCCGGCGCCGGGCCTCCTCCGGCAGCAAGCCCAGCAGAAGCCCGGCGGAGGCCAGCAGGAGGAAGGCCCCGACCAGCAGGACGATCGCCCAGCCCAGATCCGCCGCCCGCGGCCGGCCAATGCCGAATTCGGACCAGACGCTGCGCCCCGGCTGCTGCGGTCCGCGCAGCCAGATCAGGTAGCCCAGGAGAAGCACCTGGGGGGCGGCGGCGGCCAGGAACCGGGCCATATACAGGGCCAGTTCGCCGGCTCCCCCCGTGGGGGCCGTGATCGGCCACAGCAGGCCGGGCAGGTAGAAGCCGGCGAACACCAGCGCCAGCTCCAGCAGGTTTTGCCCGCCTTGGCGGTACTTTCCCATGGGCGTAATATAACGGCGAAACGTAGATTTCCGGCGTCAAGTATATCAGAATGCTATCGATAATTGTACTATGTGGGTGATCTTCCTCGTCGTGGCGGCCGTGGTCGCGGCGGCGTTCCTGCTGCTGCGCGTGGTCGGCCGCGGCCGGTTCCCCTGGGTCCAGTTCTACGCCAAGGGCAAGGAATCCGGGTTCGGCCTGCACGAGATCCACCTGCTGCGCAAGATCGCCATCGAGACCAAGCTGGAAAACCCCACCTCCCTGTTCTGGTCCATCAAGCAGCTGGACCGTTCGATCAAGGAGATCATCGTCAAGCTGCGGGCCCGGGACCTGGTGGACGACGAGGATTCCAACCGCCTGCTGGGCAAGATGTTCGAGCTGCGCAAGCGGGTGGAGTTCGACCTGCCCAAGTACCGGCTGGGATTGAAGTCCACCCGCGAGATCCAGCCCCGCCAGCGCGTCAAGATCACCCTCCCGGGGCTGGGACCGTTCCTGGCCATGGTGATCGAGAACCGGCAGAAGTACTTCGCCCTTTCCTATCCCCAGGGACCCAAGACGCCGGAAGGGTTCACCTGGAAGGGCCAGCAGATCGGCATGCACTTCTGGCGCGCCGAGGACGCGGGGTACTTCGTGAAGACCCGCGTCCTGGACGATTTCCTGGGCCAGAAGTACCCCATCATCCACGTGGCCCATACCGAAGAGGTGGTGCGGGCCCAGAAGCGCCAATCCATCCGGATCAAGCTGAACCATCCCGGCTACGTGTTCCCGCTGAAGAGCATCCAGGGCGCCAACGAGATCGAAGAGAGCTCCGCGGGGCTGCGCTGCCGGCTGAAGGACGTGTCTGAGGACGGGGCGGCGCTCATGGTGGGAGGGAGGACCAAGGCGGGGCTGCCGATCAAGGTCCAGTTCGACCTGGCCTCCAACCGGGTGGTGATGTGCGGGGTGGTGAAGGGCGTGAACTACGACAACGGCAAGAACGTCTCCCTGCTGCACCTGCAGGCCGTGGCCCCCTCGGCCCGGACGCGCAACCACATCCTGACCTACGTCTACAACCTGTTCGGCGAGCAGGCCGAAGTCAAGGAATAGCGGCCCCGATTTCCTCCACCTTCAGCACGTTGGTGCCCCCTCCCGCCGGCATCCCGGCCAGGACCACCAGCAGGTCCCCGGTACGGACCAGGCCCTGCTCGGACAGCAGGCGCCGGGCCGCGGCGGTGGTGACCTGGAAGTCGCTTTCCAGCGACGGCAGGCACAGGGCCTGCACGCCCCACACCAGCGCCAGGGACCGGCGGGTGGACTCGCGCGGCGTGACCGCCACGATCGGAGTGCGCGGGCGGTAGCGGCTGATGAGGCGGGCCGTGCGCCCGGTAAGGGTCTGGGCCAGGATCAACCGGGCTTCCAGGCGCTCGGCGGTCGCGCAGGCGGCACGGGCCACGGCCTCGGCGGGACCGTCGGCCTCCGTCTCCGCGGGCAGCCAGCCTCGATCCAGGCCGAGGTTGGCCTCCACCGCTTCGGCGATGCGGCGCATCATCGCCAGGGTCTCCACCGGCCGCTCTCCCACCGCGGTCTCCCCGGACAGCATGACCGCGTCGGTTCCGTCGTAGATGGCGTTGGCCACGTCGCTGACCTCGGCGCGCGTGGGCAGCGGCTGGCGCATCATGCTTTCCAGCATCTGGGTGGCGGTGATCACGGGCTTGCCCCGCCGGTTGGCCTCGCGGATGATCAGCTTCTGGTGGACCGGGATCATGGCCAGGTCGGTCTCCACCCCCAGGTCTCCCCGGGCCACCATCACCGCGTCGCTGGCCTCCAGTATGTCCGCCAGGTTGTCGAGAGCCACGCCCCGCTCCAGCTTGGCCACCAGCCGCACCCCGGCAGCCGCCCGCGGCCCGGCGCAGCCTGCGCAGGTCCTCGCCGTCCTGCACGAAGGACAGGGCCGCGTAATCCACCTCTTCCTCCAGCCCCAGCGCCAGGTCGGCCAGGTCCTTGGCCGTAGGGGCGCGCTCGGAGAGGGTCAAGCCCGGAAAGCTCACCCCCTTTCTGGAGTACAGCCGGCCTCCGGTCAGCACGCGGCATTCCAACCCCTGCCCGGAGCGCCGCTCCACGGCGAGCTCCAGCTTGCCGTCGTCCAGGCGCAGGCGCGCGCCCTCCGGGACCTCGGCGAGCACGCCGGGGTGGGGAAGCGGCAGCAGGGGGCGGCGCGGATCGAAGCCCTCCGCCGCCAGCAGCACGGATTGTCCGGCCTCCAGCTGGACTCCCTCCGGGGGCAGCTCCCCAATGCGGATCTTGGGCCCGGCCAGGTCCTGCAGGACGGCCAGGTTCCGCCCCGCCTGCCGGGCGGCCCGGCGCGCTTCGCGGATCAGGCGGCGGTTGGACTCCGGGGTGCCGTGGGAGAAGTTCACGCGCGCCACGTCCATTCCGGCCGCCACCAGGGCGGCCAGCACCTCGGGGCTCTCGCAGGCCGGACCCAGGGTGCAGACGACTTTTGTTTTCGTCTCCATGAGGGCTATATTATAGGTATTGGCGGGGCGGTTGCCCATCGAGCGCGCGGAATAAGCGCGCAATCGCCGATAATCTAGTCACAACTGCCCCTGAGGAGCAAACGGTCCATGAAAATCAATGCGGCGCGGAAATCCGCACTCTGCCTGGTGCTGTTCCTGATGCTGGCGGCGGGAGCCGCCTGGTCCCAGACGCCCGACGATATGCTGAAGAGCTACCTGCGCAACTTCGCCATTGCCAGCCTGGACGTCAAGTTGCAGATCGTGCAGGACGCGGGCCAGCGGGGCCTGAAGGAGTTGGGCCCCTTGTACCTGCGGGCCGTGGACTACGTCCTGACCAACTTCTCCCTGCTGGAGACCGACCAGCGCTTCCGGACCCTGGCCCTGGCCGCCCTGGCCCAGGTCCGCGCCGCGGGCTTTGCCGAGGCGCGCCATTCGGTGTGGAAGCTGTTCCAGACCGACTCCTCCCAGGAGGTGCGCCAGGGCGCGCTGGACGCCCTGGCGGTGATCGGCAAGGGCGACCCGGAGATCGCCCGCAGCCTGACCCTCTGGCTGGAGTCGCAGAACTCCGTGTTCCAGACCGGCAAGGTGCCGGAGCTGGGGGTGATCCTGGCCGCCGTCCGGGCGCTGGGCGCCTTGGGCGATCCGGTCTCCTTCCCCGTGCTGTTCGCCACCATGAACCTGGGCTATACCGAGGACGTCAGCCGGCAGGCCCGCCAGTCCCTGCTGGCCATTCCGGGGGACTACCGGGCCCAGTTCATCGGCATCCTGCGCGACAGCCCGCTGCCGGAGAAGCAGCTGGCCCTGGGCATGGCCATGGAATTCCCCCGGCTCTCCGATGCGGACAAGAGCGCCCTGGCCGAGTTCGCGCTGGACGTGGGCCTGCACTCGGCCGCGGCGGACAACCAGTCCAAGTCCCTGGCCCGCGATTTGCGCTTCCAGGCCGCCAGGGCCCTGACCGGGCGCCGCTGGTCCAAGGCCAGCCCGCTGGCCATCGAGCATTTCGACGCCGTGCTGCAGGAATACGAGCGCGGCCTGGCCGATCGCCGGTTCCTGGTCGAGGCGATCAACCTGCTGGGGGACATGGGCAGCCACGAGGCCGCGGTGCGGCTGACCCAGTACCTGGTGCTGCTCAACGCCTACACGGAGAGGGTGCGGGAGTTCGACAGCACGATCGTGCTGGCGGTCATCGAGAACCTGGGCAAGCTGGGCGACAAGGTGGCCTTCGACGACCTGCAGTACGTGGAATACCTCAAGTCCTATTCGCCGGAGGTGCTGGCCGCGGCGCGCAAGGTGCGCGCCAAGCTCAAGTGGTGAGCGCCGGAAGCGCTGCTCATCTGATGCGCTGCCGGGCCACCTGGCTGACGGCCTTCGCCCTGGCCCTCTGGGCCGGGCTGTATTTCGCGCCTCTTCTTTCCCTGCGGGGCCTGCTCGCTGGTTATCGGCGGACCGACGGTCGCGGCCGGATTGGCCCTGCTGGGCCTGCAGCCGATCCGCCTGCGACGGGCCGGAGCCTGGCTGGCCGCCTGCGGGGCGGGCCTCGCCCTGGCGGCCCTGAGCCTGACGCCCCTGGCGGCCGGCCAGAGGCTGGCCGGGCTTCCGGCCGAAAGGATCCACGGCTTCGAGGGCACCCTGGTCGCGGACAGCTCGCCGGTCCCCGGCGGGGGCGTGCTCTACCGGGTGCGGCTGCGGCGGGCCTGGACGCAGGACGTGGAAGCCTCCGGTGCGGGCCTGGTGGAGCTGGTCGTGCGGGACGGGGAGCGCCTGCACTGGGGCCGGCGCGTGCGGGTCCAGAGCACGGTGCGCAGGATCGAGGCGGAGGGCAGGGTGCGCTTCGCCGCCCGGGCCTCCGGCGGCCAGTTGAGCGTGCTGGGCTACGTCCTCCCGGCTGCTGGAGGGCCGGGCGGCCCTGCACCGGGAGCTGGAGCGCCGCCTGGCCGCTTCCGGCCAGGCCTCCGCGGGGCTGCTGTCCGCGCTGCTGCTCGGCAACCGCGCGGAGGTGCCCGCGGCGGAGCGGGCCCTCTTCCAGGAGAGCGGCAGCCTGCACCTGCTGGCCCTGTCCGGGCTGCACGCCGGGATCCTGTTCGCCGCGGCCTCGTTCCTGCTCTTCTGGCTGCCCGATCGCCGCTGGCGGGCCGCGGCCGGCTCCGCCCTGCTGTTCGCCTACCTCCTGCTGGCCGGGTCCAGCCCCTCGCTGGCGCGCGCGGTGCTCATGCTGGGGGCCGGCGCGCTGGGGTTCATCCTGGACCGTGATACGCGCACCCTGAACCTGCTGTCCCTGGCCGGGGCGGCGATCCTCCTGGCCGATCCGGGCGCGGCCTCCGAGCTGTCCTTCCAGCTCTCCTTTCTTTCGCTGCTGGGCATCCTGCTGCTGGCTCCGGCGCTGCGCCGCCGGCTCACGCCTCCGCTGCCGCGCTTCCTGGGGTCGGCCGTGGCCATGTCGCTGGGGGCCCAGGCGGCCACCACCCCGCTTCTGCTGGCGGCCTTCGGGGCCGCCTATCCGGCCGGAGCGCTGGCAGCCCTGCCGCTGATCCCGCTGGTCACGGTATATATCTGGGCCGGCCTGGCCGCGCTGCTGCTGTCGCTGCTGCCCGTGCCGCCGCTGCTGGCGGTGCCGCTGGACCTGCTGCACCGGGGGATCCTGGGCACCCTGGGCTTCTTCGCCCGCTTTCCGCCGCTGCGCGCGGCCTGGCGCCCCGTTTACTGGATCCCCGTGGCCGCGGCTCTGGCGGGCCTGTTTTTCGTGAAGCCGCGGGCGCTGCCGGGAGCCCTGCCGCGGGCGCTGCCCCCCGCCGGAACCGCCGAGTGAACCACGACTCGCCGGCCGAGATCCGCCGGACGCTGGCCGAGCTGGGCCTGACCCTGAAAAAACGCTGGGGGCAGAATTTCCTGATCAACCCCGGGGTCCGGGACAAGATCCTGGAGCTGGTCGACCCCAGGCCCGACGAAACGGTCTGGGAGATCGGGCCCGGCCTGGGCTGCCTGACCTCCGCGCTGCTGGGACGCTGCCGCCTGCTGGTGGGCTTCGAGATCGACCATGGGCTGATCCGCTTTCTGCAGAGCAGCTTCGCCGGCCGGGAGGATTTCGCGCTGGAGGCCGGGGATGCCGTGGAGCGCTGGAGCGAGGTCCGCGAGCGCCGCGGGGTGCCCGACAAGGTGGTCGGCAACCTGCCGTACAGCGCCGCCTCGGCGGTGATCGGCTCCTTCGCCGAAAAAGGCTTCTCGCCGAAACGGCTGGTCTTCACCGTGCAGCGCGAGCTGGCGGCGCGCCTGGCGGCCGCGCCCGGCGGGAAGAACTACTCCTCGTTCTCCGTCCTGTGCCAGCGGGCCTACCGGGTGAGGGAGGCCTTCAGCATCCGTCCCGGGTCCTTCTACCCCGCGCCGCAGGTCACCTCCACGGTGGTCGAGCTGGAGCCGCGGGGTCAGGCGGACAGCCCGCCGGTCACGGCGCTGTTCCAGAGCGCTGGTCCAGGCGGCCTTCCGCAGCCGGCGCAAGACCCTGTGGAACAACCTGCAGGCCTGGTCCTCCGGCTTCACGGAAGAGCGCCTGGCCTGCGGCGCTGGCGGCCGAGGGCATCGCTCCGGGCTGCCGCGCCGAGCAGCTGGGGCCCGAGCGCCTGGCCGCCCTGGCGCGCCGCCTGGCCTCAGAGGATCTTTAGCTCGCGCAGCGCGGCGGCCAGGGTCTTGCGGTTCTCCGCGCCCAGGGGCACATGGGCAGGCGGTAGACCTCCTGCATCATCCCCTTCATGGCCAGCGCCGCCTTGATGGGGATGGGATTGGTCTCGATGAAGATGGCCTTGAACAGCGGCAGGAGCTGGTAGTGCAGCTCCCGCGCCTTGTCCCACTGGCCCTTCAGCGCCGCGCCGATGAACTCCTTCATCCGCCCGGGCACCAGGTTGGAGGCCACCGAGATCACCCCCTTGCCGCCCAGGGCGATCAGGGGGAAGGCCAGGTTGTCGTCGCCGGAAAGCACGTCGAAGTCCGCCGGCTTCTGGGCGATGAGGTTCATCATCTGGTTGATGTCCCCGCTGGCCTCCTTCACCGCCACCACGTTGCGGTGGGCTGCCAGCTTGAGCATGGTGGGGTTCTCGATGTTCTTGCCGGTCCGGCCGGCGATGTTGTAGATCACCATGGGCAGGTCCACGGCGTCGGCGATGGCGGTGAAGTGGCGCAGGAAGCCTTCGGCGGTCGGCTTGTTGTAATAGGGGGCGACCTGCAAGGTGGCAGCGGCCCCGAGCTTCTTGGCCGCCTGGCTCAGGTGGATGGCCTTGTCCGTGCTGTTGGAGCCGGCGCCGGCGATGACCGGCACCCTGCCGCGGGCCTGCTCGACGGTGATCCGGATCACCGCCTCGCTCTCCTCCGCGTCGAGGGTGGGGCTCTCGCCGGTGGTCCCCACCGGGACCAGGCCGTCGATGCCTTCCGCGATCTGGAAATCCACCAGGCGCCGCAGGGCCTGTTCGTCGAGCTTGCCCTCCTGGGTGAACGGGGTCACCAGGGCCGTGAAGACTCCTTCGTACATGATCTCCTCCTTGCCGAGGCAGCACATTTTAGTGATGGGCGGCCCGAGGATCAAGTAGCGGTTGCCGCGGCGCGAGGCTTCTGCTACCATCGCAGCATGGTGCGTATCATCGTGCACGGTTGTTTCGGCAAGGCGGGCCAGGCGGTGGTGGCCGTGGCTTCGGCCAGCCCGGACATCCAGATCGTGGCCGGGGTGGACAGCGCGGCGCGGCCAAGGCGGCCTTCCCGGTGTTCCCCAGCCTGGCCGCCTGCGCGCTGCCGGCGGACGTGGTCGTGGACTTCTCCTCGCCCAAGGCGCTGCCCGGGCTGCTGGCGGCGGCGGCCGCGCGCGAAGCTGCCGCTGATCGTGGCCACCACCGGCCTGTCCGCCGAGGACAAGGGCCTGCTTGAGCGGGCACGCGCGGGAGATCCCGATCTTCGTGTCCGCCAACATGTCCCTGGGCATCAACCTGGTGCGCGAGCTGATCCAGCAGGCCGCGGCCGTGCTGGGGGGCAGCTTCGACATCGAGATCGTGGAGAAGCACCACAACCAGAAGAAGGACTCCCCGTCGGGCACGGCCCTGCTGCTGGCCGACGCCATGAACGAGGTGTTTCAGGGCAGCCGCCAGTACGTGTACGGCCGGCACGCGCGCAGCGAGCTGCGGGACGCCAAGGAGATCGGCATCCACGCGGTGCGCGGCGGGCTCGATCGTCGGGGAGCACGAGGTGCTGTTCGCCGGCAAGGACGAGGTCGTGGAGTTCCGGCACGCCGCCTACTCGCGGCAGGTCTTCGCCAGCGGGGCGCTGCAGGCGGCCCGCTATCTGCTCGGCAAGCCGCCCGGGCTGTACGGCATGAAGGAGATGATCACGGCGGGCAGCGCCGTCACGCGCCTTTACGTCGGCGAGGAACAGGCCCTGCTGACCCTCCTGGAGGTGCCCTACGACACCGCGCGCATCGCCGAGGTGTTCCAGGGCATCGCCCGGGAGAACATCAGCGTGGACATGATCAGCCAGACCGCGCCCGTGGACGGCCGGGTGGAGATCTCCTTCACCCTGGCGCGGGCGGACCTGGACCGGGCCCGGCGCCTGCTGAAAGGCCTGCGCACGGAGGTGCTCACCGAGGCGGTGAAGCTGGCCGTGGAAGGCCCGGGCATGGAAGTGCAGTCCGGCGTGGCGGCCCGCTTCTTCCAGGCCATGGCCGGCGTTGGCGCGCGCATCCACTCGGTGACCACCTCCGAGACGAAGATCGCCTGTGTCATCGATCGCGCCGCCCAGGGCCTGGCCGTGGCCGCCATAAAGGAAGCTTTCCAGCTGTAGGCCGGCCATGCGCATCGGAATCTACGGCCTGGGCCGTTTCGGCGCCTTCTTCGCCGGCTTGTTGAGCAGCAAGGCCGAGGTGAAGGCCTGGTCCCGCAATCCGGACCGGCCCGCGCCGGCGGGAGTGCAGCGGGTGGGCGAGGAGGAGCTGCTGGCCATGCCGGCCGTGTGCCTGTGCGTGGACATCGGCGCCATGCCGGAGGTGCTGGCCCGCATTGCCCCGCGGTTGGGCCCCGGCACCCTGGTTCTGGACACCTGCTCGGTCAAGGAGCTGCCCGTGCGCTGGATGCGCGAGCTGCTTCCGCCGGGGGTCGAAATCCTGGCCAGCCACCCCATGTTCGGGCCCGACTCGGGAGCCCGGGGCGTGGAAGGCCTGCCCATGATCCTCTGCCCGGTGCGCCTCCCGGAGGCGCGCTACCGGGAGTGGGAGGGCTTCTTCGCCTCCTTCGGCCTGCGAGTCCACCGCCTGGCCCCGAGGACCACGACCGCCAGGCCGCCTACACCCAGGGATTGACCCATTACCTGGGCCGCGTCCTGGCGGAGCTGGACCTGCAGCCGTCGGCCATCGGCTCCCTGGGCTATCGCCGCCTGCTGAACATCGTGGAGCAGACCTGCAACGACACCTGGAGGCTGTTCCTGGACCTGCAGCGCTACAATCCCCACACTCCCGCGATGCGGCAGGCCCTGGACCGGGCGCTGGAGGCCCTCAAGGCCAAGCTTGACACGCCCTAGGGGCTACGCTACGATTCCCGCCATGAGAGACATGCGGGAGGTCAGGATCGAGCAGGTCGAGGAGACCGACATCGACACGATCCTGGCGGAGGACATCAATTTTTCCGGCGTGCTCACCTTCCAGAAGCCGCTGATGATCAAGGGAACCTTCCAGGGCGAGATCAAGGCCTCCTCGGACCTGTTCATCGGCGAGAAGGCGGTGGTCAAGGCGAAGATCGAGGCGGGCACCGTGTCCTCCAAGGGACGCATCGAGGGGGACGTGGTGGCCCACTCGCGCGTGGAGTTCTTCTCCACCGCTACCATGATCGGCGACCTGGCCACCCCGGACCTGGTCATGGAGAGCGGCTGCCAGTACAACGGCCGCTGCACCATGCGGCGCGACAAGGCCGCCGCGCCCAAGGGCGAGGCGCAGAAATGAGAAGGGCGTTCCCGCGGGTCGCTCTCCCGCTGACCGTGCTGCTGACCGCCCTGCTGCTGGCCGCGATCGCCCCGGTGCCGGCGGCCGCCCAGGAAAAGATGGACGCCCTGGAGCTGTACCGCTCCGGCAACTTCCAGGCGGCCGTGGACATCTGCCGCCGGGAGCTGGAGGAAATGCCCGCCCGCCTGGACGCCCACGCCATCCTGGGCTGGAGCCTGCTCAAGCTGAAGCGCTACCAGGAGGCCATGGAGGCCAGCCAGAAGGCCTTTACCGTTTCCCGCTACGACCCGCGCATCATCCAGATCGCCGGGGAGGCCCAGTACTACCTGGGCCGGCGGCAGGAGGCCATGAAGTACCTCGAGGAGTATGCCGCCATCGCCCCGACCGGCGGGCGCATCGACATCGTGTACTACCTGATGGGGGAGATCTACATCCAGCAGGGCAAGTTCGCCAACGCCGACATCGCCCTGTCCACCGCCCTGTACCACTCCCCGAACATCGCCGACTGGTGGTCCCGGCTGGGATACGCCCGCGAGAAAGCGGGGGAAGCGCGATTCGCCCTGGAGGCCTACAACAAGGCGCTGGCCTTGAATCCCAACCTGGTGGACGCGCAGCGCGGCAAGGCGCGCGTGGAGGGCCAGGAGGGGGCTAGGGCCCCCAAGGGATGAGAGCCGCCTTCCACACCTTCGGCTGCAAGCTGAACCAGTTCGAAACCGAAGCCCTGGCTTCCGCCTTCCGGAGCCGGGGCTTTTCGCTGGTGGAGCCTGGGGAGGAGGCCGAAGTCTACCTGATCAACACCTGCACGGTGACGGGAAAAAGCGAGCAAAAGGCCCGGCGCTTCATTCGCGGCCTGGCCCGCCGGCGCCCCGCGGCGCTGCTGGTGGTGACCGGCTGCTACGCCCAGCTGGAAGGCGCGGCGATCGAGAGCCTGGGCCCCAACGTGACCGTGGTCTCGCAGGCGGACAAGAGCCTCCTGCTGGACCTGCCGCGGCGCCTGCAGGAGCAGGGGACCGGAGCGCGGATCGCGAAGGGAAGCCCCGACCCCTTCGCCTTCCAGGTCCAGCGCTACAGCTTCCACTCCCGGGCCTTCCTGAAAATCCAGGACGGCTGCGATCACCGCTGCGCCTACTGCCGCGTGCCCCTGGCGCGGGGCGGCTCGCTCAGCCTGGACCCGGAGTTGGCCGTCCGGCGCGCCGTGCTGCTGGAGCAGGAGGGATACCGCGAGGTGGTCCTCACCGGGGTGAACCTCAGCGCCTGGAGGCACGACGGGGAAGGGTTGGGGGAGCTCCTGGAGCGTCTCTTGATTTCCACTGCCGGGGTTCGGCTGCGGCTGTCCTCCCTGGAGCCGGAAACCATCAAGCCCGCACTGGTGCAGGCTTTGCGCCACCCCCGGGTCTGCCCGCACTTCCACCTGCCGGTGCAGTCCGGCTCCGACCGGGTGCTCCTGCGGATGCGCCGGCGCTATCGCGCGGAGCAGGTGCGTCGGGCCGTCGGGCTGCTGCGCGCCGCCCGCCCCGAGCCGTTCCTGGCCGCCGACCTGATCGCGGGATTTCCCGGGGAAACGGAAGAGGATTTCCAGGCCAGCTACGACCTGGCCGAGAGCCTGGGCTTCGCCAAGCTGCACGTGTTCCCCTTCTCGCCGCGGCCGGGCACCGCCGCCTTCCGGATGGGGGAGAGGGTCCCGGAGCGCGAGCGCGACCGGCGGGTGCAGGCCCTGATCGCCTTGAGCGAGCGCCTGGCCGCGGCCTACCGCTCCGCCTGGGTCGGCCGGGAGGTGGAGGTCGTGGTGGAGGAGCAGCGCGGGGACGGGTCCGCCTGGCGGGGGTTCAGCGGCAACTACCTGCCGTGCGCCGTGCGCGGCGTGCCCGCAGGGCCCGCGGGCCGGCTGGTGCGGGCCAGGATCGAGAGCGACGGGGATCCCTGCGGGGCGGTGTACCTGGGCCCGGCGTCCGATGCGCGTGATATTTGAGGCCGGGCGGGGTATAATTGCAGGTGAATCCCGGAGGTCCGATGAAGCGTTCCAGCCTGGGGGCGATGGTCGCGCTCCTATGCCTGCTCCTGCTGACTGTCCTCGGCGGCTGCGCCGAGTTTTTCACCTTCAACCTGCTGAAGTCCCTGGACCCGGTGCCGCTGCCCTCGCCGGAGGAGCTTGCCGCCATGCCGGAGGGGGAAGCCCTGGACTATCTATCGCAGGAGCTGGGCTCGCCCGTCTTCGTGGAGAAGCTGGTGGAGGATCCGGCCGTCTACGGCGCGGTGGAGGCAATTCTGTACGGCGCCATGAACGATCCGGCGACCGAGCCGAAAGCCGCAAGCGGGCCGCGGTGCTGTACGCGGACCTGCAGCTGGAGGCTTCGGGAGCCGTGGAGGTGGTCAACAACGTTACACAGCTGCTGGGCCAGGACCTGGAAAGCCTGAGCTTCGCCACCTCCGAGGAGGTCCTGGATTTCCTGGAGGACCTGATTCCGCAGATCTTCCCCGGGGAGGCCTTTGAGTCCCGGGAGGTTTTTGACGGCCTGCTGACCGGCTTTCAGGAGGCCTGGCAGGGCTATGTCGTTTTCGGCGGGAAGCTGGGCGAGGACCCGGCCGTGCCGGAGGCCGTCAACCTGGGCGACGTGACCCAGAAAGCCCTGTTCAGCTGCCTGGTGGCCGAGGCCCTGACGGACGGTGGCCTGTATGCGACGGAGGCGGAAGCCCGCGACGCCTTGTGGACCATCCTCCAGGGTGGGCAGCCTGCCGACCCGACCGCCTCCGGCTTCGAGGATCCGTTCGTGCCGGGCACGCCGCTGCAGAACATCCTGGACGCGGCGGGGATCAGCTTCTGATGGAGGCAACGATGCGCAGGACCCTGGCCGTGATCGCGCTGCTCCTGGCGCTCCTCGCCTGGACGCCGCCGGACCGCCCGGGCGCCCAGAGCTGGGAACCCGCCGCGGTGCCCGTGAGCCCGGAGGTGCTGGCCCAGGGCGGATCGTTCACCGCCAATGCCGAAGGCTTTCAGGCCCTGTTCCACAACCCGGCGGCCATCGCCTCCGAGCGCAAGTCCTTTACCTTTCTGACCGCCTCCAGCTGGGTCTACGCCAATCCGGCCCGGCTTTTCGGGAGCCTGCCAATGAGCGGTGATGCGCAGGCGCTGGCCGATTTCATGGAAGGGGAAATCACCACCGGCGGCTTCGGGATGGGCTCCGGGCTGGGCCTGGGCTACATAGGCCGGGGCCTGGGGCTGGGCGCCGTGCTGAACGTGGATTCCTACCTCTGGGGACCCACCACCCTGGGGGCCACGGGCCGCCTGACCGCTGACCTGCAGTTCGTGGCCGGTTTCGCGCTGAAGACCCTGGCGGACCGGCTCTGGCTGGGCGCGGACGTGCGCCCCCTCATCCGCCTGGCCGTGCCGGTGGACTACGACTCCATGTTCGGTTTCTTCGACGCCATGCAGTCCGGCGGCGACCCGCTGGCCGCGCTGGAATCGGCTCCGGCCCTCTACGGCTTCGGCTTCGGCGTCGACCTGGGCGCGCTGTTGGTGCTGGGCGGACGGCGCATCGGGCTGTCCGTGCGGGATTTCCTGGGGACCAGCATCATCTACCGGCAGAGCACCTTCGGGGAGGTGCTGGAAAGCCTGCGGAAAACGGGCGGTTTTCCGAGCGGCGGGTCGGCCCTGGCCGAGGATCCGGTCGTGCCCATGGAGCTCAGCCTGGGGCTCTCCTACCGCTTCGACTTCGCCCCCCGGGTTTTCGACCCGGTCGTGCACCTGGCCTTCAGCGACCTGGCCACGGTGATCCGCGGCGAGCGCTCGCCCTGGACGGCGCTGCACCTGGGCACCGAGATCCGCCTGCTGCGTTTCCTGGCCCTGCGCGCGGGACTGAACCAGGGATACCTGACCTTCGGCGGGGGCCTGCGGGTGCCCCTGCTGGAGCTCAATGCCGCCTTCTTCACCCGGGAGATGGGGCGGCACCTCGGCGACCAGCCCAGCTCCGGGATGGCCCTGGAGGCCGCGCTGCGCCTGTAGCGGCACCCGCGCCCCAAGCACCCTCCCGACCCGCCGACAGGCCTCGAATTGACACTCGCGGAGGGCGGGTGCTATAGTGCCCGTGCTTCCGAGGGCCGCTAGCTCAGGTGGTAGAGCAACAGCCTTTTAAGCTGTGGGTCGCAGGTTCGAGTCCTGCGCGGCTCAAATCTTGACAGTCGCGCCGCAATCGCCGTATATTTCGCTTCGCCAAGTGTCTCCTTCGTCTAGTGGTTAGGACACCGGGTTTTCATCCCGGCAGCACGGGTTCGACTCCCGTAGGAGATGGAAGATCCGGAAGAAGAGAGGTGGACCATGAAGCACGGTTTGAAGCTTTTCACGATCGTCATGGTTCTGCTGGCGCTCGGCGCCGTGGGCGCTTCGGCCAAGGGCAAGAGCAACCTCCGGCTGGGTCTGGAGTTCGGCAACCCCAATGCCGTGCTGATCATCCGCCCGGCGCCCTTCGACTTCAAGATCGGCTACAACTTCGCCGCTCCCGGCTACCTGTTCTTCAGCGCCGACTACCGGATCGTGAACGCCTACCAGGTCGTCGACATCCTGCACTTCTTCCTCGGCGTGGGCGCCTACACCAACATCTATTTCGAGCCGACCGACTTCAGCCTGGGCGCGCGCATTCCCCTGGGACTGCAGATATTCCTGATCGACAACGTAGTGGAGCTGTTCCTGGAGGTGGCCCCCACCGTGGGCTTCCTGCCCGCCCTCACCGCCTTCCCCGAGTGGCAGGGCTTCCTCGGCTTCACCATCCTGATCCGCGTAGCCCCGGCCGTGCACCGGCCGCACGCCGCACCGGCCGGCTTCCCCAATGCCGGGCCTTTGGCTATAGTCAGCCAGATCGGCGAGAACCCCTTGCCGGCCTCGCCGGCCTGGCCGGCTGCGTTGGCCGGATACCGCCTGCATCTGGTGGGCATCAAGGGCACCGGCATGGCCGCGCTGGCGGAAATCCTGGTGAGCCGGGGGGCGGTGGTAAGCGGCTCGGACGGGCCGGAAAATTCTACACCGACGCGCTGCTCACCCGGCTGGGCGTGCCCTACCGCGAGTCCTTCTCCGCCGCCAACGTGGAGCAGGGCGTGCAGATGGTGGTCCATTCTCCGGCCTATTCGCGCGAGGAGCACGTGGAGCTGCGGGAGGCCCTGGCCCGGGGTCTGCCGGTGCTCTCCTACCCGGAAGCCCTGGGCCGGCTGTCCGCGGCCGCCGATTCTTCCGGGGTGGCCGGGACCCACGGCAAGACCACCACTACCGCGCTGGCCGGCACGCTGGCGCAGGCCCTGGAGCTGCCGGTAACGGTGATAGTGGGATCCGAGGTGGCCGGCTTCGGCGACCGCTCGACCCTGGCGCGCGGCGAGCGCTACCTGGTGGCCGAGACCTGCGAATACCGGCGCCATTTCCTGAACTTCCGCCCGCGACGCCTGGTCCTCACCAGCGTGGAAGCGGACCACCTGGACTACTTCCGCGACCTGGAGGACGTGCTGGACGCCTTCGTGAGCTACGTCCTGCTCCTGCCGCCAGGAGGCACCCTGATCTACGCCGCGGACGACGCCGGGGCCCGCACCGTGGCGGGCGTTCCGGCTCCCTTCGCCCGGACCTGAGCCTGCTTCCGTACGGGGAAACGGCCCCGGGGGCCTTACGGCCTGCGGGAGGTGGAAAGCGCCGAGGCAGGACGAGCTTCCGGCTGGCCGGCCTGGAAGGGGAGTTCGCCCTGCCGCTTCCCGGCAGGCACATGGCCTGGAACGCCGCGGCCGCGCTGGCCCTGTCGATGGAGCTGCTGGCGGCCGAAGGCCGCGCGCTGGGCGCCGCGGAGCTGGAGGCCGCGCGCGCGGCCCTGGCCGGCTTCCGCGGCACCCGCCGTCGCAGCGAGCTGGTGGGGGAGGCCGGCGGGGTGCTGTTCCTGGACGACTACGGCCACCACCCCACGGAGATACGCGCCACCCTGGAAGGATACAAGAGCTTCTACGGCAGACGCCTGGTGGTTGATTTTATGCCGCACACCTACTCCC
>CAVUYS010000028.1:0-41211 GCA_963745745.1 uncultured Spirochaetota bacterium | reverse complement strand
TGACGCCTCCCCAGCCGCCTCTCCATGACCCAGCGGTAGATCCCCGGGTCCGCGGAAGGCCGCTTGCCCTCGTCCAGGTAGTAGACCCCCAGCTCCGAGATCAGGCCGCGGACGCCGTTCTCCCCGCCCAGCAGTGTCGAGCCGTCGGCCTGCATCGCGCCGCCCTCCGCCTTCACGGTGGCCAGGGAGGTCTGCAGGCCGTCCAGGAACCACATGGCGGTCAGGGAGCGGGCGCCGGGCAGCAGCGACAGGTCCAGGCGGTAGGTGCGGCCGGGCGCCAGCGGGGGCATGCCCGAGGGCAGGCGCATGGCGGCGCCGGTGGACAACTGCAGCTCCGCCCAGGGCCGCCCTTCCGCGTCCAGGGCCAGCTTCAGGCGGAAGGCCCGGTCGGAGGACTCCGTGGCCAGCAGATCGCGGCCCGCGGCGCCTTCCGCCAACTCCAGCCGCAGGCTCAGGGTGCAGGGGGCCGGCAGCCCGCCGGCGGCCGGCAGCAGCAGGCGCGGGTAGCGGACCCCGGCGTTTTCGCCAGGCGCAGCCCGGCCTTGGAAACCTCCGCCGCCCCGAAGGCGGTCGCTTCCGCCGCCTCCGGCGAAGCCGCATCGCGCAGGCTGCCGTCGAAGTGGAACAGCAGGTAATAGGACTCCAGGGGCCCCAGCTCCTCGGA
The DNA here is from genome assembly GCA_963745745.1 of uncultured Spirochaetota bacterium. Taxonomy (GTDB): domain Bacteria; phylum Spirochaetota; class Spirochaetia; order SZUA-6; family DRHE01; genus MIBK01. Next base: position 40,547 of record CAVUYS010000028.1, on the reverse strand, counting down.
GGCCGCCGCGGCCGAGGGGGTGACGTACAGCTTTCCGGTGGCCAGCAGGGGGGAGGTGAAGCGGAAGTCCCGGCCATCCTGGGGGGGGTGGGGAAGAGCTCCACCTGCACGGGGTAGACGCCTTCGCTTCGGCGCCTGCCAGCCGACCTGGGCCAGGCCCTCGCTGACCCGGCCGCTGCCGAGCGGCTGGCCGTCCTGGGTCCAGCGCACGTAGGGGTCGTAGCCCTCCGGGTAGCGCAGGTCGGCCTTCAGCAGGATGCGGCTCTCCGGCTGGATGGTCGGCGGGAAGGAGCTGATCCCCTCGATGGCGAAATCCCCGGTCACGTAGAAGAAGGAGAGCTCCTTCTCCACGGTGGCCCCGGATTCCCGGGTCAGCACCAGCTTCAGACGGTACAGGCCGATGGGCAGGCCGGGGAGCTTTCAGCTTCAGCTCTTCCTCCAGCTGCGGCGAGGCCAGCGTGCCGGACCAGGCTTCGCCGCCGGCGGCGTCCAGGAGCGTGGCCTCCAGCACCAGGTCCTCCCCGGGCTGCCGCTCCGCGTGCACCACGTAGGCCAGCGGGTCGCCGACCTGCACCAAGCCGCCGTCCCGCAGGGAGCGCACCTCGATGCTGGCCGGGACCGCGTCCTGGGGCCCGAACACGGACATATCCGAGCAGGAAACCGCGAGGAGAATCAGCAGGATCGCGGCCAGGCCGGGATAGACGCGCATCTACCTACTATAATACCACAGCAGGCGGTGCTTTCAAAGCCCGCTGAAATTGTTTAATCTATAGTGGAAATCGGGTCGATGCGGTTGTATCTTATCAATATACCCATTCTGCGAGTGCCAAAAGGGAGGTAAGGCATGAAATCCAGGCGAGTCGTCGCGCTCCTGCTGCTGGTCCTGGCGGTCGCCCCGCTGGCGATCGCCCAGCAGGTGTCCCAGAAGAAGGACATCGCGGTCTTCAAGCTGAGCTACTACCAGTGGGACATACCCGACTCGGTCCTGGGCGGGGTCGACGAGGAAATCCGCGGGGTGTTCGTCAACATCGGCCGCTTCAACGTCCTGGGCATGACCCAGCGCCTGGAACCCGGCGACCTCAGCGAGTTCATCGACAGGATCAAGGCCTTCAAGGAAGTGCGTGCGGAGATGCCCGAGGCGGTGCAGATGGGCCGGGAGTTCTTCACCCAGTCGGACTTCGAGCGGCTGGTCGGCTCCTTCATCGTGGTGGTGCCTTCCGTGGCCAGCTACGTGCTGGAGGTCAAGGACGACGGGGATTTCCACGTGGCCCTCAAGACCTCCTTCAGCTTCGTCAACGTGGAGCAGGGCACGACCTTCGCCCAGGCCTTCGTGGAGACCGAAGGCACGGAGGACAGCCCGCAGGGGGCGGCCCGCAGCGCCATGGACGGCATCGCCATGCTGCTGACCTACGAGATCCGCAAGATCCCCGAGTTCCAGCTCAAGACCGGGGTGCTGGAGGTCCACGGCGGCGAGGTGATCCTGGAGCTGGGCCGGGACATGGGCATCAAGGTGGGCGACGAGTTCGTGCTGGTGGCCAGCCGCGTGCTGGACTCCGGCAAGACCCTGACCACGGAGAACGGCCTGCTGGTGATCAAGGAGGTCAGCGACGAGGTCTCGGTGGGCAAGGTGCTGTACGCCCGGCCCAGGCCCCAGGAGGGGGACCAGCTGCGGGAGTTCCCGCTGCTGGGCGTGGAAACCACCCCCTACCTGCACGTGGCCAGCGGGTTGCTGTACGACCCGGGCCGGATCATCGGCATGGCGGGCATTCGCGGAAGCGTGTCCCGCGGTTTCTACGGCTTTCGCCCCATCTTCGCCCTGGAGGTCCCGTTCATCACCAACATCATTGCCGCCATCCCGCTGAACCTGTATCTGGGCGGGGAGTACATGCTGTACCTGGGACGGCTCTCCGTTACGCCGATGGCGTCGCTTGGGCGATCGGCGGAGCCTACCTCTGGTACCTGGACACCGACGACGACGAGAAATTCGCCTTCACCCATGTCGGGCTCAAGGCCAACCTCAGCGTGGCCTACCTGTTCAACAAGAAGATGCGCTTCACGGGGGACGTCGGCTACATGAACATGTTCTCCTTCGTCCCGACGAAGTACATCAACAGCATCTTCTTCCCGGACTACGACGGCCTGTTTATCGGCGCGGGATTGACGATCAAGCTGTAAGGAGGAGGGAGTACCGTGAAGAGAAGCCTGTTTGCCGCCGGCGCGGCGCTGCTCGCCCTGCTTTTCCTGGCCGCCTGCGCCTCCGCTCCTCCCGCCGCCGCGCCCGCGGCCAAGGCCCCGGCCGTGCCCGCCGAGAAGGTGTACGAGGGCGCAGGAAAGAGTCCCTCCATGCTCAACGCCCGCAGCTTCGCCATCATGGACGCGGTGCGCAAGGGGGTGATCGAGCTGATCGGGGTGGGCAGCGAGCGGGCCAACCAGGAAAAGCTGGGCTCCGTGCTGTACAGCACCTCCAACCCCAACGCCTACATCAAGAAGGAGAGCCTGGAGACCCTGCGCAAGGACAAGGTCGGCGAGGACTACCTGTTCGAGATCCGCGTGGCGGTGAACATGCGGGCGGTGGAGAACACCCTGAAGGCCAACGGCCTGTTGGGCGGGGAAACGCCGGCCGGCGGCGCAGCGGCGGCCGCCGGCGCCCAGGCCCCTACCGCCGAAGGGGTGGTGCAGCTGGAGGACGAGGTCCCCGAGGAAAGCGGACCGGAGCCCACGCCTGAGGAGAAGCGCTTCATCGCCCGTTACCTGGGCCAGCTGACCTACATGGTCTACTTCAATGACCAGGCCACGGAGGATCCCTTCTATATGAAGGCCGCCGTAGGCATCGCCAACGAGTACCTGACCTCCAACGCCCTGGAAGCCATCGACCTGGAGCAGGTGGAGAAGCTCAAGAAGGACCAGCAGCGCCTGTACGAGGAGGAGACCGGCGAGTCGATCTCCATGATCCAGTGGATCGCCCAGAAGCTCAACGCCGACGTGTACGTGGAGATCGACGGGCGCACCACCGGGGAGAGCTCCGCGGGCAAGTACTACGGGCAGGCCAACATCACCCTGAAGGGCTTCGAGGCCTCCACCGGCCGCCTGCTTGGCTCCCAGCCCTGGAACAGCCCGCGCACCTTCTCCACCGCCTCGGAACAGGCCGCGCGCATCAACGCGCTGCAGACCAGCGTGTACAAGGCCATGCCCATCGTGCTGGAGCAGGCCAGGGCCTACATGGCCAAGGCGCTGGCCGGGGGGATCAAGTACGAGCTGGTGGTGCAGGGCAGCTCCGACGCCAGGGCGATGTCCGATTTCCGGCGCAAGCTGCGCCGGCAGGCGCGCGACGTGCTGACCGTGAGCCAGACCGCCGAGGAGGCCCGGTACAGCGTCTTCCTCCTGGGCTCCCTGGAGGACCTGGCCGACACGGTGCTGGACGTGGCCGAGGGGGTCCCCGGCCTGGAGGATATGTACCAGGTCGTGCTGCGGGGCAAGAGTGTCACCTTCAATACCGGCAACTAATGCGGGGCGTCGCCCCGCTATCCATCTCTTCTATAGAAGAAGGAGAAGTTCGATGAAAAAACTGTGGATCATCGCAGCGGTGATCGCCATGGTCGCTTTCGCCTTCGTGGGCTGCGCGGGCGGCCCCAAGGCCAAGGAGCCCAAGGGCGAGATCAAGGTCGAGCCCAAGGTCTACCCGCCCAAGACCATCGAGCACGAAGGCACCGCCTTCGGCATGGACGTGCCCAACTGGATTTTCGAGGAGCAGGAGAACCTGGAAGGGGAGCGGGACTTCAAGGGCCTGTACGTGTTCAAGTTCGAGCAGACCGGCAAGGACCTGGAAGGCGTGAAGGCCTGGACCCGCAGCTTCACCGCGGCCACCGAGGTGGCCCGCATGGTCTCCACCCGGGTGATGAACAAGTTCGTCGGCGCCCAGATCGGCGACAAGGACATGGTGGAAACCTACATGGAAGAGGTGGCCAAGATCCTGGCCGTGGCCGAGTACGCCGGGGCCCGCCAGAAGGCGGACTTCTGGGTCTACCAGCAGTACTACGACGACGCCGGCAAGCCGACCGACAAGGTCTATCGCTACCTGCTGCTGTACACGGTGCCCCGCGAGCAGATCGACGCGGCCATCCAGCGGGCCCTGGACGCGCAGAGCGGCAAAGCCAAGCCGAAGACCGAGGAGGAGCAGACCGCCCGCGACCGGGTGAAAGAGCTGTTCGACGAAGGCCTGTAGGACACGACGGGCGGGGGGGCAGCCCCCCGCCCACATTCTTTTCCAGGAGCATCTGATGAAAACCATCCGCCCTCTGAGGATTCTTGCGGTGGCCGCGGCCGCGGCGTTCCTGTTTGCCTGCGGCTCCGCGCCCAAGCCCGTCTCCGCCCAGGAGGCGCCGCCGGCCTGGGTGCTGGACCCGCCGGAGGCCGACGCCCAATACATGTACTTCGTCGGTTCCGGGGAGTCCAAGACCGGCAGCATGGCCGAGGGGGAGGATTTCGCCCGCGGGGCCCTGATCGACGAGATCATGCGCTACCTGGGGGTGCGCATCGCTTCCGAAACCACCGCCACCGCCAGGGCGTCGCTGGAGTCCTACCAGGCGGACGTGGTGCAGACCCTCAAGTCCACCTCCGCCGGCAGGGTGGTGGGCCTGGAAATCGCCGAGCGCTGGGTGAACCGCCGGGAGGGCCGCACCGGGGTGTACCTGCTGGCCCGCTACAACAAGACCGAGCTGGCCAAGGAGAGGCGCCGGCTGGAGGAGATCTTCCGCGAGAAGGTCCAGGCCATCTCCGGGCCGGAAGCGGAGGGCCGGGAGCTGGAGGGCCGGGGCGAGCTGTACCAGGCCGCGCTGCGCTACCTGGAGGCGGCCGCGGCGGCCTTCAAGTCGGATCTGGAGAACGCGGAGATCAAGTTCGAGCGCAACATGAACCAGGCCCGCGAGGCGGTCCGCCGCATCGGCCTGGTGAAGCTCAACGACAACCTGAAGGTGCACGTGGGCCAGGGCTTCCCCGCCGGCTTCCAGCTCAAAGTCGTGGCCGGCTCCGCCGGCTCCGACCCGGGCATCGCCGGCGCCGCGCTGCGCGTCTCGTACAAGGAGATGCGGGCCTCGGGCAAGAGCTCCACGCGCTCTCAAGCGGCCAAGAGCGGGCCGGACGGGAGGCTCTCCTTCCAGCCTCCGCCCCCCGAGTCCGTGGGCGCCGAAACCCTGACCATGGCCCTGGACCTGGACGAGGCCCTGGAGTCCCTGTCCGACGTTCCGGACCGGCTGTACGCCCAGGTGGAGGCCATGGAGGAGCTGGCCCGCAGCAAGAGCGTGCGCTTCGCCTACGAGTCGCTGTCCCTGGCCGGCACCATCCCCACCGGCATCGCCGTGTTCGACCTGGACGCCACGGGCAACCCCATCACCATGAGCGAGACCTCCTCCGGCCTGCTGGGCGAGCTGGGCAAGGCCGGCTTCAAGGTGGTGTCTCTGCCGGTCGCCGCCCCGGAGATCGCCGGGCGCCCCGACAACCAGGTGATCGCCGCCCTCGCCGCGGGATACAAGGGCCAGGTGGAACGGGCCATCTTCGGCACCGCCCGCATTTCGGAAACCGTGCAGGAGGGCCAGACCATCATCATCCAGGTCAGCGGCGCGGTGAAGGTGGTGGAGCTGGCCTCGGGCAAGGTCCTGCTGGCCGTGAACAAGACCAAGCGGGCCCAGGGCTCCAACGCCTCCGCCGCACTGTCCACGGCTTTCAAGAAGCTGGGCGAGGACCTGGGTCAGGCCATCGCCAACCAGCTGCGCTGATCCGCGGAAGAAGGTTTATTCAGATTTTCCAGTAAAAAAGTCAGAATCCTCCACTCCGGGTTCCGGCGGCTGTGGTACACTGGCCCCGCATGCGCGTGATCGTCGTCGGCGGGGGGCTGGTCGGCTGCGGGCTGGCCTACCAGCTGGCCAAGCGGGGCCAGCGGGTGCTGCTGCTGGAGGAGCGCAACCTGGCCTCGGGGGCCTCGGGGCGCAACGGCGGCATGATCATGAAGATCGACGGCCGCGACTCCAAGGCTTCTGAGATCGCCAAGCGGTGGCCGTTCGTCTCGGAGAACGACCGGATGCTGGACGCCTTCCCCGCCGGACTGCAGGTCGACATCGGCCTGCTGCGCCGGGGCAGCCTGGATATCGCCTGCAGCGAGGCGGAGGTGGAGCTCTTGCGGCGCCTGGTGCGGATGCAGCGCGAGGAGCTGGGGGACGAGGAGATCCGCTACCTGGACCGCCGGGCCCTGCACGAGCTGTCCCCGGTGCTGAGCGACTCCTGCCTGGGGGCCCGCTATCGCCCCTCCGACGGATGCCTGTTTCCCCTCAAACTGGCCCACGCCCTGGCCCGCGAGGCCGTGAGGATGGGCTGCGAGATCCGGACCTGGACGAGGGTGGAGGAGATCGTGCTGCAGGGCGAAGCGGTGGCGGGGGTGCGGACCGCGGAGGGCCTGCTGGAAGCCGAGGTGGTGGTGAACGCGGCCAACGGCTGGGCCGCGTATCTCACCCCGCAGTTGCCGGTCATCCCCCTGCGTTCCCTGGCGGTGATCACCGAACCGGCCCCCCCGGTGCCGGCGCTCACCTTCGAGGCGGAGCTGGACTCCAAGATCGTCTACGGCTGCACGCAGACCAAGCGCGGAAACCTGCTGGTGGGCGGCCCCCCGGAGTTCGCCGCCACCCGGGAAGGGCAGTTCGAGGAGGAGGTCTCGCTGCGGGAGCTGCTGGTGAACGCCTCCGTGATCCCCAGGATGTTTCCGCAGCTGGCCTGCCTGAGCGTCATCCGGGCCTGGTCGGGAGCGATGGGGATCACCCCGGACGGCCTGCCCTGTGTCGGCCAGGTTCCGCCATACAAGGGTCTGTACGTGGCCGCCGGCTACTCCAATGGCATGTCCTGGGCGCCCGTGACCTCACGGCTCCTGGCCGAGCTGATCGTCGAGGGGGGCACCAGCATTGCCCTGGATCCCCTGGACCCGCGGCGCTTCGCGGGAAAGAGCTACAGCTGGCCGCGAACCTATGACTACACCGTCCTGGCGGAGTACCTGGGCAGGGCCGGATGAAGGAGGAAGGCCTGAGCCGCGACAGCGCGCACATCCAGCGCGTGAAACGGGCCATCGAGTTCGGTTCTCCGGACCTGGTGCCCATGGATCTGGTGGACGTACCCCTGCTCTACGACGCGTACGGCACGCTGGATCCTGCCTCCGTGAAGGTCCCGCCGGGGGCGGAGAGCTTCGATTCGGCCTGGTGCACCTACCACTGGAACTTGAGCCCGCTGGGTTCCAACCAGCAGGGGGAAACGGTCCGCTCGGACGAATGGGGCTGCACCCAGGTGGTGCCGCAGGGCCGGGACTCCGCCTATTCGATCATCGCCCGGCCCGCGCTGGGCACTCGGGAGCAGGTGCGCGACCATCCCTGGCCCGACCCGGCCGGCGCGGACGGCTTTTTCGAGCGGCGCCGCGCCGTAATCCAGCGGCATTACCCCGACCGCTTCATCAACGGCTTCCTGGATCCCGGCCCGTTCCTGCTGGCCTTCGAGCTGCTGGGCTATGAGGGGATGCTCCTGAAGCTGGCGGAAGATCCGGATCTGGCCATGGAGGTCCTGCGCCGGATCGTGGACTACCAGCTGGCCCTCGTGCCCAAGTTCCGCCGTATGGGCGCGCACATGGTCACGATCATCGACGAGATTGCCGGTACCGCGGGGCTGATGTTCTCCCCCGAGCTGTTCCGCCGCCGGTTCGCCGGGCTGTACCGCGAGCTGCTGGCCGGGATCCGCGGACAGGGCCTGTACACCTCGCTGCTGCTGGACGGCAACATCACCGACATCCTGCCCGACCTGCTGGAGATGGACATCGACGTGCAGCTTTTCGTGCAGCCCCAGGCCTGCGGCCTGGAGACGATCCGGCGTTTCTTCCGCGGCCGGCGCGCCGTGAAGCTGGCCGTGGACATGATGGACACCCTGGTGCGCGGCACCACGGCCCAGATCCAGGCGGAGGTGGACAGGTACGTGGAATATTTCCACACGGCCAAAGGGGGCCTGATCTTCCAGGCCCTGCGTTGGCACCGCCCCGAGTACGACCCTGCCCGCGTCCAGGCCCAGATCGCCGCGATGAACCGCCACCGGAAGGGGGCCTGAAGTGCAGGGCAGGCGCATCACGGTCCACCCGATCCTGGGCTCGCTCCCGCCGGCCCGCACCTTCGACATCCTGGTGGACGGACGGGCGGTTCAGGCCCGGGAGGGTGAAACGGTCGCCTCCGCCCTGGTGGCGGCCGGCTGGTACGTGTTCCGGCACACCGAGAAGGAGGGGGAGCCCCGCGGGATCTTCTGCGCCATCGGCCGCTGCACCGACTGCGTGATGACCGTGGACGGCCTGCCCAACGTGCGCACCTGCATCACCACCGTGCGGGAGGGGATGCGGGTGGAATCCCAGAAAGGGCTGGGGCAGTGGCGCCGGTCATGCGCGGATAGCGCGCTGGGGGGCCGCAGTAGCGGCAGGCCAGTACGGCAGATAGGCGTGCTGGGGGGCCGCAGCAGCGGCAGGCCAGTCGGGCCCGGAGGCGTGGCCGTGATCGGCGCAGGTCCGGCCGGCCTCTGCGCGGCCATCCAGTTGGCGGAGTTGGGGGTGGAGGTCGCGGTTTTCGACGAGAAACCGGCGGCCGGCGGGCAGCTGTTCAAGCAGGTGCACAAGTTCTTCGGCTCCGGGCGCCACCTGGCCGGGGTGCGCGGCTTCCAGATCGGCAGCCTCCTGCTGGAGCGCTGCCGGAAGCTGGGGGTGCCGATCCTGCTGAACACCGCCGTCTGGGGGGTCTACCCGGACCGCACGGTGGCGGCCAACGCGGAGGGCCGTCTGCTGGAGTGCCGGCCCAAGGCCGTGATCCTGGCCACCGGGGCCGGGGAGAACAGCATCGCCTTCCCGGGCTGGACCCTGCCGGGGATCATGGGGGCGGGAGCGGCCCAGACCCTGGTGAACTACTACCGGGTCCGCCCCGGGGAGCGCGCGCTGGTGGTGGGCGCGGGCAACGTCGGGCTGATCGTGGCCTACCAGCTGCTGCAGGCGGGCATCGAGGTGGCCGGGGTGGCGGAGGTTACCGAGAGCATCGGCGGGTACTTCGTGCACGCCGCGAAGGTGCGCCGCATGGGGGTGCCCTTCTTCCTGAAGCACACGGTCATCCGGGCCGAGGGCCAGGAGAAGGTCCGCAGCTGCACGCTGGCCGAGGTGGACCCGGCGGGGGGGACCGTCCCGGGCAGCGAGAAGCTCTTCGAGGTGGACCTGCTCTGCATTGCCGTCGGGCTTTCTCCCGCCGTGGAGCTGGGCCGGGCCATGGGGCTGGCGGTCACCTACGTTCCAGAGCTGGGCGGGTACCTGCCCGTGCACAACGCGGCGCTGGCCACCTCCCTGCCCGGGGTGTTCGCGGCCGGCGACCTGACCGGCGTGGAGGAGGCCTCCTCGGCCATGGAGGAAGGCAGGCTGGCCGCGGTAACGGCCGCGGCGTACGCGGGAGCCCTGACCGCGCCAAGGGCGGAGGCGCTGCAGGGGGAGCTGCTGGCCAGCCTGGGCAAGCTGCGCGCCGGTCCTTTCGGCAGCCTGGTCGCCCGGAAAAAGACCGAGATCTTCCGCGAATTCGAGGAAAGCCATGGATGAGACCCTCTTCAAGTACGTCCTGGAGCCGGGAGTGCTCGACGTGCGCCGCCTGCAGGCCGACGGCATCTACCCCTCCGACGAGCGGCTGGCCAGGGGACCCATCGCGGTGTTCGAGTGCGCCCAGGAAATTCCCTGCAATCCCTGCGAGTCGGCCTGCAAGCAGGGGTACATCGAGATCGGGGAGGACATCACGCGACTGCCCGTGCTGGACGAGCGCTGCACCGGCTGCGGCCTGTGCCTTTCCTCCTGTCCGGGGCTCTCCATCTTCGTCCTGGACGCCACCTACAGCGAGACGGAGGCGGCCGTGACCATGCCTTATGAGCTGCTGCCGCTGCCGGGCAAGGGCGAGCGGGTCCGCGCCCTGGACCGGCGGGGCCGGGAGGTCTGCGCCGGCACGGTGCTTTCCGTGCGCAGGAGCCCCCAGGACCGGGCCTTCCACTCCGTCCAGGTGGCCATTCCCAAGGTCCATCTTCACGAAGTCCGCCACCTCGAGAGGATCGCCGATGCCCGCTGAAGACTGGATCATCTGCCGCTGCGAGGAGGTGAAACTGTCCGAGATCCTGGAGGCCATCCGCCAGGGGGCCCGGGATGTGGACGCGGTGAAGCGCATGACCCGGGCGGGAATGGGGCTGTGCCAGGGGCGGACCTGCGCGCTCCTGGTGAGCCGGATCATCGCCCGCGAGCTGGGCCTGCCGGCCGCCCAGGTGCGGCAGGCCCGACAGCGCCTGCCGGTCCGGCCGACGCCGGCGTCCCTGTTCACCGGGACAGAGGGAACCCGGACATGAGAACCGCCGCGGTGCGACCGAGGATGCGGGCGGAGCCCTGGCAGAGGGGCTGGCCGACCCTGTTCATGCTGCCCGCCATGGCGGTCGTCACCCTGGTCACCCTGTTCCCGTTCGGGTACTCCATCGTGCTTTCCTTCCTGCAGTACAACCCGGTCCGCTCCTGGCAGGGCATGCGTTTCGTCGGCCTGCGCAACTACGTGCAGATCCTCACCGACCCCGCGGTGGCCAACGCCCTGGTGGTCACCCTGCTGTTCGTGGCCGGGGCCGTGGCCCTGCAGTTCGTGCTGGGCTTCTTCATCGCCGTGCTTTTCAACCAGGAGATGCCCGGCAAGCGGATCTTTCGCACGATCATCCTCATTCCCATGATCCTCACCCCCGTGGTGGTCGGCCTGATCTGGAAGTTCATGCTGAACCCGGGCTACGGGATCCTGGAGCTGTGGACCGCGGCCCTGAAGCTCGGCTTCCAGTGGCACCACAGCTCGAGCACCGCGCTCGCTCACCATGATCCTGGTGGACGTCTGGCAGTGGACGCCTTTTGTCTTCCTGATCTGCCTGGCCGGGCTGATGTCGGTGCCTCCGGAGCTGGTGGAGATGGCCCGCATCGACGGGGCCAACGGCCTGCGGCTGCTTTTCGGCATTGTGGTCCCGACCATCCGGCAGGTGCTGCTGATCGCCCTGATCCTGCGCATCGTGGACGCGGTGCGCGTGTTCGACACCATCTGGATCCTGACCAAGGGGGGGCCGAGCCGGGCCACCGAAGTCCTGAGCGTCCTGATATTCCGGGAGGGTTTCCAGTTCATGAACATCGGCTACGCGGCGGCTCTTTCCATTATCTTCCTGATCGTGGTGCTGGGTCTGGCCCTGGGGTTCATCCGCATCGCGCGCTACGAGGTGTGAAGGCATGCGTACCTACGGCTCGAAGGCCAAGCGAACCGCGACCTGGGCGCTGATCTACCTGGCGGTCCTGGTGGTGAGCTGCTTTTTCTTCTTCCCGGTGTTCTGGGAGCTGCTGGTTTCCTTCAAGCTGCCCGCGGACGTCCTGTCCAACAGGCCCTCCTTCCTGTTCCGGCCGACGCTGGCCAACTGGAGCCGGGTGTTCACGGCCGAGGTCCTGCGGCACTTCCGCAACAGCCTCATCGTGGTGGCCGGCAGCACCGTGCTGGCCAGCCTGTTCGGTTCCATGGCCGGGTACGCCCTGGCCCGGGGGAGGATGAAGGCCAAGAAGACGCTGGCCATGGAGTTTCTCACCCTGCGCATGCTGCCGCCCATCGCCACGATCCTGCCCGTGTTCGTGCTGTTCCAGCAGCCTTCACCTGCTCAACACCCACCTCGGGCTGATCCTGATGTACACCACCGCGAACCTGCCGCTGTCCGTGTGGCTGATGATGGGTTTTTTCAGCGGCATCCCCAAGGAAATCGCCGAGGCCGCGGTGGTGGACGGCTGTCCGCGCTTCCGGCTGTACTGGCAGGTGGAGCTGCCGCTGGCGCTGCCCGGCCTGGTCACCACGGCCATCTTCTGCGTGGTCTTCGCCTGGAACGAGTACCTGTTCGGGGTGATCCTGACCAAGATCGAGACCGCCACCCTGACCGTCCTGACGGCCCGGGAGGTGCTGCAGCGCACGGGCATCAACTGGTCCAGCCTGGCCTCCCTGTCCGTGCTCACGGTCCTGGTGCCGCTGGCCTTCGCGCTGTCCATTCAGAAGAAACTGGTCCGGGGTCTGACCCTGGGGGCGGTAAAATGACGGCCCTGCGGGGACGTCCAAAAATATGGAGGTGCCTATGAGAGAGAAAGCGCTCGTCATCCTTCTCTGCCTGGTGCTGGTGGTCCCCTTGTTCGCCGGCGGCGGAAACGAAGCCCAGGGGGAGAAGGTGGAGATCCGGGTCCTGGGTCTCACGGACCCGGGGATCACCGCCGAAAGCAAGCTGGCCAAGGAGTTCACCCAGGAAACCGGCATCGAGGTGGTCTACGAGACCTACGAGTGGGCCGGGTTCGTGGAGAAATGCAAGCTGGAGTTTTCCAGTCCGACCGGCTCCTATGACATCATCGAGTACGACGCCCTGATGTCCGCCGGCCTGCTGCCCAACGACAGCCTGGTGCCTCTGGAGCCCTTCATCAAGGACCCCAAGCTCGGGGACATCGGCCTGACGGGCTTCGTCGGCCGCCTGGTGGGCTACTACGGCACGTGGAACGGGAAGGTGGTCGGCTTTCCCAGGAGCTCCGCCAACCGGATGTACGGCTACCGCCGGGACCTGTTCGAGGACCCCAAGGAAAAGGCCGCCTTCAAGTCCAAGTACGGCTACGAGCTGAAGTTCCCGGAAACCTGGCAGCAGTTCCGGGACGTGGCCCAGTTCTTCACGCGCGACACCAACAAGGACGGCACGATCGACTTCTGGGGCGTGGGCAACGGCTTTTCCGCCGACGGCGACGCCTACGAGGCGTTCTCGGACATCTACCGCACGTTCAACGCGGTCAAGGACGGGGAGTGGTTCCTGGACAAGGGCATGAAGCCGATCTTCAACGGTCCCCAGGGCGTGAAGACCCTGGACTACCTGGTGGACCAGGTGCGCAGCGGCTTCGTTTCCCCCGGGCACTACAACCGCCTTTGGGTGGAGGAGCCCATCGAGCTGGGGACCGGGAGAGTGGCCATGGCCGCCACCTATTCCGAGCTGTTCGCCGCGCTGATGGCGCCGGAGTACAAGGACATGGTGGGAAAGATCGGCTACGCCGAGCTGCCCAAGATGGAGCGGAAGTACACCCTGATCTCCAGCATGAACTACGGGATCAGCAAGGGCTCCAAGAATCCAAAAGAGGCCTACCGCTACCTGGCCTGGCTCTTGAGCGACCGCAATGACGCGCGGCTGGTGACGGAGGTGGAAACGGCGAAGATGCCCAGCAGGGAGAAGACCTTCACCGACGCCAAGGTGGCCCAGATCATTCCCGTTCGCGCCCGTCCAGGCCAAAACCCACAGCTACGCCGAGCCCTGGCCGCGGTTCCCGGAGTTCGAGGAGATGATGGTGGGCATCAGCATCGCCGTGCAGGAGGCGATCGACGGGAAGAAGACCTCCAAGCAGGCCCTGGACGACGCGGCCCAGGCGCTGTACCAGAAACTGGAGAACGCGGGCTATTACAAGTAGGCGATCCTGGAGGAACAGGAGCCGGCGGCGGCGGCCGCCGGTTCCTGAGGATCCAACCGCCCGGCCCTCAGAGCGGGCTGAGGAACTCGTCCTTGAACAGCCACAGGTCCTCGATGCGGGCGAAATGCAGCCCGTCGTGCACCAGGATGTGGCGCACCAGGATCTGGAAACCGTAGCTTTCGTATTCCGGATGCTCGGCGGGCTTGCTCCACAGCGGCTCGGGGGCGGCCTCGATCAGCCGCACCTGCCGCTCGCGCCAGCCGGCGAACTGCTCGACCAGCTCGCGCGCGGAGGGCCGGTCCCCGGCCGCCAGGCGCTTGGGCGCATAGGGAGTGATCACGGGCCTGGCCTGGTCCCGGATCAGCTCCAGGCGCCCCAGGATCACCTCCTGGGTCTCCACCAGGTGCAGCAGGTGCTCGTAGATCGTCCAGTAGCCCTCCCCCCGGCGCCGGTCCAGGGCCGCCTCGGGAATGTCGGCCACGAAATCCTTCAGGATCACCGGATTGAGCTTCAACGCTTCCAGCAGATGCCTTCGACTCATGTCAGGCTCCTTTCGAACAGACCCGCGGCCGCCAGGCGGCCGGGGTCGTTGGAGATCAGGCCGCCCACTCCCAGGTCCAGCAGGCGCCGGGCTTCCTCGGGCTCGTCCACGGTCCAGGCCACCAGGCGGCTGCCCAGCAGGCGGAACAGGGCCGCGTTCCAGGCCCGGATGCGCCGGCCCTGAGGCTTGGCCAGCGGGCCGGGCAGGAGCACGGCGGCGGCCCCGTGGCGCAGCAGGAAGGGCAGCTCGGGGGTGTCGGCCCAGATGTGGGCCGTGGGCAGCTCCGGGGCCAGGCGCCGCGCGCGCAGCAGGCAGTAGGGATTGAAGGAGGAAAGCAGGCAGCGTCGCTCCAGCCCGTGGCGCCGGATGGCCTGCACGACCTTCTGCTCCAGCCCGCCGTCGGCTTTCAGCTCCCACTTCAGCTCCACGTCGAAGTACAGGCGCTCACCGCAGGCGGCGAACACCTCCTCCAGCAGCGGGACCTTCTGGCCGCGGAACTGCTCTCCCCGCCACTGCCCGGCGTCCAGCTCGCGGATCGCCGCCAGTGGGGTGTCCCGCACGCGCGCCGCCAGGCCCGCGGTGCGCTCCAGGGTGAAATCGTGGATGACCACCGGCTGTCCGTCGGCGGTGAGCTGCACGTCCAGCTCCGCCCCCGGAATGCCGCGCTCCACCAGGGCCTGAAAAGCGGCCAGGGTATTCTCCGGGGCCAGGGCGGAGTATCCCCGGTGGCCGAACAGCAGCGGCGGGCCGCGGGGATCGGCCAGGGGTCCGGGGAGCAGCCCGGAACCGCCCCTCAAGCCTGTTTCCTTTTCAACGCCTCCAGGGCCGCCCGGGCTTCCAGCTCCTTCATCTCCTGGTCCAGGGTGCCCGGCTCGCCGGCCCGCAGGCGGAGCTGGGCCAGCAGGTCGTCGGCGTCAACGGCGAAGGAGGCCTTGTCGCGCAGCACCAGGAGCTTCTTCCGCAGCACGGCCGTCTTGCGCCGCAGCACCTGTTCCTCGGCGCCGAAGCGCGTGGCGGCCTCCCGCAGCTCCGCCGCCCGGGCGGCGGCCAGCTTCTTCAGCTGGGGCTCGCCGCGGCTGTCGGCCGCCTTGGCCCGCTGCAGCCAGTGGACCAGCTCCTCCTCGGCCACGGCCCGCTCCCTTTCGGCCTGCTTCAGGGCCGTGAGGAAGGCCAGCACGTACTCGCGGGCCGAGCCGTAGTCCAGGGAGTCGATGTCCGTGTCCACTACCCAAACATACTGACAAGGCGGCGGTTTGTTAATAGAATGAGAGCCTCGTCATGGACCGTCCGGACTATTCCCCGCTCGAACCGATCGCCGCCCTCGCCACCCCCTGGGGACAGAGCGCCCTGGCCCTGGTGCGCGTTTCGGGGGCGGGCAGCCTGGGGCTGCTGGAGGCCCTGTTCGAGCCGCCCGGGGCGCTGGCGGCCGCCCCCGGCCACGCGGCGGTCCACGGCCGCCTGCGGGACCCGGTCGGGGGGGAGCCGGTGGACGAGGTGCTGGTGATCGTGTACCGCGCTCCGCGCAGCTTCACGGGGGAGGAGTCCGCGGAGATCTGCACCCACGGCAGCCCGCTGATCGTCGGCCGCGTCCTCGACCTATTGAACCGCGCCGGGTTCCGACCGGCAGGGCCCGGCGAGTTCACCCTGCGCGCCTTTCTCAACCGGAGGCTGGACCTCACCCAGGCGGAGGCGGTGAACGAGATCGTGCGCGCCCGCACCGACCGGGCCCGGGCCCTGGCCCTGCATCGGCTGGCCGGCTCCGTGGAGGGCAGGATCCGGGAGCTGAAGCAGCGCCTGCTCGCGCTGGAGGCCGCCGTGGAGGTCCGCCTGGACTACCCGGAGGAGGACCTGCCCGGCGAGCTGGCCCCGGAAGCGGAGCTGGACGGCCTGGAGGCGGGGCTGGCGGGCCTGGCCTCCACCTACCGCATCGGGCGCCTGTACCAGGAAGGGGTGAGCGCGGTGCTGGCGGGGCGCACCAACTCCGGCAAGTCCACCCTGTTCAACCGCCTGCTGCGCGAGGAGCGGGCCATCGTGAGCGAGGCCCCCGGCACCACGCGGGACTACCTGGAGGGCGGCATCGAGCTGGAAGGGGTGCCGGTGCGCCTGTTCGACACGGCCGGCTACGGGGAGGCCGGCGACCCGGTGGAGCGGGAGGGCCAGCGGCGCACCGACGCCCTGGTGGAGGGGGCCCAGCTGGTCCTGTACCTGGTGGACGCCGCCGCCGGCCTGCAGCCGGAGGACCGCCTCTTTCTGGAGCGGCGCTCCGGACAGCCCTCGCCTGCTGGGCAGGCCGGGCTGCTGGCGCTCTGGGCCAAGGCCGACCTGCCCGGCGTCCCGGAGGCCCCCGCGGGCTTCCTGGCGGTGAGCGCGGCCACCGGCCTGGGCATCGGCGAGCTGGCCCGCCAGATGGGCGCGCGCATCCTGGCCGGGGTGGGGCCGGCCTCCGGGGAGGAGGCGGTCATCGACTCCCTGCGCCAGAAGGAGCTGCTGGACCGGGCCCTCGTCCTGCTTCCGCGAGTTCCGGGCCGCCCTGCGGGCCGGCATCAGCCTGGACCTGCTGGCCGTGGACCTGCGCGAGTCCCTGGAGGCCCTGGGCCGCATCACCGGGGAGGTGGTCACCCAGGACATCCTGGCGGAGATCTTCTCCCGTTTCTGCGTGGGCAAATGAAGCTCTAACCATGGAAGAGTTCGAGGCGATCGTCATCGGGGGAGGGCACGCCGGGATCGAGGCGGCCCGCGGCCTGGCCCGCCGGGGCTTGGCCACCCTGCTGGTGACCCAGAGCCTGGACGCCATCGGCCGCCTGTCCTGCAACCCGGCCATCGGCGGCCTGGCCAAGGGCAACCTGGTGCGCGAGATCGACGCCCTGGGCGGCCTGATGGCCCGCCTGATCGACCGCACCCATGATCCAGTTCCGCATCCTGAACCGCTCCAAGGGCCCCGCGGTCCAGGCCCCCCGGGCCCAGGCCGACAAGGCCCGGTACGCCGCCGAGGCCAAGCACGCCCTGGAGACGGACCCCCAACCTGGCCCTGTTCCAGGACACGGTCACCGATTTCCTGCTGGAGGACGGGGCCATCCGCGGGGTGGTCACCGAGCGCGGGCGGCGCTTCCGGGCCCGGGCCGTGGTGCTCACCACCGGCACCTTCATGGAGGCGCGCCTGTTCATCGGCGAGTTCTCCGGCCCCGGAGGGAGGCTGGGGGAGCCGCCGGCCGACGGGCTGGGGACCCGCCTGCGCGAGCTCGGCTTCACTGTCGGGCGCCTGAAGACCGGCACGCCGGCCCGGGCCCTGTTCTCCTCGATCGACGTATCCCGGCTGGAGCGGCAGGACGGCGACGCCGAGGTCCAGTCCCTTCTCCTTCGGCGGGGAGCTCTTCCAGCGGCCATCCCTGCCCTGCTGGATCACCTACACCAACGAGGAGACCCACCGCATCATCCGCGAGAACCTCCACCGCTCGCCGCTGTACGCGGGGCGCATCCGGGCGTGGGCCCGCGCTACTGCCCCTCGATCGAGGACAAGGTGATGCGCTTCCCGCAGGCGGAGCGGCACCAGATCTTCGTGGAGCCGGAGGGCCTGGACACGGAAGAGGTCTACCTGAACGGCATCTCCTCCTCGCTGCCCGAGGACGTGCAGGAAGCCTTCCTGCGCACCATCCCCGGGCTGGAGAACCTGCGAGTCGTCCGGCCGGGCTACGCGGTGGAGTACGACTACCTGGACCCGACCCAGCTCACCCCGGCCCTGGAGACCAAGCGCATCCGCGGGCTGTTCGTGGCCGGGCAGACCAACGGCACCTCCGGCTACGAGGAGGCCGCCGCCCAGGGCCTGATGGCCGGGATCAACGCCGCGCAGTTCCTGCGCGCGGAGCCGCCCGTGGTGCTCTCGCGCGCCGATGCCTACATCGGCGTGCTGGTCGACGACCTGGTCACCCTGGGCACCGGCGAGCCCTACCGGCTGTTCACCTCGCGGGCCGAATACCGCCTGTCCCTGCGCCACGACACCGCCGACCTGAGGCTGCTGCCCCTGGGCGCCCGCCTGGGGCTGCAGGACCGCGAGGCCCTCGCAGCGGGTGGAGGCCAAGCGCCGCGGCATCGCGGAGGTGCGGGAGGCCCTGCGGGGGGCCGGCCTGCCGGCGCGGGACCTGCCCGAGGTTCTGCGGGCCCACGCCGGCCATTCCCCGGAGCAGGCCCTGCGGGACCCGGGGGTGCGCATCGCCGACCTGCTGCCCTTCCGCCCGCAGCTCGCCGGCTCCCCGTGGCTGGAGCTGGCCGAGCTGGAGGTGAAGTACGAGGGCTACATCCGCCGCCAGGAGGCGCAGGTGGAGCGCTTCCGCCGGCTGGAGGACCTGCGCATTCCCGCGGGCTTCGACTACGCCGGGGCCCCGGGCCTTTCCAGCGAGGCCCGGGACAAGCTGCAGCGCATCCGCCCGCTTTCCCTGGGTCAGGCCTCCCGCATCTCGGGAGTGCGCTCTTCGGACCTGGCGGTGCTGCTGATCCTGCTGCGGAAGGACGGCTGAGCCGGTGCAGGAAAACGGGAAGGGGCGGCCCGAAACCTCGGCCGTGCAGCTGCTGGCCGAGGGCCTGGGGCGCCTGGCCATCGACTGCCCACCGGCCCGCTTGCAGGCCCTGGAGCGCTACCGGCTGGAGCTGGAGCTTTGGAACCGGCGCTACGGGTTCGTGAAGGCCTCCGGAGACGACCTGGTGGTGCGCCACTTCCTGGACTCGCTGGCCGGGCTGCCGGTGCTCGCCCGCCTCTCCCCGCGCCGGACGGTGCTGGACGTGGGCAGCGGCGCGGGTTTCCCCGGCCTGCCCCTGGCCCTGTTCCTGGAGGACTCGCGCTTCGTGCTGCTGGAACGCTCCGCGCGCAAGTCCGCCTTCCTGGGCAACGTGGTGGCGCTGCTGGGGCTGACCAACGTCCGGGTGCTGGAGATGCAGCTGCGCGGCCTGGAGGAGCGCTTCGACCTGGTCACCTTCCGGGCCTGGAGCCCTCTGGACCGGGAGCTGCCCGCGCTGCGCCGCGTGCTCGCGCCGGCTGGGACCATCGCGGCCTACAAGGGCCGGCGGGAGCGCATCGAGACGGAGCTGCGGGCCGCGGGGTTATCGGCCGGGGAGGCGCAGGTGGTGCCTCTCCAGGTGCCTTTCCTGGAAGGGGAGGAGCGCCACCTGGTGCTCGTGCGGGGTTAGATTCTGCGGAACAGCTTGACCAGGCCCTCTTTTTCCACCAGGTCGATCATCCGGGCCTCCACGAAGGCGGCGGCCTGCTCCGAGAATCCGCCCGCGGTGAGGCAGACCCCGCGGCCGGCACGCACCTCCTTCAGCCGGGCGTAGAAGTCCCGCAGCATCAGCTCGCCCACGTCGCCGCCCGTGCGCAGGAAGCGGAACAGGACCAGCTCCTCCCATTGCGAGGTGCGCACCTGGGCCAGCAGGTCGGCGTACTCGGCGCGCTGCAGCCCGATGGACAGCAGCTTGGCGGCTCCCCCGGGGTAGTACTTCACGGCCACCTTGCGGCACAGGCTGAGGAAATCGGCGCTGGAGGCCAGCAGGTAGTCCTGCAGATGCCGGCTGGAGTGCACCTCCTGGTAGCGGGCGCTCAACTCCCGCACGTCGCGGTAATCCGCCTGGACGGCCATGATTTCCTTCCAGAGGGCCAGGGCGGCGGGGATGTCGCCCTCCCGGGCGTGCACCGCGGCCTTCCGGTACTTGAGCTCCAGGGTCACGCTGGCCGGCGTTCCCGGGTGGCGCAGCCCGATGGCGAAGTCCTCCAGAGCCCGGGCGGCCTGCTTGGTGTTCATGTGGATGGTGCCCGCGAACAGTGAGGACTGGGCGCCGTACCGCGGGTCGGTGCGCAGGCGGGAGAAGATGGCCAGGGCCGGCTCGTTGGAGCTCAGGCCGTAGTGGGAGCGGGCCAGCGCGAACTGGGCGCCGGTGTCCTCCGGCTCCAGGTCCAGGCTCCGGGAAAGCGCCGCGGCCGCCTCCTTGTATTGCTTGAGCTGGAACAGACCGTGCCCCAGGTATTTCAGGGTCTGGGCGTGGTCGGGCTGCGCGGCGGCCGCCTGGCGCAGGAAGCCGACGGCCCGCGGGTAGTTCTTCCGCCCGTATTCCAGCACGCCCAGGTTGTAGCTGACCTCGAAGTTCTCCTGGTCCAGGTCGTGGGCCAGCAGGAAACCCTGGTAGGCTTCCTCCATCTTGCCGCTGTTGCGGGCGGCCTGGGCGTAACGCAGGGTGACCTGGAAGGCATCCTTCGGCGCGCGGCTGCCGGCCAGCGGCAGCAGGACCTGGTAGTGCTGGAAGGCGCGGGGGAAATCCTGCTCCTCGAAGGCCGCGGAGGCCAAAACGGCCAGCGCCTCCGGGTCGCGGGGGTTCTGCACCAGCCGCCGGTTGGCTTCGCGCACTTCGGCCAGGCGGCCGCGGCGCCCGCTCCCGCCCCCGTTCCTGCGCAGCCACAGGAAGGCGACGGTGCCGAGCACGGCGCCGGCGGCCAGGAGGTACAGCCAGACGGACATTTCCCTGATTGTTTTGCGAAAGTGCCGATAATGTCAAGGAAAGCCCGCATTTTGCCGGGCCAACGTTGACAAAGCAGGGGCGGAGGGCTACGATTTGAACATGGGCGGCGAGATCGGGGTCAAGCTGGCCGACGGTTCCTTCTATTCGGTGCTCGAAGAGGACTTCACCGGCCGCAAGAAGCTGGTGGTGACCACCTCGAGGGACAACCAGGACTCCGTGCAGATCGACCTGTACCGGGGCTCGCTGGAGGGGGCCGAGGCTTTCATCGGCAGCCTCATGATCGAGAACATCCAGCCCGCGCCCAAGCGGGAGCCGGAGATCGAGCTGCAGCTGGGCCTGGACTCGCAGCGGGAACCTGGAGGCCTTCGCTTCCGATCCGATGACCGGCGAGAAGCAGAGCCTGTCGGTGAGCCTGCCTGCAGCCGGGGATACCGCGCCCCTGGAGGACCTGGACCTGGAAGGGGAAACCCTGGTCCGCCCGGTCTGAGGAGCCCTTCGGCCGGAAAGGCCTGGCCGGCGAGTCCTACCCGGTCGGGACGGAGGACCGGCGCAAGGCGCCCCTGGAGCCCCGCCGGCCGCGGCGTGCTGGCCGTGATCGGTTTCGTCCTGCTGGGGCTGCTGGTCCTGGCCGGGGCCGCCTATCTGGTCTAGCGCCTCCTGGACGGAGAGCGCATCCCGCGCCTGTTCGGCGGCGGGAGCGAGGTCACCAGGCCGGAACCCGTGCCGCCCAAGCCCGCCGAGAAGCCCGCTTCCAAGCCTCCGGCCGCTGAAAAGCCGGTCGCCGAGAAGCCCGTCGCGGCCCAGCCCGCAGTCCAGCCCCCGACGGCCGCGCAGCCCTCCGCAGCTGAAGGAATCTGGTACCGGATCGTCTGGGGCGACACCCTCTGGGACCTGGCCGGCACCTATTATCGCAATCCCTGGCTGTATCCCAGGCTGGCCAAGGCCAACAAGATCCCCAACCCGGACCTGATCATTGCGGGACATCGACTGTTCATTCCGAAAAAGTAGGCTTCTGCCTTTCCTGCTACTTTCCGTCCTTTCCCTGACCCAGTGCCGGGCGGAGGACCTCTGGGGCCTGCCCATCGCCCAGGTCCTGGAGCGCCTTGCCCGCGGGGACGCTTCCTTCCTGCGCGGAGGCTTCGGGCGAGGCGCTGGCCCAGGCCTTCCGCCTCGGACCGGGTTCCCCGTACTACCTGTCCTTCTGGGCTGAAGCATCGGGGGACTCCGCACAGGCCCGGGCGCTGCTCGCGCTGCAGTGGGAAAAGGGGCGGGGGCGGTGGAAGGAGGAGGCGGCCCTGGCCCTGCTGGCGGGGCACGCGGCGCGAAGGGAATGGGCCGAGGCGGAAAGCCAGGCCCGCCGCTTCCTGCCGGGCCTGCGCTCGCCGGACCTGCGCCGCGCCGGCGAGCGGGCGCTGGCCGAGGCCCTGTACTGGCAGCGCAAGGATGCCGAGCTGCTGCCCTGGCTGGACCGGCTGGCCGGGGCGGGGGACGAAGAGCTGCTGCTGTTCCGGGCCGCGGCCTCCTGCCGGTTGAATGCCCCGGACTGGCCGGAGCTGTTCCGGGAGCTGTTCTTCCAGCGCCAGGCCTCCGGGCTTCACGCGCGGGCCTGGTCCTTCCTGCAGCTGGAGGAGCGCCTGGGACGCTTCTCCCCGGCGGAAGCCGCGTTTTTCGGGGCCAAGGCCGCCCTGGCCGAGGGGCGCGCAGCGGAGGCTCTGGAGCGCCCTGGAGAGCTCGTTTCCCGAGCTGTCCCCCGCCCTGCGCGCCCCGCTGCTGCCCGAGGCGGCGGGGGCCTTCCTGCGCGCGGGGCAGCCCGCGCGGGGCGCCCGGCTCCTGGGCCCCCTGGTGGAGGACTCCAGCGGTGCCGAGTGGGCCGGCCGTCTGGCCCGCCGGGCGGGCGAGCGGGCGGCCGCGGAAGCCGCCTTCCGGCGCGTGGCGCGGGACAGCGCGGTCCCCGCCCAGCGCGACCGCGCCTCCTGGCAGCTGCTGGACCTGGCCCGGGAGCGCTCCGCGGGGGACTTCCTGGCGGAGCTGGAGGGGCAGGCCTGGGCGGATCCCGACTACTTCGCCGACCTCCTGGAACAGGAGATCTCCGCCATGGTGGCCCGGCGGCAATGGGCCCTGCTGGCCAGGCTGCGCACGGCACTGCAGCGCGTGGAGGCGCCCGCGCCCGCGGCGCAGCGCGCCCTGGCGCCGCGGGCACGGCTGGCCTACCTGGAAGGTCGGCTGAGGGAGCTGGGCGACCTGGAAGGCGACCCGCTGGAAAGCTTCCGCGAAGCCGCGCGCCTGGACCCGGGAGGCTATCACGGGCGTCTGTCCGCCGCGCGGCTGCCGGCCTCCGAGAGTGCGGCGTTCCAGCCGGTAGACGGGAAGGAGGAGGAGGAGGAGACCGCCGAGGAATCACCGCCGCAGGGACCGCCGAGCCTCGGCGGCCGAAGAAGCCGCGCCCGTGCCCGAGGCCTTCCTCCTGGGATTCATCGAGCACGGCCTGTATCAGGAGGGCTACCGGCGCCTGCTGTCCCCGCGGGCCGCGCCGGGGCTGCTGCTGCGCGCGGCCCGGGAGCTGGACGGCAGGGGCCAGTACCTGCAGAGCCTGCGCCTGCTGGCCCGCTATCTGGAAGGCGGGCCGGTCACCGAGGAGGTGCTGCGCCTGTATTACCCCCGCGGCTTCGCGGAAGCGCTGGAGGAGGTCTGCCGCGAGGAGAGCCTGCCCCCGGCGGTCTTTTTCGCCCTGGTCCGCGAGGAGAGCCACTTCGATCCGGCCATCGTCTCCAGCGCGGGGGCGGTGGGCCTGACCCAGCTGCTTCCGGAAACCGCCCTGGAGGTGGCCCGCCTGCTGAAGATCGAGCAGCCGGACCTGCGCGACCCGGGCCAGAACCTGCGCATCGGGGCCCGGCACCTGGCACGCCTGGCGGCCAGGTCCAAGGACCTTTCCCGGGCGCTTTTGGCCTACAACGCCGGCTCCGGCCGCCTGCGCTCCTGGGAGCGCGGCGCCGCCGGCCTGCCCAGCGACCTGCTGGTGGAGGCCGTGCCCTTCGCCGAGACCCGCCGTTACGTGCGCAAGATCCTGGTTTCGGCGGTGCGCTACGGGCAGCTGTACTATGGGCAGGACCCGCGGGATACCGTGCGGCTGTTCTACCCTTAGGGGCCGAATTTTCCGATAACCATCGTAGGGGGAGTATTGAAGCGTTCTCTGGTCCCGACCTATCTCCTGGCCGGCCTGTTGTGCGGCGCCGGGGCGGTCCTCCTTGGCTCCCTGCTGGCGTCCCTGCTCGGCATCGAGGGCCTGCCGGCCGCGCCGGGCCGCTTCCTGTTCTCGACCTTCCTCTGGTCCTCTTTCTTCGTGCCCGTCTACCCGATCGCCCTGGCGGTCCTGCTGCTGTCCCGGCGCTTCTCGCCGCGGCGCTTCGGGGTCCTGAACCTGCTGCTCCTGCCTTTCGTCACGGTGAGCCTGTTTCACAAGGTGGCCCTGCACGGCAGCGTGCCGCCCTCCTTCCTTCCGGACCTGCTGGTGGCCAGCCTCGGGCGCTTCCCCGCTTCCGTGCTGCTGTTCGCCCTGATCGTGCTGGAGCTGCTGCTGGTCCTGTCCCTGCGCCGGCCTCCCGAACCGCCGGCCGAGGAGGAGCAGGAGGCGAAAAAGGCGCCCCGGCTCCGGCTGCCCCCGCCGCTCGAGGCACGGAGGCCGGAAGCCTTGGCAGGAGGCGATGGGCGCCGGCTCAAGGCCCTGGAGGGGCCGAAGCGGGCGGAGGAGGATCCCGAGGAGGCCGTGGAGCTGGAGGAGGCCGCGGTCCCGGAAGCGGCGCAGGAGCCGGTCCCGGTGGAAGCGATCGTGGTCGACGCCCCGGATGCCGAGGTCGAGGCGCCCATAGGGCGCGCCGCGCCCGGAGTGCGGGAAGCGGCCCCGAAGCTCCGCCCGCGCCGCGAGGCCGCAGCCCCCCTGCCGCGCCGGCCTCACCCGCCGCGCCTGAGCCGAAGGCTGCCCGCGCCGCGAAGCCTCCGGCGCGCGAGTACCGCTTCCCCACGAAAGGCCTGCTGAAAGAGTACCACGACGGGCAGTACTGGGAGATCGACGACGAGACCCGCCACGCCGGCGGAAATCCTCATGAAGACCCTGGAGGAGTTCAACATCACACGCCGAGGTGACCGGCATCCGCAAGGGCCCGGTCATCACCATGTTCGAGATCCTGCCCGCCGCCGGGCGTGAAGGTCTCGAAGATCGCGAACCTCTCCGACAACATCGCCCTGCGCCTCGCCGCCTCGCGCGTGCGCATCGTGGCGCCCATCCCCGGCAAGCACGCCGTGGGCATCGAGGTGCCGAACAGCGAGCGCGCCATCGTCTCCTTCCAGGAGATGATCGACCTGCCGGACTTCCAGACGCGCGCACATGGAGATCCCCGTCGCCCTGGGCAAGGACATCCTCGGCGACGGCGCAGGTCATCGACCTGATCCAGACCCCGCACCTGCTGATCGCCGGCGCCACCGGCTCGGGCAAGTCGCGTGCTGCGTGAACTCGATCATCTGCTCCATCCTCTACCGCAGTCCCCCGACGGAGGTGCGCTTCATCCTGGTCGACCCCAAGATCGTGGAGCTGAAGCTCTACAACGACATCCCGCACCTGCTCACCCCGGTGATCACCGAGCCCGAAGCGCGCCTTCCAGGTGCTGCAGTACTGCATCTCGGAGATGGAGCGGCGCTACGGCTGCTCGACGCCCTGGGGGTGCGGGACATCCGCGCCTACAACAAGAAGGCCGGCAAGCAAGGCACGCGTCCAGCCGCATCCCCTACATCGTGATCGTGATCGACGAGTTCGCCGACCTCATGGCCACCACCGGCAAGGAGCTGGAGTCGACGCTCGCCCGCCTGGCGGCCATGGCCCGCGCCGTCGGCATCCACCTGGTGCTGGCCACCCAGCGGCCCTCCATCGACGTGATCACCGGCCTGATCAAGGCCAACATCCCCTCGCGCATCGCCTTCATGGTGGCCAGCAAGTTCGACTCGCGCATCATCATCGACGCGGTGGGCGCGGAGAAGCTGCTGGGCCAGGGGCGACATGCTGTTCTCGGCGGCCTGGAACCCGTTCCCCGTGCGCATGCAGGGCGCCTACCTGTCGCGACGAGGAGATCGAGGCCATCACCGCCCACGCCAAGACCCTGGGCGAGCCGCACTACATCGACGAGGAGCTCTTCCTCGAGGACGACGAAGAGGATTTCGACGGCGACGGCGCGGACGACCCGCTCTTGGACGAGGCCCTGGAGATCGTGCTGGCCAGGGCAAGGCCTCGGCCTCCTACCTGCAGCGCCGGCTGAAGATCGGCTACAACCGCGCCGCCCGCCTGGTGGAGGAGATGGAGCGCATGGGCGTGGTCGGCCCTTCCAAGGGCTCCAAGCCGCGCGACGTGCTGCGCGTGCCGCAGGAAGGCCTGGCCCGTCCCGAACGCAGCTCTGAGTAGGCCCTAAAACCGCAGCCAGCCGGCCCGCAGCAGGCCCAGCAGGATCGTGCCGGCCATGGCCAGGAGGGCCGCCCGGCCGATCCAGCGATGCACGGAGCGGTAAGGCCTGAGTCTGCCGTGCCCCTCGAACATCACCCTGCCCAGGATGGGCGCCGCCAGGCCCAGGGCCATGGTGAGGGTGCCGGAGATGGCGTGCGGGACGCGCAGGTGCCCGCGGCCCGAGGCGGCCACCATCTGCACCGCCGCGCCGGCGCCGGCCACTCCCAGCCCCGCGCCCAGCCCGGAGATCACCAGATGGGCCTGCAGCCACCATTTGCGGCGCTTCAGGTAGCGGGGGAAGAAGGTGCCGGCCAGGGAGAACAGGAAACCCAGGCTCATCAGCCCGGCGTGCATGGGCAGCAGCGCCCCGTACGGTCCCGGCGGCAGGAAAAGCGGCATGCTTTCATTCTGCTGCATGTCCACCGGGTTGGCAAGGGCGCGCCGCGTTGATTTTCCGGTCCGGAGGCGATACCCTTCAAGGTATGAAGAAATGGATCCTCGGGCTTTTCCTGCTGGCCGCGCTGGGCGCGGCGGCGCAGGACTTGCGCGTCGAGTACACCGAAGGCCTGGTCGAGCTGGCCTCCGGCGGTAGCTGGAAGGAACTGGCTCCGGGCGATCGCCTGCCGGCCAACGCCCGGATACGCGTCTCGCAGGACGCCTTCGTGGAACTGGCTCAGGGGTCCACCCGCTTCTCGGTAAGCCAGCCGGGCGTCTACCTGGCCGCCGACCTGGTAGCCGCCTCGAAGAAGGTCGCCTCCTGGCAGCTGGGCAAGGTGGTCAGCGCCAAGGTCAAGGGCACGGTCGCCGGAGGGGCCAAGGGCGACGGCACCGCGGCCATGGGCGCGCGCGGGGCCGCGGCCGGGGCACCGGCCACGGTGGAATGGGTGGAGGCCTCCGGCTCGGAGGAGGCGCTCTCCGAAGGCCGCTCCCTGCTGGAAGCGGGGCGTCTGGACGAGGCGCTGAAGGTGCTGCAGGACGCGCTGAAGATGGCCTACCCCGGCGAAGAGGGGATCTTTTACTATTATATCGCCTCCGCCTACAGCGGGCAGCAGCGGACTTCGCTGGCACTGCGCACTCTCGAGCGCGCCCAGCTCGAGCCTCAGGAGCCGTTATACACCGACCTTGTTTTGTTGAAAGGCCAGCTCCTGCTGGAGAGCCTGGCCTTCGCCGACGCCCTGGCCCTGTTCGAGGGCCAGCTCGTCCTGAACCCGGAGGGGAGCTTCGCCCAGGCGCTGCTGATCCTCTCTTCCTACTCCTACCAGGGGCTGGGACGCAGCCAGGGGGCGCGCGAGGCGCTGCAGAAGGCGGTGAGCCTGGACTCCTCCTCCGAGCTTGGCCGGGAGGCCGCCCGCCTCTTGACCCAACTGTAGGGGATGGGCCCACAGGGACTTGAACCCCGGACCAACGGATTATGAGTCCGCCGCTCTAACCAACTGAGCTATGGGCCCCGGCAAGTAAAATCGCAGCCTTTCCATAAAAAGTCAAACAAAAGCCCGGCCGCGCGGCCGGGCTTCTATTCGCGCGGGTCGGCTCACTCGACGATGATGGCCTCCGCCGGGCAGTCCTCCGCGGCTTCCTTGACGGCCTTTTCCAGGTTGGCGGGCACGTCGGCCTTGAGCACCTGGGCCACGTCGTCGCCCATCTTGAAAACATCCGGCACGCTGTCGGTGCAAAGGCCGCACCCGGTGCAGAGGTCGGCATCGATCTTTACTTTCATGGTGCACTCCTTTGGTAAGGGTTTTCGCTAGCCGGAAGGTTATACGAAAACGGGGGAGCCGGCAAGTCCTCGGCCGGTGAGTTTTTTTGCCGGCAATCAGTTGACAGATCGCCATAAATCGTTATCTTAGCGGAATATAGACAGAACGGGGAGGAAACCGATGATCGCGCTATTCATAGGGGTACTGCTGATCCTTTTCGCCGTTTATGCCGTGCTTCCCTTTCCCTGGGCGCTGGGCTGGTGGCCGGATGTCGTCCAATTCCTGAAGGGCGGCGTGCCGCTGATCGCCGTGTTTATCGGCCTGATTTCCTTCTTCGTGGGCGTGGCGGACATCAAGGACAAGATCGAAAGCCGCAAGGAAGAGCAGGAAGAGGAAGAGGAAGAAGGCAAGGAGCAGAAGGGGCAGTAGGGGCCGCAGGGAGCGCGATCCCGCTTGAGATTTCGCGGCGTATTGACAAAGAAAAGGGTATGTGACAGGATACTGCCTCTGTTATGAAGACGATATTCGTTAATCCCAAGGAAGTCGAGCGGAAGTGGTGGCTGGTGGACGCCGACGGCCAGACCCTGGGGCGCCTCGCCAGCCGCATCGCGCACGTGCTGCGCGGGAAAAACAAGCCCGCTTTCGTTCCCCACCAGGAAGTGGGCGATTGGGTCGTGGTGGTCAACGCGGAGAAGATCCGCGTCACCGGCAAGAAGCTGACCGACAAGATCTACTACCGCTTCACGGGCTGGGCCGGCGGGATACGCCAGGAACCGCTGGGGCGCAGGCTGGCCCGCAGACCCACCTTCCCCGTGGAGCAGGCGATCAAGGGGATGCTCCCCAAGGGCCCGCTCGGGCGCAAGCTCTTCAAGAACGTGAAGGTCTACGCCGGCCCGGGCCATCCGCACGCGGCGCAGAAACCGCAGAAAATCGATTTGTGAGGTAGCGACAGTTGGCAACGAACCTGGCCTACGGCACCGGCAGGCGGAAAACCGCCACCGCGCGGGTTTACCTGCGCGACGGATCGGGCGCCATCACCGTGAACGGCAAGTCCCTGGAGCAGTACTTCCCCTACGGCCTGCTGGTCAAGAGCCTGACCTCGCCGCTGACCGTGACTTCCAGCCGCGAGAAGTTCGACGTGCTGATCAAGGTGTGCGGGGGAGGTCCCAGCGGGCAGGCGGACGCCTGCAAGCACGGCCTGGCCCGCGCCCTGGTCGCCCATGACCCGGCCAACCGCGCCGTGCTGCGCGCCAACGGCCTCTTGACCCGCGACCCGCGCGCGGTGGAGCGCAAGAAGTATGGGCAGGCCGGAGCCCGCCGCCGCTTCCAGTTCTCCAAACGCTAGACCTCGCCTTCAATCCGTCGACCGAACCGGAACCATCGGGGATCGTCTTCGCCTGACCTTCTCCGATGGTTCTTCTTTTTCCCTCCCCGAAGCACTCCTGTTGGAACACGGCTTCGCCCCGGGGGCCCTGGCGCCGGGGGCCGAGCTGGGGGAGGAGGAGCTGCGGCGCCTGGCGGAGCTGGCCAGGGCCGGCGAGCTGCACGAGCGCGCCCTGCGCCTGCTCTCCGTCGCGGCGCACTCCACCCGCGGCCTGGAGCGCAAGCTCACCTCGCGGGGCGCCGAGCCGGTCCTCCTGGCCGCGGAGCTGGCGCGCCTGGCCGGCGCGGGGCTGCTCGACGACCGGGCCTATGCCCAGGCCTGGGTGCGCCAGCGCCTGGCGCGGCACCCGGAGGGCTCCGGACCGCTGCTGGCCGGCCTGCAGCGGCGGGGCGTGGGCCGGGAGCTGGCCGAGCAGGCCGTGCGCGGCGAGCTTACCGAGGAGGCCGAGCGGGCGGGAGCCGCGGCCCTGGTGGAGAAGCTGCGGCGCCGCTCGGACATGACCCCGGAACGCCTGCGCGGGACGCTGGCCCGGCGGGGTTTCCGCCGGAGCCTCATCCGGGAACTGCTGGGGGAGCTGGGGGAATGAGCAGCTGTCCGACCGGGGCGATCCTGGCGCCGTAGCCGCGCTCCAGCACGAAGCGGGCCAGGTCCAGCACCTCCCGGATCGCCGCCCGGTCGATGATGCTGGAGTCGGAGGTGGCCACCAGGCCGGGGAAGCTCTTCAGGGGATAGTCCGCGGAGGGCGAGACGCTCACCTCGCAGGGGATGGCGGCGGGAGCACGCCGGCGCAGCTCCTCGGCCATCGCCCCGGAAAAGGAGATGGGGGCGTCCAGGAACAGCTCCAGGCGCGAGGGGGAAAGCTGCTCCAGGGCTTCCAGGATCTTGCCCAGGGCCGCCTCGGTGATCCTGCCGGGGCGGTAGCTGCCGTGCACCCCCGAGGAGTCGCGCATCAGGCCGTCGTCGGCCAGGAAGACGGGGTAGCCCTTCAGGTAGCTTTCCACCGTGATCAGCACGTTGTACCAGTCCACCCCGAGCGGCCGCCCCCCGGCGGCCTGCGGCGTGCACGAGCTTGGCGCGGCGCGCGCGGCAGTCGCCTTCCGCGAACACCGCGCGGAAAAGGCAGTTGCGCGCCATGGCCGTGAGGCGCCAGCGGTCGCCCACCAGCTTGAGCGCGGCCTTGTCGGGATAACCCCGGTTTTTCAGATAGCGGTAGTCCTGGAGCGCTTCCGGAAAACTCATTGACTCACTCGGGTGCCTCCGGTATGGTAGCAGTATCGGGGGGTGTATGAACAGTTCAGCACAGTCCTGCGTCCTGATCGTCGAGGACGAAGACTCCATCCGGCTGACGCTCCGGGACTACCTGAAGAGCAAGGGCTACAACGTCATCGTGGCCTCCGACGGGGTCGGGGCGATCAAGCAGCTGCTGGACAACGACGTGGCCCTGATCGTCTCCGACTACCGCATGGACACCCTGGGCGGGGACTACTGGATCCGGTTTCTGAAGGAATACTGCCGGCGAGAAAAGAGTGATCATCACCAGCGGCTTCCTGAAGCCGGAGTTCCCCATCCCCTTCCCCGTGCTGTACAAGCCCTTCGACTACTCGGAGCTGGAGCGGATGATCGCCGAGGCCCTCCGGGGCAATGGGGTTGGCCAATAAGACCCTGGTCGCGGTCGTGGACGGGATGGTTCAGGGCGTGGGCTTCCGCTGGGCCACCGTGCGCCAGGCCCGGGCCCTGGGCCTGAAGGGCGAGGTGCGCAACCTGCCCGACGGCCGCGTGGAAGTGGTGGCCGAAGGGGAGGAGAGCCGCCTGGCGCGCCTCCAGGCCTGGCTGGCCCACGGGCCGCCGGGTGCGCACGTGCGCTCCGTGCAAAGCAGCCTGGAGCCCTACCGCGGAGCGTATACGGAGTTCGACATCGGCTGGTAGTCTCCTGCCCCATTTGTCCCCGACCTCGCCGAAGTTCTCGTCCAGTCTTGTGTCGGCAGTCATTTCCACGTCTCTAGCTCCATTTGCTGCAATAGTGCAATATTCCTTGCCGAACCGTTTTGCTTGAAGGATCTGGCGGGCTGAGGAGCTCCGTATCTGCAAGCCCGGCAATTAATTGGCGCATCCTACCGATCGTCCCTGCTGGCACGCTGTTTGCAAAGGCATTGATATCAAGGAGGAAGGACATGTACCGACGATGGTGCTCTGCAGCGGCGCCCTCTCGGGCAGCTTCGACGTGGGTTTCGAGCTCAAAGGGTGGGAGTGAAATGTCACCTAGCAAAGCTAGGTCTGCTCGGCGGCCTGGCCATCCTGGTGCTTCTAATGGGGGTCGGCTGCCCGCTTCTGCCGGGGGTGAAAGGATTCATGCAATTGCAGATCGATACTATAGCGGCGTCCAAAGGAATAGCGGCCAGCGACTTTGAGGTGACTGGTCTCAATATCCAGGTGCGGGATTCGGAGGGCGATCTCCTGAAAGCAATCGATTGGGAAGCCAAACAAGGCCCGCGGCTTTACCTGATTCCCGTGAAAGCGCCAGGAGAACACGAAGTCGAGGTGACCCACGTAGGCGATCGCGACGGTGAAGCAATGCAGGTTGTCGATATAGCCATTTTTGACGTCCCGGCCGGAAAAGTCACGGTCATCGACGTCGTGCCGGGATGCATCGCGGTCATCCGCATCGAGGACTAGGTAGAGAATTGTCACGAAGTAGCCGGGAGAGGAGGAAAGTATGTCAAAGGGAAAGAAGATTCTGTCGCTTAGCAGCCTGGTGGTAATGATGCTTCTTCTGGTATTTGGCTGCTCGCTGCTGCCGAGGGAAGATGCAGGGACTGACGAAGGGTGGTTCATCAAGCTGCGGATCCAGGATCCGGCGGCATCCAAGGGAATCACGGTTTATGAGTTGGACGTGACCGGGATCGCCATCCACGTGCTGGAGCCGGCGGGGGAAGTGCTGCAGAGCATCGACTGGGAGAAAGCGGAAGGTTCGCAGGAGTACCTGGTCGCCGTGCCTCAGCCCGGCGAGTACAGGCTCGAAGTGACCCATTTCGCCGAACGCGAAGGGGAGCCGGTGCAGGCAACGGAAAGCGCCGCGTTCGACATCCAGGCCATGAAGATCACGGTCATCGATCTCGTGCCGGGAGGCATTGGGCTGATCTGGATATCAGCGCCGGTGGAGGGGCCGAGCGACTGGCAGCTGTACGGAACGTGGGCGAACGAAATCTACAACGGGATGCAAGGACCTGCGGCGCAGATCATCATCTATGAAAACGGTATCGTCGAGCTTTATGAGAATGTGGGGGGTTCAACCCCATTCGAAACGGCTCCTTTCGAGATCACGAGCGAATGGACCGATGAGCAGTCGCACTGGTTCGAGGCTATCGCCTATGGGTCGGCGTATATGCTGTTCCGGATCCTTGAGAGAGGCAATACCCTGGAGGTCGTGACCAGCGAGGTGACCTACTATCGGCAATAGGAGCTTCCCTGCAAATGAAAAGGGGCGGCCTGATCGGCCGCCCCTTCGTTTTCTGCCCTCGACAGGTTACTTCCGGATCGAGTAGAAAGCCTCCCGCCCGGGGTAGTAGGCGATGTTGTCCAGCTGGTCCTCGATGCGCAGGAGCTGGTTGTACTTGGCCAGGCGGTCGGAGCGGGACAGGCGAGCCGGTCTTGATCTGCCCGGTCTCCAGGGCCACCACCAGGTCGGCGATGAAGGCGTCCTCGGTCTCGCCGCTGCGGTGGCTGACCACCGCCGTGTAGCCGGCGCGCTTGGCCATCTCCACGGCCTCGTAGGTCTCGGTCAGGGTGCCGATCTGGTTGACCTTGATCAGGATGGAGTTGGCCACTCCCTTCTGGATGCCCTCGCTGCAGGCGCTTGGTGTTGGTCACGAACAGGTCGTCCCCGACAATCTGGATCTTCTTGCCCAGCTTGTCGGTCAGCAGCTTCCAGCCGTCCCAGTCGTCCTCGGCCAGGCCGTCTTCCATGGAGATGATGGGGTACTTCTCGGCCCACTTGACCCAGAAGTCCACCATCTCCTTGGAGGAGAGCTCGCGCTTGTCGGACTTCTTGAACACATACTTGCCCTTGGCCTTGTCGTAGAAGCTCGGAGGCGGCCGGGTCCAGGGCGATCACGATGTCCTGTCGCCGGGCTTGTAGCCGGCCTTCTCGATGGCCTGCATGATCACCTCGAGGGCTTCCTCGTTGGATTTCAGATTCGGGGCGAAGCCGCCCTCGTCGCCGACGGAGGTGGTGTAGCCCTTGCCCTTGAGCACGGCCTTGAGGTTGTGGAAGATCTCGGCCACCATGCGCACGGCCTCGCGGAAGCTCGTCCGCGCCGACGGGCATGACCATGAACTCCTGGAAGTCCACCGTGTTGTCCGCGTGCGTGCCGCCGTTGATGATGTTGGCCATGGGCACCGGCAGGGTGTAGGCGTGGTAGGCCGCCCAGGTACTTGTAGAGGGGCAGCTCCAGGTACTCGGCCGCGGCCCGGGCGGTGGCCATGGACACGCCGAGGATGGCGTTGGCGCCGAGCTTGCCCTTGTTCTCGGTGCCGTCCTGGTCGATCATGGTGCGGTCCACGTCCACCTGGTCGAGGGCGTCCAGGCCCACGATCTCGGCGGCGATGACGTTGTTCACGTTCTCCACCGCCTTGAGCACGCCCTTTGCCCAGGTAGCGCTTCTTGTCCCCGTCGCGCAGCTCCACGGCCTCGTGCTCGCCGGTGGAGGCGCCGGAGGGGACGGCGGCGCGGCCCAAGGCCCCGCTTTCCAGCTGAACCTCGACCTCCACCGTGGGATTCCCGCGGGAATCGAGGATCTCTCGGGCCTCCACCCATTCGATAATGCTCATGATTTTCTCCTGTGGTTTGTTGAGAAGGATACAGTTAATATGGCCGCCCGGCCGCGGGCGAGTCAAGGCACGGAGGCCGGAAGCCGGCGCCGCCAGGGATGGGGTCGGCGCCGGCTCAAGGCATTGACCCCACCCGGAGCCCGTCCTAAAATGTGCTTTGCATGCGCTACTCGGTCCTGTTCGGCAAGACGCTGCGGGAGGAGCCCCATGGGATCCGCTCGCCCAGCTACGCCCTGCTGCTGAAGGGCGGCTACATCCGCCAACTCGGACAGGGCCTGTTCGCCTACCTGCCCCTGGGCCTGCGCGTCCTGCGCAACCTGCAGCGCGTCATCACCGAGGAAATGCAGGCCCTGGGCGGGCAGGAGATCTACGCCCCGGTGGTCACCCCCGCGGAGATGTGGCGGCGCAGCGGCCGGCGCGACTCGATCCGGGAGCTGATCCGCTTCCAGGACCGCGGGGGGCGGGAGCTGGTCCTGTCGCCCACCCACGAGGAGGCCTTCGTGGAGGTGGTGCGCGGCCGCCCTTTCCTCCTACCGCGACCTGCCCCTGCTGCTGTACCAGTTCCAGATCAAGTTCCGCGACGAGGAGCGGACCAAGGATGGGCTGTCGCGCACCAAGGAAATCTACATGCACGACGGCTACTCCTTCCACCGCTCCTACCACGAGCTGAACAACTTCTTTCCCAAGCTGTTCAAGGCCTTCCGCCGGATTTTCGAGCGGTGCGGGATCCAGACCTTCGCGGCGGAGGCGGGGGTCGGGTACATCGGCGGGGAGAAGTCCTTCGAGTTCCTCATGCCGGCGGCCGGCGCGACCACGCCCTGATCCGCTGCGGCAAGTGCCAGTACGCGGCCAGCAAGGAAGTGGCCATCGGCGGCAAGGACTACCTCCGGGAGGAGATGCTGCCGCTGGAGAAGGTGGCCACCCCGGGCTGCGACACCATCGAGAGCCTGGGCCAGTTTCTAGGCCTGCCCAGGAACCGGCTGGCCAAGTCCCTGCTGTACCTCACCCCCCGCGGGCTGGTGCTGGCCGTGGTGCGGGGGATTTCGAGGCGGCGCCGGAGAAGCTCTCCGCCTACCTGAAGGTCCCGGTGTACGGCCTGGCCGGCGACCGCGAGCTGGCCGAGGCGGGGTTGAGCGCCGGCAGCCTCTCGCCCATCGGCCTGCCCCCGGGCCTGCGCCTGGTGGTGGACGACGCGGTGGCCCGCTCGGGCAACCTGGTGTTCGGGGCCAACCAGGCCGGCTTCCACTTCCGGAACGGCAATTTCGGCCGGGACTTCCAGAGCCCGGACGTGGCGGACATCTCCCTCACCCGGGTGAGCGCATCGGCCTGCAGTGCGGCGGGACCCTGGAGGAGATCCAGGCGGTGGAAGTGGGACACATCTTCAAGCTGGGGGACTACTACACCCGCACGATGAACCTGGCCTTCCAGGACGACCACGGGCGCGCCGCCTGCCCGCAGATGGGCTGCTGGGGGATCGGGCTGGGGCGCCTCATGGACGCGGTGGCCTTGGCCAACCGCGACGAGCGGGGCCTGGCCTGGCCGGAGGCTCTGGCCCCCTTCCGGGCCTACCTGATGGCCATTGGGCAGTCGCTCGCGGTCAAGAAAACGGCCGAAGAGCTGGCCGCTGAGCTGGACGAGGAGGCGCTGTTCGACGACCGCGAGGATTCCCCCGGGGTCAAGTTCAAGGACGCCGACCTGCTGGGCATCCCGCTGCGCCTGGTGGTGTCCACCAAAAACCTGGCTGCAGGCCTGGTGGAGGTGCAGGAGCGGCGGACCGGCCGGGTCCGCCTGATGCCCCCGGCCCAGGCCCTCCTCGTGGTGCGGGAGCTGGGCGCCGGCGGCCAGAGGGCAGGGGCGTGACTTTCCCTCTGAGCGAGGAGCTCATCAACCAGATCATTTTCGCCATGGAGGACCAGCGCCACCGCTTCGTGGTGGACCGGGAAACCGGCGCGATGTTCCGGGAGGACGAGCGCCCGCCCGCCGAAGGCCGCGCGGGGCAGGAATCGGCCGGGCCGCGCGATGAGCCGGCGGCCCTGGACGGGGTGCCGGGCCCGCGCGCGCAGTACCTGCCCATCCCGACCTGGGGGCCCGCCGAGGGCTTTCATCTCATGGAGCGCTTCGTGCTGAAACTGCGCAACCCGATCTTCGCTGAGATGCTGCGGGAGGCCCTCTCCTCGGGCCAGGGGGTGTTTCGCCGCTTCAAGGACATGCTGCGGAAGAACCACGAGATCGAGCGTCTGTGGTTCGCCTTCAAGGACAAGGAGATGAAGCAGGTGGTCCAGCAGTGGTACGAAGCCGAACGGGAGCTGGCGGGTCTGGAGCGCCTGGCCTCGGGGGAGGAGCCGCCGCTGGAGCTGGTGGCCAGCGATTTCTCGATCATCCGGGGAGAGGCCCGGCACGTGGAGCCGGCCCTCAAGCTGGACCAGAAGGTATTAGGAGAGCTGTACGCCGAGCTGGAGGCCGGTCCCTTCAGCCGCGCGGAATTGCCCCCCCTGCTGAACCCGCGGAGCCTGTTCCTGGCGGCGGAGCTGGCAGGGGGGGAGTTCGCGGGCTTCATCTGGGCCGTGGAGGACGGCTCCTCCTCCCTGAGGCTGGCCCAACTGGCCGTGCGCAAGCACTTCCGGGGCATTGGCCTGGGCACCCAGCTGCTGCGCCGGCTGCTCCAACAGGCCCGGGAGGACGGCTACCTGCGCGTATTGGCCCCGCTGCGGGGCGATGGGCTGGCCCTGACCCACCTGTTCGAAGGCCTGGGATTCAGCCCGGTGGCCGTGGAACTGGCCTACGAC
Source organism: uncultured Spirochaetota bacterium (assembly GCA_963745745.1). Taxonomy (GTDB): domain Bacteria; phylum Spirochaetota; class Spirochaetia; order SZUA-6; family DRHE01; genus MIBK01. Next base: position 3,777 of record CAVUYS010000028.1, on the reverse strand, counting down.
CTCGATTCGCCAGAATGATTTCCACGGCTTCGGCGAATCCAGCGGCGGCTTCCGCTTGCGTGATGAAGGCGGGGGGGTGTCGCAGATCCGGCAGGAAGGGCAGGATGTTGGCCACCCCGATGGTGGTTTCCAGCGCCTGGAACAACGGCTCGTCGTTCGGCGAATCCCCCGTGAACACCAGGGTTTCCCGGACCCGGGGGTCGTCCAGGTCCCGTCCCTCGTCAGCCAGGAAGCGGCGCAATCCGCTGACCTTGTCGAAGGCCCCGTACCAGCAGTTGACGTGGATCGAGGACACCTTGTAGGTGGCTCCCTCGCTCTGCATGACCCGGCAGATCTCGCGGACCTCCGCCGGTCCCAGGGGCCCCACGTCCTCCCGGAAATCCACGGCCAGGTCGGCCAGGCGGAAAGGCTGGTCGCTGGCGATGGCGCAGCCCGGCACCTCGCTCAGCACCCGTTCGCGGATCCGCTCCAGTTTCCGGCGGGCCTCCCGGCGCTCCTCCTCGCTCAGCAGATAGGTCCGGCGCATCCGGCGCTCCGGGCGGTCGTAGACGTAGATCAGGGCCCCGATCCTCCCCGATCACCCCCGCCACCGGCCACATGCGGGCGATGTGGTCGCACCAGCCCGCCGGCCGGCCGGTCACCAGGACGGTCCGCACCCCGCTTCCTGCAGGGCCCAGAGGGCCTGGAAGGTGGAGGCAGGCAGCATCCCCGCGGTGGTGATGGTGTCGTCGATGTCGCTGACCAGGGTGGCCAGGTCCCGGCAGCGCTCGCCGGGCAGGTTGCGGATCGGAGCCGGGCCTCTCATCGCGCCCACGGTAGCCTTTCGCGGCCCTGGCGTCAACGCCTCGGCCCATCCAGGTTTGCGCTTTGCAATAGAAATGGCAGTATGTTATGCTATGTCAAAATTCCCACAAGGAGGGAGCATGAAAAAGCTTCTGGTAACGCTCCTGCTTCTGGCGATCGCCTTCTCTGCATTCGCCGGAGGCGCTGGAGAACCGGCCAAGCCTGAGGCCGCACCCAAGGCCGAGGCCACGGCGGCGAAGGTAATCAAGAACCCGGACACCCTGATCCGGGTGGCTTACGGGACCGTGGACAGCCTGGACCCCGCCAAGGCGTACGACAACGTCTCCGGCGGCTGTCATCCAGAACGTCTACGAGAACCTGATTTTCTACAAGGGCAGCTCCACCGAGGAGTTCGTGCCCGTGCTGGCCAGCCAGGTGCCCTCGGTCGCCAACGGCCTGATCACCAACGGCGCCAAGACCTACCACTTCCCGATCCGCAAAGGCGTGAAGTTCCACAGCGGGAGCACCCTGACCCCCGAAGGGGTGGCCTATTCCTTCAAGCGCAACCTGGTGACCGACGTGGACGGCGGCCCGATGTGGATGCTCTTCGAGCCCGCTGTTCGGACCTACGGCTCGCGCGACGACGACGGCGAAGGTCGTTCTGACTCTGGCTGAGCTGGACCAGGCGCGTCCAGGTGCAGGGCGATTCGGTGGTCTTCAGCTGAAGGCCCCCTTCGCCCCCTTCCTGGCCATCCTGGCCTACATGCCGTCAGTCGTGGACAAGGACTTCGTGATCGCCAAGGGCGGCTGGAACGGCACCCAGGCGGACATCGCCCGGGCCAACAACCCCGAGGCGGGCAAGGAGACCCTGTACGAAATCGCCAGCGGAACCGCGCCCTACAAGCTGGGCCGCTACGACAAGGCGGTGGAGGTGGTCTTCGAGCGCTTCGACGGCTACTGGGGCCCCAAGCCGGCGCTGGCCAAGGGCATCTACCGCATCGTGGAGGAGTGGTCCACCCGCAAGCTGATGCAGCTGCAGGGGGACGTGGACTCCGTGCTGGTGGACCCGCAGTACTATGAGGAGATGAACAAGGAGCCGGGCCTGACGGTGTACAAAGACCTCACCACCCTGGGCAACCGCGGGATCAACTTCAACATGGCCATCCCCGCCAACGACAACCCCTACATCTTCTCCGGCAAGATGGACGGCAAGGGCATTCCGCCGGACTTCTTCGCCGACAAGAACGTGCGCCTGGGCTTCACCTACGCCTTCGACTTCAACACCTACAACAAGGAAATCATCAAGTACAACGGCATCCCGGCGGCCACTCCGATCTGCTCGGGACTGCCCTTCTTCAACCCGGCCCTGAAGGCTTACCCCTACGATCTCAAGAAGGCCGAGGAGTACTTCAAGAAGGCCTGGGGCGGCAAGGTCTGGGCTACCGGCTTCGAGTTCGACATGACCTTCAACACCGGCAACGAGGTTCGCGAGCAGACCTTGAAGATGCTGGCCGAGAGCGTCATGTCCCTGAACCCCAAGTTCAAGATCAACGTGCGCGGGGTGGAGTGGGCCACCTACGTGAACCTGCAGCGCCAGAAGATGCTGCCGGTGTTCTACATCGGCTGGGGCGCTGACTATCCGGACCCGCACAACTTCGTCCAGCCCTACATGCACTCCACGGGCCTGTTCGCCGGGCGCACCGGCTACAACAACCCTGAGGTGGACAAGCTGATCGAGGACGGCGTGCTGGAGACCGATCCGGCCAAGCGCAAGGCCATCTACTACCGCCTGCAGGACATCTGGGTGCAGGACGTGATCGGGATCATGCTGCACCAGCCCATCGAGACCCACTACTACAAGGACTGGGTCAAGGGCTACTACTTCCATCCCATGGAGAACGATCCCACCCAGTTCGCCATGTTCCGCAAGGAGTAGTCGGCAGCTTCCAGTAAGCTGACATGAGCAGGGGGCTGTCCCGTTGCCGGGGCAGCCCCCTTTTTATCCGCAGGGCGCGGCCGCTGGGCGGCTTGAGCCCGAGCTTGACGGCCCGGCGGGCATAATCGATAATAGCGCGGAGAGTCAATTTGAGCCTTCTGAACTATATCCTGCGCCGGCTCCTGTTCATGGTGCTGGTGCTGTTCGGGGTGAGTCTCCTGGTCTTCGCGGTGCTGATGCTCATCCCCCCCGGGATGCGGGTGGCCGCCTACGTGTCCAGCGAGAAGATCCCCCCCAGCCAGGTGGAGGCCATGATCCAGAAGTACGGCCTGACCGACCCGGCCCCCCTGCAATACATCCGCTGGATCGGCAAGATGTTCCGGGGGGACTTCGGCTTCTCGGTCACCGCGGACTCCCCGTGGTGGAGGGCTTCAAGCAGTTCTTCCCGGTCACCCTGGAGCTGGTGCTGTACTCCACCCCCCTGATCATCCTGGTGGGCATCTGGTTCGGCACCACCGCGGCGATCAAGAAGGACCACCCCGCGGACCATGCCATCCGGGTGTTCGCCATCATCGGCTACAGCCTGCCGACCTTCTGGCTGGGCCTGCTGCTGCTGATGTTCTTCTACGGCTACCTGGGGATATTCCCGCCGGGGACCCTGTCCAACTGGGCCCGCGACGCGGTGTACGAGCCCGGGTGGAAGGCGGTGACCGGCCTGTACACCGTCGACTCCATCATCAACTGGCGCTGGGACATCTTCGCGGATGCCCTCTACCACCTGGCCCTGCCCACCATCAACCTGATCGTGCTGGACAGCGCCCTGATCATGCGCCTGATGCGCTCCAGCATGCTGGAGTCCCTGCGGCAGGACTACATCCGCACCGCACTGGCCAAGGGGGCCAGCCGGGAGGTCATCTTCCATACCCACGCCCGGCGCAACGCCCTGCTGCCGGTGATCACCATCTCCGGCATGCTCTTCGCCAGCCTGCTGGCCGGCATGGTGATCACGGAGACCATCTTCAACCGCAAGGGCATCGGCTATTGGATGGCCCGGGCGG
>CAVUYS010000027.1:0-23548 GCA_963745745.1 uncultured Spirochaetota bacterium | reverse complement strand
GAGCTGCGGCCCGTGAACGTCCTGCGCCAGACGATCAACGTGGAGGCCCCGGATACCTCCGGCGGGCCGGCCCAGCTGGCCCTGCATTTCGGCGCCGGGCGGCTGGACATCGAGCCGGGCACTCGCCGGGTGCTGGTGAGCGGGGAAGCCCTGTACAACAACGAGCTGTTCACCCCGACCGTGAGGGTCGAGGGACGGAGGGCCACCCTCTCGGCAGGCGACGGGCGCATGGAACTGGGCGAGTTCATCGACTCGTGGAGCAGGATCAAGGACCACCTGAACCGCTGGGAGCTGCAGCTGGGCACCGTGCCGATGGAGCTGGAGCTGGAGCTGGGGGCCAGCTCGGCCGGCCTGAAGCTGGGCGGAGTGCCCCTCCGCCGCCTGCGCGCCTCCCAGGGGGCGGCCGACCTGGACCTGGACTTCGACCGGCCCAATCCCGTGGAGATGGCCAGCCTGACCTACACCGGAGGGGCCTCCCGCTGCACGCTGCGCGGCCTGGGCAATGCCAACACCTCCCGCGTGGAGGTTTCCGGCGGGGGCGGAGTGTTCCACCTGGACTTCTCCGGCAGGCTGCGCCGCGACCTCGCCGTGAAGATGGAGGCCGGGGCCGGGGAGATGACCCTGGTCTTCCCGGAGGAGGCGGACGTGGAGGTGACGGCGCGCACCGGGTTGAGTCTGGTGGACTTCCGCGGGACCTGGAACCGCCCTTCGGAACGGCTTTACCGGCACGTGGGCTCGCGCCCGGACCGCGGGCCGCGCATTACGGTCGACGCGGCGGTGCTGGCCGGCAAGCTGCTCCTGGTGGCCGGGGAATAGCTCAGGCCAGGCCCTTTTCCGCCTCCAGCACCTCGGCCAGCTCTCTCGGGCTCCAGCCGGAACGGGGAGCCCCTGCCCTCGTAGAAGCCGTGCGAGCCGATCAGGTGGATGTGCAGGTCGGTGTAGGTGATCTCGCGGCCCAGGCGCCTGTTGCGCACGGTGATGTTGGTCTTCGGGAAGATGCCCGGGTCGCCGAACGGGCACGGCAGCTTGCCGCGCACGGAGTCGACGCGCACCTCGAAGTGCGGCGCCACGTCGACGAACTCCCCGAGGCCGGCCATGCCCGCGTCGCGCAGCTCGACCATGCGCCGGGCGATCGCCTGGTGGTCGAGCCCGAGCGCCGCGCCTCCGCCGTCGTCGGCGATCAGGATGTCCGCCAGGGTGCGGCGGTCGTCGCCGAGGAACCCGTCGCGGGTGATGACCCCGGGCGCCATCCGCTCCTGGGCCTTCTGCATCTGGACGGTCTGCTTCATGGCGCCTCCCTCGCCGGCCTCAGGCGAACTTGTCGAAGAAGATCAGCTCGTCCGGCAGGCCCTTCGCCTTGAACACCTTGATGCCGGCGTCGATCATGCCGGGGCTGCCGCAGAGGTACGCCTCGTGGTTGTCCAGCCGCTCGAAGTGCCGGTCGAGCACCTCGGTGATCAGGCCCGTCTCCCCTGTCCCAGTTGTCCTCGGGCAGCGGGCTGGAGAGCGCGGGCACGAACCGGAAGTCGGGCAGCCTCTTCTCCAGCGCGCGCATCTCGTCGACCAGGAACAGGTCGCGCACCGCGCGGGCGCCGAAGAAGTAGGTGGCCTTGCGCCGGATGCCCTTCTCGGCCATGTCGAGCAGCATGCTCTTGATCGGCGCCATGCCCGAGCCGCCGGCCACGAAGACGATCTCCCGGTCGCTGTCGCGCAGGTAGAAGTCGCCGTAGGGGCCGTTGATCGTCACCGCGTCGCCGACTTTCAGGTGCTGGAACACGTAGGTGGTGCAGATGCCGTTGGGCACCAGCCGGATCTCCAGCTCCACGGTGTCCTTGCGCGAGGGGGGGGAGCTGACGGAGTAGGCCCGGTAGACCGGCTCGGGGGTCAGCTCGTAGGCCGGCACCACGAACTGGACGTACTGGCCCGGCCGGAGGTCGATCTCCGGCGGGTCCTTCAGCTTGAGCGTGACCTCCTTGATGTCGTAGGTCAGGTCGCGGATCGAGACCACCTCGGTCTTGTACTCCCGGATGCTGAACAGCTCCTCGGGCACGAGGATCCGCATGTCCCGCTTCACCTTGACCTGGCAGGACAGGCGCACCTTGGCCGCGCTCCGCCTCGGTGATCCAGGGCAGCTCCGTGGGGGCGTACTCGCCCGCCCCGTCGGTCACCGTCAGCTTGCACAGGCCGCAGGAGCCCTTCCGCCGCAGGCGGACGGGATGAAGATGCCCTCGCCCATCAGCGTCGAGAGCAGCGGCCGGCCGCCGTCGACGGTCAGCTCCTTGCTGCCGTCGTTGATCGAGACCTTGACTTCGCCGTAGTTGCCGATGGTGGCATCGGCGATGGCCATGACGATCGCCAGCAGCGCGGCGATGGCCGTCGCCGTGCCCACCCCGATGAGGAACGCCCCGATCGGAAACATGCCCTCTCCTTTGGTGACTCAGGCCGCGGGAATCATGCCCGAGAAGCCCATGAACGCGAGGGCCATGATGCCGGTGATGATCAGCGCGATGCCGGGGCCCTCGAGCCCCTGGGGCACGCTTCGCCTTGGCCATCTTCGGCCCGGATGCCGGCCATGGCCACGATGGCGAGCGTCCAGCCCAGCCCGCCGCCGAGGCCGTAGGCCAGCGAGGCGAGGAAGGTGTACTTGCGGATGATCATGAAGAGCACCGCGCCGAAGACGGCGCAGTTCACCGTGATCAGCGGCAGGAAGATGCCCAGCGCTGGTACAGCGGCTCGGTCACCCGCTCGACGATCATCTCGACGAGCTGCACGGAGGCGGCGATGACGATGATGTAGACGATGAAGCCCAGGTACGTCCAGGTCCAGCGGCACCAGGATGTAGTAGTAGACGGGCCAGTTCAGGGCGTTGGTCATGGTCATGACGAACACCACCGCCGCGCCCAGGCCCACCGCGCTCTTCACCTCCCGCGAGATGGCGAGGAACGAGCACATGCCGAGGAAGTTGGTGAGGAGGATGTTGTTGGTGAAGATCGCGCCGAAGAAGACGGCCGCGGGGCCCAAGGTGCTCCAGTTCATTTCTTCTCCTCCTTCAGGATGTAGCCCTTGCACCACCCAGATCACGATGGCGAGCAGGAAGAAGGCGCCCGGCGCCATGACCATGATCGACCAGTTGGTCCACCAGGGCCCCAGGACCCTGATGCCCAGCAGCGTGCCCGAGCCCATCAGCTCGCGGACCACGGCGATGATCAGCAGCACGAACGAGTAGCCGAGCCCGGCGGACACCCCGTCGATGAACGCGAGGCCCGGCGGGTTGGCGAGCCCGAAGGCCTCGGTGCGGCCCATGACGATGCAGTTGGTGATGATCAGGCCCACGTAGGGCCCGAGCTGCCGCGAGATGTCGGGCAGGTAGGCCCGCAGCACGATGTCCACGATGATCACCCACACCGCGATGATCAGCGTCTCCACGATCATGCGCACCCGCGCGGGGATCCACTTGCGCAGGATCGAGACGGACACGTTGGACATGGCCGTGGCCCAGATCAGGCCGAGGCACATGACCACGGTGTTCGTGACCACGTTGGTCACCGCCAGGGTCGAGCAGATGCCCAGGATCTGCACGAACACGGGGTTGTTCGTCCCGAGCTCGTCGAAGAACGCGTTGTACGCCTTGCTCCGCGGCCGGGCCGGCCGACGACCGGCCTGCCGCGACGGGCGCGGAAATGTCGCCATTGGAATCCTCCTCAATCCACCAGGTCCCCGCCTGCCCCACCGCGGCGTTGAGGATGTCCTTCACGGCGTTCGAGGTGATCGTCGCCCCGGTGATCGCGTCGAACTGGTTCTCCGCCGCCGGCTCGCCCTCGCCGACCGTGGTGAACGGCCCGCGCTTGCCCCGGAACTGCTCGCTGAACCAGGGCTCGGCGATGCGCGCGCCGAGCCCCGGGGTCTCGGTCTGCTTCAGGAAGTCGATGCCGGTCAGCTGTTCCGGCCGCGCGCGAAGCCGACCACGGCGGTGATCTCCCCCCACAGCCCGGGCCGGTGCGGGTGACCACGTAGCCGCCGGCTGGCCCGCCTCGTCCTTGACCGGGTAATAGAGGCCGCCGCTCCCGGCTGCGCCTCCACCCGCGATCGAACAGCGCGGAGATTTCCGCGGGAGTGGGCGGCACCTCCAGGCCCGCGGCGTAGAGCACCGCGCGCTTCAGGAACACCTCCTCGTTCAGCGCCACGATCGGCTTCGTGAGCAGGTACACGAGGGAGATCGGCGCGACGAACACGACCGTGACGAGGACCGTGAAGAGGACGAGCGTGACCCGCTTGTTCATGCGCCGCCTCCGGCCCCTCCGGCCCCGCTGTGGGCCTTGCGCGGCCTTTTCCTTGCGCTGGCGCACGACGCAGTCCATGATCGGCGCGAAGGTGTTGCCGAGCAGGATCGCGAACATCGTGCCCTCGGGCCAGATCGAGAAGGTGCGGATCAGCGGTAGAGCAAGCCCACGAGCGCGCCGTAGATCCACCGGCCGCCCTGCGTCTGCGCCGCCGAGACCGGGTCCGTGGCCATGAAGAACATGCCGAGCATGACGCTGCCCGGCGAGCATGGCGCGCAGGGGATCGGCGGCGTTCCGCACGCCGGCGAGCCAGAAGACGCCCTGCAGCACCACGAAGGCGATGAGCTCCGAGACCACGATGCGCCAGTTGGCCGCCTTCTTCCCGAGGATGTAGAGCCCGCCCAGGACCAGCAGCACCGCGCTGGTCTCGCCGATCGAGCCGGCCACGTTGCCCCACAGCAGCGGCAGGAGGTCCACGGGCTGCCCGTGCAGCAGGCGCAGCGGCGTGGCCTGGCTCAGCGCGTCGGCGGCGCAGCGCGAGAAGCCCCCCAGCCAGCCGGGAGCGCAGGGGCCCCGCCGCGGCGACCAGGGGTTGGACCCAGCGGGCGTTCATGGGCACGGCGAAGCTGACGTAGATGAACACCCGCCCGATGAGCGCCGGGTTGAACACGTTGCGGCCGAAGCCGCCGAACACCATCTTGCCGAAGAACATCGCGAACACCGCCCCGACCACGGCGATCCAGATCGGGATGGTCGGCGGCAGGCTCAGGGCCAGCAGCGTGCCGGTCACGAACACCGCCGAGGTCACCGGCTCCTTCGGGACCGGGTGAACACGAACTCGGTCAGGAACGCGGCGACGTTGACCACCCCCACGACCACGAGGCTGCGCCAGCCGAAGAACCAGACCGAGGCGAGCGACGCCGGAATCAGGGCGATCAGGACGCGCTGCATCGGCAGCTGCCAGAGGATCACTGGCTGCTTTTTGGCTTCCGCCATGCGGGAACCTCCATGGTTGGTCTCACCACAAATATTACCATTTTTTTCACGATTAGCAAGATGCCGCCGGGTGCCGACCGCGCCTTCACCAGAAGAGGAAATTCCGCAGCTTCAGGCTCTCCGCCCCTCCTATCGGGTCCCAGCGCAGCAGGCCGATCTGCCGCTGGAAGCGCTCGTGGGTCCCCCCGACCAGATATACCTCGTCCTCCAGCCCGACGGCGGCGATGTCGGACAGGGGCCGGGGCAGGGGCGCCAGCTCCCGCGCCTGGAAGCCTTCCGCCCCCGTCTGGATGGCCAGCACCTGGTCCACCTTTCTCCCCTCCCAGCCGCCGAGCAGGTAAATGGCCTGGGGCGTGGACAGCACCGCGCAGCGGATGCGGCTGGAGGGCAGCCGGCCGATCCGCAGGGCGCTCAGGGAGGCGGCGGCGGGATCCAGCTCCACGATCTCGTCCAGGTAGCCGCCCCGGTCGTCGGAGCCCCCCAGCACGTAGAGGCGGCCCTGATGGAAGGCCGCGGCGGCGAACTCCCGGGGTGAGGGCAGCCGCCCGGCCAGGCTGGGTTCCAGAGGCCCGGAAGGACCGTCATCGCCGGGCAGCCGGATGCGCAGCACCTCGTCCAGCTGCCGCTCCCCGTCCCAGCCTCCGGCGTAGTACAGCTCCCCCCCCGCGGTCACCGCGGCGCCGAAGGCGCGGGGGCCTGGCAGGCGACCGGCCCGGGTGAGCCCGTTGGTGCGGGTGTCCAGGACCAGGATGTCATCATAGACCGTGCGCCCGTCGAATCCTCCCAGCACGTAGATCCGCCGCCCATGGGCGGCCACGCCCATGCCGAACCTGGGCGAAGGCAGCAAGGCGACCCGGCGGATGCGCAAGTTCGCCGGCTGCAGGCGGTATACCTCCGCGTAGTTCTCACCCGCGCGGTCCCGGCCGCCGAACAGGTAGATGGCATCGCCGGCCGCCGCGGCGCCCGCCCACTCCCGCGCCGTCCAGGGCTGGAACAGCACGAAGCGGGCCGACCAGGCCGCCAGCAGCACCGCCGCCGCGAGCAGGGAGAGGTACACGATCAGGGTGATCCGGCCTCTGGCCCCCGCCCCTTCATCCTGGAAGCTCATCTGGGCGCTCCTTCGAAAGCTGAAGTCCCCCCACTGCGGCTTGCGCTCCTGGAAGCGGGGGTGCAGGTTCCGCCAGGCCACGTACAGCGCCGCCGCGGCCATGGACAGCACCAGCGCCGCCCAGGCGGCGAGCACCGCGCCGTAGGGCAGCCCGCTGGACTGGCTCAGGATCGAAGCGTCGTTCTTGGACGGGAACAGGGAAAAGACCGCCAGGTCATGCAGCACGTCGACCAGGCACAGCACCCCCAGAAAATCCGCCAGCCAGCCGGAGAAGCGGTATTCCCGGAAAAACAGGGCCGCCAGCAGCACGCCGACCGCCAGGCCGTAGGCCTGGCCGAAGGGATTGCGCACCGCCAGCAGGGTGCCGGCCAGGACCAGGACGCCGACCCCCAGGTACAGGAAGCGCTTCAGGCGGGCCAGGGGGCCGGCAGCCAGCAGGACGCTGCCCAGCAGGGCGGTGCCCAGGTACCCGGCGGAGTAGACCAGCAGCGGGGAACCGCCGGCCAGGGTGGTGACCCCGCTGGAATAGGAGAGCACCTCGATGCTCAGCACTCCGCCCCCGGAGAGCAGGGAGGCCAGGGCGTGGAATATCTCGTGGATCAGGACCACCAGCACCCGCAGCGGCCGCAGCGGGATGGTGTTCCAGGCCAGGGCCAGCAGAGCGGCGGCCAGGCCGTTGCGCAGCAGCCAGGCTTCCCGCGCCTTCACCCAGGCCCCCTACAGCTCCCTCCAGCGATGGCAGGCCACTGTGTGCCCGCTGCCGGCGTCCTCCAGCAGCGGCTCCACCTCCCGGCACCGCTCCTGGACGTAGGGGCAGCGCGGGTGGAAACGGCAGGCCTTGGGCGGGTTGACCGGGTTGGGCACGTCGCCGCTCAGGATGATCCGCTCCCTTTTGGTTTCCGGATCGGGGATGGGGATGGCCGAAAGCAGGGCCTTGGTGTAGGGGTGCAGCGAGCGCTGGAAAATCTCCGCGGTGCGGGCCAGCTCCACGATCTTGCCCAGGTACATCACCGCGATGCGGTCGCTGGTGTACTTCACCACCAGCAGGTGGTGGGTGACGAACAGGTAGGTGAGGTGGAAGTCCCTCTGCAGGTTCTTCAATAGATTGAGGATCTGGGCCTGCACCGAGACGTCCAGCGCGGAGGTGGGCTCGTCCATCAGGATGAACTCCGGGCTGGTGGCCAGGGCCCGGGCGATGGCGATGCGCTGCCGCTGCCCGCCGGAGAACTCGTGCGGGTAGCGCTTCAGGTGCCCCGCGCCCATGCCCACCACGTGCAGCAGGTCCAGGACCTTCTTCTCCACGTCGCGGGCCCTGATCAGGTGCTGGGCCACCAGGGGCTCGGCCACGATGTCCCGGATCAGCATCCGCGGGTTCAGCGAGTTGGAGGGGTCCTGGAAGACGATGTTCATGCGCTGGCGCAGCTTGCGCAGGGTAGCGCGGCCCAGGCGGGTGATGTCCATGTCCTTCAGGCGCACCCTGGCCGCGGCCCGGTCCCCGTCGCGCTCCGAGGCCAGGAGGCGCTCCACCTCCTCGACCTGGGCGGCGGGCTGGTTGTAGTAGATGCGCCCGGAGGTGGCCTCGTGCAGGCGCAGCACGGTCTTGCCCAGGGTGGTCTTGCCGCAGCCGGATTCCCCCACCAGCCCCAGGCACTCCCCCCGCTGGATGGCGAGGTCCACCCCGTCCACGGCCTTGACGTCCGCCACGTGGCGCCGGAACACCCCGCCCTTCACCGGATAGTATTTTACCAGCCTGCGGATGTCGATGATGGGATCGCTCATTTCTTCCCGTCCGGGTACAGGTAGCAGGCCACCCAGTGTCCAGGGGAGTGCTCGATGGTCGGCGGCTTCACACCCTTGCAGACCTCCATGGCGTGCGGGCAGCGCGGGTGGAAACGGCAGCCGCTGGGCGGCTCGATCAGGTTGGGCACGGTGCCGTGGATGGTGGCCAGCTCCCCGGTCTGGCTCACCTTGGGCACCGAGGCCAGCAGCCCCTGCGTGTAGGGATGCAGGGGCTGGCGGAACAGCTCCTTCACGGAGGCGGTCTCGGCGATGTCCCCCGCGTACATGACCGAGGCCCGGTCGCAGATCTCCGCCACCAGCCCCAGGTCGTGGGTGATGAACAGCACCGAGCTGATGATCTTCTGCTTCAGGCTCTTGATCAGCTCCACGATCTGGGCCTGGATGGTGACGTCCAGGTTGGAGGTCGGCTCATCCGCGATGAGCAGCACCGGGTGGCAGGCCAGGGCGATGGCGATGACGATGCGCTGCTGCATGCCCCCCGACAGCTCGTGGGGGTAGCCCTCCGCGATGCGCTCGGGGTTGGGCACCCCCAGGCTGCGCAGCAGCTCCACCACGTGCCGCCGCACCGTGGCTTCCAGCCGCCGCCGGTAGCGCCTGAGCAGCGGCACGCGCCTGGCGATTTCGGCCCAGACGCTTTTCTCCCCCAGCCGGTCGCGCCTGCGCTGCAGCGCGCCCTTTCGCCGCAGCGGCTCCCCGGAGCCCGCCTCCTCCAGGCGGTACAGTTCGTGATCGATGCGGTCGATGGCCGCCTCGTACTCCTTCAGAGCGCCCAGCTCACGGGCGAACAGGGCCCGCGACAGGCCTTTCCAGGCGCGGGCCAGGAAGAAGCCGCCGCGCCGGAGCTCTTCGTCCAGGTCGCGGATGGTCTCCTCCAGCATCTGCGCCCGGCGGTGGAAGTGGAAGCTCTCCCCGACCTGGAAGCCGATGGACAGCACCGGGTTGAGCGAGGTGCAGGCCTCCTGGAAGATCATGGAGATGGAATCCCCGCGGATGGAGGTCATGTAGGCCTCGCTGCGCCGCAGGATGTCGATGCCCCGGGAGCGGTCCTCGGCCCGGAAGAAGATCAGCACCTTGCCCTCGGAGATCCGGCCCGGGGCCTGTACGATGCGCATCAGCGAGCGCACGGCCACGCTCTTGCCGCAGCCGGATTCCCCGACCAGGCCGTAGGTCTCCCCCTCGTTCACCACCAGGCCCACCCCGTTCAGGGCCTTGACCACCCCCTCGAAGGTGTTGAAATCGGTGAACAGGTTCTTGGTCTCGATGAGCTTCTGCACCCCTACCTCCTGCGCATCCGGGGGTCGAACACGTCCCGCACCGCGTCCCCGAGCAGGTTCCAGCCCAGCACGAACAGGGCGATCACGAAGCCGGGGATGAAAACCAGGTACCAGTAGGCCAGGCGGTTCTCCGGCGGGCCGACGATGAAGTTGCGGCACTGCGAGACCATGGCCCCCCAGTCGGCAATGCCGGTGTCCGAGCCCAGCCCCAGGAAGGAGAGCGCGGCGGCGATGAGCACGGTCACCCCGACGTTCATGGAGGCCACGATGATCGCCGAGAAGATGGAGTTGGGCAGCACGTGCCGGAACAGGATGCGCAGGTGCGAGGCCCCGCTGGCCCGGGCGGCCAGGATGAAGTCCATGTTGCGGGTCACCAGGATCTCCGCCCGGATCACCCGCGTGTAGGTGGGCCAGTTGAGGATGATCAGCACCAGCACCACCGCCTTCAGTCCCCGCCCCAGGGCCACCACCAGGGCCATGGCCATGACCAGCAGGGGGATGGCGTAGAAGATGTCCGCGATGCGCATGATGATCTCGTCCACCAGCCCGCCGAAGTAGCCGGCCACGGCCCCCAGGATCAGGCCCACCAGCAGGTTGGCGGCCACCACGGCGATGCCGATGCGGAAGGCGTTGCGCGTGCCCCAGATCACCCCGTAGAGGATGTCGTACTGCGAGGGCAGCGTGCCCAGGGGATTCTCCGCCGAGGGCGGGGAGGGATCCATCTTCCAGCCCTTATGCGGCATCTGGAAGGGATCATCGGGCCTGGGCGGAGGGGCCAGCAGCGGGGCGAACACCGCCAGGAACACGAAGAACAGGATGATGGTCAGGCCGATGATGGTCAGGGGATTCTTGAAAAGCCTCCTCAGGGAGAAGGCCAGCTCCCGCCAGCCGGGATGGGCCCCGGAGGCCTGCTCCTTGGTCTGGGCCTGCTCGCTACTCATGGATCACAAGTCCTTTCAGGTCAGCCGGATGCGCGGGTCGATGCCGGCGTAGATCAGGTCCACGATCAGGTTCACGGCCACGAAGATGACCCCCAGGAACAGCACGTTGAACATGATCGCCGGCACGTCCAGCTGCATGGCCGCCCGGGCCATCCAGTAGCCGATGCCCTTGCGGTTGAAGATGGTCTCCGTGATCACCATGCCGGCCAGCAGGCTGGCGAAGAGGATCCCGGAGATGGTGATCACCGGCAGCAGGGCGTTGCGCCGGGCGTGGGTGTGGAAGATCACCTCCCGGCTGGCCCCCTTGGCCAGGGCGGTGCGGATGTAGTCCTGGCCCAGGGACTCCAGCATGCTGGAGCGCATCAGGCGCATGATCAGGGCGCTGTCCAGCACGATCAGGTTGATGGTGGGCAGGGCCAGGTGGTAGAGGGCGTCCACGAAGATGTCCCAGCGCCAGTTGATGATGCTGTCGACCGTGTACAGGCCGGTCACCGCCTTCCACCCGGGCGCGTACACCGCGTCGCGGGCCCAGTTGGACAGGGTACCCGGGGGGAAGATCCCCAGGTAGCCGTAGAAGAACATCAGCAGCAGCAGGCCCAGCCAGAAGGTCGGCAGGCTGTAGCCGACGATGGCCAGCACCCGGATGAGCGTGGTCCGCGGGACGGTCCTTCTTGATCGCCGCGGTAGTGCCGAACCAGATGCCCACCAGGATGATCAGGGGCGTGGCGTACAGCACCAGTTCCAGGGTGACCGGGAAGAACTGCTTGAAACCCTCGACCACGGGGGAGTCCGCGGTGACCGAGAAGCCGAAGTCCCCGCGGAACATCTTGCCCATCCAGCGGATGTACTGCAGGGGGGCCGGGTCGGTCAGGCCGTACTTCTGGATCATGGCCTCCACCTGGCTGGGGGGGATCTTCTCGCTGGACACGTAGGCGGCGACCCGCATCCCGGGGGG
Source organism: uncultured Spirochaetota bacterium (assembly GCA_963745745.1). Lineage (GTDB taxonomy): Bacteria > Spirochaetota > Spirochaetia > SZUA-6 > DRHE01 > MIBK01. The sequence goes on along the minus strand of CAVUYS010000027.1, from coordinate 12,194 downwards.
AATGAGCATGAGCACCGCGAAGACCATGACGCTCACGCCGAACAGCACCAGCACCATGAACAGGAGCCGGCGAAAAATATAGTTCAGAAGGCTCAAGTTGACGCTCCGCGATATTATCGAATATACCCGCCGGGCCGTCAAGCACGGGCACAGCGCGGGCGCTGCCGCCCTGGGGCCGCGCGCCTTGCGGATAAAAAGGGGGCTGCCCCGGCAACGGGACAGCCCCCGGCTCAAATCAGTTCACTGGAAGCGACCGGCTATTCCTTGCGGAACATGGCGAACTGGGTGGGATCGTTCTCCATGGGATGGAAGTAGTAGCCCTTGACCCAGTCCTTGTAGTAGTGGGTCTCGATGGGCTGGTGCAGCATGATCCCGATCACGTCCTGCACCCAGATGTCCTGCAGGCGGTAATAGATGGCCTTGCGCTTGGCCGGATCGGTCTCCAGCACGCCGTCCTCGATCAGCTTGTCCACCTCGGGGTTGTTGTAGCCGGTGCGCCCGGCGAACAGGCCCGTGGAGTGCATGTAGGGCTGAACGAAGTTGTGCGGGTCCGGATAGTCCGCGCCCCAGCCGATGTAGAACACCGGCAGCATCTTCTGGCGCTGCAGGTTCACGTAGGTGGCCCACTCCACCCCGCGCACGTTGATCTTGAACTTGGGATTCAGGGACATGATGCTCTCGGCCAGCATCTTGAGGGTCTGCTCGCGCACCTCGTTGCCGGTGTTGAAGGTCATGTCGAACTCGAAGCCGGTGGACCAGACCTTGCCGCCCCAGGCCTTCTTGAGGTACTCCTCGGCCTTCTTGAGATCGTAGGGGTAGGCCTTCAACTCCTTGTTGAAGAAGGGCAGTCCCGAACAGATCGGAGTGGCCGCCGGGATGCCGTTGAACTTGATGATTTCCTTGTTGTAGGTGTTGAAGTCGAAGGCGTAGGTGAAGCCCAGGCGCACGTTCTTGTCGGCGAAGAAGTCCGGCGGGATGCCCTTGCCGTCCAGCTTGGCGGAGAAGATGTAGGGGTTGTCGTTGGCGGGAATGGCCATGTTGAAGTTGATCCCGCGGTTGCCCAGGGTGGTGAGGTCCTTGTACACCGTCAGGCCCGGCTCCTTGTTCATCTCCTCATAGTACTGCGGGTCCACCAGCACGGAGTCCACGTCCCCCTGCAGCTGCATCAGCTTGCGGGTGGACCACTCCTCCACGATGCGGTAGATGCCCTTGGCCAGGGCCGGCTTGGGGCCCCAGTAGCCGTCGAAGCGCTCGAAGACCACTTCGACCGCCTTGTCGTAGCGGCCCAGCTTGTAGGGCGCGGTGCCGCTGGCGATTTCGTACAGGGTCTCCTTGCCCGCCTCGGGGTTGTTGGCCCGGGTGATGTCCGCCTGGGTGCCGTTCCAGCCGCCCTTGGCGATGATGAAGTCCTTGTCCACGATCACGTTGCAGTTGTAGGCCAGGATGGCCAGGAAGGGGGCGAAGGGGGCCTTCAGGTTGAAGACCACTGAATCGCCCTGCACCTGGATGGCCTGGTCCAGCTCGGCCAGGGTCAGAACGACCTTGCCGTCGTCGTCGCGCGAGCCGTAGGTCCCGAACAGGGGCTCGAAGAGCATCCACATCGGGCCGCCGTCCACGTCGGTCACCAGGTTGCGCTTGAAGGAATAGGCCACCCCCTCGGGCGTCAGGGTGCTGCCGCTGTGGAACTTGACGCCCTTGCGGATCGGAAAGCGGTAGGTCTTGCCGCCATTGGTGATCAGGCCGTTGGCCGCCGAGGGCACCTGGGTGGCCAGCACGGGCACGAACTCCTCGGTGGAGCTGCCCTTGTAGAAAATCAGGTTCTCGTAGACGTTCTGGATGCAGCCGCCGGAGACGTTGTCGTACGCCTTGGCGGGATCCAGGCTGTCCACGGTTCCGTAAGCCACCCGGATCAGGGTGTCCGGGTTCTTGATCACCTTCGCCGCCGTGGCCTCAGCCTTGGGTGCGGCCTCAGGCTTGGCCGGCTCTCCTGCCCCTCCAGCGAATGCCGAGAAGGCGATCGCCAGCAGCAGGAGCGTTACCAGAAGCTTTTTCATGCTCCCTCCTTGTGGGAATTTTGACATAGCATAACATACTGCCATTTCTTTTGCAAAGCGCGTATTCGGGTGCGCCTGCGCGTTGACGCCGGGGCCGCGAAAGGCTACCGTGGGCGCGATGAGAGACCCGGCTCCGGTCCGCAACCTGCCCGGCGAGCGCTGCCGGGCCCTGGCCACCCTGGTCAGCGACATCGACGACACCATCACCACTGCGGGAATGCTGCCCGCCTCCACCTTCCAGGCCCTCTGGGCCCTGGACGAGGCGGGGGTGCGCACCGTCCTGGTGACCGGCCGGCCGGCGGGCTGGTGCGACCATATCGCCCGCATGTGGCCGGTGGCGGGGGTGATCGGGGAGAACGGGGCCCTGATCTACGTCTATGACCGCCCGGAACGCCGGATGCGCCGGACCTACCTGCTGGGCGAGGAGGAGCGCCGGGAGGCCCGCCGGAAGCTGGAGCGGGTCCGCGAACGGGTCTTGAGCGAGGTGCCCGGCTGCGCCATCGCCAACGACCAGCCCTTCCGCCTGGCCGACCTGGCCGTGGATTTCCGGGAGGACGTGGGGCCCCTGGGGCCGGCGGAAGTCCGGGAGATCTGCCGGATCATGCAGAGCGAAGGAGCCACCTACAAGGTGTCCTCGATCCACGTCAACTGCTGGTACGGGGCCTTCGACAAGGTCAGCGGACTGCGCCGCTTCCTGGCTGACGAGGGCCGGGACCTGGACGACCCCCGGGTCCGGGAAACCCTGGCGTTCACGGGGGACTCGCCGAACGACGAGCCGCTGTTCCAGGCGCTGGAAACCACCATCGGGGTGGCCAACATCCTGCCCTTCCTGCCGGACCTGCGACACCCCCCCGCCTTCATCACGCAAGCGGGAAGCCGCCGCCGGATTCGCCGAAGCCGTGGAAATCATTCTGGCGAAGCGAGGTCGTAGGCCAGTTCCACGGCCACCGGGCTGAATCCCAGGCCCTCGAACAGGCGGGTCAGGGCCAGCCCGTCGCCCCGCAGCGGGGCCAGGACGCGCAGATAGCCGTCCTCCTGGGCCTGCAGGAGCAGCCGGCGCAGCAACTGGGTGCCCAGGCCGATGCCCCGGAAGTGCTTGCGCACGGCCAGTTGGGCCAGCCTCAGGGAGGAGGAGTCGTCCTCCACGGCCCAGATGAAGCCCGCGAACTCCCCTCCGGTCAGCTCCGCCGCCAGGAACAGGCTGCGGGGATCCAGCAGGGGGGGCAGTTCCGCGCGGCTGAAGGTACCGGCCTCCTGCCCGGCGAACAGCTCGCCCAGCACCTTCTGGTCCAGCTTGAGGGCGGGCTCCACGTGCCGGGCCTCGCCCCGGATGATCGAGAAATCGCTGGCCACCAGCTCCAGCGGCGGCTCCTCCCCGGACGCCAGGCGCTCCAGGCCCGCCAGCTCCCGTTCGGCTTCGTACCACTGCTGGACCACCTGCTTCATCTCCTTGTCCTTGAAGGCGAACCACAGGCGCTCGATCTCGCGGTTCTTCCGCAGCATGTCCTTGAAGCGGCGGAACACCCCCTGGCCCGAGGAGAGGGCCTCCCGCAGCATCTCGGCGAAGATCGGATTGCGCAGCTTCAATACGAAGCGCTCCATGACGTGAAAGCCCTCGGCGGGTCCCCAGGTCGGGATGGGCAGGTACCGCACGCGCCGACCGGGCACCCCGTCCAGGGCCGCCGGCTCATCGCGCTGCCCGGCCTCTTCCTTCTCCGCGGGGCCTTCGGCGGGCGGGAGCTCGTCCTCCCGGAACATCGCGCCGGTTTCCCGGTCCACCACGAAGCGGTGGCGCTGGTCCTCCATGGCGAAGATGATCTGGTTGATGAGCTCCTCGCTCAGGGGGAAAGTCACGCCCGCGCCCCGCGCCGCCCACCCAGCTCCCGCACGGCCAGGACCGCCTGGGCCGGGGGCAGCAGGCGGACCCGGCCGGTCCGCCGCTCCTGCACCTCCACCAGGCCGCCGGCCAGGTTCTTGGTGGACACCACCAGGCGCAGCGGGATGCCCAGCAGGTCGGCGTCCTTGAACTTGACCCCGGGGGAATCCTCGCGGTCGTCGAACAGCGCGTCCTCGTCCAGCTCCGCGGCCAGCTCTTCGGCCGTCTTTTTCACGGCGAGCGATTGCCCGATGGCCATCAGGTAGGCCCGGAAGGGAGCCAGGGCCTCCGGCCAGGCCAGGCCCCGCTCGTCGCGATTGGCCAAGGCCACCGCGTCCATGAGGCGTCCCAGGCCGATCCCCCAGCAGCCCATCTGCGGGCAGGCGGCGCGCCCGTGGTCGTCCGGAAGGCCAGGTTCATGGTGCGGGTGTAGTAGTCCCCCAGCTTGAAGATGTGCCCCACCTCCACCGCCTGGATCTCCTCCAGGGTCCCGCCGCACTGCAGGCAGATGCGCTCGCCGCGGGTCAGGGCGATGTCCGCCACGTCGGGGCTCTCGTAATCCCTGCCGAAGTTGCCGTTCCGGAAGTGGAACCCGGGCTGGTTGGCCCCGAACACCAGGTTGGCCGAACGGGCCACCGCGTCGTCCACCACCAGCCGAAAACCGGGGGGCAGCCCGGCGGGCAGGCCGATGGGCGAGAGACTGCCGGCGGAGAGGCCCGCCTCGGCCAGCTCGCGGTCGCCGGCCAGGCCGTACACCGGGACCTTCAGGAAGGCGGAGAGCTTCTCCGGCGCCGCCTCGAAATCCCCCCGCACCACGGCCAGCACCAGCCCGCGCGGGGTAAGGTATAGGAGGGACTTGGCCAGCCGGTTCCTGGGCAGGCCCAGAAACTGACCCAGGCTTTCGATGGTTTCGCAGCCCGGCGTGGCCACCTTCTCCAGCGGCAGCATCTCCCCCAGCAGGTAGTCCTTGCCGCCGATGGCCACCTCCGAGCTGGCCGCATACTGGCACTTGCCGCAGCGGATCAGGGCGTGGTCCCCGCCGGCCGCCGGCATGAGGAACTCGAAGGACTTCTCCCCGCCGATGTATCCGACACCCGCCTCCGCCGCGAAGGTCTGGATCCCGCAGCGCTCGAAGATCCGGCGGAAAGCCTTGAACAGCCGGGGAAAGAAATTGTTCAGTTCGTGGTAGGAGCGGTGGAAGGAGTAGCCGTCGTGCATGAAGATTTCCTTGGTGCGCGACAGCCCGTCCTTGGTCCGCTCCTCGTCGCGGAACTTGATCTGGAACTGGTACAGCAGCAGAGGCAGATCGCGGTAGGAGGAAAGGGCGGCCCGCACCACTTCCACGAAGGCCTCCTCGTGCGTGGGGGACAGGACCAGCTCCCGCCCCCCGCGGTCCTGGAAGCGCACCAGCTCCCGGATCCAGTCGCGCCGGCCGCTGCGCCGCCACATCTCCGCGGGGGTGACCACCGGGGCGTAGATCTCCTGCCCGCCCAGGGCCTGCATCTCCTCGGTGATGATGCGCTGCAGGTTGCGCAGTACGCGCAGGCCCAGGGGCAGGAAGGCGAACAGACCCTGGCCGAGCTGGCGGATGTAGCCCCCCTTCAACAGCAGGGCGTAGCTGGGCCAGCGGATGCCGTGGGGCTCCTCCCGCAGCGTCTTGCCGAGCAGGACCGAGTAGCGCATGCCAATCACATTTTAGGGCGGGTCCCGGGCGGGGTCAATGCCTTGAGCCGGCGCCGGCTTCGGCCTCCGTGCCTTGAGCCGGCGCTCACCGCCCTCCCTGGCGGCGCCGGCTTCCGGCCTCCGTGCCTTGACGCGCCCGCTGCCGGGCGGCCATATTAACCGTATCCTTCTTAACAAACCACAGGAGAAAACCATGAGCATTATCGAATGGGTGGAAGCCCGAGAGATCCTGGATTCCCGCGGGAATCCCACGGTGGAGGTCGAAGTGCAGCTGGAGAGCGGGGCCCTGGGCCGCGCCGCCGTGCCCTCCGGCGCCTCCACGGGCGAGCACGAGGCCGTGGAGCTGCGCGACGGGGACAAGAAGCGCTACCTGGGCAAGGGAGTGCTCAAGGCGGTGGAGAACGTGAACAACGTCATCGCCGCCGAGATCGTGGGCCTGGACGCCTTGAACCAGGTGGACGTGGACCGCACCATGATCGCCAAGGACGGCACGGAGAACAAGGGCGCCCTGGGGGCCAACGCCATCCTGGGCGTGTCCATGGCCACCGCCCGGGCCGCGGCCGAGTACCTGGAGCTGCCCCTGTACAAGTACCTCGGCGCCTACCACGCCTGCACCCTGCCGGTGCCCATGGCCAACATCATCAACGGCGGACAGCACGCGGACAACTCAGTGGACTTCCAGGAGTTCATGGTCATGCCCGTGGGCGCGGAGAGCTTCCACGAAGCGGTGCGCATGCTGGCTGAGATCTTCCACAACCTGAAGGCCGTGCTCAAGGGCAAGGGCTACGCCACCTCCGTCGGGGACGAAGGCGGATTTGCCCCAAATCTGAAATCCAATGACGAGGCCATCGAGGTGATCCTGCAGGCCATCGAGAAGGCCGGCTACAAGCCCGGCGACCAGGCCCTGATCGCCCTGGACCCGGCCGCCTCCAGCTTCTACGACAAGGCCAAGGGCAAGTACGTGTTCAAGAAGTCCGACAAGCGCGAGCTCTCCTCCAAGGAGATGGTGGACTTCTGGGTGAAATGGGCCGAGAAGTACCCGATCATCTCCATGGAAGACGCCATGGCCGAGGACGACTGGGACGGCTGGAAGCTGCTCACCGACAAGCTGGGCAAGAAGATCCAGATCGTCGGGGATGACCTGTTCGTGACCAACACCAAGCGCCTGCAGGAGGGCATCCAGAAGGGAGTTGCCAACTCCATCCTGATCAAGGTCAACCAGATCGGCACCCTGACCGAGACCTTCGAAGCCGTGGAGATGGCCAAGAGAGCCGCCTACACGGCGGTGGTCAGCCACCGCAGCGGCGAGACCGAGGACGCCTTCATCGCCGACCTGGTGGTGGCCCTGGAGACCGGACAGATCAAGACCGGCTCCATGTCCCGCTCCGACCGCCTGGCCAAGTACAACCAGCTCCTGCGCATCGAGGACCAGCTGGACAACATCGCCCACTACCCCGGCCGGGAGGCCTTCTACTCGATCCGGAAGTAGGCGAAAGCACTTCGCATACAATGGCGGCGGGCCTGTCGGGCCCGCCGCCTGTTTTCTAGAAGCCAGCTTATTGGCTTACTAACGCCCAGGTCGCATCGATCGACCCGTTCTGATCGAAATCCTGGTAGAGGGTCATTGCGCTTCCGCTGATGCTATAGGCAACTGCCCACGTGACAACTTCTGGAACCCATGCAGCCCCATCGTAGGTTTCTGTGCTTGCAGCAGTCATGAGATTATCAGCACAAGCATAGGTGCCACGCTGTGACATTGGCAGAAGCATCGAACCGCCCACTTCGTACAGGAGCGACTCGTAGGTTCCATCAATGTTCAGGGCAATCCGCGCATCAACAGGCCCTCCTGGGGTTTCAACATTGCTTCCGAGCCAGATCCCGGCGCAGTCAGGCAGTCCTTCTTCTACCATTATTGAGAAGCTTCCTGAGTTCAGCGGCTGGTTTGCTACGACAATATCGTAGGTCTGCCCCGGGGTAAGAGCCACCTCGATCGGGGATTCAGTCGCCCGCCAGGGATACGCCAACGCCTCCTCATTCTCGTAGACCCAGAGGGTAAGATCGGCGGTGTAATCGGCGGAGTTGATCCGATCCTGCCAGGAAATGACGGTATGTTGAGCCTCCGCGCCAGCCACATATCGATAGATGATCAGTCCGTCCCCTGGCAGGTTGCCTGGCGTTGGCGTACCTTTGCTGAGCGCTATTGGGGGATAGTTGGGGTTGTTGAACACATACCCATCCGGTTCGAAACCTCTTCGGTACCAAACCATGGGGTTAGGCAAGCCTGGGATCGCAAGCTGAACCTGGTTTTCGTTCACCCACTGCGCAGTGCCGCTTATGGGGACTCCATCCACGACAAACGTCACAGTGCCCCCGGACTGAGACCAAGTACCGGTACCCCCCACTTCTGTGCCTGCATAATCCTCCCAAGAGGTCCATGTCCCATCGGGGGTAACCTGCATTACTTCCATATACTTGGCGTACGCACGAAACCAGTTCCAATATCCCAGGATACTGGGCTCTTCCTCGCCCGGCTCGATATTGATCACTCCAACGCAACCAGGGATGATGTCAATCACCGTGATCTTCATGGCCCGGATCTCGAAAGCGGCGTTCTCCGTGACCTGCACCGCTTCCCCTTCACGCTCCCCGAAATGGGTCACCTGGATCTCGTAGCCGCCCAGTTGGCTCACTGGAACCAGGTAAATCGAATCACCGCCGGGCGCCCAGTCGAATTCCCCCAGCACCCCGCCTTCAGGGTCCACCACCCTGATGTTCATCCCGGTCACCTCGAACTCGCTGACCGTGATCCCCTTTGCCGAAGCTGGGGCTTGAATCCTCAGCTTGATGTACCAGCCATCGCTTTCCACGATGCTCTCCCGCGGCAGCAGGGAGCAGCCGAACGCCAGCAGAAGTATCATCACCACCAGACCGCAGAACGACAGAATCTTCTTTCCTATTGACATACTTTCCTCCTACCAAATAACCAGGCCGCCGAACGATATTAGCGTTCTTCGGGTCATGCTCCTCCTCCTGGGGCAAAGACTACTCCACGACTGCTGCGATGCCGGCAACAGCATCTTTTGTCGTGTCTAGCGGAGCCAAACCTGTCCAGACTCCGTTTTTCCAGTATCCGGGTACCCGAACGTCAGAACTGTTGGTGCAGGGGCCTCCGGCATAGACATCGCCGCCAGATACGAAAAGTGACCAGCTCCAGGCGTCTTTTGTCACATCGAGGGGCGTCAGGCCGATCCAGGTGCCGTTCTTCCAGTACCCGGGTACGCTGATACCGAGACTGTTGTAATTCTCTCCGCTGGCATAGACATCGCTTCCGGATACGAAAAGTGACCAGATCCAGGCATCTTTTGTCGCATCGAGGGGCGTCAGGCCGTTCCAGGTGCCGTTTTTCCAGTATCCCGGTACGCTGATACCGAGGCTGTTCCTATTTTGGCCCGCGGCATAGACATCGCTTCCGGATAAGAAAAGTGGCCAGACAAAAGAGTCTTTTGTCGCATCGAGGGTCGTCAGGCTGTTCCAGGTGCCGTTTTTCCAGTATCCCGGTACCCCCACGGCGGGGCTGTTCATGAAGTTCCTGAAGTAGCCTCCGGCATATACATCGGTCCCGGAAACCACTATGGCAGAGATCCACCACCACCCGTCCTGATCGAAAGGCGGCAGGCCGATCCAGGTGCCGTTTTTCCAGTATCCGGGTGAGCGGCTACCTCCCCCGACATAGACATCGCTTCCGGATACGAAAATTGAATAGACATAGCAGTCTCCCGTTGGATATGGAGGAGGTGTGAGGTCAATCCAGGTGCCATTTTTCCAGTATCCGGGTACGATGACGCCGAGACTGTTCCTATTCTCCCCCCCGGCATAGACGTCGCTTCCGCTTACGAAAAGGGTGTGGCATTTGCAGTCTCTTGTCGGGTCTAACGGCGTCAAGCCGATCCAGGTGCCGTTTTTCCAGTACCCCGCCACCAATATGCCGGAGCCATTCATGCTGTAACCGCTAGAATAGACCACCGGTTCGGATGCTTCATTTGACGTGATGTTGATCATCCCGATGCCACCCGGCACGACGTCGATCACCGTGATCTTCATGGCCCGGATGTTGAACAGGGCATTCTCAGAGGCCTGCACTTGCTCGCCATTCCGCTCTCCGTAATGGGTCACCTCGATCTGATGCTGCCCGAGCTGCTTGACCGCAACCAGATAGGTCGAGTCGTCCCCGGGCGTCCAAGCGATGCTCTTCAGCACCTCCCCTGCCGGGTCTCGCACCTGGATGTTCAGCCCGGTCACGTCGAACTCGCTGACCGTGATCCCCCTCGACGATGCCGGGGCCTGGATCCTCAGCTTGATGTACCAGCCATCGCGCTCCGACGACGTCATCCCTCGGCAGCAGCGAGCAGCCGAATACCAGAAGAAGCATCATCACCATCAGGCTGCCGAACAACAGAATCTTCTTCCTATTGACATACTTTCCTCCTCTCCCGCCTAATTCGTGACAATCCGGATCAGGTGTTGCCCCAGTCGGTGACGTAGAAATGGCTGCCGTCGGCCGTGATTCCCTCCAGGTTGGCAAATCGCGCCTCGGCCCCCCTACCGTCGTCGCTGCCATTGGCACCCGCCATGCCCGCCAGCGGAATCCTCCCTCGGCAGCAGCGAGCAGCCGAACCCCAGGAGAAGTGCCGTCAGAACCACGCTGCCGTACAACAACACTCTCCTTTGCAGCATCGCTTTCCTCCTCTAACCAGTCCCTCGATGCGGATGACCGCGATACATCCCGGCACGACGTCGATGACCGTGATTTCTCCGGCTGGGACGTCGAAAGCAATGATCCTCGACAGTCTAGCATTGCTTCCCCGTCCCGGTCACCAACGTGGTTCACTTCGATTTCGTGCTCTCCTGGCGTTTTCACCGGAATCAGGTAAAGCCGTGGGCCTTGTTTGGCCTCCCAAGCGATTGTTTTCAGGAGCTCGCCCTCCGTGATTCAGCACCTGGATATTGAGACCAGTCACCTCAAAGTCGCTGGCCGCTATCCCTTTGGACGCCGCAATCGTATCGATCCGCAATTGGATGAGCCCTTTCACCCCTGGCAGAAGCGGGCAGCCTGCCCCCGTCAGAAGCACCAGGATGGCCAGGCAGCCGGGCAGCAAGGCTTTCGATCGTGACAAACGATCCCTGGTCAGCCCTGGCACGTTTTTCCTCCTCAACCCAATGCCTTTGCAATCGCCATGCCAGGAGCTTGAATTGCGAAGAAGGCCGCGGAAGAGACCGATTCAACCGGAGGATTGCGGCAATTTATTGCCGGGCTTGAAGATAGCTACTGAGAGACCGGGGCGCGAGGAATATCTCTTGCGGGGACTCTCAGGGCTCTAAGCGTCTCTTCTGCAAGGAAAGTTGCATATTTGCAGGGGAGCCCGCCCTGGGCCTGCGATAATTCCAACGTTATGAAGCAATTGCTTTGCTGTTGCAATAATGCAAATTAAGTATATACTTGCATCACTAGATGATCGGTCCACACCTGTGCAATTTAGCCAGCCGGGGGGACTGTTATGCGCTTCTCCTGCCTGCCACCACTGATAGCTCTGCTCCTGGCTTTTAGCGACAATCCGGCATACACGGAAACTGACCGCGGGATCATCACTGCGCCCGCAGGACAGCGGGCCGTATTCACAGTCGGCAAGCAATACCTGGTGGTCATCGCGGTCAGCAACTACCAGCAGTGGGCGCCGCTGGCCAGCCCGGTTAAGGACGCGCGGGAAATCAAGGACATCCTCGTTTCCCGCTACCGCATCGACCGGGTGTACGAGCTGTACGACGAGCAGGCGACCAAGGCCAACATCCTCCGCCTGCTGGTCAGGCTGCAGGAAGAGATCCAGCTCGACGACTCCCTGCTGATCCTGTATTCCGGCCACGGGCACCTGGACAGGAGCTCCAACACCGGCTTCTGGATCCCGGCGAACGCCGGCACCGAGGTGTACGAACAGCAGAACTGGCTGCCGCACACCCAGCTGCGCGGGCTGCTGGCCAATATCAAGGCGACCCATCTTTTCGTCATCTCCGACTCCTGTTTCGCCGGCGACCTCATTCAAGCCACCCGTTCCCTTCCCGACAGCCGCGAGGACTTCCTCCAAGAGGCCTACTCGCACGTCTGCCGGCAGGTGCTCACCTCGGGGGCCACCGAGACGGTTCCCGATGTGTCGGATTTCGCCTTTCAGCTGAAGTCCATCCTGAGCAGAAATCGGAACCCCTACCTGGATACCTTCACCCTCTACAACGACATCCGCCTCGGCGTCAGCTGCTCGGTGCCGCTGTTGGGCTCCCTGGCGGGAACCGGACACCAGGAAGGAGCCAGCTTCCTGCTGTTCCTGCAGCCAGGCCTGGACCAGTCGCCGGAGGAATGGGCGCCTTCAGCCGTGGAATCCGGCCGGAGGGAGGCCGTTTCGAAGCGGGCCGACCATTTCTCCTGCACCATAGGTGCCGGGTATCCCCCCATTGCCTTGACGGTCCCGGAGCTTGAAGGCGCTCCGATTCTTTGGTCCAGTGCCCACTATAACCTCTGCCAGCAATACGTGGCG
>CAVUYS010000026.1:0-4382 GCA_963745745.1 uncultured Spirochaetota bacterium | reverse complement strand
GTGTTGTGTAGCCCTTGATCGTATTGCTGGCGTCCAGCTGCCGGCGCGTCCACACCAGCGCCGCCCGGGCCACCTCGTTGAACCAGTCCAGGTTCTCCGGGTCGGCCACGGTCTTGTCGTGGTTGCCGCGCACCGCGAAGCTGCTCAAGGCCGCGATCCGCTCCAGGCAATACCCGGGATCGGCGTTGTAGCCCACGGCGTCGCCCAAAAAGAACACCTGGTCCACCCGCAGCTCCGCCAGCCGGCTCTCCACCGCCTCCAGGGCTTCCCGGTTGGCGTGGACGTCGCTGAGTATCGCCACCCGCATCGCTTCCAACATAGACGATTATCCGGGGGGCGGCAAGTCAGACTTGGCGGCGGCGCTCCCGGGCCCCCGCGGCAGGTAGTCCGTGTTGATGTTCCAGGCCGCGCGGTAGATGTTCTGCCGGACCTGGCGGCTCTCCCGCGAAAGGCTGCGCAGGATCTCTTTCATTAGTATGCGCTGGTTCAAGTGCTTGCGGGGGCAGGAGCCGGCCATCACGGGCAGGGGGTAGCGCCGCGCCAGGCGCTCCACGTCGCGCTCTTCCACCTCGCACAGGGGGCGGATGATGGACAACTGGCCTCCGAAGAAGCTCTGCACCGGCATCATGGTGGAGAACTCCCCGCGGAAAAAGAGGTTCAGCATGGTGGTCTCCACGACGTCGTCCAGGTGGTGCCCCAGGGCCACCTTGGCGGCGCCCAGCCGCTTGGCCTCGTCGAACAGGATGCGCTTGCGGTTGCGCGAGCAGATGTAGCAGCTGAAGGCCTTGCGGTAGCCGGGCGGGTGGATGTGGGCCGGGATGACCCGCAGGGGGATGCCCAGACCGTCCAGGAAGGCGCGCAGTGCCTCCAGCGCTTCCGGGGCGGCCGGGTACTCCCTCCAATCGATGAAGGCCGCCGACAGGGCGTAGTCGACCTGCACCCAGCGCCTGCGCTCCACCAGGGCGGCGCAGAGGGCCAGCGAGTCCTTTCCCCCGGACACGCCGATCAGCACGTGGTCCCCGTCCCGGATCATGTCGAAGTGATGGATGCCCCGTCCCGCCTTCCTGGCGAAGGCAGCTCAAGGCGCGCGCGGCCTGCGTAGCCGCGACCACTACCGGCACTCCAGAAGCCGGATCCCGCCCAGGCGCTCCAGCGCGGCGGCGAGGTCCGGATCGGCCTCCGCAATCAGGCAGACCCTGCGCAGGGCCCGGCCGAAACCGCGCACCGTGGCTTCGCTGAACACGCTGTCCGTCTCGGTGAAGGGCCGGTTCTCCCCGGCGTCCAGCACGGGCAGGTCGATCTCGAAGGAGATGGGCTCCGGGATGTCGATGATGACGTGCCAGGCGGGCACGGGGCGTCCCAAGGCGCGGGAGGCCTCGCGGGCGATGGCCTGCTCGGCGGCCAGCCGCTCGGGCAGCGCCGCCAGGCGCCGGCAGGCCGGGTCCTCGGGGTCCAGCGGCCGGCTGGCCACCTGCTTGAACAGCCGGCGGCGCGCCACCCGCCCGGCCAGCTCCAGCGGGGGGAAGTTGCTGCGCGCGGCCAGGGCGAAGAACTCCTGGTCGTCCAGCCAGTACAGCTCCTCCGGGCGCAGGGCCCCCTCCTCCAGGGAAAGCAGCACGGCCTTCTTGATCATGGCCGTGGCGATGCGCACGGTCTTGTGCCAGTACACGCTGCGGTACATCAGGTACTTGGAGAACAGGATGCTCTCCACGGCGGTCAGGCCCTTGCGGGTCACGCCCAGGCCCCCCGGCAGGGCGCGCAGCTCGGCCAGGGCGAAGTCCACGTCCTGCACCCCGTGCGGCACCCCGCAGAAATAGGCGTCCCGGTTCAGGTAGTCCAGCTTGTCCGGGTCCAGCACGCCGGAGAGCAGGCGGCGGTAGAAGCCCAGCGCCTCGCCGCCCGGGCCGGGCCGGTGGGCGTCCACGATGGCGGCCACCAGCTCCGGGTCCACGCCCGCCTCGCGCCGCAGCACCCCGGAAACCTCCTGCCGCAGCAGCCCCTGGGCGGTCAGGGATTCGTGGCTGGCCACCTTCAGCTCCTTGAGGGAGTGGGCGAAGGGATAGTGGCCCAGGTCGTGCAGCAGGGCCGCGCACAGGAAGGCGCGCACCGCCTCCGGCTCGCGGGCGGAGTCGGGCATGCCCCCCGGCCCCTGGGCCAGCAGGTGCAGGGCCAGCCGGCGGGCCAGGTGGAACACGCCCAGGCTGTGGCTCAGGCGGGTGTGGGTGGCCCCCGGGTAGACCAGGTAGGTCGGTCCCAGCTGGCGGATGCCGTTGAGCTTCTGGAAGGCCGGCAGGGCGACCACCCGCAGCAGCCCCGGAGACAACAGGATGTTGTTCCAGACCGGATCCTTGATCGGCTCCGAATAATCGCGGATCAGGTGATCCAGGGCGCCCATTCTGTAGGCACTATATAGGGAGTTTGACCTGTAGGGCAACATCTGATAGAACAGGAAGGTGCGGTACTGGTGGCTCGCAGCATGCCTTCCGCTCCTTTTCGCGGCCTGCTCCCGTCGTGCGGCCCCCGCCGTCGGCGGTGATGCGGCCAGGCCGGCTCCCTCCGCCCCCTCCCGAACGCAGCCCGACCGGCCTGCCCAACCCCCTCCCGCCGGCCAGCGCGTCCAGCCCCGTCCGGCGCTGCCGCCGGTGTCCCCCGAGCAGGTCATCCTCGCCCAGCCCGCGGCGCGCCTCCTGCCGGAGGATTTCGACATCGGCCCGCTGGGCGACCGGGTGGGCGGAAGCCGCACGGAGCGCATGGCCCGGGCGGTGGCGATCCGTTTTCTCACCGGGCTGGCCGGCGGCAAGGTGCCGGACGTGGAGCTCCTGCCCGAGCGCCGCGAAGAGCTCTCCCGCTCCCTGCAGCACTATCTGGACCGGAAGCTGCTGCCCTCCCGCTATCGCCTCGGCCCCTTGATCGAGCTGGAGGACGGCAGCCTGCGGTGCCGGCTGCGCCTGTTCGGCAGCGGTGTTGCCGGCTCCGCCCCCGGCTCCGGCTCCGGAGAGCTGTACCTGAGCATTGCGGATGGAAGGTGGTACGTGGCCGACCTCCAGGCGGGATTGGCCGTCCTGGGCGTCGCGGCCCCGCGCCGCACGGGAAAATACGAACCGACGGAGGCTCGATGAACCGTTCAGAGGCCCAGCAGCTGCTGGGCGAGCAGGTTTCCAGCGACTGGCTGCGCAAACACAGTCTGGCCTCGGCCGCCATCATGGAGGCCCTGGCCCGCCGCCTGGGCGGCGACCCCGATTCCTGGTGGATCGCGGGCCTGCTGCACGACCTGGATTTCGACCAGACCCAGGACCCCGCGCGGCACGGCCTGATCGCCGCCGAGCTGCTGCGCGCCCGAGGCCTGCCGGAGGAGCTGGTCGGCGCGGTGCTGGCCCACAACGCCGAGGGCCTGGGGCTGGAGCGCCGCACCACCCTGGACTTCGCCCTGACCTGCGCCGAAAGCGTCACCGGCCTGATCGTGGCCACGGCCCTGGTCATGCCCGACAAGCGCCTGGCCTCGGTGACCGGGGAATCGGTGGTGAAGCGGATGAAGAAGAAGGACTTCGCCCGCAAGGTGTCCCGCGAGAGCATCCTGTTGTGCGAGCGGGTGGGCCTGGGCCTGGAGGAGTTCGCCTCCCTGGCCGTGGCGGCTATGAAGACCGTGGCGGGGGACCTGGGGCTGTGATCCTGGCGGTGCTCCTGGGCGCGCTGCTGCTGCTGCCTGGCGGCGCCGCGCGGGCGGACGCGCCCGCGGAAATCGACCGCGCCGTGCGGGAGCTCTCGGCCTTCGTGAGTCGCACCCTGCCCGATCGCGAGGGGGATACCCTGGTCATCCTGCCGTTCCTTTCGGACCGGGGCGGCAGGGTGCTGCTGGGCGAGCGGCTGGCCGGAGAGCTGGAGCTGGCCCTGTCGCAGGCCTACCGGCGCGCGCGCGTGGGGGCCGCCCCCGCCGGCGGGAGCCGGACCTTCACCCTGATGGGCGAGCTGGAGCCTTACGCCTCGCGCCTGCGCGTGCTCTGCCGCCTGCTGGGTCCCGACGGCGCGCAGTTGGGCGCCGCCCGCGCCGAAATGAGCCTGAGCGCCGAGCTCTCGGCCCTGCTGGTCCCCCCGGGCGGGTCCGACTACTCCGGGCAGGGACTGCACGGCCTGGGCCCGGAGGATTCGCTGGCGCAGGACCTGGACCCCCTGGAGCCCGACGACGCCCCCGGAGCGGAAGCCTACCTGGACGGCAGCGAGGGGCCACTGGAGCGCTGGCTGTCCTCCGGGGACATCGACCGCTTCCGCTTCTATGTCGCCCTGCCCGAGCCTGTCCGCCTGGAAGTGCGCACGGCGCTGGACGCCCAACTGGTCCTGTACCGCGAAGGAGAGCGGGTGCCTTTCGAGGTCCGGGGCAATCCCGC
>CAVUYS010000025.1:0-9529 GCA_963745745.1 uncultured Spirochaetota bacterium | reverse complement strand
GCATTGGGAGCTGGGTGTGCTGCCTTACCTCTATTCCTGGCGAGGGCAGGGGGCGCTGGCCGCCGCTTTGCCCGTGCGTTGGGATCCGTTCCCCTACTCCTGGCCCGTGCATCTGGTGCCCTTCGCCGGCCCCGTGCTTTTCTGGGCACCGGGCTCGATGGTCGGGGCGGGGGGGATGACCGGGCTGGGTTTCTCCCTGCGGGTAGGAGAGCTGGCCGAGTTCTACGTCTCCGGCAGCGCCTTCCTGCCCCAGACGAAGTTCCTCACTTCGGAGGCGGGCGCCCGCTTCGATCTGGCCAACGGCTTCGAGCTGGGGCTGGGCGCGGTGTTCATCGGCGGGGGCGGGGATACCACCAGCGGGGATTCGGCTCCGGTCGTCCTGGGCAGCATCACCCTGAGCACGCTCCTGGGGCCCAAGCAGCCCAAGTAGCGGCGGGCGGGCTTCCGTCGGGCGTTTTTGCATTCCCGGCCGGTATCTTCTATGATTATCCTAGAATCATGAAGAGGGAGGAGGTCCCATGCCGGCCACCAAGCTCAAGGATTTCCTGGACCAGCATCGCGTCAAGTACGTCAGCGTGCGGCACTCCACGGCCTACACCTCGCAGGAGATCGCCGCCTCGGCGCACGTCAAAGGCAGGAACATGGCCAAGACCGTCGTGGTCAAGCTGAGCGGCAAGCTCGCCCTGGCCGTGCTGCCGGCCAAGTACAACGTGGACCTGCCGCGGCTGGCCGAGGCCGCGGGGGCGGGCTCCGCGGAGCTGGCCTCCGAGCAGGAATTCGAGGCCCATTTTCCGGGCTGCGAAACCGGTGCCATGCCGCCTTTCGGCAACCTTTACGGCCTGCCGGTGTACGTGGACCAGGCGCTGACCCGGGACGAGCAGATCGACTTCAACGCCGGCTCGCACACCGAGCTGCTCCAGCTGGCCTACGCGGACTTCGAGCGCCTGGTCAAGCCCAAGGTGGCCAGTTTCGGCCTGCTGCGTCATTGAGGCCGGCCGGGGGCCACTTGCCATCCGGGGCCTTCCCCGATATAGTATCCGCACCTTTTCTGACGAAGCCGGTCGTGTAAACACCAATCGGAGCGAAATACCGGCAAAAACCACCGAGATTCTGGAGGGTATCGTGAACTATTTCCTGACGGAAGAGCAGCAGATGATCAAGGATCTGGCGGCCCAGATCGCCAGGGAAAAGATCGCCCCCGTGGCGCTGGAGTACGACGAGGCCGGCGAGTTCCCCTGGGACATCGTGGAGGTCATGGCCAAGGCCGACCTGTTCCGCGTGTTCATCCCCGAGGAGTACGGCGGCCTGGGCGGCGGCATCATGGAGATGGCCATCGTGGTCGAGGAGCTGTCCAAGGCCTGCGGCGGCATCGCCCTGGCCTACGCGGCCACCGGCCTGGGCACCTTCCCGATCATCCTGTTCGGCAGCGAGGAGCAGAAGAAGAAGTACCTGCCGCGCCTCGCCGCGGGCGAGATCCTCGCCGCCTTCGGCTTGACCGAGCCGGACGCCGGCTCGCGACGCCGGCGGCGATCAAGACCACGGCCGCGCCCGACGGCGACAGCTACGTCCTCAACGGCACCAAGCAGTGGATCACCAACGGCGGCGAGGCCGACGATCTACACGGTCATCGCCGTGACCGACCCGACCAAGGGCGCGCGCGGCGCCTCGGCCTTCATCGTCGAGAAGGGCACGCCCGGGCTTCACGTTCGGCAAGAAGGAGAACAAGATGGGCATCCGCGCCTCGGCCACCCGCGAGCTGGTCTTCCAGGACTGCCGCGTGCCCAAGGCGAACCTGCTCGGCCAGCGAGGGCATGGGCTTCATCGTGGCGATGAAGACCTTCGACCAGTCGCGGCCCGGGCGTGGCGGCGCAGGCGCTGGGCATCGCCGCAGGGCGCGCTGGACGAGGCCGTGGCACTACGCCCGCGAGCGCAAGCAGTTCGGCAAGCCGATCATCGCCTTCCAGGGCCTGCAGTTCATGCTGGCCGACATGGCGACGCAGGTCGAGGCCGCGCGGGCGCTGGTCTACGCGGCGGCGCGCATCATCGACGCCGGCGCCAAGGACGTCGGCCAAGATCTCGGCGATGGCCAAGGTGTTCGCCTCGGACATGGCGATGCAGGTCACCACCGACGCCGTGCAGGTCTTCGGCGGCTACGGCTACATGAAGGAGTACCCGGTCGAGAAGATGATGCGCGACGCCAAGATCACCCAGATCTACGAGGGCACCAACCAGATCCAGCGCGAGGTCATCGCGCTGAACCTGATCAAGGAAAGCGTCCGCGGGAAAGAAGTAGGCGCAGCCGTGAAGATCGTCGTCTGCATCAAGCAGGTTCCGGACACCACCAACGTCCGGATCAACCCCGAGACCAACACCCTCGATGCGCGAGGGGGTGGCCTCGATCATCAACCCCTTCGACGTCTACGCCCTCGAGGAGGCGGTGCGCCTGAAGGAGAAGCACGGCGGCAACGGTGACCGTGCTCACCATGGGGCCGCCCCAGGCGCGAGGCGCCCTGCGCGAGGCCATCGCCTGGGCGCGGACGAGGCGGTGCCTCCTGTCCGACCGGGCCTTCGCCGGCGCGGACACCCTGGCCACCGCCTACACCCTGGCGCGCGGCGATCCGCAAGCTCGGCGGCGCGGACCTCGATCCTCTGGGCAAGCAGGCCATCGACGGCGACACCGGGCAGGTCGGCCCGGGCGTGGCCGAGAACCTCGGCATCTGCCGCACGTCACCGACGTCCGGAAGATCGAGGAGATCGACGCGGACGGCACGATCGTGCTGGAGCGCCTGCTTGGAGGAAGGCTATCTGCGCCTGAAGGCGAAGCTGCCCGTGGTCCTGACCGTGGTCAAGGAGATCAACGAGCCGCGCCTGCCCTCCCTGAAGGGCAAGATGGCGGCCAAGAAGGCGGCCATCACGGTGCTGGAGCCGCCAGGACGTCGGAGCTGGACCCGGAGCGCATCGGCCTGAACGGCTCGCCCACCCAGGTCATGAAGATCTTCACCCCGCCCAAGCCGGCGGGGGGCAAGATGTTCCAGGGCGAGGTCCAGCAGACCGTGGCCCAGCTCCTGGAGGAGCTGAAGAAGGCCGGCATCCCCCTGGGCCAGGCCGGAGCGGAGGCCAGGCATGGCTGAGCCCATCCAGGTCATCCTGGACAAGTGCATCGGCTGCAGCTGTGCGTCAAGGCCTGCCCGTACGACGCCATGGTCACGGTGGTCGAGAAGAAGGCCGATCATCAACGAGAAGTGCACCCTCTGCGGCGCCTGCGTCGACGGCCTGCAAGTACGAGGCCATCGTGATCCGCAAGGCCACCTTCAAGGGCCAGGAGGTCGAGGCCTACTCCGGCATCTGCGTGTTCGCCGAGCATCGCCACGGCGCGCTCTCCTCGGTGGTGCCGGAGATCATCGGCGCGGCGCGCGAGCTGCAGAAGGCCGCCCACGACCGGCCGATCAGCGCGATCCTTGCTGGGCAGCCAGGTGCGCCAGCTGGCCGACGAGCTGATCTCCTACGGGGTGGACGAGGTCTGGATGCACGAGCATCCGGGCATCGGGGAGTTCGCCGAGGACGTGCAGTCGGTGCTGGTGGCCCGCATCCTCACGAGCGCAAGCCGGAGATCTTCCTGGGCGGCGGCACCATCCTGGGCCGCAGCCTGCTGCCGCGCGTGGCGGCCAAGATCCTGACCGGCCTGACCGCGGACTGCACCGAGCTGGCGATCGACGGGGACAGCAAGCTGCTGCAGCAGACCCGCCCGGCCTTCGGCGGCAACATCATGGCCACGATCCTGTGCCGCCACCACCGGCCGCAGATGGCCACCGTGCGGCACAAGGTCATGAAGGCCGCGGAGAAGGTTGACGGCCACGCCGGCAAGATCGTCGAGCTTTCCTACCCGGTGCCCAAGCCCAAGATCGAGGTGCTGGAGTTCGTCCCGGAGAAGACCGAGACCGTCAACCTGGCCGACGCGGACTTCATCGTCTCCGGCGGCCGGGGCCTGAAGGACCCCAAGAACTTCGCCCTGATCGAGGAGCTGGCCAAGGCCCTGGGCGGGGCGGTCGGGGCCTCCCGCGCCGCGGTGGACGCGGGCTGGATCCCGTACTCCCACCAGGTGGGCCAGACCGGCAAGACCGTCAACCCGACCATCTACATCGCCTGCGGCATCTCGGGGGCCATCCAGCACCTGGCGGGCATGAAGGGCTCGGACATCATCGTGGCCATCAACTCCGACGCCGGCGCCCCGATCTTCGAGGTGGCCCACTTCGGCATCGTCGGCAACCTCTTCGAGGTGATCCCGGAGATCGTGAAGCAGCTGAAGGGCTGAAGGCCTGGGGGCTCAGGTCAGCAGCTTGCCCAGCTCCTTCAATTCGGGCAGGTGCTCGAACACCGGCTTCTCCTTGGGGTGCTCGGCGCGGTCCAGGGCCACGGCCCGCACGTACAGCTCGTTGACCAGGTCGGCGAACACCCCCAGGTTGGCCGGGAAGTTGTTGATGGCCATCTCCAGCAGGACCTTGTCCTTGGGCTCCTCGGCCTTGCCGCGGGAGAACACCGTCTCGTTCCCCCCGGACAACAGGCTCTTCAGACGCGGCAGCACCTCGGTGCGGGCGTGGTACACGAAGGTGGCCGCCGCGTGGATCTGCTCGTACAGGTCCTTGTAGGGGTAGCCCTGGATCTTGTAGTAGTCGCTCTTCTCGGTGAGCCGGGCGATGGCGTTCCAGGTGCCGGAGGGCACTTTCATCATCAGCAGGGCCTTGCGGATGTAGCGGTTGTTCAGGTTGTTCTGGTAGTGGCTCTGCAGCTTCTCTACGATCTTGAAGAGCTGTTCGTCTCGGACTGACATAAGATCCCCATTATAGGGGTTGGCGGGCGGGGAGGGCAAGCCTGCCCGCAATGGTTTTTGAGGCCGTTTTTCGGCCCGCCCCGGGGATCTTCCCCACGCCCGGCAGCACGAGGGTGGGGGAGTAAGGAAAGGCCCCCAGATCCTCCCGCCGGCTCACTCCGCTCAACACCAGCACCGACTCGATCTCGGCCTCGATCCCCGAGAGGATGTCCGTGTCCATGCGGTCCCCGATGATGACCGTCTCCTCCCGGCGGCTGTCCAGGCGCTTGAGGGCGTGGCGCATCATCAGCGGGTTGGGCTTGCCCACGAAGTAGGCCTTCCGGCCCGTGGCCCGCTCGATGGGCGCGATCAGGGCCCCGGTGGAGGGCACCAGGCCCCGCTCCACCGGCCCGGTCAGGTCGGGGTTGGCGCCGATCAGGCGCGCCCCCTGGCGCACCAGCTCCACGGCCCGCTCGATGAGCTCGATGTTGTAGGAGCGGGTGTCCCCCATCACCACGTAATCCGGGTTCACGTCGTTCATCGAGAAGCCCGCCTCGTACAGGGCCTTGGTCAGGCCGGTCTCCCCGATGACGTAGACGCTGCCGCCCGGGCGCTGGCTGGCCAGGAAGCTGGCCGTGGCCAGGGCGCTGGTGTAGAAGTGCTCCTCGCCCACCCGGATGCGCAGGCG
Source organism: uncultured Spirochaetota bacterium (assembly GCA_963745745.1). Lineage (GTDB taxonomy): Bacteria > Spirochaetota > Spirochaetia > SZUA-6 > DRHE01 > MIBK01. The sequence goes on along the minus strand of CAVUYS010000025.1, from coordinate 4,034 downwards.
GGCCAGCTTCTGCTGCAGCTCCGCGGGGGTGCGCTCGCTGGAATTGGTCAGGAACAGGAATTTCTTTCCGGCGGCGGCCAGCCAGGCCACGAATTCGGCGGCCCCCGGGAGCAGCCGGTTGCCGTGGTACAGCACCCCGTCCATGTCGCAGATGAAGGCCCGTTTGGTCCGGATGCGGTCCAGAATCTCGCGCTCGCGGCTGGTCATCGTGATCTGAAAGTATAGAACAAAGCGCGGGATTCCGCTACATTCGCCTCGAAACGCCATGGTACTGGCCATCGGCACCGCCGCCTACGACCTGTTTTTTCCCCTGTCCGGCTGGCTGGAGGAGAACCACAAGTACGAGATCGCCGCCTCCCAGGAATCGGGAGGGGGCCCGGCGGCCAATGCCGCCTGCCTGCTGAGCCTCTGGGGGGTGCCCGCCGCCCTGGCCTGCCTGCTGGGGGACGACCTGTACGGCCGGCGCGTCCTGGAGGAGCTCCGCCAGGCAGGCACCGACCTCCGCCTGACGGAGGTCCGCGCCGGGGCCTCCACCCCCCTGTCCGTGATCCTGGTCAACGCGGCCAACGGCAGCCGGACCCTGGTCAACCGCCTGCCTCCCGCCGAGCCGCTGCGCTTCGGGCCTGCCGCCCTGGCCGCCCTGGCGGAGCTGACACCCGATGTCCTGTTGTTCGACGGCCACCAGCCCGAGGCCGCCCTGCAGGCCATGGCCATGTTCCCCCGGGCCCGCACGATCCTGGACGCGGGCTCCCGCCGGCGGGGCACCGACCTGCTGGCCCCGCGTGTGGAGTTCCTGGTGCCCTCGGAGCGCTTCGCCCGGACCACGACCGGGGAGGAGGACCTGGATTCCGCGGAGGGGGGCCGGCGCTGCCTGGAAGCCCTGCGCCGCCTGAACGGCCGCGAGGTGGTGGTCACTCTCGGGGAGCGCGGCGTGCTGTACCTGGAGGGGGGGGAGTTGCGACGCCTGCCGGCCTTCCCCGTGCGCGCGGTGGACACCACCGGCGCCGGGGACATCTTTCATGGCGCCTTCGCCTACGGGGTCCTGCAGGACTGGGCCCTGTCCCGGACGGTGCGCTTCGCGGCCATGGCCGCGGCCCTTTCGGTGACCCGCCCGGGGGGGCGGGCTTCGATACCGGCCCTGGCCGAGGTCCGGGCGGCTATTTCCGCCAAAGAAGCTTCTGCGGGTTGACCTCGTTCACGAAGATGTTCTGGTAGCGGCCCGAGGGCTGGTGCGGATTGTTGGCCCGGTTGTAGGTGTCGCCCAGGAAGAACAGCACGTCCTGGATGTCGGGATGCGAGTTGGACATGCTGTACCGGTAGTAGCAGTCGTAGGCATTGAGGATCTTCCGCCGCGCCGGGTCGGTCTCCACGGTGGGGTCGGTGGCCCCCCGGATCCAGCTGCGCAGCCCCCCGTACCAGGCGTTGCCGAGGTGGAAAAGGTTCAGTCCGCCGGATTTGTCCTGGTAATACAGCTCGAACAGGCCGGCCACCGCGGGCACGCTGCCGATGATCTGGTGCCGGTCGGCCTTGAGGATGGGCGACCAGGCCAGGGTGAAGTAGGCGTTGCCCTCGTCCACTTCCTTCGACAGCCGCGCTTCCATCCCCTTCATGGTAGCCTCCGGAGGCCGGGCTTGGCAAGGCTCGCCCTTCCGTGGAACAATCCCTCACTGTGACCGCGAAAACCGGCTCGCGTCTCCTGCCGACCCTGGCCGTGCTGGCCAGCATGCTGCTGTGGGGCCTGTCCTTCGTCAGCTCCAAGGCGGTGCTCAACACCGGCTTCCCGCCCGCGACCATGGTGGCCCTGCGCTTCCTCATCGCCACGGCCCTGCTGCTGCCGCTGCGGCGGCGCCTGGAGCCCCACGTGCGCCTCTCCAACCTGAGCCTCCGGCAGCGCTGGCTGCTGGCCGGCAGCGGCTTCGTAGGGGTGACGGTGTACTTCTTCTTCGAATCCCGGGGCATCAAGCTGACCTCCGCTTCCAACGCCGCCCTGATCATCGCCGCCATTCCGATCATCACGGTGCTGGCCGAATGGCTGATCTTCCGCACCTCCATCCGCTGGCTGCAGATCGTCGGCATCCTGCTGTCCATCGTCGGGGTGTACTTCATCGTGCGCCGCTCGCCCACCCATTTCCCCCGGGCGCTGGCCGGCAACCTGTTCATGCTGGGGGCCTGCCTTTCCTGGGTGGGCTACGTGGTGCTCAGCCGCGACCTGCACGAGCCCCTGGCCGGCCTGAGCCTCACCGCCTACCAGGCGGCCGTCGGGGCGGTGACCCTGCTGCCCTTCGCCCTGAGCGAGATCGGCTCCTGGCGCCTGCCGTCCGTCGGAGTGTGGCTGAACCTCCTGTACCTGGGCGTGTTCTGCTCGGCGATCGCCTACTTCTGCTACATGTACGCCCTGGCCCGCCTCGGGCCGGTGCTGACCTCCTCCTTCACCAACCTCATCCCCTTCATCGGGGCGCTGGGTGGATTGATCCTGTTGGGCGAGAGGCTCTCGTGGGTCCAGTTGAGCGGAGGCCTGGCGGTGGTCGCGGGGGTGTTCCTGGTGAACCGCCGCCCTGCAACGGGGTAGCGGCGTGGGACGGATCCTGTTCGTGCTCGGCGGCGCGCGCAGCGGGAAGAGCCGCTACGCCCAGGCCCGGGCCGCCGAGGCGGCCGGGCCGGGCCGGCCGGTGGCCTTCCTGGCCACGGCGGAGGGGCTGGATCCGGAGATGAGGGAGCGCATCCGGCGGCACCGGCAGGACCGCCCCTCCGGGTGGCTCACCCTGGAGGCGCCGCGGGAGCCTGCCCGGGCGCTGGAGGGCCTGGGGCCGGAGGCCGGCGCGGTCCTGGTGGACTGCCTCACCCTGCTGATCTCCAACCTGCAGCTGGCCCAGGCCGGCGCCGGCGCCGAGCAGGCGGTGCTGGAGGAGATCCGCCGCCTGCTGGCCGCGGCCCGGGCGGCGCCGGTGCCGGTGATCCTGGTCTCCAACGAGGTGGGGCAGGGCGTGGTGCCGGCCAGCCCGCTGGGGCGGGCCTTCCGGGACATCGCGGGGCGGGCCCACCAACTGGTGGCCGCGGAGGCCGACGAGGTGGTGTTCCTCACCGCCGGGCTGCCGCAGAGGCTCAAATGAAACTCAAATGAAAATGGGAGGGGACATGTTGGAGCAGGTGCTGCGCTCGATTCGAGAACCCGATCAGGAAGCCCGGCGGAAGGCGCGGGAGCGGCAAAACCAGCTCACCAAGCCGCCGGGCAGCCTGGGCCGCCTGGAGGAGCTGTCCGTGCAGTTGGCCGGCATCCAGCGCACGCCGCGCCCCAAGGTGGGGCGCAAGGCCATCCTGACCATGGCCGGGGACCACGGCGTAGTGGCCGAAGGGGTGAGCGCCTATCCCCAGGAGGTCACGGGCCAGATGGTACGCAACTTTCTGGCCGGCGGGGCGGCGGTCAATGTCCTGGCCGCTCACGTGGGGGCCCGGGTGGTGGTGGTCGACCTGGGCGTGGCCGCGGACCTCTCCGGCCTAGCCGGCCTGCCGGCCTGGCCCGCACTCCGGCCGCCGGCGCTTCCGGGCCGCGCCTCCTGCTGCGCAAGGTGGCGCCGGGGACCCGCAACCTGGCCCGGGGACCGGCCATGAGCCGCGAGGAGGCTCTCCGGTCGCTGGAGGCGGGGATCGAGGTGCTGGGGGAGGAGGCTGAACGGGGCCTGGACATCGTGGGCCTCGGCGAGATGGGCATCGGCAACACCACCCCCGCCGCGGCGATTACGGCGGTGATGACCGGCACCCCGGTGCCGCAGGTCACCGGCCGGGGCACCGGGCTGGACGACGAGGCCCTCCGCCGCAAGGTCGGGGTCATCGAGGCGGCCCTGGCGGCCAACCGACCCGACCCGAAGGACGCCCTGGGCGTGCTGGCCGCGGTGGGCGGCTTCGAGATCGGGGGCATGGCCGGAGCCATGCTGGCTGCTGCGGCCCGCTCCATCCCCGTGGTGGTGGACGGCTTCATCTGCGCGGCGGCGGCGCTGATCGCCTGCGGCCTGGAGCCGGGGGTCCGCGAATACCTG
>CAVUYS010000024.1:0-63515 GCA_963745745.1 uncultured Spirochaetota bacterium | reverse complement strand
CCTCCGATGCCCCCCTAGGGGCCCGGCTCGGTGAGCCCAAGAACGGCAACGGCCACGGCAAAGGCCTGAACTCCCCGGAAGGAGGACATCGAGCAAACCGCGGATCTGGTCAAGATCTACCTCCGGGAAATGGGCAGCATTCTGCTTCTTTCGAGGGACCAGGAGATCAGCCTGGCGAGGCGAATGGAGCGCGGCGAAAGGGCCATCCTCAAGGCGCTCGTCAAGACGCCCTTCACCCTCGATGAGCTAGTGTCCCTCGAGGCGCTTCTCAAGAAGACCCCCGAGGCCTTCGTCAAGTATTTCAACATGGCCGAGGACGGCTTCTCGGACGACAGCCTCGAGGTCCGGCGGAATGAGGTCCTCGAGAGGATCCATAAGATCCGGGCCCTCTCCGGCCGGCTGACGAAGGTCCGGCCGCTCGTCCGGAACCGGTTCGCGCGCGGCCGTCAGGCCGTCCGGATCATCCGGCTCGTCCGCGAGCTCGAGCTCAAGCCCGAGCAGCAGGACCGGATCGTCCAGGCCGTCCAGATCCGGTTGAAGGAGAACTTCAAGCGGACCTCCAAGCAGGCGCGCAAGGACAACAAGGCCATCCTGCAGGCCATCCAGTCGGGCCGCCGGACCCGCGAGCGGGCCAAGGGCGACCTCCGTCTCGGCCAACCTGCGGCTGGTCGTATCGATCGCCAAGAAGTATCAGGGCCGGGGCTTGCAGCTCCTCGACCTCATCCAAGAGGGCAACATCGGCCTGATGCGGGCCGCGGAGAAATTCGACTACCGGCGCGGTCACAAATTCTCGACCTATGCGACGTGGTGGATCCGCCAGTCGATCACCCGGGCCATCGCCGACCAGGGCCGGACGGAATCCGCCTCGCCGGTCCATCTGACGGAAACCATCCACCGGCTCAAGAAGATCTCCCCAGGCTGTCGATCCAGGAAAGCGGCAAGCTGCCCAACCCGGACGACTCTGCGCGCAAGATGAACCTGCCCGTCAACAAGGTCCTGGAGATGCTCTACAGCTCCCAGGATCCCGTCTCGATCGAAACTCCTCTCGGGGAGAACGGCGAGGGTTCGCTAGGCGACCTGCTCGAGGACAAGGCCTTCCCCTCCCCGCCCGACACCGTCATCCACATCAATCTCCGCGAGCAGATCGAGGCGGCCCTGCGAACCCTGCCCGAGCGGGAAACCCTCGTCCTGAGAATGCGCTATGGGCTCGGGGACGGGCGGGAATACACGCTCGAAGAGGTCGGCCAGCACTTCAAGCTGACCCGGGAGAGGATCCGTCAGATCGAGCTGAAGGCCCTCAAGGCCCTCCAGCTTTCGGGCCCCGGCCAGAAGCTCAAATCGTTCTGACAGGGGGCCCCGACCGCGGCGCCGGCCTGAACGGCCGGCGTTGAACGGACCTTCCCTGTTCTGTTAGGCTAGGCCTCTTTCAGAGCTCCCGGTGTCCCCATGACCTACGAGAAGATCGGCTTCATCGCCCCGTCGACCTGCCTCTCCGCCAAGGAGAAGCCGGTCCTGACCGGACGGCCCGCCTGCCTCAAGAAGGCCCTGGGGGTCCGGGCCGTCTATTTCAGCCCCCACCTCTACTCGAGCGACACCGAGATCGACCACGTCACGGCCCCGGTCGAGGACCGGGCGGCGGTCTTCAAAGAGGCCATCCGCGAGCTCGACCTGATCATCTCGGTGGCCGGCGGAACGGGCGCCGAGGACCTCGTCCGCAAGATCGACGCCAAGGACCTTCGCGTCATCCGGAACAGGCGTCCCCTGTTCATCGGTTTCTCCGATTTCACCTTCCTCCTGAACGAGATCTATCACGCCTGCCGCGTCCCGGTCATCTACTTCCCGTCCCTCAAGGTCGGCAAGGGCGACTTCCGCAGCCTCCTCGCCCTGATCAACGGCGAGGAGATCCACTACAGCGGCGCGGCCTGGCTCACCCCTCCCCCGCCGAGAAGCTGTCGGGGATCCCGTCGGCGGGAACCTCTCGACCTTCGTCAACTTCCTCAACCGCGGCACGCCGCCCAAGTTCAGCTCGGAGACGCCACATCCTTTTCTTCGAGGACATCCAGGTCGATGTCGAGGACCTCCACCGTCTGCTGGCGGCCTTGCGCCGGCACAACGTCTTCGCCGGCGATCAAGGGCATCGTCATCGGATCGGTCACTCCGCCGGGCAAGGGCCTGTTCCCGAAGCCGGTGGGTCGTCCTCCGGGGCGGTGCCGGCGAGCGCCGCGTAGGCCGACCCGGCGAGACCCGGGGCGGCTCGCCGACGAGCACGACGGCATCGCCGGCCCGGCGAAGGCCGGCCCGACGAGCGTCGCGACGTCGTCGAGCAGCCCGACGACGCCGATCTCCGGCGTCGGGGCGATGGCCCCGGTCGGCGACTCGTTGTAGAGCGAGACGTTGCCGCCGGTGACCGGCAGGCCGAGCGCCCGGCACGCGTCGGCGAGGCCCGCGGACGCCCTCGCTGCAGCTGCCAGAACGCCTCGGGCCGGGTCGGGTCGCCGTAGTTGAGGCAGTTCGTGACGCCGAGCGGGCGGGCGCCGGTGATCGACACGTTGCGGGTCGCCTCGGCGACCGTCAGCGCGGCGCCGAGCCACGGGTCGAGCGCGCCGACCGCCTGGTTGCCGTCGGTCGAGGCGACGAGGGCCTTGCGTCGTGCCCTTGACCCGCAGGACCGCCGCGCCGTGGCCCGGGTCCGGCGACCGTGTCCGCGCCGACCGTCGAGTCGTACTGCTCGGAAGACCGCGTGGCGCGAGGCGAGGTTCGGCCGAGCCGAGCAGCGCCAGCAGGACCGCGCCCGGGTCCATGCCGCGCTCCGGCAGGCGGTCGCTGGCCGCGGCCGGGCGCGCCCGGGCGCCGGCGCCGCCGCGCCGATGGGTCGGGGCGGCGCGCGACGCCGGTCGTGGACGATCGCGTCGCTGGTCAGGGCCGCGGCCGGGATGCGGGCGACCTCGCGGGCGCCCGGCGCGGGCCGGCCGTCCGGCGTCGAGGCCGCCCTCGACGACCGCGATGTCGCCGTCGGCGGTCACCCGCCCGATGACCGCGACCGGCAGGCCCCAGCGCTCGCAGACCTCGCGGACCTCCGGCCAGCGCTCCGGCCGGACGGCGGCGCACATCCGCTCCTGCGACTCCGAGATCATCACCTCGAACGGCTCCAGGCCCGGCTCGCGCCGCGGGATCGCGTCGAGGTCGACGACGATCCCGGTCCCGGCCCGGTCCGCGGTCTCCGACGTCGCGCAGGTGATCCCGCCGGCGCCGAGGTCCTGGAGGCCCTCGACGAGCCCGCGCTCGATGAGCTCGAGGGACGCCTCGATCAGCAGCTTCTCGGCGAACGGGTCGCCGACCTGGACCGACGGCCGCTTGGAGGGGTCGTCGTCGGTGAACGTCGCGCTGGCGAGCGACGGACGCGCCGCCGATCCCGTCGCGCCCGGTCGTCGAGCCGAACAGCACGACGAGGTTGCCCGGGCCCGGCGCGGCCGCCAGCGTCAGCAGGCCGCTCCTCGAGCAGCCCGATCGCCATGACGTTGACGAGCGGGTTGCCCTCGTAGCGCGGGTCGAAGACGAGCTCGCCGCCGACCGTCGGCACGCCGACGCAGTTGCCGTAGCCGCCGACGCCCGCGCACGACGCCCGTCGACGAGGTGGCGCGTCCGCGGCGTCGGCCGGGTCGCCGAAGCGCAGCGCGTCGAGGACGGCGATCGGGCCGCGCGCCCATCGTGAAGATGTCGCGCAGGATCCCGCCGACGCCGGTCGCCGCGCCCTGGTACGGCTCGACCGCGCTCGGGTGGTTGTGCGATCTCGATCTTGAACGCGACCGCGAGCCCGTCGCCGATCGAGATCGACGCCGGCGTTCTCGCCCGGGCCGGCGACGACGCCCTCGCCCGGCGGTCGGCAGCGTCCGCAGCAGCGGCTTGCGAGCTCTTGTACGAGCAGTGCTCGCTCCACATGACGCTGAACATCGCGAGCTCGAGGTCGTTGGGCGTCGCGGCCGCCGAGTCGCTCGCGGATCGCGTCGAGCTCGTCGTCGGTCACGCCCGAGCCGGCGATGGAGCGGCTCGACGGCGGCGCTCGGCCACGGTCATCGGGCGCCGACCTCGACCGGCCGGCCGGCCGTGCGCCGCGCGCGCGGCGCTCTCGACGAGCGAGCGGACGATGCCCATCCCGTCGTCCGAGCCGAGGATCGCCTCGGCGGCCCGCTCCGGATGCGGCATCAGCCCGGCGACGTTGCCGGCCGCGTTGCAGGACCCCGGCGATCGCCCGCAGCGAGCCGTTCGGGTTGGCCGGGTCGTCCGGGCCGGCGCGGCGCGCCGTCGGCGTCGACGTAGCGGAACAGGACCTGGCCGTCGCGCTCGAGCGCGTCGAGCGTCGCGTCGTCGGCGTAGTAGCAGCCCTCGCCGTGGGCGACCGGCATGCGCAGCGGCCGCCGCGGCGCCGAGCGCGTGCGTGAACGGCGTGTCGAGCCGCTCGGCGGCGATCGCGACCTCGCGGCCAGCGAACCGGAGCGACGCGTTGCGCAGCAGCGCGCCCGGGCACGAGGCCCGGCCTCGGCGAGCACCTGGAAGCCGTTGCAGATGCCGAGCACGAGGCCGCCCGTCGGCGGCGAAGCCGGCGACGGCGCGCATGACCGGGCTGAACCGGGCGATGACGCCGGCCCGCAGGTAGTCGCCGTACGCGAACCCGCCGGGCAGGACGACCGCGGCGACCCCGTCGAGCGACGCCTGCTCGTGCCACAGCGCGACCGGCTCGGCGCCGGCCAGCGTCGAGGCGCGTGGAGCGTGTCGCGGTCGCAGTTGCTGCCCGGGAAGACGACGACGCCGATCCGCACGCCCACAGTCAGCCCTCCCCCGCGCCGGCGCTCACGCGTCGACGACGTCTCGCCGAGCGGCTCGACCGCGTACGCCTCGATGAGCGGGTTCGACAGCAGCTCCGAGGCGAGTCGCTCGACGACGGCCCGCGCGGCCGGCTCGTCGGCGGCCTCGACGGTCAGCTCGACGCGCCGCCCGACGCGGACGTCGTGCACGCCCTCGATGCCGAGGTGGCCGAGGCTGCCCTCGACCGCCCGGCCCTGCGGGTCGAGGATGCCGGGCTTGGGGGTGACGTTGACGGCGAACCGGAAGCTGCGTCATCGGGCGATCACGTCCTCCTCGAGATAGCGCTCGAAGCTGGCGCCGGTGATCCGCTCGTAGGCCTCGACGTAGCGCGCCCGCGTCCCGTCGACGACGTCCGTCGGGCAGCTCCGGGCCCGGGCGCCGTCTTGTCCCACGGCTGCGCCTCGAGCCAGTCGCGCACGAACTGCTTGTCGAAGCTCGCCTGCGGCGCGTCCGGGCTCGTACGTGGCGGCGTCCCAGAAGCGCGACGAATCGGGGGTCAGCGCCTCGTCGATCAGGGTCAGCAGTCGACCGCGTCGCGGACCGGTCGCCGAGCCCTCGGCTCCGCGGCATCGAGCCCGAACTCGAACTTCGTGTCGGCGAGCAGGATCCCGGCCGCGCCGGCGACCGCCGACGCCGTAGCGGTACAGCCGCAGGGCGAGGTCGCGGATCGCCTCGGCCAGCGCGCCGGCGCCGGCGTCGCCAGCCACGCACGCGGCCATGTGCTCGATCATGCCGTCGAAGCTGATGTTCTCGTCGTGCGCGCCGCGCTCGGCCTTGGTCGCCGGCGTGAAGATCGGCTCCGGCAGCCGGTCGCTCTCGCGCAGGCCCGGCGGCAGCGCGATGCCGCAGACCGTGCCCCGTCTCGCGGTACTCCTTCCAGCCCGACCCGGCGAGGTAGCCGCGGACGACGGCCTCGATCGGGAGGACGTCGCGCCGGCCGGCAGATCATCATCCGGCCGCGCAGCGTCGAGCGCCGAAGTCGGCGCTCGGCCGGCGACCGAGCTCCGTCGCGAGCGTCGGCAGGACCTCGGGTCGGTGCCGAGCAGGTGGTTCGGGATGATCGACCGGCCGTCTCGCGCGAACCAGAACCGCGACAGGCCGGTCAGGACGCGGCCCTTGTCCGGGATCGTGCGTCGGCAGGACGACGTCGAACGCCGACTGATCCGGTCCGACGCGACGAGCAGCAGCCGGTCGTCGTCGAGCGCGTACAGGTCGCGGACCTTGCCCGAGCGGAGGAACGACTCAGCCAGCATCGGCCGTCGCCTTCGCTGGCAGCCGATCGCGCGGCAGGCCTCGCGCAGGCCGTCGAGGCGGGCGATGACCTCGGGCACGTGGCGCAGGAACGCGGCGTCGTCGAAGCAGGCGTCGAGCTGCGTCGAGCGACAGCCGCTGGGCGACGGCCGGATCGACGGCCAGCAGGTCGCGCAGCGGGCGCGCGCTCGTCGGCGGCGCGCAGCGCGGCGCGCTGGACGATCGCGTAGGCCTCCTCGCGCGACAGCCCGCCCTCGCTCGACGAGCGCGACGAGGACGCGCGACGACGCGTGGAGGCCGAGCCCGCGCTCGATGTTCTCGCGCATCCGCTCCGGCCGGACGACGAGGCCCTCGACGAGCGCCGGTCATCCGCACGAGCATGTAGTCGAGCAGGATCGTCGCGTCGGGCAGGATGACCCGCTCGGCGCTCGAGTGGCTGATGTCGCGCTCGTGCCACAGCGGCTGGTCCTCGAGCGCCGTGTGGGCGTAGCCGCGCAGGAGCCGGGCGAGGCCGGCGATCCGCTCGGACAGGATCGGGTTGCGCTTGTGGGGCATCGCCGACGAGCCCTTCTGGCCGGCCCGGAACGGCTCCTGGAGCTCGCCGATCTCGGTGTGCTGGAGGTTGCGGACCTCGGTCGCGAAGCGCTCGAGCGAGCCGCCGAGCGATGGCGATCGCCGTGAGCAGCGCCGCGTGCCGGTCGCGCTGGACGATCTGGGTGCTGACCGGGTCGGCGTGGAGCCCGAGCGCGGCGAGGACCTCGGCCTCGAGGTCGGGGCCGAGGTGGCTGTACGTGCCGACCGGCCCGGAGATCTTGCCGGTGCCGATCTCGTCGACGGCGGCGGCGAGCCGGCGCCGACCGCGGTCGAGCTCGAACGCCCAGCCGGCGAGCTTGAGCCCGAGCGTGGTCGGCTCGGCGTGGACCGAGTGGGTCCGGCCCATCATCACCGTCGTCGGCCTCGCGCGCGGGCGCGCGCGATGAGCGCCGCCAGCAGCCGGTCGCAGTCGTCGAGCAGGCCGCTCGCCGGCGGCCCGGAGCTGGAGCGCGAGCGCCGTGTCGACGACGTCGCTGCTGGTCAGGCCGAGGTGGAGGAAGCGGCCCTCCGGCCCGACCGTCTCGGCGACCTGGCTGACGAAGGCGATGACGTCGTGGTCGGTCGTCCGCTCGATCTCGGCGATCCGCTCGACGTCGACCGCGCGCCCGCGTCTCGAGCGCGGCGAGCGCCTCGGGCGGGACCAGGCCGCGGGCCGACCTGGGCGCGGGCGACCGCGAGCTCGACGCGGAGCATCGCCTCGAAGCGCGCCTGCGTCGGTCCAGATCGCGCCCATCTCGGGGAGCGTGTAGCGCGGGATCATCGGCGCTCCGAGCGGCTCCGGCTCGCGAGCCGCGCGCCGATGTCGTGGCGGCGCTGCATGCCCGGGCCATGGATCGCGGTCGGCGGCGCGCTCGGCCGCGCGCGCGGGCGGCCTCGAGGTCCGGGCCGCGCCCGACGACCGTCAGCACCCGCCCGCCCGCCGTCCGCCAGGTGCCGTCGTCGTCGCGGCGCGTGCCCGGCGTGGAAGACGAGCGCGCCCGTCGCCGCGGCGTCCGTCGAGGCCGTCGATCGCGTCGCCGCGCCGCGGGCGCGTCCGGGTAGCCCGCCGCGGCGAGCACGATCGCGACGGCCGCGTCCGGGCAGGGTCGGCAGCCGGCCGTCGCGAGGTCCGCGGTCCGCGAGCGCCGCGGCGAGGTCGCCGCGCGCCGCGGCGAGCAGGAGCGGCCCGAGCGCGACGGCGAGCCGCGGCAGGATCGCCTGCGTCTCCGGGTCGCCGAAGCGCGCGTTGCACTCGAGCAGCACGCGGCCCGTCGTCGGTCAGCATCAGGCCCGCGTAGAGCGCGCCACGGAACGGGGTGCCGCGGCGGGCCAGCTCCGCGAGGATCGGCCGGTGGAACGGCCGCGAGCGAGCGCGTCGGCGGCGTCGTCGGGCAGGTCCGGCAGCGGGCTGTAGGCGCCCATGCCGCCGGTGTTCGGGCCGCGGTCGCCGTCGAGCAGCCGCTTGTGGTCGCGGGCGAGCGGGAGGGCGACCGCGCGTCCGCCCGTCGCAGACGCGCGATGAGGCTCGCCTCCGGGCCGTCGAGCCGCTCCTCGACGACGACCCACGGCCGGCCGCGCCGTCGGCGCCGACGCCGGCCGCGAGCGCCCGATCGCCGCGCTCGCCTCGTCGGCCGAGTCGCAGACCGTCACGCCCTTGCCGGCCGCGAGCCCGTCGGCCTTGACGACGACGCCGCCGCCGCGTCGCGGCGAGCTCCGTGCGCGAACGCGAGCGCCGCCGCCGCGCTCGTCGAACGCGCGCGCCCGGGCCATCCGGACGCCGGCCGCGGCGGCGACCTCGTGGCAGAACGCCTTGCTCGATCTCGATCCGGGCGGCCGCCGCCGACGGCCCGAAGACCGCGAACCCGGCCGTCGACGAGGGCGTCGGCGACGCCCGCCGCGAGCGGCGCCTCGGGCCCGATGACGACCAGCTCGGCGGCGCGCTCGCCGGGCGACCGCGACGACGCGCGCCGGATCGAGCGGATCGACGCCCGGCACGCAGCGGACCCGCGGCTCGAGCGCGATCGCGTCGCTGCCGGGCGCGACGATGACCTCGTTGACGCCCGGCTCGGCGGCCAGCTTCCAGGCGAGCGCGTGCTCGCGCCCGCCGCCGCCGACGACGAGGATCCGGGTCGGCGTGATGAGGCGTCATGCCGGCAGCCCCGGCCGGTGGCGCATCGGGCGCCAGGCCCGCTCGATCGTCTGGGTCCGCTCCGGCCCGACCGACACGAGCACGATCGGGACGCCGGCGTGCTCCTCGATGCGCGGACACGTAGCGCCGGGCGTTCTCCGGCAGGTCGGCCAGCGAGCGGACGTCGTGGATCGGCTCGGTCCAGCCGGGGAAGTCCTCGTAGATCGGCGTCGCGCGCGACGAGCGCCGCGCCGCTCGACGGCCACGTCTCGACCCGCCGGCCGTCGAGCTCGTAGGCGACGCACAGCCGGATCGGTGTCGATGCCCGACAGGATGTCGAGCTTGTTGAGCATGATGCTGCTGACGCTGTTGACGGCGACCGCGTAGCGCAGCGGCACCGCGTCGAACCAGCCGACGCGGCGCGGCCGGCCGGTGATCGTCCCGAACTCGTGGCCGCGCTCGGCGATCCCGGCGCCGATCTCGTCGTGGAGCTCGGTCGGGTACGGCCCGGAGCCGACGCGCGTCGAGTAGGCCTTCATGACGCCGATGACCTCGTCGACCTGGAGCGGGCCGATCCCGCCGCCCGTGCACGCCCCGCCGGCGACCGGGTTCGACGAGGTCACGAACGGGTAGCTGCCGTGGTCGAGGTCGAGGAGCGTGCCCTGGGCGCCCTCGAGCAGCACGTGCTCGCCGCGCGCGAGGGCCGCCTGGACGAGCCAGGTCGTGTCGTCGAGGTGGTCGCGCAGGCGCTCGCCCCAGGCCAGCGCCATCGTCGACGAGCGGCTCGACCTCGAAGGTCGGCCGGCCCATCGCGCCGAGGCAGCAGGTTCTTGTCGGGCAGGACGCGCTCGAGCCGCTCGCGGAGCGACGGCGCCGTCGAGCAGGTCCTCCATCCGCAGGCCGAGCCGCCACGCCCGGTCGCCGTACGTCGGGCCGATCCCGCGCCCGGTCGTGCCGACCTTCGCCGTCGGCGAGGCGGTCCTCGTTGCCCTGGTCGAGCGCCACGTGGTACGGCATGATCACGTGCGCGCTGCGGCTGACCCGGACGCGCGCCGACGTCGATGCCGCGCGCGGCGAGCATGTCGAGCTCGCGCGATGAGCGTCGCCGGGTTGACGACGACGCCGTTGCCGATGACCGACGTGATGTGCGGGTAGAGCACGCCCGACGGCGTCAGCTGGAGCTTGAACACCTCGTCGCCGCTGACGACCGTGTGGCCGGCGTTGTCGCCGCCCTGGTAGCGGACGACCATCGCGACCTGCTCGGCGAGGAAGTCGGTCGTCTTGCCCTTGCCCTCGTCGCCCCACTGGAGCCCGACGATCACGGTGGCCGGCATCAGGCGGCGCCCTCGGAGGCCGCCGGCTCGGACCGAGATCGGCGCCTGGGCGTCGAGGCGAAGGCGCCGGCGAGCACTGAGCGAGCGCACCCCAGGTGCGTGAGCGAGGCGCGGAGCCGACAACGCACGCATCGGCCGTCCAGGCGCCGCCGAATCGAAAGTCCCAGACCGTCGGGTCTGGGACTGGGTAGACGTCTCCGCGGCGATCGCCGATCGGATGGTCGCTCGGACGCCTCTCGGGACGGCCGATGCGCCCTGCAAGCGCGATCGTTGACCTCCTGGTTCGCGGGCCTCGCCCGCTCGGTTCGAGGACCGCCGGAGTATAGCAGGGCGCGACCGGCTGCGAGACCGGTGCGACCGGTCGCGGCCGTCGACCGGCGTACTACCAGCGACCGCGTCGCTGGTACGTCCGGTCGGTCCGAGCGGCCCGCGGGCGCCACGTAGCCTTGAGCGCGTGATGCGTCTGCTGGGGGTCCTGGCGCTCGTGGCTCCGGTCATGGTCGGGATCCTGTTCATCTCGCGATCCGGGACGTCACGGCGTCGTGGGTCGACGACGGGTCGCGCTCGATCGTCGCCGCCATCGCCGCCGTCGACGATCGGCGTCGCGCTCACCTCGCTCATCTGCTGGACTATCGTGCGGCATCCGCTACGGCCGCCTGGTCAAGGCCGCCGAGCGCATCGCCGACGGGCGACTACACCGTCGACGTGTGCCCGAGCGCGGCGGCGGCCTCGAAGCCCGCCTCGCGCCGCGCGATCAACCGGATCTCCGCGTCGCTCGCCGACACCCACGACCGCGCCACGATCGACCAGCTGACCGGCGTCGCCAACCGACAGGCCCTCCTGGCCGCGCTCTTCACCGAGGTCGAGCGGGCCGACCCGCTACGAGCGGCCGCTGTCGCGTCGCCTTCGTCGACATCGACCACTTCAAGGCCGTCAACGACACGTACGGCCACGCGGCCGGCGACGTCGTGCTGCGCGGCGTCGCCCAGACGATCGCCGACGAACCTGCGCGCGACCGACATGGTCGGCCGCTACGGCGGCGAGGAGTTCATGCTGATCCTGACCGAGACGAACGTCGAGGAAGGCGCGGTCCTCACCGAGAAGCTGCGCAAGCTCGTCGAGCGCGACGCGCTTCGCCGTCGAGGGCAACCCGAGCCTGTCGGTGACGATCTCGATCGGCATCGTCGGCGGGGTCGGGCAGCAGCTCCGGATCGAGACGCCTCGTGCGCGACGCCGACGCGGCGATGTACTCGGCCAAGTCGCTCGGCCGCAACCAGACCTACATCTTCGCCGAGCCCGACGAGGACGCCCGCGTCCCGCGCGCCCCGATCTCGGCCGCCGGGCGGGCGCGCGCCGTCGAGATCGGCCGGCAGCGCCCGCGAGGCCGCGACGGCGTGCCTGACGTCGGTCATCGCGCCGCTCCCCCACTACCGCGGCCAGCCGTCGGCGCTGATCGCCACGATCGTCGTCGCGATGGCGCGCCAGCTCGACCTGCCCGAGGCCGAGATCGACCGGATCCGGGTCGCGGCGCTGCTCCACGACGTCGGCAAGGTCGCGGTCCCGCAGGACGATCCTCGACAAGCCGGCCGCGCTCACCTCGGCCGAGTGGCGGACGGTCGTCCAGCACCCGCGCGATCGGCCAGGTGATCCTCGAGCAGGCGGCGGCGCTCAAGGACGCGGTGCCGATCATCCTCCACCACCACGAGCGCTTCGGCGGGCCACGGCTACCCGTTCGGCCTGCGCGCGCAGCGAGATCCCGCTCGGCGCGCGGATCGTCGCCATCGCCGACGCCTACGACGCGATGACCCACGACCGGCCGTACAAGCGCGCGATGTCGCACGACGCCGCGATCGCCGAGCTCCGCCGGCACGCCGGGACGCAGTTCGACCCGGAGCTCGTCACGCTGTTCTGCGACCTGTTCGCGGACCGCGCGCCGCGCCCGGACCCGACGATCCTGGCCATCACGGACGCCGCCGACCATCGGGCGCCGCGGCGCGAGCGACGAAGGCGCGACTCGGCCGTCGCCTCGTCCGAGACGATGGCCGCCGAGGGCCACGGGCTGGTCGACCTCGGCCGGACCGACCCGCCGACGCAGGCGCACGGCGACGGGCCGGGCACGCGCCCCGATCAGCGCGGGATCGCGACCGGCTGACGCGTCCCGCGGTCGCGAGCGCCGCGACCCGCGCCGGATGCGCCGCGGTGCAGTCGCAGCTACGTGGGCGTGCAGCGCGCCCTGCTAGGTTCGACGCCCGCCGGCGACAGCCGGCCCCGCCGACCCGCCGACCCGCCAGGGCCCGGACCGCCGGGGCCGGCGACCCATCCGGGCGCTCCGATTCACCGATGATTGGCGCGTGTTGCGGCTCGCCCTCGCCCTGTTCGCGGTCCAGGCCGGCTTCCACGGCTTCACGGCCTCGCTGCCGGTCGCGCTGGCCGAGGCCGGCGTCCCCGATCCACAGATCGGCGTCATCGTCGGGACCGCGGCGCTCGTCCAGATCCCGGCCGCGTTCGTGGCCGGGGTCGTGGTCGATCGGGTCGGCGGCGTGCGCGCGTTCACGGGAGCGGGTTCGCCTACCTCCTCGGCTGCGCCGTCCTGCTGCTGCCCGGCGTCGAGCCCGGCGGTCCGACCGGGCCGTTCCTCGTCGCGAGGGTCTTCCAGGGGATCGGCATCGCCGCGACGCTCCCGGCCGCCCTGTCGCTCGTCCCGAGGCTCGTCGAACCGGTCGCGGCGCGGGTTCGGGCTCGCGTTCGTCGGCAGCGCCCACAACCTGACGCTGGTCGATCATCCCGCCCCTGTCGCTCGCCGTCCTCGCCGCGACGTCGCTCCACGGCGTCGCGCTGATGGCGACGGCCTTCGTCATCGCCGGCCTCGTCGTCCTGCGGATCGCGCCGCTGCCGTTCCTGCCGGACTGCCCGTACGACCTCGGCGTCCGAGGGCCCGACGGGCGTCGCGCACCGGCGGCTCGGGTTCGCGTTCCGGCGCACCTGGGCGTCGCTCATCGCGATCGACCTGTTGTTCATCACCCACTGGGGCGTCGTCGTCGCGTTCCTGCCGCAGCGAGCCGAGGCGGCCGGCGCGAACATCGGGCTGTTCTTCGTGGCCGACGGGATCGTCATCCTCATGGCCCGGTTGCCGACCGGCTGGCTCGTCGACCGGATGCGCCCGATCGTCCCGATCGCTGGTCGGGCTGCTCGCGACGAGCGCGGCGATCGTCCTGCTGGCGCTGCCACCGACGCACGCCGCTCCTGGTCGTGGCCGGCGCCCTGACGGGACCGGCGGGGCGCCTCGTGATCACGCCGCTCCTCGTCGAGCTGTCGCGGCGCAGCGGCGACGCCGATCGCGGGCAGCGCGTTCTCGCTGCTGTCGGCGGCGCAACGCGACGGCGCTCGCGCTCGGGAGCATCGGCGGCGCGCTGATCGTCGGCCGTCGCCGGGTTCGAGGTGGCGCTGCTGGCGACGCTCGGCGGGATGGCCGGGGGCGGCGCTGCTCGCCGCGCGCGACGACGGGCCTGCATCGGTTGCCGATCGCCGAGCGCGCACGACGCCGGCAGACGCCGATGCGTGACCGCGGTCAGAAGTCGCGGCGGCCCTCGAAATGGCCGATGACCTGCGGGCCGGGTCAGCTGGTAGAGCGCGATCCGGTGGCCGCCCGGCGAGCGGAACGAGCTGCACGGACCATGCGGGATCTCGAGCGAGCGTTCCGGCGTCCAGCCGCGCGCCTTGAGCTCCGCGACGGCGCGGCCGTGGTCGGTCGACGCGGTAGACGAGGATCGGCCGGTCGCCCTCGACGTGGTCGGTCAGCAGGATGCGCGGCGGCCCGTCGGTCAGCTCGACCATCGCGACCCGGATCCCGCCGTCCTCGATGGCGAAGACGAGCCGGCCGCCGAGCACGTCGACGAAGTCGGCCATGTCGGCGGCCACGTCGCGGCTCGGCGTGTACAGGAAGTCGAGCCCGTCGACGGATGTCGTCTCGCCACGATGCGTGGTCCCGCTCGGCTCGGAGCGGGTCAGAACCCGCGTAGGGTGAGGCGGTCGCGGTCCGCGTGCGTGGCTCTCGGAGATCCGCCGCGTGTCGCTCACGACGACATCGCCTCGCGCCCTCGATAGCGCCCGACGCTGGAGTCGGCCCCGTCGTCCGAGCGCGTCGCCGCGCTCGTTTGAGGCCGGCGGTAAGTCGCCGATACGTGCCGGTGCAGGGCTCCTTGCTAGCGTTGTCCGCGTCATCCCGCCGGAGACGCAGGGTCGAGATCGGCGCAGCCGGCCGACCGGGAAGGAGATCGGACCGTGAACAAGGTCCTGCTCACGGGGCGCCTCACGCGCGACCCGGAGATGCGCAGCCTCGCCTCGGGGAAGAACGTCACGACGTTCACCGTGGCGAGCAACGAGTTCGTCGGGGGCGGCAAGGAGAAGTCGGAATACCACCCGATCGTCGCCTGGGTTTGAGCTAAGCTCAGTAGAACCTCCCTACGTCCCGATCACAGAAACGACGACCTCGCCACTCACCAGTCTGTACTCACGGTCTCTCACCAGCCGCTCGTCCTCGGTCTAGATCGCCGAAGATCAGCTTCAGTAGCGGTTCGATCGCGGCCCAGCTTTAATACCGGACACACAGGCTTCGAGTCGGCCGCTCTCGAAGCCAGGCTTGCTTCACCAGGTCGCGCCAGCTGTCGTCTGTGCGCCACAGCGGCGGGGCAGGCTGCCATGGTCCCACGCCGTTTCCTTCCGGTGAATGCCGTACCAGCTGACGTGGCCTGGATCTGGTCCGGCGACCGAGCCTGAGAAGCTCCTCATCGCGGCGACGCTCTCCCCTCGAAACGTGATGAAGGCGCTGTCGATGTGGATCGACTCTACATACGCGCGGGCGTCTGGCCCGACGCGCTCACGGGCGACGGCGAGCATGTTCGCCCACCACGCCTCGAAGTCGGCCGAGGTCAGCAGGATTGAGTCCAGTTCGCCATCGACGGCATACGCCTTCGGACGCGGAGGGCCTGCTCGGCGGTGATGACGCCGTCCACGAAGATGCCGGGTGAGAATGATGACGAGAAGGACGTTTGAGCAGAGTGAGATTACGAGGGCGATTGCCAGCGCAAGCTCGAGCTGCCCTGCGAGTGCGCCAACGAACACCGCGACGATTGCCGCAGGCAGCGGGAGAATTCCGAGGCCAGCCAAGGTGACATAAGCGCCGAAGGCGCCGAGGATCTTCGCCCAGGTTGAGGTGAGCCAGCCAGGAGCCTTCATCCATCCTCCAGATGCTAACGGCCTAGTCGTGACGGCGGAGGTGTCACGGGACGCGTTAACCTTGCCGTGTGACCCACCTGCCGACAATCAGCCTGTTCTCGGGCGTCGGTGGCCTCGACCTTGGCGTCTCTCGCGCTGGCTTCGACGTCCGTGTTGCCGTCGAGTTCGAGCGCGACTCGGCTGCAAGCTTGCGAGCTAACCACTTTCCAGACAGGCCGGACGCGGTCTTCGAGCGGTCGATCGTCGGACTCTCGACCGACGAGATTTTGGAGCGAGCCGGCCTGAAGGTCGGTGAGGCCGCGCTCGTCGTCGGCGGACCTCCGTGCACTCCGTTCTCGAAGTCGGGCTACTGGCTCGAATACAAGAGGACCGGCAACGATCCGAACGCGTCGCTCCTGGACGAGTTCGCCCGCGTGGCGGTCGAAGGCACGGCCACGAGCCATCCTGATGGAGAATGTCTGGAGCCTGGCCTACAACAACCACAACACGGTCCCGCTCTCGCGCCTCACCGCGCGGCTCGAGGATGCCGGCTACCGGATCAGGTCGGACGTGCTCAACGCCGCGGACTTCGGGGTCCCGCAGCTTCGCAAGCGCCTGATCTTGTACGCGACGCTTGGCGACGAGCCGCCGATGTTGCCGGAGCCGACGCACTCCGGCTGGACCGAGACCAAGCGGAAGTTCGACACGAGCCTGACGCCGTACGTGACCAGCTCCGACAAGATCGGAGACCTGGCCGACCGCGACGACCTGGCCGAATCGGACGAGGTCGTCAACGGCGAGTATGGCGAGCTGCTCCGCCTGGTCCCGGCCGGCGACAACTACCTGTTCTTCACCGAGAAGCGCGGCCACTCCGGTGGCGTGTTTCAACAGCATGGCTTCGGAGAACTCCGCTCTTGGCAGTATTTTTACCAGGCGGCCCCGGCGCATGATCCCGATCCGATCGCTCAGGGAGATCAGCTCGGGCAGATCCGAGGAGATCATGACGATGATCTTGCCCCGCTCGGCCATCTGGTGCATCAACTCGTAGATTTCCTTCTTGGCCCCGACGTCGATGCCGATGGTCGGCTCGTCGAAGAGGACCACCTCCACATCGCTCAACATCCACTTGGCCAGCACCACCTTCTGCTGGTTGCCGCCGCTCAAGTTCACCACGATCTGCTCGATGCCGGGCGTCACGATCCGCAGGGCGCTCACCATTTCCTGGGCCTGGCGGCGCTCCTTGGCCAGGTCGAGCAGCACCGGGCGGCGTACGTTCAGCTCGGCGATGGTGATGTTGTCCCTGACCGGGCGGCGGGTGATCAGCCCCGTCTCCTTGCGGTCCTCGGTCAGCAAGCCCAGGCCCTGGCGGATGGCGTCCAGGGGGCTGGCCGCGGTGACCTCCCGCCCTTTCAGGAGGATCGTCCCCGCGTCCCGCTTGTCCACTCCGAAAAGCAGGCGGGCCAGCTCCGTGCGCCCGGAGCCGACCAGCCCTCCCAGCCCGAAGATCTCCCCCCGCCGCACCTCGAAGCTCACCTCCTCCACCGCGCCCCGGCGGGTGAGGCCCCGCACTTCGAAGACCACTTCCCCCACCCGGTGCTCGGGACGCACGAAAATGTGGCCGGTGGTCCTGCCGACCATGGCGGAGATGACCTGTTCCTTGGTGCAGCCGGCGACCGGAAAGGTGGCGACCTTGCGGCCATCCTTGAAAACGGTGATCCGGTCGGCGATCTCGAAGATCTCGTTGATGAAGTGGCTGATGTAGATGATGCCGATGCCCTGGTCCCGGATGTTGCGCACCACGGACAGCAGCATGTTGGTCTCGTCGCGCCCCAGGGTGGAGGTGGGCTCGTCCAGGATCAGCACCCGGGCCCGCCGCGACAGGGCCTTGGCGATGCAGACCGCTTTCCTTTCCACCGGGGAGAGCCCCGAAACCGGCTGGGAGACGTCCAGACTCAACCCCAGGGAATCCACCAGTTTCTGCGATTCAGCGACGCATTTCTTCCAATGAAAGAGTCCCGCGGCGCCGGGCAGGTTGCCCATGTAGATGTTCTCCGCCGCCGTGACCCCCAGCGCCAGCTGATCCTCCTGGTGGACCGTTTCGATTCCCAGGGCCAGGGATTTGGCCGGGGAGAGCTCGCGAAAGCTTTCCTGCCCCACCGTGATGAGGCCCGAGTCGGGGCGGTAGTTGCCGGCCAGGATCTCCACCAGGGTGGACTTGCCGGCGCCGTTCTCGCCCACCAGGCAGTGGATCTCCCCCTCGTAGAGGTCGAAGTCCACGGCCTCCAGGGCCCGCACGCCGGGGAAGCTCTTGTGAAGCTCGCGGATGTCCAGAATTCTGCTGCCTGACATGCTCAGCGTTCTCTCTCGAAAAGCGGGCAGGCCGGCAACCGGCCTGCCCGTCATGGTTTTCACGCTGCAGCCGCCTCCTACCTGCGTCAGTTTCCGGAACGCAGCTTCCGCCATCTTCAGCTGCTCGGCGTTGGCCGCATCCCAATGCATGACCTCGTTCATGTTCTTCTTGGTGATGTACTTCATGGGCAGGTAGATCAATTCCGGGGTCTTGCCCTTGGTCATGTGCTCGTACATGGACAGGAACAGCAGCAGGCCATGGAAGCCCGGCGAGTAGTTGATCGTGCCGTTCAGCTCGCCCTTCTCCAGGCTGGCCAGGCACAGCGGGGAGCCGTTGGTGGTCAGGAGGACCTTCTTGCCCAGCAAGCCCGCCTCCTTGACCGCCTGGATCACCCCCTGCCCCATGCCGTCGCAGTTGGCCCAGATCACGTCGAACTCCCGGCCCGACTGGATCAGGTCCTGGGTGATCTTGTAGGCCTTCTCCTGCTGGTACTCGCCGTTCTGGATGCCGACGATGGTCAGGCCGCGGGCCTTGGCCTCGGCGTTGAAGGCCTCCAGGAACATGTCGATGGGCCCGGTGCCGATGACCCCGGTAACCACGAACACCTTGCTCTTGGGCCAGTTCTCCGCCGTGACCTTGGCGGCCAGCACGCCCAGGCCCTTCCAGTCGAACTCCAGGTCGGCGATGATCTTTCCCGCTCCGGGAGCGAAGGAGCTGTTCTCGATGAACAGCGGGATCTTGGCCGCGTTGGCCTTCTGGGCGGCCAGCTGCGAGCTGTCCGCGCTCACCGAGCCCAGGGCGATGGCATCCGGCTCCTTGATGATGAAGTCCTCGATGGCCGCCAGCTCCTTGTTCTGGTTGTAGTCGGAGATGGCCTGCATGGTCTTCACCCCGTACTGCTTGGCGGCGAAATCGAAGGCGTCGCCGAGGTACGCGTACCACAGCACGCCGAACGGTTTCACGTAGGCGAAGGTCAGCTCTTTCTTGGCCGCGGCCTCCCCGCCGCCGCCCGCGAAGGCCAGTCCCGCCGCCAGGGCGGCGAACACCAGCGTCGCGACCGCGATCCGCATCGTCTTCCTCATTCCCAAACCCTCCTGTTATTCCGCAACTTAGTCGTCACTTCCTCGACGAGGAAGGATTCTCCTATTGAGGCTCCCGGAGCTGGGGCATGAAGCCCCAATCCCCGCGGGCGCCCCGGATGATGTTGAAACGGCTGCCCGGCTCGGCGTCCTCCATGGTCTCCACCCCGATCAGCACCGGCACCTCCTCGCGTTCGAAGGAAAGCTGTCGAGGCAGCGGCGCTGCCAGAACGATCGGCGTCCAGCCCCAGTCCGGCATCTGCTTCTCGTAGAAGCGCAGCACTTCCCGGCCCTCCAGTCGGGGGTGGGCATAGAAGGCCATCAGGACCCCGCCCCCTCCATCGAAGCTGGCTCTGCGCCAGGCTGCCGGCGGGAACCGGCACGCCGGAGATGACGCTCTCCTCCGCTGGCCATCGCGCCACGACCGGCCCGTTCGTGGCGCAGGAGGCGATGAAAACCGGGATGATCAACATGATCAGTTTCTGCAAACCGCTTGCATGGTAGCGGACAGGGGGCCTGCTGTCAAACGGATTCATACCCGCGAAGCGCGAATAGCGTTATCTTTCGTTCATGGCAGAAACCGCTTCCACCATGCTGGCCCTGGGCACCAAGGCCCCGGGGTTCCGCCTCCCGAACGTCGACGGCAAGATGGTGAGCCTGGAGGACTTCGCCGGCTCCAGGGCCCTGCTGGTCGTCTTCATGTGCAACCATTGTCCCTACGTGAAGCACGTGCTCCCGCGCTTCGTGGAGCTGGCCAGGGACCTGCAGTCCCGGGGAACGGCCGTGGTGGGCATCAGCGCCAACGACGCCGGGGCCTACCCCGACGGACGCCCCGGAGCGATGGCCGAGGTGGCCCGCAGCGCCGGCTTCAGCTTCCCCTACCTGTACGACGAGTCCCAGGACGCGGCCAAGGCCTATCGGGCCGCCTGCACCCCGGACTTCTTCCTCTTCGACGCCGGCCGCCGCCTGGTCTACCGCGGGCAGATGGACGACAGCCGGCCGGGAAACGGCAAACCCGTAACCGGCAAGGACCTGCTGGAGGCGGTGAGCGCCACCCTGGCGGGGAGCCGGGTGAGCACGGCGCAAAGGCCCAGCCTGGGCTGCAACATCAAGTGGAAACCGGGCCACGAGCCGGACTACTACCGCTAGACCATGGCCGCGGGTCTGGACCTGCGCAACCTGCTGCTGCTTTCCTCCGGCCTGGCCCTGGGCAGCGCCGGGGTCGGCATGGTCGTGCTGGTGGGAGGCATCGTCGGTTCCCGCCTGGCTCCTTCGCCGGCCTGGTCGACCCTGCCGGCGGCGGTCATGGTGGTCGGCCTGGCCGCCTCCAGCGCCCCGGCCGCCCTGCTGATGAAGCGCATCGGCCGGCGCCCGGGGTTCCTCCTGGGCACGGTCCTGGCCATGCTGGCCTCCGGCCTCGGAGCGCTGGCCATGGCCCGGGAGAGCTTCGCCCTGCTGTGCGCGGGCACGGCGTTGATCGGCGCCAACGGCGCCTTCGTGAACCAGTACCGCTTCGCCGCCGCGGAAAGCGCCGACGAGGCCCGGGCGGGCAAGGCCGTTTCGCTGGTCCTGGCCGGAGGGGTGGTGGCGGGCCTGCTGGGCCCGCTGCTCGGCCGGCTGGGAAAGGACTGGTTCGCCGCGGCGCCGTTCGCCGGCTCCTTCCTCCTGGCCGCCTTCCTGTACGCCGCCTGCGCGCCGCTGTTGTTCTTCCTGCGGGAGCCCCGGCGCGCAGAGGGGTTGGCCGAAGCAGCCCGCCAACCCGAAGCGGCGGCGCGGCCGCTGCGGGCCATCCTGGCCCAGCCGCAGGCGCTGGCGGCCCTGCTGGCCGGGATCGTGGCCTTCGCCGTGATGACCTTCAGCATGACGGCGGCCCCGGTGAGCATGCACCTGCTGGACCACCACAGCGTGAACCAGGCCGGATTCGTGATCCAGAGCCACATCGTGGCCATGTACCTGCCGTCGTTCTTCACGGGCTTTCTTCTTGGCGCCGGCTTGGTTTGGGGCGGGTGATGCTGCTGGGAGTCCTGCTGCTGGCCGCCAGCTCCGGGGTGACGCTCCTGGGCGGCCGGCTGCTGCACTATTGGACGGCGCTGGTGCTCCTGGGCCTGGGTTGGAACTTCCTTTTCCTGGGCGGAACGACCCTGCTGACCCGCTCGTACCGGCCGGAGGAGCGCTTCCAGGTGCAGGGAGTGAACGATTTCCTGGTGTTCGGCTTTCAGGCCGCCGCCTCGCTGCTCTCGGGCACGGCCCTGTTCGGCCTGGGCTGGAAGGCCCTGAACCTGCTCAACCTGCCCCTGCTGGCCCTGATGCTGGCGGTCCTGCTGGTGATGCAGGCCTCACTGCGGGCTTCCCCTCTTAGTCCAGGTTCACCCGCACACCGTTCTCGTCCACGATGAACAGTTTGCGCTGCAGCCGCTCCCCCTCCTGCTGCCGGGATTCCAGCAGGACCGGGCGCTTCCACAGTTGGTGGATGTGCTGCAGGGTGCGCAGGCAGTAATCCTCCTGCAGGGGCAGCCCTTCGAACTCGTGGGCCAGGTACAGCTGCAGGCTGTCGCGGTAGTTGCCGTCCACCACCCGCACCCGGGGCACCCCGGAGTTCATCAGGCTGCGCACCAGCAGGCGCTTCACCGCCCGCCAGTCGGTCTCTTCCACGACCGTGTCATAGTGCGTGCCCTGGTCCTTTTCCAGGAACAGGTACAGGTCCAGCTCCTCCATCAGCTCCTGCTTGAGGAACTCCTCCAGGAAGAACCAGTCCATGTAGGTGCGCCGCACCTCGAACAGCTTGGCGATGCCCTGCCCGGTGCTCAGGTCCCAGGCATCGCGCTGCCGCTGCTCCTCCAGCTCCTCGTAGGCCGGCCCATGCCGTCCCTTGTCCCAGCGCTGCTTCAGGTCCTGGAACAGGGCGAAGCCCAGCAGGTACGGGTTGAGCTGGCGGGGCAGGTGGGCCTTGACCCGGGCGTTGTACAGGTTGTAGAAGCCGTGCTCCTCGCTGGAGAGGAAGCCCTCCTGGAACAGGCGCTGCATGATCTGCTCGTGCCAGCAGGTGGCCCAGCCCTCGTTCATGATCTTGGTGCGCCGGTAGGGCAGGAAGTACAGCGCCTGGGACTTGATCACCCCCAGGATGTCCTTCTCCCAGGCGGCCAGCGGGCGCGGCGAATGCTCGATGATGTAGCCCAACAGGTCCAGGGTGGGTTCCGGCGGAGTCTTCAGCCGCAGCTCCCGTTTGCGCTCCGTGCTCACCGGAGGGCGGGCGGGCAGCAGGTCGTCGTAGCTGCCTTCCGGCGGGGACTCGCGCGCCCAGCCGAACAGGCGCTCCCGGGTCCCCCGCTCGCTTTCCCGGTGCATCGGCTCCTCGGGGTCCAGGTCCCACTGCAGGCTGAAGCCGGCGTCGATGAGCCTCTCCACCTGCTCGCGCCCGTAGTCCTGCTCGTACTGCCGGAAACGCGCTGCGGCTTCCGAGGCCAGGCCGATCATGTCCCGGCGGCTGTGCTGAAAGTGCCGGTTGTTCTTCATGAAGTCGTTGTGGGCGTATACGTGGGCCATCACCAGCACCTGGATGGGATAAGGATTGCTCTCCATGAGATAAGCCCGCACCGGGTCGCTGTTGAACACGACCTCGTAAGGCACCGCGTAGCCGTGCTCGTGGCGCGTGCGCTCGATCTCGTAGTCCCGCCCGAAGCTCCAGTGGGAGAAATTGACCGGCAGGCGGTAGGCCATGATTTCCAGCATTTTCTGCTCGGAGACCACGTCGAACTCCTGGGGCAGGAAGCTCAGGCCCATTCCCGCGGCCAGCTCGAGGATGCGCTCCTCGGCCCGCGCGAGGCGGGCCAGCTCTGCGGCGCTCATTTCACCCTCGGCTTCTCCGGCTTCAGGAAGGCGCGCAGCGCGGGATACAGGTCCGCCTTGCCGCGGATGACCAGGCCCAGCAGCGGGATGTCGCGGTAGCGGCCTTCGTACCAGGCGAAGCTTTCCGTGCGCTGCAGCTCCAGCTCCAGGCCGCTGCGCAGGCTTTCCAGCAGGGTCGAAGAGGAATATTCGGACTGGATCTCCCCGTAGCCCAGGGCGGCCACTCCCGGTCCAGCAGGGCGCGCACCGCCTGCAACGTGCGCTCCACCGCCCAGTCCTCCCCGTCGGAAAAATGGAAGGGGTACACGTTCCACCGCTCGGTGGGATATTCGCTGACCACCAGGCGGGCGGCCAGCTCGTAAGCGGCGTGGCAGTAGGTGCCCCCGGATTCCCCCTTGTGGAAGAACTCCTCCTCATCCACCACCCTGGCTTCCGTGGTATGGGCGATGAAACGGATCTCCACCTGGCGGTAGAGGGTGCGCAGGAAGGACACCATCCAGAAGAAGAAGGAGCGGGCCAGGTATTTCTGCTGCGTGCCCATGCTGCCGGAAACGTCCATCATCGCCAGAACGACGGCATTGGAGTGCCTTTCCACGTCCTGCTGGATGGTCCGGAAGCGCAGGTCGGGGCTGTCCAGGAACACGCGCCTGGGCGGGGCCTCGGCGGCCGGAGGCTCTCCGGCCCGCCCTTCGCCCAGCTCCCCCTCCGCAAGCAGGCGCAGGGCCTCCGGCAGGCTGCCCCGCGCCCGCTCCAGGGCTTCCCGGCAATCCTCCTCGCCGCGTCCGCTCTGGCGCATCAGCTCGCCCACCAGCACCTCCGTCCTCTTGATGGCCTCCTTGAGCGAGCGCAGCTTGTCCAGCCGCGGGCGGATGCCGCTTTTCTCGACGGACTCGTATTTCCAGCCCTGCGGCACGAGGGTCTCCCGGGCCTGCTTTTCCTTGAGGTTGGGCAGGCCCAGGTCCTGGAGCATCATCTGGATGAGGGCCTCCAGCTCGATCTCGGTGTCCAGGTAGTCGATGCCGGGCCGGTCCCCGGCCTGCCCCGGCCGCCCTTCCTTGGAGCGCTGGGCGATCACGCTGCCCTTCTTCTTGCCCTGCCCGCTGCCGAATCCCCCTTCCAGGCCGTCGCTGTGGATGAAGTGGTAGCTCTTCAGGCCCCGCACCGGGACGCGCACCAGGCGCCGCCCTTCCCGGGTGATGATGGCCTCCTCGCCGATGATTTCCGGGAGGTTGGCCCGGATGGCGTCCCGGATCTTCTCCCGATGGCGGGCGGCATCGGCGGCACCGCGGGGCGAGGAATCGTAATCCGGCTTCAGGATGGCCAAGGCCTACTCCTCCTTGCGCAGCATCTCGCCCACGAACTCCAGGAGGGCTTCGGCGCAGAAAGGGCAGTAGCCCCGGTCCAGCAGCTTGGCCACCGCCTCCTGCTTGCGCTCCGCGGTCTTGGGGTCCCGGCGGGTGCGGTCCGCCAGGGTCAGGGAAACGATGTTCTTCAGATCGGCGATGAGCTTCTTCTCGATGGCCTCCTGCAGGGGCGGGTAGCTCTTGAAGTCGAAGGCTGTCCCCGCGCTCCAGGGCGTCGGACTTGAAGACGAACAGCCCCTGGCGGAACTCGCTCTTGGCCCCCTCGGAGATGCCGATCATCTCCTCGATCGAGCGCATCAGCTTCTCGTCGGGCTCCTGCTCCTCGCGGGTCACCGGATCGACCAGCTTGCGGCTGCAGGCAGAAGGCGGTGGCGTGCTTCATGTAGTTGTCGAACAGGGCCTGGGCCTGGTCCTCGTAGGCGTACAGGAAGGCCCGGTTGACCTCCTTCCTGGCCCGCTCCCGGTACTCGGCCAGGACGCTGTCCTTCTCGCCCAGCAGGAGCTGCAGGATAACGCGACCTGCTCCTCGTCGCTGAAGCCGATGTGGTGCTCGAACTGGTGCCTCAGCGAGCGGATGATGTCCACCGGGTTGATGCAGCCGCCGTCGGGCGTCGCCCAGGGAGATGTTGAGGGCGTTCATCACGAAGCGCGGGCTGGTCCCGGACATGCCTTCGCCCTTCTCCCTGCCCTCCAGCATCAGCTTCTTGGCGTTCACCGGGTCCTTCTCCTTCTCCCGCACCACCTCGCCGTTGTAGTACTGGGCCTTCTTGAGCAGGTCCGTCCATGCCGCCGGAAGAGGGCTTCAGCCGGCGTCAGCACGGCGAACAGCGCCGCGGCCTCCAGGGTGAAGGGGGCGATGTGCACCTTGCCGTGGAACTCGCTCCTGCTCGATGAGCTTCCGGTAGATCGCCACCTCGTCGCGCAGGCGCAGGTTGTAGGGCACGAAGATCGGGTACATGCGGTCGTGCAGCGCCTCGTTCTCCTTGTTGGCCTTGAACTTCTCGAACTCCGTCTCGTTGGTGTGGCTCAGGATCACCGTGTCGATGTAGGATCTGGGGGAAGCCCGGGGCCTTGATCAGCTGCTCCTGGGCCACCGTGATCAGCACGTAGTGGAACTTGATGTCGCTCTTGAGGATCTCGATGTACTCGATCAGGCCGCGGTTGGCGATCTGCAGCTCCCCGTCGAAGCTGTAGCCCAGCGGATGCCCCTCGCCGTACTGGGTGATCTTGCCCAGGTCGACGTGCCCGATCAGCTCGGAGATGTCCTGGTTCTTGGGGTCGGAGGGCTGGAAGGTGCCGATCCCCACCCGGGAGCGCTCGCTTAAGCGGAGCTCGACCACCGGCATGTCCTCCCACTTGAAGTTGCCGGCATGGTCCTTGTAGCGCTCGTCCTCGGTGAGCCGGTACTTGCACACCGGGCAGAGGTCCCCCTCGATGTGCACCCCCAGCAGGCGCTCGAACTCCGGGCGCTTGGAGCGGGGGATGAGGTGCAGAGGCTCCTCGTGCAGGGGGCAGTCCTTGAATGGCGTACAGCGGGGTCTCCTGCTGCTCCAGTCCCGCGGCGCAGGAGGGAGGCGATCGTGGACTTGCCGGAGGAGACCGGCCCCACCAGGATCAGGATGCGCTTGCCGGTCTCGGTGCGGTGCGCCCCGGCGCGGAAGAACTGCACCAGGTCGTGCAGCACCTCCTCGATGCCGAAGATCTCGCCGCTGAAGAACTTGTAGCGGACCATGTCCTCGTAATGAGGCAGCTTCTCCGCCTCCTCCACGGCTTCCGTTCCCCTGGCTCATGATCATCTCGTAAATCCGGGCGGGGGCGAGCTGGGTGATCCTGGGGTTGGCGTGCACCAGGGCCATGTACTCGGTCATGGTGCCTTCCCACAAGCCATCGTTGCGGCCTTTGGATTGCCGGATCAGGCCGCCCAGCTGGTCCTCGAACCGGCCATGGTCATCCGCCATGTGTCACTCCTTGTGTGCCCAGGCGGTCCCGAGGCTGGAGGGGGGAGGAGGAGGAGCCGGACCGGATCGGTAGCCCGCTCGCCGGTCGCGGGGAAGTTCTGCAGTTCCTGCGGGCCAGGGTTCTTCAGCCGTCCAGCGAAACCGCCTGACTTCTGGACGTACGTAAGGAAAGCATAGTTATCATGATTATTTCGGTCAAGTACGGAAATGCTTTGTAATCTTCGCTTGGGCGAAAAAAAAGAGCGGCCGTCCTTGAGGGGCGGCCGCCGACAGGTTTGACTGCCTAAACGCCGGGCCTCCTTGGGTCCGGCAGTTTCGGTTCTCTCTGCATTCAGCACCTCCTCCCTCGCATCCACGTCTGAATTTCCGCCCGCTGACATGAGCCGGCGGATCGACTGAAAAAAAAGGCCACCCCACCCGGGATGGCCTCGATGCGTTGCGCGCTTCTCGACGCCCCAGCGCTCCCGGGTACGCAACCCGTCCTCAGACCGCGGCGTCGACCGTCAAACCTGAAGGAATTATACCATGCGCCGGCGCTCCCGTCAAGCGGGCCAGACCCAGTCGCGGATTTCCGGCAGGTCCTCCCCGTAGCGCTCGATGTGGCGGCGGTGCTCGGCCAGCTTTTCCTGCATGAGCCGGCGCACGGGGGCCCCGGCTTCCGCCAGCCCCGGCACGCGGGCGATCACGTCCAGCACGAGGTGGTAGCGGTCCAGGTCGTTGAGCACCACCATGTCGAAGGGCGTGGTGGTGGTGCCCTCCTCCTTGTAGCCGCGCACGTGCAGGTTGTCGTGGTTGGTGCGGCGGTAGGTCAGGCGGTGGATCAGCCAGGGGTAGCCGTGGTAGGCGAAGATGACCGGACGGCCGCGGGTGAACAGGCGGTCGAACTCCTCGCCAGGCAGCCCGTGCGGGTGCTCCTCCGGCGGCTGCAGCTTCATCAGATCCACCACGTTGACCACCCGCACGCGCAGCTGCGGCAGGTGCCGGCGCAGGAGGTCCGCGGCGGCCAGGACCTCCAGGGTGGGGATGTCCCCGGCGCAGCCCAGGACCACGTCCGGCTCGCCGACCTCCTCGCTGCCGGCCCACTCCCACACGTCCGCGCCGCGCACGCAGTGCTTCACCGCCGCGTCCATGCCCAGGTACTGCAGGGCCGGCTGCTTGCCGGCCACGATGACGTTGACGTAGTTGCGGCTGCGCAGGCAGTGGTCGGCCACCGAGAGCAGGGTGTTGGCGTCCGGGGGCAGGTACACCCGGATCACGTCCCCCTTCTTGTTCATCACGTGGTCGATGAACCCCGGGTCCTGGTGGCTGAAGCCGTTGTGGTCCTGCCGCCAGACGTGCGAGGTGAGCAGGTAGTTCAGGGAGGCGATCGGCTTGCGCCAGGGGATCTCGCGAGTCGGTGACCTTCAGCCACTTGGCGTGCTGGTTGAACATGGAGTCCACCAGGTGGATGAAGGCCTCGTAGCTGTTGAAAAGGCCGTGGCGGCCGGTGAGCAGGTAGCCCTCCAGCCAGCCCTGGCAGGTGTGCTCGCTGAGGATTTCCATCACCCGGCCGTCCGGGGAAAGGTGCCCGCCGTCGGCGTCCTCCGGCAGGGTGTCGGCCACCCAGCGGCGGGTGGTGACCTCGAACAGCGCGCCCAGGCGGTTGGAGGAGGTTTCATCCGGGCCGAACACCCGGAAGTTGGCCGGGTTGGCCCGCACGATGTCCCTCAAGAAGGCGCCCAGGACGCGGGTGGCCTCCCCGGTGGTCCTGCCCGGCTGCGGCACCTCGACCGCGTACTTCCGGAAATCCGGCACCTTCAGCTCCCGCAGCAGCAGCCCGCCGTTGGCGTGGGGATTGTCCCCCATGCGCCGGCGGCCCTTGGGGGCCAGCGCCCGCAGCTCGGGCCGAAGGCGCCCGGAGGCGTCGAAGAGCTCCTCGGGGCGGTAGCTGGCCAGCCACTCGCCCAGCAGGCGCAGGTGCTCGGGCTTGCCCGCCAGCTCGGCGAAGGGCACCTGGTGGGAGCGCCAGGAGCCTTCGGTGCGCTTGCCGTCCACCTCCTGCGGGCCGGTCCAGCCCTTGGGGGTCTTCAGCACGATCATCGGCCAGCGCGGCGCTTCGGACTACGCGGTCTCCGGGGCCGCGCGCCTTCTTCTGGATGCGCCGGATCTCCGCGAGCGCCTCTTCCAGGGCGGCGGCCATGGCCTGGTGGGCCTCTTCGGCCCGCCGGGGCGACGCCTCCACGAACAGCGGGTCGTACCCGTAGCCGCGCAGCAGGCACCCCAGCTCCTCGCGGCTGATGCGGGCCAGCACGGTGGGATTGGCGATCTTGTAGCCGTTCAGGTGCAGGATGGGCAGCACCGCCCCGTCGGTGGCAGGATTCAGGAACTTGTTGGAGTGCCAGGCGGCGGCCAGCGGCCCGGTCTCCGCCTCCCCGTCGCCCACCACGCAGGCCACGATCAGGTCCGGGTTGTCGAAGGCCGCCCCGTAGGCGTGGGACAGGGAGTAGCCCAGCTCCCCTCCCTCGTGGATGGAGCCCGGGGTCTCGGGCGCCACGTGGCTGGGGATCCCGCCGGGGAAGGAGAACTGCTTGAACAGCCGCTTCAGCCCCGCCTCGTCCTCGGTGATCTTCGGGTAATACTCGCTGTAGGTCCCTTCCAGGTAGGTGTTGGCCACCAGGCCCGGCCCGCCGTGTCCGGGCCCGGTCACGTAGATCATGTCCAGGTCGTGCTTGTTGATGAGCCGGTTCAAGTGCGCGTAGAGGAAGTTCAGCCCCGGGGTGGTTCCCCAGTGCCCCAGCAGGCGCGGCTTCACGTGCTCCAGGGCCAGCGGCTTGCGCAGCAGCGGGTTGTCGTACAGGTAGATCTGCCCCACCGAAAGGTAGTTGGCCGCCCGCCAGTAGGCGTCGATGAGGCGCAGCTCCTGGGCGGAGAGCGGACCGCGTGGACGGGCGGGCGCGCGGGTGGTCGTGCGAGTGGCCGGCGCCGGGCGGGCGGGGAGGAGCGCTTGCGTGGAGTGGGCTTCTTGCTCATTCTCCAATGGTTACACCGCCGCCGGGCGCAGTCAATCGCGGCGCGCGGTGTCCGGCAGCGACTTGCCTCCCCGCGCGGGCGCCGGGTAGGATGGGTGATGCGGATCGGAGTGCGCGCCCACGACCTGGGCAAGGCGGCGGCGGAGGTCATGGCCGAGCGGGTGGCCGGCAGGGGGCTGTCGTGCATCCAGCTCACCCTGCCCGAAGCCATCGAGGGACTGGATGGGGCCCCCGGGCGGCTGAACCCCGGGATGGGCGGGTACATCGGCGAGGCCTTCCGGCAGAAGGGCGTGCAGATCGCCGTCTTGAGCTGCTACATCAACCTCATCCACCCCGACCCGCGGGAGCGCCGCAGGCAGATCGAGCTGTTCAAGGAGCACCTGCGCTACGTGCGCGATTTCGGCTGCGGCATCGTGGCCACGGAAACCGGCTCGCTGAACCCGGACTGGTCCTTCCACCCGGGCAACCACTCCGAGAAGTCCTTCCGGCGCATGCTGGCGGGCCTGGAGGAGATGGTCGCCGAGGCCGAGCGCTTCGGCGTGCTGGTCGGGGTGGAGGGGGTCGCCCAGTTCGTGGCCTCCAGCCCGAAAAGGATCCGGCGGATGCTGGAGGCCGTCGGCTCGAACAACCTGCAGGTCGTGTTCGACCCGGTCAACCTGCTCTCCGCGGACAACTGGCAGGAGGCGGACCGGATCATCGAGGAGTCCTTCCAGCTGTTCGGCGACCGCATCGCGGTGCTCCACGCCAAGGATTTCCTGTTCGAGGGCGGCCGGGTCCTCTCCGTGCCGCTGGGCCGGGGTCAGCTGAACTATCGCCTGCTTCTGGGACTGCTCAAGCAGCGCAAGCCCCACCTCAACGTCATCATGGAGGACACGCAGCCCGCCACGATCGACGCGAGCCGGGATTATTTGCAGAGCGTCTTCGCCGAGCTGTGAGGCCCGCCCGTCAGGGTTTGGGTCCGCGCCGCGGCCGGGGACGGGGATCGGGCAGGGGGATGGCGCGCTCCGGGGTGCAGGTCCAGCCCGGCATGGAGCCGATCAGGCTCTTCAGGCTGCGGGCGCCGGCCTCGATCAGCATCATGCGCGGGGTGTCGTCCAGCACGGTCAGGCCGGGAACGGTGAGAATGCGCTGTACGTCCGCGCTGGGCCGCAGGCCCTCCCCAACATAGCGCACGATATACCTGCCCATCGCGCCGATCCTCCTGCGCCCGGCTACTTGGCCAGCCCCTGGCCCTCGTACAGGCTGCCGAAGCCCAGCGGGCTGGCCCGCCCCATGACGGCCCGGGCCAGCGCCTCGGAACGGTTGGAATCGCGAGGCAGGCCCAGCAGCTCGGGGTGCGCGGACAGGATGGCCGCCGCCGCCCCCACGGCCGCCGGGCAGGCCATGGAGGTGCCGTCCAGCACCGCGTGGCCGCCGGGCCAGGTGGAGATGACGCCGACCCCGGGGGCGGTCAGGTCCAGGTCCTCGCCCACGTTGGAGAAGGCGGCCACGAAGTTCTTCCGGTCCTTGCCGTACGGGGGGGCGACGTCCCCTCCCTGGGTGGTGCCCGCGGGGAAGGTGCCCTTGCGGCCCATGGCCGAGACGGCCAGCGACAGGGTGTAGGAAGCCGGAAAGCTCACGGGCTGCCGCCCGTCGTTGCCCGCCGCGGCGATCACCAGGCTGCCGTGGGCCCGGGCGTACTGGATGGCCGCCTCGATGGCCTCGTCCGCCGGCCCTCCGCCCAGGCTCAGGTTGATCAGGTCGCAGCCGTCCTCCACCGCGCGGTCGATGGCCTTGGTGATGGCGTAATTGGAGGCCGACTCGCTGCCCTTGCCGAACACCCGGTAGCTGCGCAGGAGCGCCGCCGGAGCCAGGCCGCGCGTCCCCTCGGGCGGCTGGCCGTGGGCGGCGATGATCCCGGCCACGTGGGTGCCGTGGCCCAGGCCGTTGTCGCCGT
This sequence comes from uncultured Spirochaetota bacterium, assembly GCA_963745745.1. Classification (GTDB taxonomy): domain Bacteria; phylum Spirochaetota; class Spirochaetia; order SZUA-6; family DRHE01; genus MIBK01. The sequence continues at coordinate 32,611 of CAVUYS010000024.1, read as the reverse complement.
ACAGGGCCTTGTCCTCGCCGACCACCGTGTTCTCCCCGCCGTCGAGGTCCAGGTCCGGATGCTCCGCGATCCCGGTGTCCACCACCCCCACCTTCAGGCCCTTGCCAGCCCTGGGGGAAGAGGAGCCGTAAAAGAAGCGCAGGCAGTCCACATAGGACAGCGACAGGGCAGCCAGGCCGATGCGCTCCTCGTCGCGCACGGTGAGGTTCTTCTTCAACAGCGGCCAGTAGTTCTTTTCCGGGTAGACGTACAGGCGCTGCAGCTTGGCCGAGGAGGCGCCCAGCGCCAGGCTGACCTCCCCCTTGGCGTTGGTCCGCCCCTGGGCTCCGACCCTCTCCCGGAAATCGGTGAAGGCCACCACCAGCGCTCCGCCCACCGGCGCCCCGCCCTTGCGCGAGACCACCAGCAGGCGGAGCTTCACGGCCGCTTTGGCGGCGGCGATCCTGGATTCGATGCGCAAACGGGGAGTGACCGCGGGGTGGTAGTAGGCCAGGGGCACCAGGCGCAGGCTGGGCTGGTGGGCGCGCAGGGCCGAGAGGGAGGCCGGGGCGATCTCCACCAGCTTGGCCCCGTACTCGTCCACGGAGTCCAGCAGGCGCAGCTCCACGCCCGGCGCGGCCGAAAAGCTGATGGGCCGCGATCGGGCCGGGCCGCACGGCCAGCTTCGACAAGAATCTTCCGGAAGCAGCCGCGGCGGACATCAACGGCACCCGGATCCCCTGCAGCGGCAGTAGGATGAACTGCTTCCTGCCCGGCTCGGCCATCGACTCACCTCCCGGTCCCCCAGGCGCCCGCGCCGCGCCCCGGCGACCCTGCTTCCCGACCAGTATAGGCCGCCGGGCGGTACGCTACAAGGAGGCGGCCGGCGCGTCGCTTACGCCAGGATCTTGAGAGGCGGGCTCAGGACATGGGAAAAAAAGTCGTTTTTCGGCGTGTCGATGGCAAAACCCACCAGGGCAAAGGACTTGCCCTTTTTCAGCGGATAGGGCACCCAGTGCCAGGCGCCTGGCGCGAAGATCACCCCTTCGGAGCGCCGCACCCGAATGGCGAAGGCCCTGGAAAGATCGGGCTGGTTGGTATCGGGCAGATTCGGGGCCACGGGCATAAGAAAATCGTCGTCGATGGCATAGAGCAGCTCGCCTGACCCCCGATGCTGCTCCAGGCCCTCGACCAGGAAGTCCCGGTGCTCGTAGGCGCAGATGCCGAACTCCACGCCGCCGGGAGCCTCGATCACCCCGAGCTTGCCGAAGAAGCGGATGATGTCGTTCTCCACGTCGGGCGGCCGCGAAGTCGGGTCCGGCAGCCGCAAGACCGCTGCAAGTCCGCTCAGATCCGAAGTTGCGGCGTCACGCACGCTCAATGCCCTGTTACCGCCCATGCTCGCCTCCGCCTGCCTTAGAATAATAGATCATTCCCTATATTGATGCTGACCTTCTCCGCGACCGATTTGATCAGCTGGGCGTGCGCTTCCATGCGTTCCAGCGACATGTTCTGGATCATGCCGGAGATGCCGATCGCTCCGATCACTTCATTCCTGCTGTTGAAAACGGGCGCCGCCACACAGCGGACTCCGGGCACCCTCTCCTCCCAGTCGAAGGCGTAGCCGCATTCGCGGATCTTGCGCAGCTCCTGGAACAGCTTCTCCTTGTCGACGATGGTGTGCTCGGTGAAGCGCTGCATGCCATCCGGGATCAGCTCTTCGATCTGCTCGAGGGTCAGGAAAGCCAGCAGGGCCTTGCCATGGGCGGTGCAGTGCGGCAGGGGGACGTCCCCGATGTTCGTGTACACGGTCATCGCGTTTTCGCTCGCGTAGCGGTCGACGTACACCACCAGATTCTTCTTGTTCCTCAGCCCGAAATAGGTGCACTCCCCGGTTTTTTCGGCGATCTGCTTCAGATAGCGGTGGATATTCGTCCTCTCGTAATAGCCGCGCAGGGATTCGTTGACCAGCTCCAGCAATTTCGTGGTCAGGACGTACTTCTTGGTGTGCTCATCCTGCTCGATGTATTCCGCTTCTTCGAGCACCTTGATCTTTTGAAAGACCGTGCTCTTGCCCTCCAACAGGATGTTGGACAGCTCGGTAATCCCCAAGGGGTGATTGTTCCGGCAGAATACGTCCAGGAGCTTCAGAACGTCCTTTCCCTTATTCTGCATGTACCATAATCCTGAACATAGTTCGCGATTATATCACCCCCAAAGCCCAAAATCTATAGAATTCTCCCATATTTTGATTGACAACTCCGGCCTGGTATTTTAGAATGCGGAGTGATCGTGAACATTGTTCACAAATTAGCTTGCTCAAGGAGGCGAAAATGAATCGAAGGTTCCTGTTATTGACCCTGCTGTTCTGCCTGCTCCTGCCGCTGGCCGCGTTTGCCGGCGGAAAAGCTGAAGGAGCGGCGGCGGGCAAGACGTTCGACGTCGTGCTGATCGGCAAGCTGGAGCATCCCATGTTCGACAACACTTTCATCGGGATGCAGAAGGCGGCCAAGGAGCTGGGCGGGCTGAACGTGTCGATGGTGAACCCGGCCGAGGCCGACGCCGCCCAACAGGTCGCCCTGGTGGAGGACATGATCGCCAAGGGGGTGGATGCCATCCTGGTGGTGCCCAACGACCCGGGCGCCCTGGAGCAGGTCTTCAAGAAGGCCAACGACGCGGGGATCAAGACCTTTACGCACGAGTCCATCCTCTCCAAGAACATCAGCTTCGACATCGAAGCCTTCGACAACGCGACCTTTGGCCGGCACCACATGGACAACCTGGCCAAGGCCATGAACTACGAGGGCGGCTACATCTGCTTCGTGGGCAACCTCACCGCCGTGACCCACAACCAGTGGGTCGACGCGGAGATCGCCTGGCAGAAGGAGAAGTACCCGAAGATGTTCGCCCTGCGCGACCGGCTGGTCTCCGACGAGAAGACCGAAGTCGCCTACGCCAAGACCCTGGAAGCCATCAAGACCTACGGCGACAAGTTGAAGGGAGTCATCGGCTCCTCCGCTTCCGACCCACCCGGAGCCGGGCTGGCCGTGGCCGAGAAGGGCCTGCAGGGCAAGGTCGCGGTGGTCGGCACCTCCCTGGGCTCCATGTCCGGACAGGGCCTGGAGGACGGCTCGATCAAGGTCGTGTCCCTCTGGAACCCGCAGAGCGTCGGCTACGCCGCCGCCTTCATCATCAAGCAGGTGCTGGAAGGCAAGCCGGTCACCGACGGGATGGAAGTGCCGGCCCTCGGCAAGATCACCATCAACGGCAAGGTCATCTACGGCGGCAAGGAAGGCATCCAGGACTTCACCAAGGAAAACTACAAGAGCTTCAGCTTCTAGCTCTCGAATCGGGGAATGACGGCAGATGGCGGGGAAACCCGCCATCTGCATATCTGAAAGCGGTATGCGGAGGTCGCGGGCCCGCCCATGGATGCGGCGTTTCTATCCCTGACGAACATCAGCAAGTCCTACGCCGGCGTGCGGGCGCTCTCCCAGGTGGATCTGAGCATCCGGGCAGGCGAGGTGCATTGCCTGGTGGGCGAGAACGGCTCGGGCAAGTCCACCCTGATCAAGGTGATCGCGGGCGTCGTGCAGCCGGACCCGGGGGCTTCGCTTCTGATCGACAACCGGCCATTCGCCAGGCTGAACCCGATCGACTCGATGCTGGCGGGCATCCAGGTCATCTACCAGGACCTGTCCCTGTTCCCCAACCTCACGGTGGCGGAGAACATCGCCATCAACCAATGCCTGGAGGAAAAGAGGGTGCTGGTCCGTCGCTCCCAGCTTGCGGCCCTGGCCAGGGAGGCGATGGGCAAAATAGGGGCGGAGCTGGACCCCGACAGCCTGGTGGGAGAGCTGCCGATCGCCAGGCAGCAGATCGTGGCGATCTGCCGGTCCATCACCCGGGGCGGCAAGCTCATCGTCATGGACGAACCGACTTCCAGCCTGGGCAAGAGAGACATTGAATACCTGTTCTCCATCATCCGCAAAATCCGGGACCGCGGCCTTTCCGTGCTGTTCGTCGGGCACAAGCTCAACGAGATCTTCGAGATCGCCGACCGGGTCTCCATCCTGCGCGACGGGAAGAAAGTCGGCACTTCCGAGATCGGCCTGCTGGACAAGGAGCAGCTCATCGAGCTGATGACCGGCAGAAAGCTCTCCGTCTCGACCTACGCCAGGAGCTATTCCACCGCCCGGCCTCTGCTGGAGGTGCGCGGGCTTTCCAAGAAGGGACAGTTCAGCGACATCGACTTTCAGCTGTACCCCGGGGAGATCCTGGGCATCACCGGTCTGATCGGTTCCGGGCGCACGGAGCTGGCGCTCGCTTTATTCGGCTTGAATCCCCCCGATGCAGGCCGGATCCTGATCGAAGGCAGGGAACAGACCATCGCTTCGGCGGACAAGGCCGTGAGCCTGGGCATCAGCTACCTGCCCGAAGACCGCCTGACCCAGGGGCTGTTCATGGAACACACGGTCAGCAGGAACATGATCGTGACCGTCATCCGCCAGCTGGCCCGGGCCGCCGGCCTGCTGGACGCCAGGCGCATCAAGCAGATCAACTCCCGGTGGATCAAGGAGCTGAACATCCGCACGCCCAGCGCCGAGCTGCAGGTCAAGCAGCTCTCCGGCGGCAACCAGCAGCGGGTGGTGCTCGCCAAATGGCTGGAGCGCAATCCGAAAATCCTGATCCTGGACGGCCCGACCATCGGGGTGGACGTGGGAGCCAAACAGGAAATCCACCAGATCATCAAGTCGCTGGCGGAGAGCGGGATCGGCATCCTGATGATCAGTGACGAAGTCGCCGAGGTCGTCGCCTACTCGCACCGCATCCTGGTGATGAAGGACGGGAGGATCGACGCCGAACTGGACGCCGCGGGCACCTCGGAAAGCGAAATCCTGGAACAGCTCGCCTCCCGGCCGGCAGCCAGGCCGGAGGTCAAGGCGTGATGAAAAGAGCGTTTCTGCGCAGTCACGAGTTCGTCCTGCTCGCCATCCTGATCGCCTTCGCGGTCCTGGTGAACCTCATCAGCAAGTCCTTTTTGACCGCCGAAAATCTCTTCGACATTCTCAAGAGCAGCTCGATCATGGGAACCATGGCGATCGGAGTCTTCGTGGTCATGCTTTCCGGCGGCATCGACCTGTCCTTCCCCGCGATCGCCACGGTATCCATGTACGTCGCCGTGCGGGTGCTGCTGCTGTTCGACGGCAATCTGCCGTTGGCCTTCCTGCTGGCCAGCCTGATCGGGGCGGCGCTGGGCAGCCTCAACGCCCTACTGATCCACCGCTTCAAGATCCCCACGATGATCGTCACCCTGGGCACCGCGAGCATCTTTCACGGGGCCATGCTCACCCTGGCCGACGTGCCCCACATCTACAGCGTGCCCGCCTACTTCTTCGAGTTCAGCACGAAGTACATTTTCTCCTGGACCAAGAGCGGAGGGACCACCATCGGCTTCTCGACGCTGGCTTTCCTGATGCTGGTCATCGCCGCCCTGACCTGGCTGCTGCTGCGCTTCACCATGCTGGGAAAGGGGATCTACGCTCTGGGCGGCAATCCGGAAGCCGCCAAGCGGGCCGGCTTCAACATCAGGAGAATCCAATTCTTCATCTACTGCTTCGTCGGCCTGCTTTCCGGCATCGCTTCGATCCAGTACGTCTGCCTGGTGCGCCACGTGCATCCCTTCAACCTGATGGGCATGCAGCTGGACGTGATCGCCGCCGTGGTCCTGGGCGGGGCGAGCCTGGCGGGAGGCTCGGGCACGGTGCTGGGCACCCTGCTGGGAGTCTGGATGATCTACGCCATCCGCAACAGCCTGGTGCTCATGCGCATCCCCTCCTACTGGGACCCGGTGGTGATCGGCCTGATCATCGTGGCCAGCACGGCCATCAACGCCTACCGCCAGCAGCTGCGCAAGACCGAAATTCGGGTGCTCAATGCCTGAGCTCCAGAGGACCCGCGCCCGGCTGGTCAGCCCCAGGTCGGCCACCTACATCATTGCCTTCGTCGTGGTGTTCGCGGTCCTGGCCATCCTGCAGCCCTCGAAGTTCCTCAGCCGGACCAACATCCAGCAGATGGCCTTCCAGTTTCCCGAGTTCGGCGTGCTGGCCTTGGCCATGATGGTCGCCATGTTGAGCGGCGGCATCGACCTCTCGATCACCTTCAGTACGAACCTCGCCGGCATCGCCTCGGCGCTGGTGCTGCTGAGCTTGAGCTATGGAGGGGCGGTGGACTTTCAGAGCCTGCTGAAAGGCATCATGGCCGAAGGGGTTTCCCCCGCCGCCGCGGCCGCCCCGACCGGGATTGTCATGCTGGGCATCGTGCTGCTGAGCGTGCTGGTGGCGGTGGCGGTCGCCGGCCTCTGCGGTCTGCTCAACGGGCTGCTGGTGGCCAAGGTCAGGATACCGCCCATCCTGGCCACCCTGGGCACCATGAAGCTGTATGAAGGCCTCTCGCTGGTCATCACCCGCGGTTCTCCGATCACCAGCTTCCCCAAACCCTTCCTGTTCATCGGCAGCGGCTCGGTGCTCCACGTTCCCTTCCCGCTGATCGTCTTCGTCCTGTGCGCGATCGCGGTGTCGGTATTCCTGAGAAAGACCCCGCTGGGCTTCAGCATCTATGCGGTAGGGGAGAATCCCACCGCGGCGCGTTTTTCGGGACTGCGCAACGACCGTATCCTGATGAAAACCTATCTGGTCACCGGCTTGCTGGTGGGCGTGGCGGCGGTGTTGATGATTTCGCGCGTCGATTCCGTCAAGGTCGGCTACGGCAACTCCTACCTGCTGCAGGCGGTGCTGGTCGTGATCCTCGGCGGAGTCAGCACGCGGGGCGGCAGCGGCACCGTCCTGGGGGTGATCTTCGGGATCCTGATACTACGGATGATCTCCAGCGGCTTCAACATCATCGGTTTCAGCAACCACTTCCGCAACGTCATCTGGGGCTCGATGCTCGTTCTGGTCACCATCGTGAACAATGCCGTTCCCGCGCTAGCGGATCGGCTGAAGGCAAGGAGGTAATTATGGTTCGGTTCGACAAGAAGCGCGCTTTGATCACCGGCGGCGGACGGGGGATCGGCAAGGAAATCGCCCTCCTGCTCAACAAGCTGGGGGCGAAAGTCGTGGTTTTCGACCGCATCCAGGAGGACCTGGAGGCGCTGAAGAAGGAGATCGGCTGCGAGACGGTCAAGGTGGATCTGCTGGACACGGAAGCCACGGCCAAGGCCGCCCGGCAGGTGCTGCCCATCGACCTGCTGGTGAACAGCGCCGGGGTGGTGATCATGGAACCTTTCCTGGAGACGACCGTGAAGAACTTCGAGGAAACGCTGGGCGTCAACGTGCGCGCCATGCTGGTGGTCTCGCAGGTGGTGGCCAGGGACCTGGTGGCCCGCAAGGCTCCGGGATCAATCGTGAACATTTCCAGCGTGGCCAATACCATCGCTTTCCAGGACCACACCACCTACTGCATCTCCAAGGGCGGAGTCGACCAGCTGACCCGCTGCATGGCCATGGAGCTGGGGCCCTATAAGATCCGCACCAACGCGGTGGCTCCGGTCATGACCATGACGCCCGATGGGCCGCAAAGCCTGGAGCGACCCGGCCAAGAGCGGCCCGATGCTGGCCAGCATCCCGCTGGGCAGGTTCAACGAGACCATCGACGTGGCCAACGTGGTGGCCATGCTGCTCAGCGAGGAGGCCGCCATGGTCAACGGCGCCGTGCTGCCGGTGGACGGCGGCTTCATGATCAAAGCCTGACATGCACGTCATCGGCCTGGACATCGGGACCACCGGGGTCAAGTCGATCCTGTTGAATGAAAACGGCGCGCTGGAAGCCGAGGCTACAGCCGCCTACCCGATCCACAGTCCGCAGACCAACTGGTTCGAGCAGAACCCCGAGGATTGGTGGGCCGCCACGCAGGCCTCGATACGGCAGATCCTGGCCAGCTCCGGGGCGCGGCCCGCCCGAGATCGCGGCGGTCGGGCTCTCGGGCCAGTACCACGGTCTGGTGCTCCTGGACAAGGCCGGGCGCGTGCTGCGGCCCTGCATCCTCTGGAACGACCAGCGGACGCACGAGGAAGCCCGCGAGGTGGTCCAGAAGGCCGGCGCCGACAGGCTCATGCAGATCGCCTGCACCCGCGGCGCCCTGTATTTCACCGCCTGCAAGCTGCTGTGGGTGCGCAAGCACGAGCCGCAGCTGTACGCCAGGGCCGCGAAGATGCTCCTGCCCAAGGACTACATCCGCTATCGGCTGACCGGCGAGTTCGCCACGGACGTCAGCGACGCTTCCGGGACGATCCTGTTGAACATCGCCCAACGGAAATGGTCGCCGGAGCTCTGCCAGGCGCTGGACATCCCGCTGGATTTCCTGCCCGCGGTCCACGAGTCCTGCGAGCCGACCGGCCAGGTTTCGGCGGCGGTTTCGCGGGAGCTCGGCCTGGATCCCGCGGTGCGGGTGGTCGGCGGCGGTGGGGACCAGGCCTGCGCCGCCGTGGGCAACGGCATCACCGACCAGGGGATCGTCGGGTATTCCGTGGGGACTTCCGGGGTGATCTACGCGGCGACCGACGGGGTGAAAACCGACGAGGGGGGGCGCGTGGACACCTTCTGCCACGCCGTACCCGGCCGCTGGGCGCTTCTGGGAGTGACCAACTCGGCCGCCGCCTCCCTGGCCTGGTTTCAGCAGAGCTTCGCGGCCCATGAGCGGCTGGAGGCCGAAAGGCAGAAGCGCAGCGTGTTCTCCCTTCTGGAGGAGCAGGCCGCCGCGGTGCCGGTCGGCAGCGACCGGCTGCTCTTCCTGCCCTACCTGGGTGGGGAGCGGCATCCCCATCAGGATCCCAACGCCCGGGGAGCGTTCATCGGCCTGCATTCGGGTCACGGCCTGGCGCAGGCCGCCCGCGCCGTCATGGAAGGGGTGGCCTTCAGCTTCCGGGACTGCCTGGAGGTCATGAGAGGCCTGGGCGTGGATACCCGGGAAATCCGCGGCACGGGCGGAGGGATGAAATCCAGGCTCTGGGCGGAGATCCAGGCCAACGTTTCCGGAGAAAAGCTGCTGCTGAGCTCCACGGACGAAGGAGGGGCCGCCTTCGGGGCCGCCATCCTGGCTCTGGTGGGGGCCAGGAAATACTCCAGCGTCCAGGAAGCCTGCCTGCGGCTGGTCCGCTTCGACAAGGAAATCAAGCCCGACGCGGAAATGAAACGGAGCTACGAAAGATATTTCCAGCTCTACCGCAGCCTCTATCCCAGCCTGCGCGGCAGGTACGCGGAATTGGCCGCATTGCCCTAGTTTCAGGCCACCCAGACGCTCTTGATGTTGGTGAACTCGCGCAGGCCGAAGGCGGAGAGCTCCCGGCCGTAGCCGCTTTCCTTCACCCCGCCGAAGGGCAGGCGCGGGTCGGAGCGCACGAAGTCGTTGACGAAGCAGCAGCCGGCCTCCAGGCGGTCGGCCGCCAGGCGCTCCCCTCGCTCCGAATCGGCGGTGAACACGGCCGCCCCCAGCCCGAAGGGGCTGGCGTTGGCCAGCTCGACGGCCTCGTCCTGGTCCGCGGCGGAAACCACGGCGGCCACCGGCCCGAACAGCTCCTCGTCGAAGGCCGGCAGGCCGGGGCGCACCCCCGAAAGCACAGTCGGCGGGTACCAGGCCCCCGGGCCGGGCGGGATCTCGCCGCCCAGAAGGCACTCGGCCCCACCGGCCACGCTGCGCGACACCTGCTCGTGCAGATGCTCGCGCAGCTCCCGGCCGGCCAGGGGGCCCAGCTCGGTGTCCGGGTCCAGCGGGTCCCCGGCCCGCACGGCGCCCATTTCGCGCACGAGCAGCTCCTGGAAGCGCTCCCGGACCGCCTCGACCACGATCAGGCGTTTGGCCGCGATGCAGCTCTGCCCGGCGTTGATCAGCCGCCCGCGCGCGCAGGCCCGGGCGGCCGCGCTCAAGTCCGCGTCCTCCAGCACCAGGTACGGGTCGCTGCCGCCCAGCTCCAGCACGGTCTTCTTCAGATTGCGCCCCGCCCGCTCGGCCACCGCCCGGCCGGCGGGTCCGCTGCCGGTCAGGGTCACCGCCGCCACGCGCGGGTCGTCGATCATCGACAGCACCTCCGGTCCCCCGCGCAGCAGCACCGCCCGCAGCAGGTCGGGGGGGAAGCCGGCCTCCCGGAACAGCTCTTCGATCAACAGCGCGCAACCGCTCACATTGGAGGCGTGCTTCAGCACCCAGGCGTTGCCGGCCAGGACCCCGGGGGCGGCGCAGCGGAACACCTGCCAGAAGGGGAAGTTCCAGGGCATGACGGCCAGCACGACCCCCAGGGGCTGGAAGGTCACGTAGCTGCGGGCCGCCTCGGTGGCCACCGCCTGGGGCCGCAGGAAGGCCTCGGCGTTCTCCGCGAAGTACTCGCAGGTCCAGGCGCACTTCTCCGCCTCGGCCGCCCCCTGGCGCACCGGCTTGCCCATCTCCTGGGCCATGAGCCGGGCGATCGCGCTGCTTCGCTCGCGCAGCAGCCGGGCCAGCTTCCGCAGCGGCCCGGCGCGGTCCTGCAGGCTGGCCGCCCGCCAATCCAGGAAGGCCCGCTGCACCTTTTCCAGGATGTCCCGCACCTGCCCGGACTGCATTTCGGGGTAGCTCTGCAGGAGCTTTCCGGTGGCCGGCTCGACGGTCTGGATCATGACGGGGTGTCCTCCGTGTCGGAGGGCGCGTTCTCGCGCCGGGCCAGCATCAGGAAGGGCAGCGCCCCGAGCTGGACCGCGGCGGTGACCAGGTACGAGGCCGAGTAGCTCCAGGCGTCGGCCACCCGGCCCAGCACCGGCTGGGCCACGGCGGCCCCTGCGGAACCCATCAGCGAATCGAAGGAGAGGATCGTGGCCCGCTGCTCCGAGGGGATCAGCCCGTTGAGGTAGGCCTGCCGGATCGGGGTGATGGCCGCGAAGGTGATGGCCCACAGGACGAGCAGGGACACGGCCACCCAGAAGCTCCCGGTCCAGCCGATCCCCGCCAGGGCGGCGATGCCCGCGGCCGTGCCCAGGATCAGCACCAGGGTGCGGCGGAAGAACAGCCGGCGGATCTGCCTTACCAATAGGCCGCCGGCGATCTGGGCCCCGGCCACCACGGCCGCGGCCAGCCCGGCCACGCCGTAGGCCCGGGGATCCCCGTAGAGCTGGAGCAGGTACGGCTGCATGGCGTAGAAGGCGTAGATGCCGGCGGCCGCGGCAAAGGGGGCGCCCAGCATGATCCAGCGCACGGGCGGGCGCCGGAACCCGTTCTGGATGGAAGCCGTGAGGATCGTCCGCATCCTCTTCAATACCGTCTGGCTGCGATCGGGCTGGAAACCCAGGTCCCTCATGTAGACCAGCGCCGCCAGGAAGGTGAGGGCCAGCAGGCCGGTGCGCGCCAGGTAGGGGACCCCGAGGTTGCTGACCTGGGCGATGTACCCTCCCGCCACGGACCCGGCCAGCATGGCCGCCCCGGCCACGATGCCGCCTCTGGCGAAAACCGTATCCAGGCTGCCCTGGTAGCCGGCGTGCTTCAGGCCGTCCACCAGCCACGCTTCCGTGGCCCCGGAAAAGAAGGTGAAGCCCAGGCCGATGAAAGCGGAGCTCAGGGCCCAGCCCCAGAAGGGGGCCTTCACCCGCCACATCAGGTAATACAGGAGCGTGGAGGCCAGCAGCGTGAGCGCCCCGGCCAGGTACGAGGCCCTTCGGCCCCAGAGGTCGGCCACCACCCCGGTGGGCACTTCGAAGACGACCTGGCCGAGGGTGAAGAAGGCATTGGCCGCGAAGGCCTGCGTGTTGTTCAGTCCGGCGTCCAGCAGGAAAAGGGTGTTGATGCCCCAGATCAGGGAGGCCGCCAGGGTGGACAGCAGGGTGAGCCCGAGATACACCCGTTGAATGTGTCGGGAGGAGACTTCCATAGTGTTTTGAATATACTGAAGCGCGAAGCATCTTGACACGATCGGCGCTTCATGCCCTACTGGGGGCACCCATCCAGGAACCTTGTAAGTGATCAGCGTATCCAACCTATCCCTGGCCTTCGGGCAGCAAGTCCTGTTCAAGGACGTCGATCTCAAGTTCACGCCGGGCAACTGCTACGGGGTGATCGGGGCCAACGGCGCCGGCAAGTCCACCCTGCTCAAGGTCCTGTCCGGGGAGCTGGAGCCGGACACCGGGAAGGTCGTGGTGAGCCCCCGGGAAAGGATCGCGGTCCTGCGGCAGGACCAGTTCCTGTTCGATCAGCACCCGGTGCTGGAAACCGTCATCATGGGCCACCGCAAGCTCTACGAGGTGCTGGTGGAGCGGCGGGAGCTGTACGCCAAGGAGGACTTCTCCGACGAGGACGGCCTGCGCGTGTCCGAGCTGGAGGGGGAGTTCAGCGAGCTGGGCGGGTGGGAGGCGGAAGCCGAGGCGGGACGCCTGCTCTCCGGGCTCGGGCTGCCCGATGAGCTGCGCGACCAGCGCATGGCCAGCCTGGACGGCACGCAGAAGGTCCGCGTCCTGCTGGCCCAGGCCCTGTTCGGGAATCCCGAGATCCTCCTGCTGGACGAGCCCACCAACAACCTGGACCTGGAGGCGGTGAGCTGGCTGGAGGACTTCCTCTACCAGTTCAAGAACACCGTGATCGTGGTCTCCCACGACCGGCACTTCCTGAACCGGGTGTGCACGCACATCGCCGACGTGGATTTCGGGCGGATCTCGCTGTACGTGGGCAACTACGACTTCTGGTACCATTCCAGCCAATTGGCGCGCAAGCAGGCCCGGGACGATAAGAAACGCCGGGAGGACAAGATCGCCGAGCTGCGGGCCTTCATCCAGCGTTTCTCCTCCAACGCGGCCAGGTCGCGGCAGGCCACCAGCCGCCAGAAGCTGGTGGAGAAGCTTTCGATCGACGACATCAAGCCCTCCAGCCGCAAAACCCCGTACGTGAGCTTCGATCAGGAAAGGGAAAGCGGCCGCAAGGTCCTGCAGCTCGAGGGCTTGAGCAAGCGCATCGAGGGCGAGGATGTGCTGCGCGACATCTCCCTGACCGTCCAGCCCGGCGAGAAGATCGCCCTGGTCGGGCCCTATCACGCGGCCAAGAGCGCGCTGCTGGCGATCGTGGCCGGCGAGCTGGAGCCGGATGCGGGAAGCTGCGAGTGGGGCAGCACCGTGAGCCTGTCCTACTTCCCCAAGGACAGCTCCGCCCATTTCCAGTCAGAGCTTACCCTGCTGGACTGGCTCAAGCAGTACACCAAGGCTACCGACGAATCCTACGTGCGCGGCTTCCTGGGCCGGATGCTTTTTTCCGGGGACGATTCCTTCAAGAAGGTGAGCGTCCTGTCCGGAGGGGAGAGGGTGCGGTGCATGCTGGCCCGGATGATGCTGGCCCGCGGCAACGTCCTGATCATGGACGAGCCGACCAATCACCTGGACCTGGAGGCGATCACGGCGGTCAACGACGCGCTGATCGACTTCCCCGGCACCGTGCTGTTCATCAGCCACGACCACCAGTTCGTGGACAGCATCGCCACCCGGATCATCGAGCTCACCCCGGCGGGCTTCATCGACCGCTCGATGCGCTTCGACGACTACCTGCAGAGCCCGACGGTCCGCGAGCTGCGGGACCGGCACTACCACGGGCACCACCTGCTGGAGATCTAGCCGAGTCGGCCTGTCCGGCTTGTCCAGCCGGCCTTGCCCATATATGTTATAGGCCAGAATGAACACTGGAAAGCTGGTCAGACTCAACCGCCTCTTCTCCCATGCCTCGGGCAGGCTTTGTTCGGTCGCCGTGGATCACTTCGTCATCTACGGAGCCGGCATACCCGAAGGATTGCGAAAGTTCCGCGCCACCGTCGCCGCGGTCGTGGAGGCACGACCCGATGCGGTGACCATGCACATCGGCATGGCCACCGCGGTGTGGCCGCAGCACGCGGGGTCGATCCCGCTCATTCTGCAGAGCTCACTGGTTTCCCTGGACGACTCGTTCATTGAGCAAGCGGCCACCCCCGAGGACGCTGTCCGCCTGGGGGCCGACGCTTTCGCGGTCGTGGCTCTGGTGCGGGGACCTTCCGAGGGCCGCTACCTGCGCCGCGTCGCCGACTGCGTGCGTGAGGCGGCCCGCTTCGAAATGCCGGTCATCTGTCACATCTACCCACGCACCTACTCCGACAAAGGGGTCGGCTTCTCCTACGCTCCAGAGGATATCGCTTGGGCCGCCCGCTGCGCCGCCGAGGTGGGGGCGGACGTGGTGAAGGTTCCCTACTGCGGCGAGGTCGCCGCCTATGCCCAGATCGTCTCCGAGTGCCCCGTCCGGCTGGTGGCCGCGGGCGGACCTCAGACGCCGGATCTGCGCGGCGCGCTGGCCATGATGGCGGAGGTGGTGGAAAGCGGAGCGGCTGGGGCCACCATCGGCCGCAACATCTGGGGGGTTGCGCAGATCGGAGCTGCCGTCCGCGCTTTCAAGGCCGTGATCCACGAGGGCCTGGGCGCCAAGGCGGCGTTGATCAAGGCGGGCGCGTAAAGGAAAACCCGTCTGCCAGGCCGTAGCGCTTTCCTCACCAGAGCCTGAGCCGGGACTCGATAAACTCCAGGATCGCCGTGTGCTGTTCCTTCCCCCGGCCGGAAACCCCGAGGGGCTGGCCGAACTCAATGTGGATCGTGCGCTCCGGGCGCACCGGGCCGAAGCCGCGGAACAGCCCCTCCTCGCCCCAGAAGTCGGTCTTGATCGCGATCGGGAAGGCGGGGACGCCGGCCGCCGCCGCCAGCTTCACCCCCAGGGTGTTGAAGAGCTCCGGCCGGAACACCGGGCTGCGCGTGCTCTGCGGAAAGACGACCAGCGAGACGCCGCGCTTGAGGCGCTCCCCGCCCGCGCGCAGCACCTCTTCCAGGTCCTCCCGGGGATTCCTGCGCTTCACGACCACCGGGTCCCGGGAGCGCATGATGGGGCCGAAGGCGCCGCTGGAGACCAGGCCTTCCTTGACCACGAAGGTCACGGGCAGCAGCGGGACGATCAGCACCGGCAGGATCTGGGTTTCCAGGGTGCTCATGTGGTTGGCTATGAACACGAAGGGCCCGGACCCGGCGCTGCGGCGCAGGTTGTCCATGCCCGTGATGTCGAAGCGCCCGCGGTTGCGCTCCACGGTCCTGCAGGACCGCCAGCGAGCTCTCAGCCCAGGCCGCATCGTCGTACAGACCGCGCACCGCCAGCCGCCTGGCCGCCAGCACCACTTCGAAGTATTGCAGGTAGAACGACCACCGCCACCCGCCCAGCAGGCGGTGCAGCAGCGATACGGGCGCGTCCGCGGCAGTGACGTAGCGGTCTTCGGTAAAATAGGTTTTCAGACCTGCCATTCTACGACCGGAGGGCGACCTGGTCAATCGAACCGGTCCTTTCATGACGCGGCCGCGCTCAGGGTTCCCGCCCGCCTTCGGCCAGCAGCTCTCCTCCGCGGAGCAGCTCCGCCAGCCTGCGCATGAAGCGCGCGGCCGGGGCCCCGTCCACGATGGCGTGGTCGAAGGATACGGTCAGGCACAGGTGCTCCCGCCCTTCCCGCTGGACAATGCTGCCCACCGTGACCACCACGGTGGCCGAGCTCAGCGGGAGGAACCACAGCGCCCCCTCCCCGAACATGCCCACCGCGGTGACGGCCACCACCCCGTAGCGGTCCGCCAGGCGGATGCTGTGGGAACCCAGGCGCATGAAGGCGCGCAGAAGGAAGCTGGGCAGCAGGGTCACCCAGGCAAGTCCGGACAGGCTGCCCAGGCGGTCGGGCGGGTGGCGCTGGTGCTCGCGGATCTCCTCGTGGATCTGCCGGAAGCTCTTGGCCTGGGCCCTCTGGATGCCCACCGGCTCCGGCACCCGCTCGCCCTGCAGCTCCCGCTCGATCAGCACGGCCACCGTCACGTCCTCCAGCAGGATGAGCCGGCGGCCCTTGCGGAGGCTGTTGAGCAGGGGGTGTTCCGGCCACCGCCCGGGCCAGGCAGGCGACCACGTAGGCGGTCAGGGAGAGCTTCTGCTCGCGCAGGATGCGGCGCGGCTCGGTGATGTCCACCTCGGTGAGGCTGTGGATGGTGCTGCGCTTCGCGGCCACCGCGGCGCTGGCCGCCGCCGCCCGGCGGAGAAGCGAGAAGGGCACCGCCCGGTACTTGGGCTTCATACGCGGATCGGCGACTCGCGCAGCAGGCAGGCCAGAACCCCCGCCGCCACGCTCAGGGCCATCAGGGCCAGCAGCGAGGCGGTCATGGTCCCCGGCAGGGCATCCATGGCGAAAATGAAGAGGATGCCGGAAATCTGCCCCATGACCACCAGCAGGCTGTTGGAGGTGCCCTCCGGCGCCGGCCGGGTCAGCTCCGCCCCGTATTGGAAGCCCACCGGGCCCGCGGCCAGCAGGAAGAAGCCGAACCAGAAGCCGGAGGCCAGCAGCAGCCAGTAGGTCCTGGCGAAGGCCAGGCCGGCCAGCCCGGGCAGCAGGCCGAACAGGGCCAGGATGATGAACGGCTTGCGCCGGCGCAGGCTGTCGGAAACCAGGGGCACGACCACCGCGCCGAGGATGCCCCCGACCAGCATGGCACCGCCCAGCAGGCCGGCCTGGGCGCTGTCGAAGCCGCGGGGCCGCACGATCGCCTCGATCCAGGTGGTGACCCCGTTGAACAGGCCCAAGCCGATGAAGAAGATGACCAGCAGCAGGAGAAAGTCCCGGTTGCGCCACATGGCCTTCAGCCCTTCGAACATGGGCAGGCTCGCCGAATCCGGGGCGCGCTCCCTGGCCGCGACCAGGAAGATCACCGCCGCCGCGCCGGCCACCAAGCCGTAGGCCAGCAGCATTCCCCGCATCCCGCAGCGCAAGCTCAGCACCGGAGTCAGGATCATCGCCGCCAGGATGCCCAGGTAGATGGAGAGCGTGGCCAGGCCGGCGGCCGTGGCCCTCTCCTCCACGGGGAACCAGCAGGCCGCCAGGCGCGTGATCGAGCCCAGGATCAGCGGCTGCCCCACCGCGATGACCAGCTGGCCGACGAACACCAGGGCCAGGTTGGAGGCGAACGCGCCCCGGGCCAGCGCGCCGGCGGCCGTGAGCAGGGAGCCCACCCCGACGGCCAGGCGGAAACCCCGGCTGTCGATCACCCAGGCCGAGGGGATGGCCAGCAGCACGTAGACGATCATGAACACCATCGACAGCAGGCCGATGACCAGGTCGGAGGTGCCGTAGTACCGGGCCGCTTCGCCGGTGATCGGGGCGAAGGTGATCCACGACGCCTGGTTGATGAAGGTCACCAGCATGAAGACCGCGAGCACCAGCCAGCGGTACGGGCTTTTCATGGCTTGTACCCCGATTTGATGAAGTCCAGGACCGAGCGCTCCGCCAGCAAACCGTCCGCCGCGCCGGTCACCGCTTCGTACAGGCCCAGCGCCGCCCCTCCGCGGCGCGTCGGGCGCGCCGAACCCCGGAACAGGCAGGCCATGAGGGTCTGCAGGCGAATGCCGTCCAGGGAGCGGGCCGGCATCAGCAGCTCGCCCGACGGCCCGGCGAAGGTCACCAGGCCGTTGGCCAGCAGAAGGTCGGTGTAAACGTTCACCTCCAGCGGAGAGGCGTCCAGCCGCTGGGCGATCTGCTCGCGGCTGGGTGCGTTCTCCCCCCGGTAGAAACGGCCCGCGATGTCCAGGAAGACCTCCAGGCCCAGCAGCAGGCGGTCCGCCGGGCTGAGCTCCCGGGGCGGGCGCCCCAGCCAGGCGGAGCGCCGGTGCTGATGCAGGTAGGCGATCTCCAGGGCCAGCAGCACCACGGACCAGGCCACGTACAGCCAGATCAGGAAGATCGGCACCGCCGCCAGGGAGCCGTACATCACGGACATGCGCAGCACGTAGGTGATCCACAGGAAGAACAGCCTGCGGGCCAGCTCCCAGAGCACCAGCCCGGCCGCCGCCCCGACCAGGGCGCTGCCGAAGCGCACCCGGCCGGAGGGCAGCAGGGCGATCATCAGCAGCAGGGCCAGGAAGATGAACACGGAGGGGGCCACCGCCGCGAGGAAGGACAGGCTCCTGCCCAGCTCGGCCACCGCCGACCCCCCGACCAGCGAGCGGGCCACGCCGAAGAGGTTCAGGCCGATGCTGAGCAGGAAGCTGCCGACGATCAGGATGGAGGCGTAGGTGGCCAGGCGGTGCAGCGAGTTGCGCCGGGGCCGGCTGCCCCAGACGGCGTTGAAGGAGTTCTGCACCGCGTTCAGCAGGAACACGGCCGTGGCCAGGAAGAACAGCAGGCCCGCCACCCCCAGCGCCCGCGAGTTGCGCACGAAGCGCTGCACGTAGGCCATGATCTCCTCCTGGCTGGCGGGCACCAGTTGGGTGAGCAGGAAGGCCTCGAAGCGCTCCAGCAGGCCGCTGAACGAGCCCAGGGCGGAGAACAGGGAGAACATCAGGGCCAGCAGGGGCACCAGGGCCAGCAGGGTGGCGAAGGCCAGGCCTCCGGCGCGGGCCAGGCATTGGTCGCGCTGGTACTCGGCGAACAGCAATCTGAGAAATCGTATTGCCGCCACCGCGGCTCTACCGACAGGTTTCCGCACGCGACCATTATAAAGCAGGAGCGTCGGGCACCGCAAACAGCCGGCGGGATTATTCGCCCTTCAGGGCGCCGGCGGTCAGGCCCTGCACCAGGAAGCGCTGGCCGACCAGATAGAGGATCACCATCGGCACCATGGAGGCGAAGATCCCCGCCAGGATCACGGGCTGGTCGATGCGGAACCTGCCCTGGAAGCGGATGAGCCCCACCACGAGCGTGGTCAGCTCTTCCTTCTGCAGGAAATATCAGGGCGATCAACAGCTCGTTCCAGACCCACAGCACGTTGACCACCACCAGGGTGATCAGGGCCGAGCGGCTCAAGGGGACCACGATGCGCAGGAAGATGCCCATGTCCGAGCAGCCGTCGATCCGGGCCGAGTCCACGATCGACTCCGGGATGGTGACGAAGAAGTTCCGCAGCAGGTACACGCTGAAGGGCAGCATGAGCCCGGCGTAGATCACGATCGCGCTCCAGTAGGTGTTGACCAGGCGGGCCCGGGTGGCCAGCACGAACAGGGGAATGATCATCACGATCGGGGGGATGATCATCAGGGCGATGATGAGGTTGAAGACCTTTTCCTTGCCGGTGAAATGGAAGCGGCTGAAGGCGTGGGCGGCCAGCGCCCCCACCGCGACCGTGAGGGCCACCGAGCCGATGGTCACCGCGGCGGAGTTGCCGAACCAGATGAACAGCTTGGCATCCTCGATCAGGCGCAGGTAGTTGTCCAGGACCGGCGGGTTGGGCCAGCCGATCTGGTTGCGCACGTAGTCCATCTTGGTCTTGAAGGAGGCCATCACGATGTAGACGATCGGGACCAGGACCACGGCGGCGGCCAGGATCAGCAGGAGCTGCCGGGCGACGGCGATGGCGGCGCGCTTGACGGGTTGTCTACTCATATTCCCTGTACAGCCTCTTGCGGAAGCGGAACGAGACGAAGGCCAGCACGGCCGTGATCAGGAACAGGGCGATGGACACCGCCGCGGCCACGCCCATCCGGTTGAACTTGAAAGCTTCCATGTAGATGTAGAGCTCCGTGACGTAGCTGCTGCGGGCCGGCCCGCCCAGGGTCATGACGTACACGTAGTTGAACACCCAGCTCAGCATGGTCACGATCATCAGGAACACGTAGAACTCGATCACCGTCGCCAGCTGGGGGATCACCACGTGGATGATCCGCTGCAGCCAGTTGGTGCCGTCGATCTTCGCCGCGTCGAACAGCTCCTCCGAAACCGTGGTCAGCCGGGCCAGGAAGAGCATGGTGCCGAAGCCGAACTCCCTCCAGACGATGACGAACATGATCGCCGGCAGGGCGAAGCGGGTCGAGCCCAGCCAGTCCACCACCAGGGAGTCCAGGTGGACCAGCCGTAGAAAGGTGTTGAGGATGCCCCGGCCCTGGAAGAACAGGGAGAAGAACAGCCCGATGGCCGTGATGGAAGTGATGTAGGGAAGAAGGATCGTGCCCCGGTAGAACTTCCAGCCCCGGATCCTTTCGAACAGGGGCACCGCGAACAGGAGCGAGACCAGGACCAGGGTCGGCACCAGGGCGAAGATCAGGATGAAGTTGTTCTTGATCGAGGTCAGGAAGATCGGGTCCTTGAGCATCAGCAGGTAGTTGCGCATCCCGGTGAACGGCCTGCCGGCGATGCTCAAGTCCCGCAGGCTGTAGTTCAGGTTCTGCAGCAGCGGGTACAGGTACACGACCAGCAGGATCAGCAGGGTGGGAGCTATGAACAGGTAGGCCTTCAGGTTCTGCTTCTTGCCGCCGGTCATCGGTACCTTTTTCAAGCGTGGTGCCGGCATTCCTGCCGGCACCACCTCATCTTGAACTTATAGCAGATCTACTTCAGAAAGGGCATCTTTTCCGTGGCCCAGATCTGGACGTTCTTCAGCTGCTCGGGATTCTCGTCGCGCCACTTCTTGGCCGACTGCTCGTACTCGCGGGCCGCCTGGGCCGCATCGATGTCTCCGGCCAGCAGCTTCTGGGTGATGGCGTAGCTGGCCTCCTCGATGGCTCCGGGATGCAGCCAGGGATAGCACATGCCGGCCTTCTTCTGGGCCAGGTCGAAGAGCTGGCGGTCCAGGTTGGTCTTCATGGAAGCGCGGTCCAGCTCGTTGGAGCCGGAGAACACGCTGATCTCCTTGTACATCTGGTTCTGGACTTCCTTGCTGTAGAAGAACTCCAGGAACTTGCCCGCCTCTTTCTTGTACTTGGCGGCGGCGGGAATGCCCACCGGCTGGGTGGACAGCGGCATCGTGCCCGCGGACCTGGCCTTGGAGTCCACCGGCGGGATCCAGACCGCGGTGTTGGCCTCGCCCAGCTGCTTGGCGATCAGCGCCATGTAGGCGTTGCCCGAGGCGTGGATGATGCCCACGTTGCCCTGCAGGAACAGGTCCTGGCCCTCCGCCAGGGAGAGCGAGTTGACGTCCGGGTTGAAGGCCCCGGCGTCGTGCAGCTCGGCCACCATGTCCCAGCGCTTGCTGTGCGGCGGCTGATCGAGCCTTTCAATGCCGACGACCGCCTTCAGGTAGTCGCTGGCGTCATTGTAGAGCTGGTGCTGGAGGATGGCCGGAAACCAGGTGCCGTAGAAGCCGTCCTTGATCCCGACGCACCAGGGGGTGCTGCCCGCGGCCTTGATCTTCTTGACCGCCGCGATAAAGCCGGCCCAGGTGGTGGGCAGCGCGTCCGGATTCACGCCGGCGGACTGCCAGACCTGCTTGTTGATCATCAGCGGCCAGGGGTTGACGTAGAGAGGGACCAGCCAGTCCTTGCCGTTCCAGTACCCGTCGTGGCGCAGCGGGGGAAGGACGTGGGACAGGGTCTTCTCGGAAACGTAATCGCTGATGGGCGCCAGGTGCCCCGCCCACCCGGGCTCGAAGCCCAGGATGCCGCCCCAGAGGGTGTGCAGCTCGGGGGCGTTCTTGGCCTCGGCCGCCGCGTAGAACCCGGTGTAGATTTCATCGATATCCAGGTGGGTGACTTCCCACTTGACGCTCGGGTCGATCTTCTCGGAGTAGGCCTGCCCCACGCGCCGCAGGAAATCGGTGAGCCCGGGGGCTTCATCCTCGCCCCAGATCCAGATGCGGGCCTGCTTGGCCTCTCCCGCGCCCGGCTCCTTCTGGCCGCTGGCCAGCAGCCCAACCGAGGCCAGCAGCATGATCGCCACCACAGCAAACAGGATTCTCTTCATCTCCGTCCTCCTTGCGAAAATATTGTTCCTCGACGAGAGGAAATCCGAAAGAACACTTCCTACGCGGCTTCCACCTCCTTCAGCCCTCCAGGCCCAGCAGGCCCTTGGCCAGGTTGATGGCCCGCAGCGCGTCCGGGGCGAAACCGTCGGCGCCGGCCTCCTTGGCCCATTCCTGCGTGATCGGCGATCCGCCGACCATGACCTTCACCTTGGCGCTGGCGCCCCGTATCGCCTTGACGGCCGGCTTCATGGCCAGCATGGTCGTGGTCAGCAGCGCGGACAGCCCGACCAGGTCGGCCTCCTGCTTGACGGCGGCCTCGGCGATGGCGGAGACCTTGGCGTTCACCCCCAGGTCCACCATGTCGAAACCGGCCGACTCCAGCATCATGCTGACCAGGTTCTTGCCGATGTCGTGCACGTCGCCCTCGACCGTGGCGATGACGATCCTGCCCAGCTTCATGCTGCCGCCGCTCTTTTCCAGATATGGCTTGAGCAGCCCGGTGGCGGCCTTCATGGCCTTGGCCGCCAGGATCACCTCCGGCAGCCACATCTCGTAGGCCTTGAAGCGGGCCCCCACCACGTCCATCCCCGCCACCAGGCCTTCTTTCAGCACCTTCTGGGGCTCGGTGTTCCGGTCCAGCAGCGCCTGCGTCAGCTTGACCGCCTGCGCCTCGTTGCCGGTAATGATCGCCTGCTTGATCTCCTCGAACATGGAACAAACCTCCTCAAGCCTTGCTAGATCTGCAGCTTCAGGCTCTTTTCCAGCGCCTGGTCGCGCCGGGCCCGCTCGTAGATCTTGTCCAATTCCTTCTTCGTATCCTTGTCGATGGCATAGCTGTGCCCGGCGATGAGCCGGCGCGCGGCCTCCTGCGCCTGCTGCCGCATGGACTTGGAGCCCAGCTCGATCCACTGCCCGACGTTGGAGTGCTCGAACAGTTTGGGGGTCCAGTACTCCTGGCGGAACAGCTCATAGGTGCTGCGCTTGTCCACGTAGGTGCCGCCGGGGCCCACCTCGACGATGTCCCGGACCATCAGCCGCTCCTCGCTGAAGTCCTCGGATTTCAGCACCTGCTTGATGTACTCGATCATCTCGTGCAGGATCACCACCCACTCGCCGCAGTACACCTCGCCGGTGGACAGCAGGCCCCCGCAGCGGAAGGCCCGCGCCCCGGCCAGGGCGGCGATGAAGGTGTGGATGCCCATCTCCGCCGCCGCGTGGGCGTCCGGCTCCTTGGCCGAGGTGAGCAGGCTCTTGACGATGATGGGGATGCCGTAGTGCTTGCACAGGGCGATCTGGTGCAGGCTGTGCTGGATGTACTCCACCGAGCCGTACACGAAGGTCGTGTACTTCATGTCGAAGGTGTTGGCTTCGAAGGCGTCGGCCGGGGAGATGTAGTTGTTGCCCTTGGGGTTCATCAGGGAAAGCACGGTGAGCCCGGCGAAGATCTCGAACATGCTCTGCAGCACCGTGCCCAGGATGGTGATGGGCGCGGTCACCCCGGCCTGGGGCATGGTGGCCACCCACATCGGGATGCCCAGGTCGCGGAGGCGATAGGCCACCTCCAGGTTCCTCTCGTCGAAGCTCTTGGGGCTGATCATCCAGATGCCGAAGGCGAAGCGCTTGTTCGCCGCCTGGGCCATCTCGCGCACGTACATGGCGCACTCGTAGGAGGGCTTGTCCATGTGCTCGTAGATGTCGTTGCAGCGGTAGCGGGTGTGCTCGTAGGCCAGCTTGTGCATCAGCAGGTGCTGCAGGTGCACGGGCACGTCCATGGGGATGACCGGCGCCGAGCCGACCGTGTCCAGCGCGTCGCCCAGCTTGAGGAAGTCCACCAGGTCCTGGGTGGTGGGCAGGCGCAGCTGCCCGGTGTCCAGGCCGTAGCAGTTGGTCTGGTGCGCCCCGGCGGACATCACCCAGCCGGTGCGGGCGTACTCCGGCACGTCGTACTTCGCCGCCTTCAGGGCCCGCAGCACCAGGTCGGGCCGGAAGCGCACGATGTCCTTCTCGATCTTGACCCCGTCATGCGCGGCCAGCAGCTTGAGCACGCCCTGGTGGGGCACCTGGATGCCGGAGGTCTCGATCAGCCACATGGCCTTCTCGTGCATGGTCCGGATCTGCTCCGGGGAAAGGCCGCCCTGCAGGCCGTAATCCGGCAGTCTCATATCGCCACCTCCCGGCTCTTGGCCAGCGCTTCGTCCTTCTGGGCCACGGCCAGAATCCGGTCCAGCTCCCGCTTCTTCTCCGGCTCGATCTGGTAGCTGTGCTCCTTCAGCAGCTTCTTGGCCCGCTCGTTGGCGTAGCGGTACAGGCTCTTGGAGCCCATCTCCTGCCACTGCCCCAGGTTGGAGTGGGTGAACAGGGTGGGGTCCCAGTAGTGGCTCTTGTAGAACTTGAAGGTGCTGGGGTGCTCCAGGAAGCTTTCCCCGGGCTTGATGGCCGCGATCTCCTCGGCCAGCAGGGTCTCCTCGCTGAACTCCTCCGGCTCCAGGGTCCTGCGGATGTACTGCACGATCTCGTAGTCCACCACCAGCTTCTCGGCGGAGTACAGCTCGGCGCTGGACAGCAGGCCCGCGCAGCGGAAGGTGCGGCAGCCGGCCAGGGCGGCCATCATGGTGTACACCCCCACCTCGTGCGCGCTCTGGGCGTCCACCTGCTTGGCCCCGGTGATCAGGCTCTTGGCCACCAGCGGCAGGCCCAGCTCCTTGTGGATGGCCAGCTTGTCCATGGTCCCGCGCGCGTCCTCCGCGGAGCCGTACACGAAGGTCGAGTACTTCATGTCGAAGGGGTGCACGATGAAGCTGTCGATGACCTGGATGTAGTTGTAGCCCTTGGTGTTGATCAGGCTCAGCATGGTCAGGCAGGCCAGGGTCTCGAACATGGCCTGCAGGATCCCGGCCTTTTCCAGGATCGGGGCGTTGACCCCGGTGATGGGCATGGTGCCGGCCCACATGGGCACGCCCAGGTCCCGGAAGCGGTAGATGATCTCCAGCTCCGGCGGGTCGAAGGTCCTGGGGCTGACCATGTACAGTCCCAGGGAGAACCAGCGCCCGGCGGCCTGGGACATCTCGTAGACGTACCGGGCCACGTTCACGTTGGGCTTGGGGTCGTGCTCGAACATGTCGTTGGCCCGCCGGCGGGAGTTTTCCCAGGCCACCTTGTGCATCTGGATCTCCTGCAGATGGATGGGCACGTCCAGCGGCACGCAGGGGGCGGAGCCCACCGTGTCCAGGGCATCGCCGATCTTGACCAGGTCCTGGAGGTCCTGCAGAGTCGTGTCGCGCAGGGCCCCGGTCTCCAGGTCGTGCATCTTGGGCTGGTGCGCCCCGGCGGAGATCACCCACTCCTTGCCGTAGTACTCCGGCAGCGGAAAGCGGGCCGCGGCCAGCGCCTTCTCCACCAGCTCGGGGCGGAACTTCACGGTCTCCCCCTCGACCTTCACCCCGTCGTGCTGGGCGAGGAGATCCAGGATCCCCTGGTGCGGGACGTGCAGCCCCACCCGCTCCGCCAGCTCGATGGCCTTGCGCCTCATCAGCCCGATCTGCTCGGGGGTCAAACCGCCCGAGAGGCGGTACTGCTCCAGCTTCATGCCCCGTCCTCCAATCTCATTTCGATCAGCACCTGGGGCAGCTCCAAGGTCAGCCCCTCCACCTCGATCGGCTTCCTCGGCCAGCGACCCGTGCAGGTCAGCAGCTCCGGCCCGCGCTCCGTGGTGATCATGGTGTCCTCGGTGTTCGCCCCGGTGATGGTGATGAACCAGTTGAAAGCCTGCCGCTCCTGGATGACCGCCGAGCCGTCCAGGCACAGCGAGGAATCGTTCGGGATGTAGCCGGTGATGCCGCCCATGAAGTGGTTCTCGGTCTCCCCGGCGAAACCCTCCTCGGCGTACCAGCCCTTCTGCCGGGCCAGGAGGTCCGCGAAGCGGACGCCGGGCCGGCAGGCGGCGATGGTGCGGGCCGCGATGTTGGTGACCGCCTGGAACCTGCGGGCGGTGTCCGCGGGCGGCTCTCCGCCGAACCAGACCATCCGGGTGATCGGGACGTTCAGACCGTGCCGCTCGACCGCCAGGACCAGCATCAGCTGCTTTTCGATCTTCTTGGGCGAGGGCAGCGGGTGCCGGTAGTTCCAGATCTCCTCATCCGCGCCGACGATCAGGCAGGTGACGTTCATCTTCTTGGCCGCGAACTCCGTGAGGAGCAGGGTCTCCACGTCCAGTCCGCTCAGGCCGGGCCGGGTCTGGTCGGCGACCCGGCGCAGGACCTCCTCGGCGTCCCGGCCCATCGCCCGGTAGCGCAGGATCTCCGGGTCGGTCAGCGGGTAGTGCACGGCGTAGAACTTCTGGAAGTTGACCTCCGCCCCGGCCCCCGCCTCGGGCAGGGGCATGTCCGCCAAGAGGCGGCCCCGGCCGGCGAGCTTCTGGGCGTGCGCGGCGACGGGCTCCGCGTACCACTTGAGGGACTCCAGCTCGAAGCCCAGCCCGGCCAGCTCCTGCTCCGCCAGGCGCCGGGCATCCATGGTGTTGGCCACGCAAACCAGGCGCTCCTGCGTCACCAGGAGCACCGAAACGCCGTAGTCGGTGTTCAGGAGGACCTTGTTCTTCCCCCCGCAGCTCAGCCAGGAGAAGTTGGCCGCCGTGCCCATGAGCGCCGCTTCGTAGCCCTCCTTCGTCAGAAAGGCCCGCAGGCGCTTCAGCTTGATGGCGAACTCCTGCTTGTCGGGCGTATGCATCGCCTGTAGCCTCCTAGTCGGCCCAATCCGTGCCGTTGGGATGCAGGAAGGCCTTCACGTCCTTCTTGGCCCGCAGGTTGGCGAAGGCCGTCTGCCATTCCTCCAGCTTGTAGCGCCGGGTGATCATGGCCTTGTAGTCGATGGCCCCCCGGGCCAGGAACTGCACCGCCAGCGCCCAGGTCTCCGGCCCGTTCCAGCTCCAGCCGCCGTGCAGGTCCAGCTGGCCCATGGCCACCTTGTCGAAGTTCAGGGTGATCGGCTTGCCCCACATGGCGATCAGGGCCACGCGCCCCCGGCCGCCCCGGCCGGTGGAGGCGGGCCGGGCCGCGTCGATGGCCAGCTGGGTGCCGGTCTGGGTACCCGCGCAGTCGGCCACGAAGTCCGCGCCGCCCCCGGAAAGCTCCCGGATCTTCTCCAGGGGATCGTCCTCGTACACGAAGACGTGGTCGGCGCCCACCTTCCGGCCGACCGCCAGGCGCTCCGTGTCGTCGCGCAGGCCCACCAGGGCCACCGCCCGGGCCCCGCGGATTTTGGCGAACTGCACGGCCAGGATGCCCATGGGGCCCGGGCCGATCACCAGGACGAAGTCCCCCGCGTTGATGGTGTTGCGCTCCTGCAGGCAGTGCAGCATTCCTCCGGTGGCCGGCTCCACCAGCGCGGCCGCATCCAGGCTCATCTCCGGCGGGCAGACGTGCACCACGCTCTCGGGGATGCGCATGTGGCTGGCGTACGAGCCGTCCAGCTCCACGCCCAGCCAGCCTCCGGGGGCCTCGATGTCGGAGACGATCTTGTCGCCCACCTTGACCTTGCGGACCTCCTGGCCCGCTTCCACCACCACCCCGGAGTACTCGTGCCCCAGGGTCACCGGGGCCCGGTAGAAGTGGGTGTCCGCCTCGATGTTCAGGTCGCTGCCGCAGACCCCCGCCGCCCACACCTTCATCAGCACATCCGTGGGGCCGATCTTGGGCATCGGCACCTCCACCAGCTCGACGTTGCCCTTGCCTTTGCGCATCTTCCTCACGGCCTTCATAATTCTTCTCCTTGCTCCAGCAGCTCTTTCAGCCGGCGGAGGAACACGGCCCCTTCCGCGCCATCGACGATGCGGTGGTCGCAGCCCAGGGTGAGCTGCAGGACCGGCTGGGCCGAGAGCTTCCCGGCCTCGTCGGCCACCGCCATCCGGCGCACGGCGCCCACCGCCAGGATGGCCGCCTGCCCCGGGTAGAGAATGGGCCGGAAGGCGTCCACCCCGTACATGCCCAGATTGGTGATCGTGAAGGTTCCGCCTCCGAGGTCCTCGGCCGTCTGGCGGCCTTCCCGGGCCCGGGCCACCAGCTCCCGCCGGCGGTCGCGGATCTGGTTCACGCTCAGGCCCTGGCAGCCGCGGAGCACCGGCACGACCAGTCCTCCCGGGCCCGCCACGGCCACGCCGATGCCCTGCTCGTCGAAGGCAAGGATCTTGCCGCCCCGCAGCGTGGCGTTGAGCAGCGGGTTTTCCTTCAGCGCCAGGCTGACCGCCCGGACCAGCAGGTCCGTCAGGGTGAAGCGCTCCGCTTCGCCGGCCCTGGCGTTCAGCCGGGCGCGCAGGGCTTCCAGGGCGCCGGCCTGCACCGACACCTCCAGATAGATGTGGGGCGCCTCCAGGTAGCTGGCCTTCATGCGCTCGCCGGTGAGCTTCTTCAGGCCGGACAGCGGCAGCTCCCGCTGCTTCGAGGCTCCCGCCCTTCGAGGCGGCCAGCACGTCCTCCTTGCTGATGCGGCCGTCGGGCCCGCTGCCGGTCACCGTGCCCAAGTCCACGCCCAGCTCGGCGGCCAGGCGCCGGGCCAGCGGCGAGGCGTTCAGGGTCCCGCCCTGGCCGCGCCGGGAGCCTGCCTCACAGCGGCCTGGGCAGGCGCCTTCGCTTCCTCGCGCGGCAGCTCTGGCGGAGGCTCCGCGGGCACCTCATCGTCCTTCTCGCCGATGTAGGCGATCAGGGTGTCCACGGGCACCTCCTGGCCCGCCGGGACCAGGATCTTCTTCAAATACCCGGCGTAGAAGGACTCCACCGTGTTGACCGCCTTGTCGGTCTCCACCTCCAGCAGAGGCTCGTCGCGCTCCACGCGCTCGCCTTCCTTCTTGAGCCAGCGCACGATCGTGCCGGTCTGCATGGTGAGGTTGATCTTGGCCAGCTTCATGGTGCGGATCATGCGCCGTACCTGCCGTAGCGGTGGATGGCGTTGACCATGGCCACGTAGTTCTCCAGCGGGATCTCGTCGATGGCGGTGATGGTGCCGGCCACGAAGCGCCCCCCGTCCTTCATGGCCAGGACCACTTCCTTCACGTAGGCTTCGACCCCGGCGGGGTCCAGGCGGATCAGGGGATCCAGGTCCAGGACCCCGACCATGGTCAGGCGGTCGCCCCAGCGCTTCTTGTGCTCGCGGTAGTCCAGGCCGGCTGAGTCCACGGGGAAATGGGCCGAGCAGCCCAGCTCCACCATCATGTCCATGATCCGGGAGGGGTCCCCGTCGCAGTCGAAGATGATGGGCACCCCGGCGCGCAGGGCCGGAGCGTACATCTTCTCGGCGTGGGGGGAGTAGATCCTCTTGAACAGCTCCGGCTCCATGTAGGTGCCGGACTTGTAGGCCACATCATCGCCCGAGAACAGGATGTCCAGGCCCGCCTCCACCGACTTTTCGATCAGGCGGCTGAACCAGTCCGCGGTGACGGAGAGCATCTCCTCCACCAGCTCCGGGTCGTCGTAGACCAGGGTGAAGAAATCGAAGCCGTTCAGGTTCACGTAGTGGGTGAGGAACAGGTTGCCGGTGCCCAGGGCCACGGCCACGTTCTGCAGTTTGGCCTGCCGGATGTACTCCTGCAGGTAGCGGATGCTCTCGTCGATGTCCGCTTCGGTCGGGCGGATCACCTTCTGCTCCCAGTCCCGGCGGTTCTTGATCCTGCCGTCGTTGACGATGGTGGGCCGCCCGTCATCGCCCAGCACGCGATAAGGGGCGAAGGCGGTCTCCATCATGATCACGTCCTGCCCGATGACCTTGCAGATGCGCAGCCAGTCCTGGGGGTGCATGGGGATGCAGCGGCCGCCGTCCACGATGGCCCGCTGGTCCCCGCGGTAGGGGTCGCCCACCGCCGCGGCGGTGTTGCCGGCCGGGTAGCCCAGGATGTGCTCCACCAGTTTGGCCCCGATGTAGTTCTCGAAGTACGGCACGCGGTCGGTCTTCTCGCCCTTCAGGGCCCCGAGGATCCGCCGCTTGTCCGGGAGCAGGCCGCCGGTCTGGAAGCTCAAGCCCGCCTCCGGCATCCTACAGCACCTCCCGGATGGCCCGCTCGATGTCCGCCTCCTGGGGCAGCACCGCGTCCTCCTGCTGGGAGGGGAAGGGGATCGGGGACCACTTGGCCCCCACCCGCTTGACGGGTGAGTCCAGGAAGCCGAAGGCCTCGTCGGCCAGGATGGCGGCGATTTCCCCGCCGAAGCCCCCGGTGACGTGCGCCTCGTGCACGATCACGGCGCGGGAGGTCTTCTTCACCGAGGCCAGGATGGTCTCCTTGTCCAGGGGCACCAGGGTGCGCGGGTCCACCACCTCCACCGAGATGCCCTCTTTTTCCAGCTTGGCCGCCACGTTCAGGGACAGGTGCACCGTGTAGGAGGTGGCCACCACGGTCACGTCCTTGCCTTCCTTCTTGATGTCCGCCTTGCCGAAGGGGATGCTGTACTCCTCCTCGGGCACCGGGCCCTTCATGGGCAGCAGGCGCTTGTGCTCGATGAAGATCACGGGGTTGGGGTCCCGCAGGGCGGTGAACATGAGCCCCTTGGCGTCGTAGGGGGTGGAGGGCAGGACGGTCTTCAGGCCCGGCACGTGGGCCACCCAGGCCTCCAGGCACTGGGAGTGCTGCTGGGCCGCCCGGATGTAGCCGCCCATGGCGGTGAGCACCACCATGGGCACGTTCATCTGCCCGCCGAACATGTGGTAGAACTTGGCGGCCTGGTTGGCGATCATGTCCATGCACATGGGCAGGAAGTCCATGAAGGGGATCTCCACGATGGAGCGGCAGCCGGTCACCGCCGCGCCGATGCCGCAGCCCACGATGACCTGCTCGGAGATCGGGGCGTCCTTGACCCGCAGGTCGCCGAACATCTCGAACAGGTTGCCGCTGATGCGGTGCTCCCCGCCGTACTTGCCCACGTCGTAGGCCATCAGGAACAGGTGCGGGTCCTTTTTCATCTCCGCGGCCATGGCCTCCCGCAGGGCGTCCCGGTACATGATTTCGCGCATTGACTGTGCCTCCGTGCCTTTCCGTGCCTATTCGGCGTAGACGAACTTCATGGCGTCCCCGGCCGGCGCCTTGGGGGCGCCGCGGGCGAAGTCCACGGCCTCGTCCACCAGGGCCTGGATGCGCTCCCGCCGCTCGCGGATGCTCTTTTCGGTGGCCAGGCCGTCGCGGACCATCCGTTTCTCGAAGTCGGCCACCGCATCGTGGCTCTGGGCTTCCTTGATTTGCTGCGGGGTGCGTACGTCGATGTCCCCCTCGAAGTGGCCGTGGTGGCGGAAGGTCTGGCAGTTCACCAGGGTGGGCCCCTTGCCGGCCCGGGCCCGCTCCACCGCCTTGCCCACGGTCCGCCAGACCTCCACCACGTCCATGCCGTCGATGTTCTCCCCCGGGATGCCGTAGGCCACGGCCCGGTCGCCCAGGTTCTGCAGCACCTTGCACACCGAGGCGGTGATCGTGCCGCAGCTCATGCCGTTGTTCTCCAGCACGAAGATCACCGGCAGGTCGAAGGAGGCGGCCATGTTCAGCGATTCGTGGAAGGTGCCCTGGTTGGAGGCCCCGTCGCCGAAGAAGGAGGCCACCACCTGTTTGGTGCCCCGCAGGCGGATGGAGTAGCCGGCCCCCACCGCGATGGGGTTGCCGTCGCCCACCAGGCCGTTGGCCCCCAGCATGCCGATGCCGCGGTCGGCGATGTGCAGCGAGCCGCTGCGGCCCAGGCAGGCGCCCGGGGTGCGCCCGTACAGCTCGGCGAACATCTTCTTGAAATCCCCGCCCTTGGCGATCATGTGCCCGTGCCCGCGGTGCGTGCTGGTGATGAAGTCGTCCGGGTTCAGGTTCAGGCAGGCGCCCACGGCGATGGCCTCCTCCCCCAGGTACAGGTGGGTGAAGCCCTCCTGCTCCCCGGCCTTGAACACGCGCGACTGGGTTTCCTCGAAAAGCCGGATGCGCAGCATGCCCTCGTGCATGCGCTCCACCAGGCCCTTGTCCAGAGCTTTCAGCGATTCCATCGCTCCTCCTTGCCTCACACTTTCCAGACCAGGTGCTGCACGTTCTCGGGAAGCTTCGTGAGCACCTCCACCCGCGGACCCTCCTTGCCCAGGGTCCGCTCCACCACCACGTAGTCCAGCCCCGGGATGATCACCTCGTCCCAGCGGTTGCCCACGCCGCGGATGGCCACGTCCAGCATGGTCACGATGCGCTGTCCCAAAGGCTCGCGCGAATCCAGGGTGATGGCCCCGTAGAACTCCTGGCACTCCGTGTAGCCGGAGTTGTGCGTGCCGGTGTACGGCTTCTGGCGGGCCAGGTCCACCTTGCGGCCCACCCGGGCGGAGACCTCCGCCTCGCGGGACTGGAAGTAGTCCACCAGGGCCTGCTCCTGCAGGCGGGCCGGCAGGGCCTCCCGGGCCACTTTGCGGTAGGCCTCCAGGCCGACGCGGTAAGCCTCTTCTACAAACTCGAACCAGTACCGCTGCTCCGCGCTCACCCCGGAGGGGCGGCGGGTGCAGACCACGCTCAACCGCTCGCAGGCGTTCAGGCCGTCGCGCTTGGGGGCCACGCCCAGGTGCACGACCTCCCCTTCGCCGATCGGGCGGTTCAGGGCCTTGCCGATCAGGGTGCGGTTGGCCTCGCCGGTGGTGACCATCACGTCGAAGCCCATCTCCTCGGCGCCCAGCTCCTCGGCGATGGCGTAGCCCCAGCCGGCCACCTGCGTCTCCAGGAGGCCGGGGCGCAGCACGGCGAGCATGCCCTCCAGCATCACGTCGCAGATGCGGCCGGCTTCGCCGATCAGCTCCATCTCGCGCGCGGACTTCTCGTACTTGATCTTGTAGTAGATTTCCTGGGCGTCCACGATGCGC
The DNA here is from genome assembly GCA_963745745.1 of uncultured Spirochaetota bacterium. Taxonomy (GTDB): domain Bacteria; phylum Spirochaetota; class Spirochaetia; order SZUA-6; family DRHE01; genus MIBK01. The sequence continues at coordinate 91 of CAVUYS010000024.1, read as the reverse complement.
CCGCCCGGGCCGACGTATTTGGCCAGGAACTCGTAGATGCCCAGGGGGAAGACCGCGCGCGGGGTCAGCAGGCCGATGGTCCGCGGCTTGC
>CAVUYS010000023.1:0-16197 GCA_963745745.1 uncultured Spirochaetota bacterium | reverse complement strand
TATTTGGCCGAATCAGGCGTCGGCCCGATTTCCACCGGCAATCCACCGTCGCGCCACTCGGGGTAGCCGTCCTGCAGACGAAACGCCCGGTAGCCGCGCCGGCGCAGCAGCTTGACGGCCTCGGCGGCCAGAACACAATACGGTCCCCGGCAATAAGCCACGACAACGTGCTCCGCGGGGATTTCGGTAAGCCGCTTCTCCAGCATGGAAAGCGGAATGGAGAGCGCCCCCGTGATGTGCCCGGCCGCAAATTCCTCCCGCGGCCGGACATCCACCACCACGGCTTCTCCTTTCCGCGCCCGCTTCAACAGCTCCGCGCGGCCAACCGGTTCCAGGCCATCCAGGCCGCCGAAAAAATCACGGACCAGGCGGTCCACTTCCGCCAGCCGCTCCTCGGCCAGTTCGCGCAGCGCCCGGTATCCGGCCAGGACATCCGGGTCCGCCAGCCGGTAGAACACCTGCAGGCCCTCCTTGCGGAAAGCGACCAGTCCCGAGGCCTTGAGCACCTGCAGGTGCCGGGAAGTGTTGGCGACGGACAGCCCTGTTTCGGCGGCCAGGGTCTCGACGTTGCGCTCTCCCTGGGCCAACACGTCGATGAGCTCGATGCGCTTCGGGCTGGCGAAGGCGGCGGCCACCCGGGCAAACTGCTGGAACACCGCGTCCTTGAACTCCCTGCCCTTCATGTCCACCTCATGATCAACTATTCTATTCAATAATTGAATAGTAGGCATTATGAGCTGACTTGTCAAGCGGGAGGGGCGGGGCGGCTATCGCAGTGATTGAGGCTACCGCCCGCGGGCGGCAAGCCGGTCGAACAGCGAAGTGGCACAACGGAGGCAGGCCTGCTGGACGGCGCTCCAATCATGCCATTGGGGGACGAGGCGCCTGTACTCGGCCAGCCGCGTCTCCTCCAGGTCGTACGGCAGAGGATTCGAAAGCTGAACGATCAGCTGCTGGAGGGGCGACTCCTTGCTGGCCTGCGGATACAGCCGGTCAAGGGGCCGCAAAGCTTCCGCGGACGCGGCCTCTCCGAGCTTGTTGCCCAGGGCGACGAAATCGAGGTAGTCCCTGGTGGCATTGCGCTTCAGGATGAGGATGGCCTTGATCCGCAGCATCTCGGCGGGCGTTGGCAGCGTGATGTCCTGTCCCCGCCAGCGGATGGTCTGGGTCTCCAAGGGCTTGCTGCGGATGAGCTGTCGCACCCCCGTCAGGATGCCGTCGAGGCTTCCGAGGATCTGGACGGGGCGCTGCACACGCGCGGTCTGCCATCCAGCCACGGACTCAGCTGAGCCAGCACCTGGTCGAAGCGTGTTTCAGATCCGTCAAGACGTGATCGCATCCAGGGAATCGGTGCCTGGCCAGCAGGGCGGATGCGCTGCCCCCGACGAGCACGGCTTCGGGGAGGATCTTCTGCAGATAAGCGGCAGCGAAAAGAACCTTCTCCCAGTCAGCTCGGGGCGCCGGTGACTTGGGCATAGTTCCTCCAGAAATGGTGCCGCTGGGCGGAAGGGTCATGCACCCGGGCGCTGCACACTCTCAAGACCTTCTCCCGGATGTCCGCCCGGCTGCGCAGGGCCCGACGCAGGCGCACCCAGGAATCCCACTGGCCGTTGCTGATGAGATCGTCGATCGCCGCCAGGGTGAAGTCCTGGTGGTTGAGATGACGATGCGCCATCCCGGTGCCGGCAACCTGGCGGTCCTTCCGCAGGCCGACCAGCCTGCGGTAGAAAGCGGAATCCCCCCGCCGTTTCGACGCCCCGACTCCGGCCCGCCCGCCGCGTGAACCGAGGACCGCCGCGATGGTGCGCAGCGCGCCGCCCTCTACGCAAGCGCTTGCGTTATGTCGGCCTGGCCCGTCTTGATGAACGTCCCGTTCTGGTACTCTTCGAAGGCGACGCGCAGCTCCTCCTGGGTGTTCATGACGATGGGGCCGTACCAGGCCACCGGCTCGCGCAGCGGCCTGCCGGAGATCAGCAGGAAGCGCGCGGCCTCCCCTTGCGTGCCGACCACCAGGTGGTCCCCGTCCCCCAGCAGCACCAGGTGCTCGCTGCCCACCCACGGGCTGCGCTCCAGCTCGAGGTAGGCCGTCTCCTCGGCCTCGTAGGAGAAGGGGTTGTCCTGATCGCAGAACAGGGCCCGGCCCTGGAAAAGGTAGGCGAAGACCGTGTGCCCCGCCGGGGTGGGGTGCACGAACCGGGTTCCCGGCAGGCATGCTGACTTCCAAATACTCCGGCTCGATGACCACATCCTGGACCGGTCCCCGCGTGCCGTCCACCTGCCCGCAGAGCACCCCGATGCGCACCCCGTCGGCGCGCTGGACCACCGGGATGTCGGCGCGGGTGATGTCCCGGTAGCGCGGGCTCATCATCTTGTGGGCGGCGGGCAGGTTGGCCCAGAGCTGAAAGCCCCCCATGCGGCCGCCCTTGCCGGGCTTGGGCATTTCCTGGTGGATGATGCCGCTGCCGGCGGTCATCCACTGCGCGTCCCCCGCGCCGATGGTGCCGCGGTTGCCCATGCTGTCCCCGTGCTCCACGGTGCCCTCGAGCATGTAGGTGATGGTCTCGATGCCCCGGTGCGGGTGCCAGGGGAAGCCCTTGATGAAGTCGCGCGGGTGCTCTCCCCGGAAATCGTCCAGCAGCAGGAACGGATCGGTCAGGGAAGTGTCCCCGAAGCCGAAGGCCCTGCGCAGCCGCACCCCCGCCCCTTCCATGGTCGGCCGGCTGGCGGAAACCCTGCGGATCCGGCGTGGTTTGTCCATCGGCCGCCATTGTACGAGAACGCATCCGCGCCGTCAAACCGGAGCGCGCGCGTTAGCAACGCAGCCGGTATTTCTGCGCGGCGTGCAATACACTTAAGGATACCAGATGACCCAACCCACCGGGAGAAGCGGAAAGCTGTCGGCGGCCGAGCGAGAGCGGGTGGTCGCCCTCTCCAAAGCCGGATTCCGGGCTCTGCGCGACGGCAGCACGGAAAAGGCTGCCCATTACTTCCAGCAGATCCTTGCGCTGGATCAATACAACAGCTATGGGCTGGTCGGCCTCGGCGAGGTAGAGCTCAAGAACGGCATGACAAAGGAGGCCCTGGCCCGATTCGAGAAATGTCTGGAGCGGGAACCTGACAACTACCACGCTCTCAAGGCAGCGGCGGAATGCCGCGATGGGCAGGGAGACTACCCAACGGCTGCGCAGCTCTGGGCCCGCTGCCTGGCCCTCAAGGGGGACGAGCCGTCGCTCCTGACCCACCTGGCGGATGCGCAGCGAAAAGCGGGCCTGCCCGAGCCCGCCGAACAGGCCTACCGGAAGGCGCTGCGCCTGGATCCGCGGAACCGCTATGCGCTGAACGGCCTGGGCAACCTTCTCTACGACTGCGAACGCTACGACGAAGCGCTGCAGGCCTGGGAACAGCTGCTCAGGATCGAGCCAGGAAACCTCCGCACCCTGACCGCCCTGGGGAACTGCTGGCGCCGGCTGGGAGAATTCCAGGCCGGCCTGGAATTCTATCTGCAAGCCGCTGAGCGAGAGGCAGCCAATATCTACGCCTTGTTCGGGATCGCCGACTGCAAAAGAGGCCTGAGAGATCACGAAGGGGCGCTGGAGGCCTGGGAAAGGGTCCTCTCCCTCTCCCCGAAGAACAGGATCGTCTTGACCCGGGCCGGGGATGCCTGTCGCACCTTGGGGCTGCTGGACAAGGCTCGCTCGTACTACGCGGAAGCCCTCGCGGTCGGCTACGACCTCTTCGCCGAGCTCGGCCTGGCGAAAATCGAGGCGATCGAGGGCCAGTGGTCCCATGCGCTTCAAAGGCTCGAGGCGCTGCGCGGCCGGGAATCAACCAACCTCCGGGTGGCTGCCGACCTGGCGGACTGCCTCCAGATGTCCGGAAGCTTCGACAAGGCAGCGGCGCTCGTGAAGACCCTGACGATCGACGCCGGCACCCCTCCGGCCTTGGCCAGGCGGATCGAGGAGCTCCGCCAGGATATTCTCCACTGAGGATATATACTATTCTAGGGAGCCTCGAATCCCGGCCTGCTGAAAAAGTAGAAGGTGTCAAAACATTGCAGATCGTCCAAACGCCAGATGTGGATTCCAGCTATAGGAGGCTTTGGATGAAACGGACAGCTATCATTCTGTTATGCCTGCTGATGGTCATGGCCTTTGCTGCGCCGGCGTTCAGCCTGGACCCGATTGGCCAGCCGGCAACCTATGTGGTCAGAAACCCGAACCATACCCAGGGTCTGGGTGGGAAGTCCCGAAACGCCGACAAGGGTCTGCAGAGGGCCGAACCCCGATCGGGAGCGGTTGAGCAGGGAAAGATCGTGCAGACCGTGCAGACGCCGACGAAAGGCAAGTAGCTCGCGTCGGGCCGGGTACTGAAGGCAGGCTACGCACCGGGGTTCAGGTCGCCCGCCAGGGGATGGAGGATACCTTCCATCCCCTCCTTTTTTTTGCGCAGCGGACCAACGGGCGGTTTTCCGATATAAAGAATGAGCGGCCGGAGCCATGAAACGACGCACCCCCAAACGCGCCTTGCTGCTTCTCATCGCCGCGGCCAACATGCTGTTGGGCGGGTCCTGGTATCTGGACGGGCGCCTGCTGCCGCGGCTGCAGGGCGGCCTGCAGAGGGCTTCCGCCACCGCCAAGCTCCTGCTTTGGGAAAAGGCGCCGCAGCTCGGCGACCTGCTCGGGCTGGCCGAGCCCCACCCGCCCGCGCCGCAGCCCGCGGCCGCCCTGCGCCCCCCGGCGCCGCTGCCCAGGGGCAAGACCGCCGAGGAGCTGCAGGTCGAAGCCCTCATCGACGCCGTCTTTCAGGAGTACTTCCGGGATTATTCCGTTGAAGGAAAGACCCTGACCGTGCGGATGCCGTTCGCCCTGAACGGGGAACGGGAGGACGCTCACGGGTACTCCCAGGATTTCTTCCTGGACGGCAAGGGGACCCCTGCGCGCCTGTGGCCCTACATCGACGCGGTCCTGGCCTCGAGGTCCTTTGCCGGCTACGCCGCGAAAGTCGGCGGGCCCGGCGACAAGGTGGTGGCCTTCTCCCTGCCGCGCCGCTCCTATCAGGTGCACACCGACGGGCCGCTGCTGGAGGCGCTGGACCAGGACTCCTATCCCGGGACCCCGACGCGCATCTTCGTGCCCAGAAACGGGGAGCCGCTCTCCGAGACCGACGTGTACAACTACCTGTACGCCGTCGCCCGCGTCGGGGTGGACTGCTCAGGCTTCGCCTGGTACGTGCTGGAGGCGGTGGCCCGCGCCTATGGCCTGGAGCTGGAGCAGGTGCTGGGTGAAACGCTGCGGGTGGCTCCGCGCGCGGTCCGGGGGCGGATCGGCCTGTGGTTCTTCGATCCGGCCCAGGGCTACACCGAAAGGGTCTCCGACCGGATCGACGAGCTGCGGCCCGCCGACCTGATCCTGTTCCGCGGCAGCGACGGCACCTTCAAGCATTCGGCCGTCATCCAGTCCATCGATCTGGAGAGGGGGATCATCCGCTACCTGCAGTCCACGGATTGGGCCACCGAGATCGAGCGCGGCGTGCACCGCTCGATCATCCGCTTCGACCCGCTGCGCCTGACGGAGAGCCTGGACCACTACTCGGTGCGGTGGCTGCAGCAGGTGCGCCCGCCCTTCCCCGGGGAGAGGGAACCGAGAAACTGGCGGACCGACCGCGATCGCTACCTCTGGTACCCGGAAGCCGGCGGGAGCCAGGTGGTGCGCCTGCGACTGGTGGCCGCGGCGCTGCAGGCCGCCGAGAGCCGCTTCTACACCGCCCGCTTCCCGGAGGGGGCGCAGTAAGGCTTCAGCGCTTCTTGGAAGCCGGCAGCCCCGTGGCCCGTTCGATCGCCCGGAACACCCCGTTGATGGCCTCGCGGGCCCGTGCCGCGGCGGCCAGGCCGCTGTCGTAGGCCCCGGAGCCCAGGTTGGACCGCGCCTGATCCAGCTGCCGGCCGGCGGCGCCCAGGGAGGAGCGCAGGGAGGCCGTGTCCAGCCCCTTGCTGCGGGGAACCGCGGAAAGCTGTCGCCTGGCGGACTGCAGGGAGGCGTCCAGCTCGTCGATCATGGCGGCCAGCTCGCCGCGCAACTGGGTTTTCCTGGAGTTCGCCTCCGCCAGCGCCTGGCCGGCCAGGCGTGAAACCTCCGCGGCCAGCGTCCTGACCTGCCGATAGCTGCGGAAAAGCCCGAACCTGCGGCCCTGCGACTCCTGCTCGGCCTTCATCCGCTCCGCCGCCGCCGTGGCCCGATTCCAGGACTCCGGCGCGTACTGCGGGGCGCCGGCCTCCTGCGCCGCCTGCAGGTCATTGGCGGCCTGCTGCAGCTGCGTTTCGGGGGGCTTGCCGCACCCCGCGATGACGGCGGCCATGACGATCGAAAGCGCCAGAAGGCTCAGTCTCTTCATGCCTTTCTTATCGGCAGAAATCACCGCCGGGCATACCTCTGCCCTCCCGGCGGCCGCGGGCGCGGAAAGGAGAAGGAATCTGAAAGCAGAGGTCCTTACTTCGGGACCAGGGTGACCAGGTATTCGACGGCCCCTTCCCGATAGCAGAGCCGCCCGTTGGAGTCGACGAAAATCACCCGTTCCCTCCCGTCGGCCGGAGCCCGGGAGAGATCGATGCCGGCTCCGGGAGCGCCTCTCATCCCGGCGACTCCGGCCAGGCCGTCGCGGCCCGGCTCGCCGCGGGGTCCCGGCTCCCCACGGGGACCCTGCGGTCCCTGCGGGCCGGATGCTCCCTTGGGTCCCGGCGGGCCCGCGGGCCCCTGAGGCCCCCGCGGCCCGGCTTTCACTTTTGGCGCCGGTGCCTTGCTTTTCGGCTTCACGGCCTTCTTTGCCGGTGCCGGTTTCTTCTTGCCGGCAGCCTTCTTCGCGACCTTCTTCTTTGCAGTGGCCATAGCAGGCTACCCCCCCTTCGAGCAAACCGAAGCTACGCCCAAGTTGCACGTGCTATCGCTATTATAACCATTTGCCGGCGGAATAGTGCAAGAAAAAATCGCTCCGCGCGGCGAGGCGGCCGCCGCCTTCAGCACTCCTTGGGCAGGCGGCGCACCGCGCCGGTGTCCGCCGAGGAGGCGAGCAGGGCGTAGACCTTCAGGGCCTCCGAGACCTCGCGCTCGCGGTCCGCGCGGGGTGAAGGCCGCCGCGCCCTGCGCCTCCTCCGCTTTGCGCCGCCGGGCGAGCTCCGCATCGGACAGCTCCACGCCGCAGGCTGCGGGCCGCGATGTCGATCGCGATCGAGGTCCCCGTCCTGGACCAGCGCGATGGCCCCGCCCTCGGCGGCCTCCGGGCGAGACGTGCCCGATGGACAGGCCCGAGGTGCCGCCCGAGAAGCGGCCGTCGGTGACCAGGGCGCAGGCCTTGCCGAGCTGCCGGGCCTTGATGTAGGAGGTCGGGTACAGCATCTCCTGCATGCCGGGGCCGCCCTTGGGCCCTTCGTAGCGGATGACCACCACGTCGCCCGCCTTCACCGTGCCGCCCAGGATCCCGTCGCAGGCGCTCTCCTGGGAGTAGAACACCCGCGCGGGGCCCGCGGAACTTGAAGATCGAGGGGTCGACGCCGGCGGTCTTCACGATGCGAGCCGCGCTCGGCGAGGTTGCCGTACAGCACGGCCAGGCCGCCGTCCGCGTAGTAGGCGTGGGCGACGTCGCGGATGCAGCCCTTCTCCCGGTCCAGGTCCAGCTCCCGGTAGCGGCTGGCCTGCGAGCCCATCACCAGGCTGGGCACTGCCCGCCGGGCGCGCTGCGCGTACAGCTCGCGGGCTTCCTCGCTGCAGCCGGGGCGAGCGCAGGTCCCAGCGCTCCAGGGCCTGCCTTCAGGGTCAGGCCGTCGACGCGCACCACCGAGGTGTCGAGCAGGCCCGCCCGCGCCAGCTCCCCGAGGATGCCGTGGATGCCGCCGGCGCGGTTCACGTCCTCCACGTGGTAGTGGGAGCTGGGCGCCACCTTGCAGAGGCAGGGGATCTTGCGCGACAGCCGGTCGATGTCGGCCATGGTGAAGTCCACCCCCGCCTCGTGGGCGATGGCCAGCAGGTGCAGCACCGTGTTGGTCGAGCCGCCCATGGCGATGTCGAGGGCCATGGCGTTCAGGAAGGCGGCCTTGCGAGCCGATCGAGCGGGGCAGCACCGAGGCGTCGCCCTGGCCGTACCAGGCCTCGGCCATCTCGACGATGCGCCGGCCGGCCTGCTCGAAGAGCTGCAGCCGGTTGGCGTGCGTGGCCACCACCGTGCCGTTGCCCGGGCAGGGCCAGGCCCAGCGCCTCGTTCAGGCAGTTCATGGAGTTGGCCGTGAACATGCCCGAGCAGCTGCCGCAGGTCGGGCAGGCGGCGCTCTCGACCGGCGGCCACCTCCTCGTCGCTGACCGCCGGGTCCGCCGGCCAGGACCATGGCGTCGACCAGGTCGTAGCGCTTGTCGCCCCGCACGCCGGCCTCCATCGGTCCGCCGGAGACGAAGATCGCCGGGATGTTCAGGCGCATGGCCGCCATCAGCATGCCCGGGGTGATCTTGTCGCAGTTGGAGATGCAGACCAGGGCGTCCACCGTGTGGGCGTTGGCCATGTACTCGACGCTGTCGGCGATCAGCTCGCGGGAGGGCAGCGAGTAGAGCATGCCCGTCGTGGCCCATGGCGATGCCGTCGTCGATGGCGATGGTGTCGAACTCGGCGGCGAAGCAGCCCGCGGCCTCGATCGACCGCCTTCACCTGCTGGCCGATCTCGTGCAGGTGCACGTGGCCGGGCACGAACTGGGTGAAGGAGTTGACGACCGCGACGACCGGGCTGGCCGATCTGCTCGTCGCTGCATGCCGTTGGCCCGCCAGAGGGCGCGGGCGCCGGCCATGCGCCGGCCCTGAAGGGTGACGGAGCTGCGCAGGGGGATCGCCATGGGCTTCTCCGTCTCTATCTCTTCTTCCAGTTCTCGGGGCGCAGCGAGCGCACCGCCGCGCCGGCCTGCCACATCTCGGAGTCGCGGATCACCTTGAGCTCCGCCTCGAGCTTCTCCCGGTAGTCCGGGCGCGCTGTTGACGCGCAAGCACGATCTCGGTCTCCTTGCCGGTCTTCACGGACTCGTACAGCTCCTTGAACACCGGCAGGATCGGCGTTCTTGAAGCGCGGCTTCCAGTCCAGCGCGCCGCGCTGGGCGGTGGCGGAGCAGTTCGAGTACATCCAGTCCATGCCGTTCTCGTCCACCAGGCGGATCAGGCTCTGGGTCAGCTCCTCGACGGTCTCGTTGAAGGCCTCGCTGGGGGTGTGGCCGTTGGCGCGCAGCACGTCGTACTGCGCTTCCATGATGCCGGCCAGCGCGCCCATCAGCACGCCGCGCTCGCCGGTCAGGTCGCTGTAGACCTCGTGCTGGAAGGTGGTCGGGAACAGGTAGCCGGAGCCGATGCGCGATGCCGACCGCCAGGCAGCGCTCCTTGCGCGCGGCCGGTGGCGTCCTGGAACGACGGCGAAGCTGGAGTTGATGCCGCGCCGGCCAGGAAGTTGCGGCGCACGCTGAGTGCCCGAGCCCTTGGGCGCCACCATGATCACGTCCACGTTCTTGGGCGGGATCGACGCCGGTCTGCTCCTTGTAGGCGATGGAGAAGCCGTGCGAGAAGTAGAGGGCGTCGCCCGGCTTCAGGTACGTCTTCGAGCGTCGGCCAGATGGCCTTCTGGGCGGCGTCGGACACCAGCATCTGGATGATCGTCGCCTTGCTGCGCCGCCTCCTCGATCGCGAACAGCGTCTTGCCCGGCACCCAGCCGTCCTTGACGGCGCGGTCCCAGTCGCGCTTGAACGCCGGGGCCTGGCCGATGATGACCTTGAAGCCGTTGTCGCGCATGTTGAGCGACTGGGCCGGGCCCTGCACGCCGTAGCCGATGATCGCGATGGTCTCGTTCTTCAGGACCTCCGTGGCCTTCGCCAGCGGGAACTCCTCGCGGGTGACCACCTCTTCCTTGACGCCGCCGAAATCGATCCTGGCCATACCGCCTCCTGGTTATGAATGCCTCATTATGGCCCTTTCAGGCGACAATGGGAATATTGCTGAAAGTGATACTTTTGCCTATATACTGTTGCAGGAAACGCAACAGAGACCATGGACCAGCACGACCTGAGGTCTTCCTCGCCCTGGCCGAAACCCTGCACTTCGGCCGGGCCAGCCGCCTGGCCAACCTGAGCCCCTCGGCCCTGAGCCGGGCCGTCCGGCGCATGGAGGAGGAGCTGGGCCGGGAGCTGTTCAGCCGCGACAACCGCAGGGTGGAGCTGACCGCGGCCGGGCGCGGCTTCCGCCGCTACGCCCGGGAAGCCCTGGCGGGCTGGGAGCAGCTGGCCCGCTCGCTGGCCTCCGAGCCGGAGGCGGTGAGCGGCGAGCTCACCGTGTACTGCTCGGTGGCCGCCGCCTACACCGTGCTGACCGACCTGTTCCAGACCTTCCGGCAGGCGCATCCCGGCGTGCACCTGCGCCTGCAGACCGGCGACCCGGCGGAGGCCCTGGAGCGGGTGGCCAGCGGCCAGGCGGACGTCACCGTGGCCGCCCGGCCGCACAGCCTGCCCCGCGCCCTGGTCTTCAAGACCGTCGCGGTCACGCCCCTGCTGTTCGTCGCCCCGACGGTCCCCTGCGAGGCCGCCGCCCTGGCCCGCGCGCTCGCCCATCCCCTGGGACCGCATGCCCATGGTCCTCTCGGCCACCGGCCTGTCGCGGCGGCGGGCCGAGGCCTGGTTCCGGGCCCGCGGGCTGCACCCGCACGTGTACGCCGAGGTGTCCGGGCACGAGGCGATCATCTCCATGGTGCGCCTGGGCTGCGGCGTGGGCATCGTGCCCCGCCTGGTGCTGGAGCGCTTCGCCCAGGAAAACGAGGTGCGCCGGCTGGAGGTGGAGCCGCCGCTGGAGCCGTACGTCGTGGGCCTGTGCGCGCGCCGGCGCCGGCTGGACTTCCCGCCGGCCCGGGCCTTCTGGGATTCGGCGCCGGAGGCGCGCTAGGGAAGCTCGAAGAGCGCCCTCACCGCCGTAAAGCCGATGCCGAACGACAGCGACTCGTTGATCCCGTCGTCCAGGAGGTCCAAGTCCGATGCAAACAGGCCCTCGATTTCGGCCACTGATATAGACCAGTCGTTATTCGCATCATACGCATTGATAAGAAACTCTCCCGCGCTTCCTGAATCGCAGGAGTCACCCGTACAATCCTGCCCCACGACTTCAGCAATCGCTTGATGAATGGCGGGGATCAGGAGGGCGGACACTTCCGCCTCCGGTATGCCCCCGCCCACGATCCCGTCGACCATGAGAGACTCGGACACCGTCGCCCGCACCCTTCCCCCGACGAGGTGCAGGGTGACCGGGGCGCCGCTGCCGGCCGTGAACAGCAGGGAGATCGACCCGGGACCGGCCGTCAGATCGCCCGCGGCAATCGTCCCGCTCAGAGGCACTGCTCCCACCGAGGCGGCCTCCACGTCGAAGGCGCCGCTTCCGGAGAAGTTGTTCGCGGCATTGGGCGGCAGGTCTCCGTCCGCGCCGGTGCACACCACGGTCGGGACGTCCGCGCTGTCGGCCGCTGAAGCCGCGTCGAGGTGTACGAGCTGGATGAGCTGTCCGCCGACAAGGAGGCCGCGTTCAGCGCGGACTGCAAACCGAGTCCCAAGGCCTGGAAGCCAAGCAGGGTGTTGTTCAGCTTGTGGTCCAGATCCGAATCGAAGTCCAGGTCGAAGCTGTACGCCATCACGCTCGCTACAGCGGAGACTGGCAACCGCAGGCGTTCGACCACGAAGCAGAGCCCGTCCTGACCGCCTCCCCCATGGCTGCAGGCAATCAGAAGCAGGAACAGCGAAGCGAGAAGGAACAGCGGGCAACGGCTCTTCACGGCGGAATCCTCCTTTTCAGGGCTTCAGGATACCATGCTCCTGCACGGCGCGCATCAACACGTTCCGTTCGCAGTTGACGGCCGTTCCGGGCGGGGACTACAATCCGGGTATGCAGAAAGCGAGCGCTGGGCCGGACGGGACTGGAGCTGTCGCTCCTGGGCTTCGGGGGTTTCCACCTGGTGGAGGTCACCCGCGGGGAGGCCTCCTGGCTGCTGAACACCTACCTGGACCGGGGCGGCAACTACATCGAGACCGCGGCCCAGTACGGGGACGGGATCTCCGAGCGCAAGATCGGCGAGGCGGTGTCCCACCGGCGCTCCGAGTTCGTGCTGGCCACCAAGACCGGCAAGCGCACGCGGGCGGAAGCGCTGGCCAGCCTGGAGCGCTCCCTGGCCAACCTGCGCACCGACCACGTGGACCTGTTCTTCATGCACGAGCCGCAGACCGTGGCCGAGGCCCGGGCCATCCTGGCCCCCGGCGGGGCCATGGAGGCCGTCGAGGAAGCCAAACAGGCGGGCAAGGCGCGCTTCGTGGCCGTGTCCGGGCACGGGCGGCCGGCCGGCATCCTGCATTCGGTGCAGAACCACCCCTACGACGTGCTGATGACCGGCTTCAACTACCTGGACCGCTTCAACTACCCCCAGCTGGAGGGGGAGCTGCTGCCCCTGTGCCAGGCCAAAGGAGTGGGCGTGCTGGGCATGAAGGCCCTGGCCGACGGGTACCTGCACCGCGACCCGGCCACCGCCATCCGCTACACCCTGAGCCTGCCCATCGCCTCCCTGGTCATCGGCATCAACAGCCGGGAGTACCTCGAACAGGACCTGCGCATCGTGGAACGTTTCCGCCCCCTGGCCGAAAAGGAAAAGGCAGAGGCTCTACCGCACCGCCCCGGAGCTCGGCGACTACGTCTGCCGGCTGTGCGGCAAGTGCCGCAATGGCGCGGGCCTGGACCCGCAGGAGGTCTTCCTGCTGGAAGGGTTGTTCGACCGGCAGATGGACAGCCAGCGGGTCGTGCAGCCGGCCGCCTACGCCCTGCAGGAGCGGCTGAAGCACTGGTTCGACCAGACCGCCTGGGCCCGCGAGGAGTACGGCCGCCTGGCGGCCAGGGTCGATCCGCAGCGCGACTACACCGCCCTGAGCCGGCTGTGCCCTTACGGCATCGACATCGACCGCAAGCTGAAGGTCGCCCACGCCAAGCTGACCGCCGGGGAGTACCTGGCCTGAAGATCGACCTGTGGACCGAGCACAAGAAGCTCTTCAGCCCGAAGGTGGGCCAGCCGGAGCTGGTCCGCCTGCCGCCGCTCACCTACCTGATGGTGGACGGCACGGGGGACCCGAACACCTCCCCTGATTTCGCCGCCGCCATCGGCGCCCTGTATTCGCTGGCCTACACGGCGAAGTTCATGCTCAAGAAGCAGAGGGGGCTGGACTTCCGGGTGATGCCGCTATCCCTGCGGCTGCACGCGGAGGACCCCAGGGTGTTCCTGGAGGGCCGCAAGCAGGAGTGGAATTGGACGCTGATGACGGCCCTGCCTTCCGCCGTCACCGCGGCGGACCTCAAGGCGGCTCGGGAGGCAGCCCGGACCAAGAAGAACCCCTCCCCCGCCCTGCCGCTGGTGCGCCGGGAGGCGCTGCGGGAAGGCCTGTGCGCCCAGGTCCTGCACGTGGGGCCCTATGCCGCGGAGAAGCCCACGATCGAGGCGCTGCACGCTTTCATCGCCGGGCAGGGCCTCACCTTCGCCGGCAGCCATCACGAGATCTACATCTCCGATCCCAACCGCACCGCCCCGGCGAAGCTCAAGACCATCGTCCGCCAACCGGTGAAAAAGGCCTGAGGCGCCGACTCCGGCCGGCGTTCAGGCGCCCCAGGGTTCGATGTGCACCGTGGGCTCCAGGCTCAGCTCGGAGCGCAGCCGCTCCTCGATGCGGTGGCCGATCTCGTGGGACTGCCCCACGCTCATGGCCGGCGGCAGGCGCAAGTGCAGGGTGAGCTCCATGTTGGACCCGTAACGGTGCAGGTGCAGGTGATGCACGTCGTCCACCAGCGGGTACTCCTGCCGTACCACGGCCAGCACGGCGCGCTTCAGCTCCTCGCCGGGGGCTTCCCCCAACAGGATGGAAGAGCTCGAGCGCACGATGCCCACCGCGGCCCAGAGGATCAGCAGGGACACCCCGATGCCCAGCGCCCCGTCGATCCACCACAGCCCGCGCCCGACCAGCGCCCCGATCACGATCAGGGCCGAGGCGATGGCGTCGCTCCTGTGGTGCCAGCCGTCGGCCGCCACCGCCTGCGAGCCGGACTTCTTCCCTGCCCAGAAAGCGAACAGGGCCAGGCCCTCCTTCAGCAGGGCGGAGGCCAGGAAGACCAGGATGGCAAACAGGGAGAAGGCGGCCGCCTTGTGCTCCAGCAGGCGCTGGACCGATTCCCAGCCGAAAAACACCCCGACCACGGCCAGCAGCACGCCGATGATGATGGCCGCGATGTTCTCCGCCCGGGCGTGCCCGAAGGGGTGCCGGTCGTCGGGTGGCTTGGCCATGATCCAGAAGCCGACGATCACCACCACGGAGGTCAGGGTGTCCGAGAGGGTATGCCAGGAGTCGGCCACCATGGACACCGAGCCGATGCGCCCGCCCACCCAGTACTTCACGCCGAACAGCAGGGTGTTCAGGATGATGGAGAGCCAACCTTCGAGGTAACCGTATTTCTGCTTGCTGACGGACATGCACAGCCTCCGCGACAATCGGTTGTTTCGGAAGTCCCGCAGCCCGGCGGCTGCTGCCGTGTCAGCCCGGTTGGAACCTGATCTTCCTTGGTCAGAGTCTAATAATATTTAGCCCATCAGCCGGCCGCCGTCAAGTCGCGGCTTGGGACCGCAGCCAGGCCAGGGAGCGGGCGAAGGCCTCTTCCCGCGAAACCAGCGGGGCGTAGCCCAGCTCCCGCGCGGCCTTGTGGTGCACGAAGGTGTGATCCACGCAGGTCTGGACCACGGCGAAGCGGTTGAAGTTGGAGCGGGGGGCCACCACCTCACTGAGCGAAGCCAGCAGGTAGGCCAGGCCATAGGGAATGCGGCGGTGGGGCACCGGCAGCCCGAGGGCTTCCAGGAAAGGGGCCATGAAATCGAAGATGTTGCCCGCCGGCTAGTGGTCGCAGAGGAAGTAGCACTGGCCGGCGGCCGGGCCGCCGGGCCACAGGCGATCGGCGGCCAGCAGGTGGGCGTGGGCCGCGTTCTCGGAATAGACGTGGCTGAAACGCGCCGAGCCGTCGCCCAGCCGCAGGGACATTCCCCGGCGGGCCATGGCCACGAAGCTGGCCAGGTGGTAGCGGTCGCGCGGCCCGTACATGCCCACGGGGCGCAGCGCGCAGGTGGCCAGCTGCGGCCCGTTGGCCTCCAGCACCAGCCGCTCGGCCAGGATCTTGGTCCGGGAGTAGGGATCGCGCGGCAGCCGGCGCGGGTACGGCAGGGACTCGTCCCCGTCGACGATGGGCCTGCGGCCGTCCACGACCACGTCCAGGGTGCTGGTGTAGACCAGGCGCCGGATGCCCAGCTCGCGGCAGACCTCCACCACCAGCCGGTTGCCCTCGACGTTCACCTCCTGGAACCGGCGCGCCGGGGTGCGCGGGTCCCAGACGGCGGCGGCGGTCTGGAATCACCACCTCGGCCCCCCGGCAGGTCCGGCGCAGCGCCTGCGCGTCGCGGATGTCCCCGATCGTATGCTCGCCGGGCCGGCCGCGCAGGCCGTCCAGCTCCGGCAGCGGGTTCAGGTCCAGGGTGCGCACTTCCTTCCCCGCGGCGGCCAGCTGCCGGACGATCTCGAAGCCCAGCATGCCGGCCCCGCCCAGCACGGCGGCCCGGCGGTAGTCGCGGGTGTCAGAAGCGGACATGGATGGCCTTCTCGGGGCAGGCGGTCACGCACTTCAGGCAGCGCGTGCACAGGCAGGGCCAGAGGGCGGTGACGCTCCAGGCCTGGGGATCCAGGGGATCCGGCTCCCTGGCCCCGAAGCTCTGGTGCAGGGTGAACACGGCCGGCTCGCAAATACGCAGGCAGGCGGCGCAGGCCCGCGGGTCCACGCCTCCCGGTCCCCCGCACCGGGAGGCGTCAATGCGGATGCGGGTGCGGCCCTTCAGAGCCGGGCCCTTCCGCTCCGGCCGGCGGATGGTCATTCGAGTATCTCCCGGCCAGCGCGGGCAGCTGGTCGCGCGGCTGCAGGTGCAGGGCGTGGGACGGGCAGGCGTGCCGGCAGACCCCGCAGCCGAAGCAGTCCGCGGCCCGCACCCGGGCCCGTCCGCTGGATTCGTCGAACTCCACGGCCCCGAAGGGGCAGGCGCTGACGCAGGCCCGGCAGCCCGTGCACCCGGCTCCGACCCCGGCCGC
>CAVUYS010000022.1:0-66696 GCA_963745745.1 uncultured Spirochaetota bacterium | reverse complement strand
TTCCTGCCCTTCGTCGTCTTCCTGTACACGGGGTTCATCCGCACCGTGCCCAAGGAACTGGAGGAAGCGGGCCGCGTGGACGGCTGCGGCCTGTTTCGCAGCTATCGCTCGATCTACATACCCCTGCTGAAGTCCATCACCGGAACCGTGCTCATCCTCCGCGGCGTGCCGATCTGGAACGACCTGCTCGTGCCGATCATCACGATCTCCCGCGCGACGATGAGCACCCTCCCCTTGAAACTCTACTCCTTCATTGCATCATCCGGATCCAGCGCCACCCGTTGGAACCTGGTATTCGGCAGCACCTTCCTGGTCAGCGTCCCCATCCTGCTGGTCTTCCTGTTCCTCCAGCGGTACTTCGTCCGGGGGGTGGTGGCGGGCGCGATCAAGGGCTAGCCGCGAGGAGGCAATCCATGAACATCGTGCACGTGGCGGCCCATCAGGACGACGAGGGGCACAGCCTGGGGACCCTGCTGAAGTACCGGCGGCAGGGAGGGCACCGGATCACCCTGATCTGCACCACCAATGGCGACAAGGGCCTGAGCTTCAGCCCGGAGATTGCCCAGGCGGAAGCGGCGGCCATCCGCGACCGGGAAATGCGGGCCGTGGCCGCCGCCCTGGGCGCGGAGTACGTGTGCCTCGGGGCGGAGGACGAGTTCCTGTACGACACGAAGGAAATGCGGTTGAAGCTGATCGACGCGCTGCGGGCCGCCCGGGCGGAGCTGATCTTCACCCACTGGGTCCAGGACTACAACCTGGACCACGTCATGACCAGCAGGCTGGTTTTCCAGGCCTCGCTGAACTCGATCATCGCCTCCATGGTCACCGCGCATCCGGCGCTGAAGAGCACGCCCAAGGTTTTCTACTGGGACGTCGGGGAGGGCTTCGGCTTCGAGGGCACCCACTTCGTGGAGCTGAGCGAGGAGCTGGCCCGGGAAAAGGTGCGCATTCTCCGGCTGCACGAAAGCCAGATGGAAGTGATGCGCCAGGTCGGACCGGATTTCGCGGACCTGCTCTTCGAGCGGGCCCGCGCGGTCGGGCAGCGGGTCGGGGTGCCGTTCGCCGAGATGTTCCGCCCCTGCCTGGCCAGCCGCCGCACGCCGCTCGCCAACCTGCTGCCCTGATGGCCTCGCGGCGCTCCGCCCTCTCCCCGCGCGAGCGGGTCCGCCTGGCCCTGCGGGGCCAGGCGGTTGACCGGGTGCCCTTCACTGTCTATTGGCTGATGTTGCCGCGCGGGGAAGTGGAGCGGGGATTGCGCAATGAGGGAACGGCCGTCGTGGAGCGGGTTGCCCTGTTCCGCATCGAGCACCCCGGCTTCGAGGTCGTGGATCGCCGGTACGAGCAGGAAGGCCTGTCCTACCTGCGCAGGGAACTGCACGGGCCGCGCGGATCCCTGCAGGCCACCTTCCGCAGGGAAAGCGGCTACGACACCAGCTGGTGGCAGCTGGATTACTACGTCAAGAAGCCCTCCGACTACGACCTGCTGGAACAATACCTCCGGGCCCGCACCTACCATCCGGACTACGACGCTTTCGCCACGGCCGTGCGCAACTATGGCGAGGACGGCTACGTGGTGGGTAACAGCGAATACAGTCCCCTGAACCTGCTGCTGCACGAATTTCTGGGCCTGGAGCGCTTCTGCCTCGACCTGGCCGATCGGCCGGAGAGGGTCGAGCTGCTCTACGAGCTGCTGCGGGAGAAGCAGCGGCGCCTGTTCGAGATCTGCGCCGCTTCGCCGGCGGAGCTCGTCCTGTACGACGGCAACATCAGCCAGGAGGTGGTCGGCGAGGAGCGCTTCCGCCGCTACTTTCGGCCGTGCCACGACGAGTTCGCGGCAGTCCTGCACAGGGAGGGAAAACTGGCCGGCTGCCACCTGGATGCCAGGATGGCCGGGCTGGCCCGGGCGGTGGGAGAGTCCGGCCTGGACGTGATCGAGGCCTTCACGCCGGCGCCGACTTGCGACATGACCGTGGCCGAGGCGCGACGGGCCTGGCCGGGCAAGGTGCTGTGGATCAATTTCCCCTCGTCGGTGCATCTGGAGGGCGAGGAGCGCATCTGGGAGGAGCTGCGGCGCATCCTGGAAGAGGCGGCTCCGTGGGACCGCTTCCTGGTGGGCATCACCGAGGACGTGCCATGGCCGTATTGGCCGGGCAGCCTGCGCACGATCAGCAATGGTCTGCGTCGATGGGGTGCAAAAAGAAGCTTGACGGCGAAAAGG
Organism: uncultured Spirochaetota bacterium; assembly: GCA_963745745.1. GTDB lineage: Bacteria > Spirochaetota > Spirochaetia > SZUA-6 > DRHE01 > MIBK01. The sequence continues at coordinate 64,478 of CAVUYS010000022.1, read as the reverse complement.
TCATCGAATACCATATGACCGGTCGCTTACCGGTAAAATCCGGTCAGGCGGTCGGAATCCCAAATTTTGGCAGGAGGGAAAGAGGCGTATGAAGAAGATTCTAACTCTATCGCTGGCTTTATTGTGCCTGGCTGCGTTCGCCTTCGCGGGCGGGCAGGGCGACAAGGGCAAGGCTGCCGCGGGCGGCGTGCGCACGACGGCGGCTCGTGCCGACGCAATGCCCGGCGCATCGATCACCCCCACGGACTTCCCCGCCGAGGTCCTGCCGGGGTTGAAGAGCATCGGCGCGGTGCCCAAGAAGAAGTACAAGATCGCCTTCTCCAACGGCGACATGGGCAACGTGTGGCGCCGAACCTTCTGGGAGGACATGGAGGACTACGCCAAGCAGTACAAGGAGCGCTTCGGCATCGAGTTCATCGTGGCCAACGCCGGCAACAACACCACCAAGCAGCTGCAGGACTGCACCAGCCTGATCGCCCAGAAGCCGGACATCCTCATCGTGTCGCCCAACGAGTCCGGGCCACTGAACGTCCTGGTGGAGATGTGCGCCAAGGCGGGCATTCCCCTGATGACCGTGGACCGCGGCCTGGACGAGACACCGGGCAAGGGCTCCTACATCGCCACGATCCAGATCGACGGCTACCGCAGCGGCATCGCCAACGGAGCCGCCCTGGTCCAGGCCCTGACCAAGAAGTACGGGTCGGCCAAGGGCAACGTCGCCGAGATCCCCGGCATCCTGGGCTCCAGCCCGGCGATCACCCTGTCCCAGGGCATCCGGCGCGTGCTGCGGGGCTACCCGGACATCAAGATGGTGACCGTGCGCCCCGGCGAGTACGACCGGCAGAAGAGCTTCAAGGCAGCGCAGGACATCCTGACCGTGAACCGCAAGGGCACGCTGGACGCGATCCTGTGCGCCAGCGAGGACGCGGCCATGGCCGCCCTGGAGGCCATCAAGTCCGCCGGGCGCGACGAGCTGCTGGGCTGGATCTTCAGCGTGGACGCCTCGATCGAGGTGCTGGAGGCCTGCCTGAGGGGCGACATCGCCCAGGTGAGCGAGGAGCCGCCGTACTTCGGCATGATCACCTTCGAGTACGCGATCCAGTACCTCAACGGGGCGGACATCCCCGCCATCATCCCGCTGCCGCAGAGGAGCTTCTTCGCCAGCACGGGCGAGTCCAAGGCCAAGCTGCAGTTCGTCATCGACGAGGGCAAGAAGCAAAAGATCACCTTCGCCCCGGCCAGCGCGGGCGGCTTCGACATCTTCGCCATTCCACAGGAGATGCAGAGCAAGTTCTATCCCAAGCCCTACTGGGACCAGCCGGCCGACTACCTGAAGGAGATTGAGCCGTACACCGAGTGGAAGTAGGCTGAAGGGGTAGGGTACAGCTGCGGCCGCGGTTCCGGGCCTGGTCGGCCCGCGGCCGCCATTCAACAAGGGAATCATGGAACTCCTGCGGACCAGGGACATCAACATCGGCTTCTTCGGCGTGCAGGTGCTTTTCGACGTGAACTTCGAGCTCGCGGCCGGCGAAATCCACTGCCTGTGCGGCGAGAACGGGGCCGGCAAGAGCACCCTGGTCAAGATCCTGACCGGGATCTACTCCCATTACACCGGCGAGGTCAGCATCCAGGGACGCGCCGTACGAATCGGCAGCGCCCGCATCGCCCGGGCGAGCGGCGTCTTCGCGGTTCAGCAGCACCGGGACCTGGTGCCCACCCTGAGCGCGGTGGAGAACATCTTCCTGGGCAGCGAGCCAGCCGGTAAACCGGCCAGGGGGAGGCAGCGGCTGGATTTCCCGGCCATGCGCGAGCAGGCCCGGCAGCTCACCCGCCGCTTCGAGGTCGAGCTGGACCTGGATCGGCCGGTGTCCGAGCTGCGCCTGTCCGAGCAGGGAATCGTGGCGATCTGCAAGGCCCTGGCCGCGGACTCCCGGATCCTGCTGATCGACGAGGCCTCCGCCCCGCTGGACAACACCGAGCGGCAGACCCTGTACCGGGTCCTGCGAACAGCTGCGGGAGGACGGCAAGGGGATCGTCTACATCTCGCATCACCTGGACGAGATCTTCCGCATCGGCCGGCCGGGTCACCGTGCTGCGCAACGGGCAGATCGTCTCGCACCACGCGGGTCCAGGACATCGACTACGACGGCCTGATCGCGGCCATGACCGGCTCAGAAGAAGCTATACCAGCGCGCCGCGAGGCCGGCCGCCTCCCGCTCCGGCGAGGTGCCGCTGCTGGAGCTGCGCCGCGTGGGCAATGAACGGCTCAAGCAGGTCAGCCTGAGCCTGGGCCGCGGCGAGATCCTGGGCGTGGCCGGGCTGGAAGGGTCGGCCAAGGACGAGATCGCCCGCGTCATCTACGGCCTGTCGCCCATCCAGGAGGGCCAGATGCTGCGGCTGGGCCGGCCCTTCGCCCCGGCCGACCCGCTGCAGGCCATCCGCGGCGGGGTGGGCATGGTGCCCACCGACCGCAAGAACGCGGGCCTGGTGACCTGCCGCAGCGTGGCGGAGAACATCATCCTGTCGGCCATCAACAAGGCCGGGCGGTTCCTGGTGGCCCCCGCCTGGATCCGGCGGGTGGCCCAGGCCAACATCCGGCGCCTGGGCATCCGGACCTCCGGCGCCGGGCAGCTGGTGGAGTACCTGAGCGGGGGCAACCAGCAGAAGGTGCTCCTTTCCAAGTGGCTGGAGGCCGACGTGGACCTGCTCCTGCTGGTGGAGCCCACCGAGGGCATCGACGTGGGGACGCGGGCCGAGCTGTACGCCATCTTCCGGCAGCTGGCCGCGCAGGGCAAGAGCCTGCTGGTGTTCACCAGCGACATCGACGAGCTGCTGGCGCTGAGCGACCGCATCCTGACCATGTTCGAGGGGCGGATGGTGGGCGAGTACGAGCGCCGCACGGGCCGACAAGACCCTGATCCTGAACGACATCCTGGTGAAGGCCGGAAGGGGGGCCGCCGATGCCGCGCTCACTTGAGCTGCGAGCGCTTCCTGAAGTCCTACAACATGCTGCCGGTGGCGGCCGGGATCATCCTCCTCGGCACCATCATCAACCCCACCTTCGTCAGCGAGTTCAACATCCTGGCCATCCTGCTGGACACGGCGATCTTCGGCTTCCTGGTGCTCGGCGAGTCCCTGGTGGTGATCACGGGGGGCATCGACCTGTCCGTGGGCAACATGGCCAGCATGTCCTCGGTCATCGTCGCCTGGGTGATGAAGGGCCTGTACGGCGCGGTGCCGGACGGCCTGAACCTGATGGCCAGCCTGCTGGCCGCCCTGGCCCTCTGCGGCCTGGTCGGCTTCCTGACCGGGTTGAGCGTGGCGGGCCTGCGCATCCCGCCCCTGATCGCCACCCTGGGCTCCATGTGGGTGGTGCAGGGCATCGGCTACTCCTTCCTGAAAGGGGTGCCGACCGCCTTCCAGATCCGCGTCTTTCGAACGATCTTCGCCGGTTCGCTGGGCCCGCTGCCCTACTCGGTGCTCTTTCTGCTGGCGGCCAGCCTGCTGCTGGCCTACGTGCTGCGGCGCTGGCGCAGCGGCCGCTGGGTGTATGCCGTGGGCGGCAACGAGTACGCCGCCTACATCTCGGGCATCCCGGTGGCCTGGGTGAAGGTGGCCGTCTACACGGCCTCCGCGCTGCTGGCTCGCGGTCGCCGGATTCCTGGTGGGCGCCTTCGCCAGCGTGGGCTACCCGCGGGCCTGCAACGGCTACGAGCTGTACGCCATCGCCGCGATCGTGATGGGGGGGATCAGCCTGACCGGGGGGGAGGGGGACCTCTGGAACGCCCTGGCCGGCATGCTGGTGCTGCGGGTCCTGAACAAGCTCATGATCTTCAGCGGCCTGTCCGGGTACCTGGAGGGCATGTTCGTGGGAGCCATCCTGGTGCTCACCCTCCTGCTGGGCTCCTGGCGCCGGAGGAAGCCGGCCGCAGCGGCGAAAGCGATAGCGGGCAAGCCATGAACGGGCAGCGCGTGAGTCTCGGCGAGTTCCTGCGGCGCTACAACGTCTTCATCACCCTCACGGCCCTGGTGGCCTTCGCCGCCCTGAGCACGCGGGGACTGTTTCTCAACTCGGGGAACCTGATCAACATCGGCGAGCGCGCCTCCGTGGTGGGCATCGTGGCCCTCGGCCAGATGCTGGTCATCCTGACCGGGGGGATCGACCTGTCGGTGGGCGGGATCATGGCGATCGTGCTCACCGTGCTGTCCAAGACCGGCCACGCCCAATGGCCGGCCGCGCTCACGGTCCTGCTGGCGGTCCTGACCGGCATGGCCGCGGGGCTGGTCAACGGCGTCCTGGTAGCCCGCACCAAGGTGCCTCCCTTCATCGTCACCATGGGCACCATGCTGTTCTTCTTTTCCCTGGCCAACCTCGCTCACCGGGGCCAGCCTGCTGGAATACTACCATTTACAAAGCGCTTCATCAATTCCGCCTTCGGCCTGGCCAAGCTGGGCGAGCGCCTGGTGCCGACCGCCGCCTGGCTCGGCCTGTCCGTCGTGCTGATCCTGGTGCTGGGCCGCACCCGCTACGGGCAGAACGTCTACGCCGTGGGCGGCCGCGAGCTGGCGGCCCGCCTGTCGGGGATCCGCACCGGCCGCGGTCAGGCTGTCGGTGTACGTGGCCAGCGGTTTCTTCAGCTCGATCGCCGCCATGGTGCTGGCCTACCGCCTGAGCGCCTCCAACCCGGACATCGGCACGACGGCGCTGCTGGAGTCCATCGCCGCCGTGGTCTGCGGCGGCACCAACATCAACGGCGGGGAGGGCAGCATTTACGGGACGCTGGTGGGGGCGATCGTCATGGCCGCCCTGCTGAACCTGCTGAATCTGCTGAACGCCAACCCCTACATCCAGGAGGCGATCAAGGGCCTGATGCTGGTCGCCTTCGTCATCTTCATCCAGCTCATTTCCCGAGGAAGAAGGAGGTAGCAACCATGGAAGGCTGCCGCTTCAAGGAGCTGAAGGACTACCAGGGGCTGGGCCGCGCGCTGGAGGTGGGCAACGGGCGCTTCGAGGTGACGGCCACCCTCGATGTGGGGCCGCGCCTGATCCGCTTCGCGCTGCCCGGGGGTCCCAACATCCTGGAGGACGGGGCGACCGCGACCGAGGCCCTCGACGGGGACACCTGGCGGATCTACGGCGGTCACCGCGTCTGGCACAGCCCGGAGGCCTTCCCCCGGAGCTACTCGCCCGACAACAGGCCGGTGGAAAAGGTGGAGCGCCTGCCGGACGGACTGCTCCTGCGCCAGGCCGAGGAGCCCTGGACGCACATCCGCAAGTCGCATCGAGGTGCGCCTGGCCCCGGACCGGGTGCGGGTGACCAACACGCTCACCAACTGCGGGGCCTGGCCGGTGGAGCTGGCCGTCTGGTCGCTGACGGTGGGGTCCAGGGGCGGACGGGAGGTGATCCCGGTCACCCAACGCAACACCGGCCTGCTGCCCAACCGCCTGGTGGCCCTCTGGCCCGGCATCCCCATGACCGACCAGCGCGTGCACTGGGGCGAGCGCTACATCGTGGTGGACTGCGACCCGGCGGCCAAGGATTGCTTCAAGCTGGGCGTGCCCGACGAGCACGGCTGGGCGGCCTACTTCAACCACGACCTGTGCTTCCTCATCAAGTTCGAGCACCGGCGGGCAGCCGGCTACCCGGATTTCGGCTGCAGCTGGGAGACCTTCACGGCCGACTGGGGCGTCGAGCTGGAGTCGCTGTCGCCGCTGGCGCTCCTGAAGCCCGGGCGGTCCGTGTCGCACACGGAAGAATGGTTCCTGTTCGACGGCGTGCCCAGAGCCCGCGGTGGACGAGGAGGCAGATCGCCCGGGCGATGGCCCGCTCTGGCCGCCCAGGCCGGGATCCAGCTGCCCGTCGTCCGGCCGTTCGACTGGAAGGACGCGAAGGAAGACTGAAGCGGCATGGAAACCTCCTCGCGTCCCCAGGTACCTGCTGGTCGTCGACCACATCAAGGGCCAGATCCGCAGCGGCCAGTACCGCCTCGGCGAGATCCTGCCCGGGGAGCGGGTCCTGGCCTCCGGGCTTTCCGTCAGCCGGCCGTCCGTGAAGCGGGCCATCAAGGCCCTCGAGAAGGAAGGCCTCCTCGAGTGCAACCCGTCGATCGGCTCGATCGTCCGCCGGCCGGTAACGGACAAGCTGCTGGTGGGCTACCTGGTGCCGGACCTGCAGGATCCGTTTCACCTGGAGCTGATCCGCGAGCTGGACATCGCTTCTGCACAAGCACCATGGCGCCCTGCTGATCCGCCAGGGCACCGATGACAGCCGGCTGGAGAACATGGGGCTCACGCACATGGTGAAGCATCACAAGCTGTACTCCCGGAACCGTCCAGAGGCGCTGCCCACCATCTACACCGGGGACGTTCCCGGCAAGGCCAACATGATCGTATCGGACGTGCCGTCGGGAATGGAGCAGATCTGCTCTCACCTGAGGCAGCTCGGGCACACGGAACATCGCCTACGCCAGCCCTTTCCGCAGCGAGGAGGACCTGCAGCACAAGCAGCCTGCTGCGACTGCTGTCCGGTGACCGGCTGCCGACTCCCAGGGCCTGGCATTTTCAGGTGGATCCGCTGGACAGCGAGGGCTGCATGGCGGTGCTGAAGTCGATCCGGCAGGCGGCCCGGCGGCCGACTGCGCTGGTGTGCTACAACGACTGGCTGGCGATTGCGCTGCTCAAAGCCGCCCGCGAAATGGGGCTGGATATTCCGGGCGAGCTGTCCATCACCGGCTACGACGACCTGTACGTGAGCAGCCTGCTGCACGTTCCCCTGACCACCGTGCGCTTTTCCAGGAAAGAGTCCGCCAGGAAGATCATCGATATCCTGCTGAAGGGACGGACGGGGAAGTTCGAGACCGCAGTAGTCCAGACGCGGCTGATCGTCCGCCAGTCCACGCAGGCGGCGGCCAATTAAACGGGTGCGGAGGCAGAGATGGCCAAGAAGGAGAAGGTCCGGGTGGTGCTGGCCGGGGCGGGCTGGATCGGCGCCCATCACGGAGAGAACTTGATGAACAACCCGCACGCCGAGTTGGCCGGGGTCTGCGACCCCGACCCGGGCAAGGCCAAGGCTATTGCCGAGCGGGCGGGCAGCCGGGCCCGGGCGTACGCCAGGCTGGAGGACGCGCTGCGGGAGCCGGAGGTCGACGCCGTGGTGATCGCCACCCCCAACGCGCTGCACGCCGGCCAGGCCGTGGCCGCCGCGCAGGCCGGCAAGCACATCTACCTGGAAAAGCCGATGGGCATCACCCTGGAGAGCTGCCGCCAGGCGGCCCAGGCGGTGGCCAAGGCGGGCGTGAAGTGCCGCCTGGGCTACCACCGGCGCTTCAACCCGCTGGTGCTCGCACGCCAGGCAGCTGCATTGCCGAAGGAAAGATGGGCGAGCTGGTGCTGGCCGAGTCGGACTACTTCCACTACGTGCCCGGCGACCTGGAGATCTGGGAGTGGCTGGGCAAGACCGACATCGCCGGCTCGCTCATCCACGCGGGCACCGGGCACAACGTGGACCTGCTGCGGTATTTCTGCGGCGAGGTGGCCGAGGTGTCCTGCTTCAAGGACATCCGCATGCCCAGGACCACCCAGATCCAGACCGAGGACATCGCCATCCTGAACCTGCGCTTCGCGGGCGGCGCGCTGGGCCGCGTGGGGCTGTTCCTGGGGCCCATCCTGCCTTTCACCTTCAGCTTGCGCCTGTTCGGCACCCGGGGCAGCCTGGACAACGAGAGGATCTGGCTGGACAGCAGCCCCCGCTTCGCCGAAAGCGGCCGCGAGCGAGACCTCGATCCGGCTGCCGGAGGCCTGGGTCTGGGACAACGTGCAGGGCGGGATCTCGGAAACCTGGAAGGCGTCGCTGGACGCCTTCATCGACGACGTGCGCCTGGACCGCCGGCCGGACAACGACGCGGTGAGCGGCTTCAACACGGCGGCGGTCTGCTTCGCCGCCCTGCAGTCCGCGGCGGAAGGCCGCAGCGTGCGGCCCGAGCGCCTTTAGAGGAGACAAAGCCATGCCGGACAAAGAAGAAAAAACAGGACAGCGGGCCCACCACCTGATCGATACCAAGTTCGCGGCGCGGGAGCTGCGGAAGCTCGGCGAGCCGGAGCTGACCTACCTGGCCGAGGTGATGCAGCGGCGACACGCTGAGCAACTACATCAGCGAGGCCAGCATGACCCGCCGCTTCGAAGAGGCCTTCGCCAGAAAGATCGGGGCCAAGAAGGCCATGGCCAAGAACAGCGCCATGTCCGGCCTGGTGGAGGCGGTGAGCGTCTCGGGCGCCGGGCCCGGCCACCGAGGTGATCGTGCGACCCGATCGTGCACTTCGGCGGCCTGGCGGCCATCTACTTCAACGCCGTGCCGCGCTTCGCGGACGTGAAGCGGGACACCTACAACATGGACCCGGACTCGCTGCTGGCCAACATCACGCCCCTGACCCGGGCGGTGATCGTCACCCACATGTGGGGGCAGTGCGCCGAAATCGACACGATCGCCGAGATCTGCCGGGACAAGGGCCTGTTCCTGATCGAGGACTGCGCCCACGGCATCAACGCCACCTGGAAGGGCAAGCACGTGGGCACCTTCGGCGACCTGGGCGTGTTCAGCTTCCAGGAGTTCAAGCAGCTCTCCACCGGCGACGGCGGCATGACCGTGACCAACAACGAAGAGCTGTTCGACAAGATGCGCGGCGCCTGGTGGTTCTCCGGCGAGTCGCCGAAGTTCGTCTACCTCAACTACCGCATGAACGAGGTGACCGCCGCGGTCGGGCTGGCCCAGCTGGAGAAGGTGGACGATATCATCGACGGCACCTACAACAAGACCCTGGCCATCCTGAACGAGGCCATCGAGGGGTGCGAGTGGCTCAAGCCGCGCCACGTGCCGAAGCAGGCGCGGATGAGCGGCTACTGGTGGGCCTGCACCTGGGAAGGCGACAAGCACGGACTGTCCTACGAGCGCTTCAAGCAGCTCGAGCAGGAGCTGGACATCGGCCTGCGCTTCGGCTTCAACTTCTACCCGGCGTACGAGTTCCCCTTCTTCCGGGAGTCCACCGCCTACCGCACCCAGCCGGACTGCCCGGTGCGCTGCCCCTATTACACGGCCAAGAGCAACTACCGCTACACCTGGGGCCTGACCCCGGTGACCGAGGACCTGATGCAGCGCCTGGTGACCGTGAACCTGATCTTCCTCTCGATCCCGGCCGCCGAGCACATGGCAGGGCTGATCCGGGAGGCGATCCGGAAGATGGAGAGGTAGGCCATGCTGCCGGCCGAAGTGAAGATCGCCCCCGACTTGCGCTTGCGCTCCGTGCGCGACGAGAAGGATATCGAGCGTTTCGTCTCGGTGCTGACGCGCAACCTGAACATCGTGGAAGGGATGACGGCCAACAACCTGCTGCGCTTCCACCCTCTGCGCACGCTGGACGAATTCCAGATCGTGGAGAACACGGTCACGGGGGAGGTGGTGTCCACCAGCTGTTTTTTCCCCTGGCGACTGCGGTTTGCGGGCATCGAGCTGAACGTCGTGCAGCTGGAAATGATCTTCACCCACCCGCGGTACCGCCAGCAGGGTCTGGTGCGGCAGCAGATCCAGCGGCTGCACCGCCTGGTGGAGGAGCGGGGCTACGACCTGGTGATCCTGTGGGGCATCCCCTACTACTACCGGCAATTCGGCTACTCCTACTGCGTGGAGGGCCTGGCCACCCAGTCGCTGCCGGCCTGGCGGGTGCCGGACCCCACCGCAGTCGGGATGCCGGCCGTCGCCCGGGTCACGCTGCGCGCCGCGACCCTTCTGGACGTCCCGAGATTGCAGGACTTCTTCCCGCGCTCCGTGGCCGGCCTGGACGTGTACCTGGACCGCAGCGCTGCGCACTGGCGCTACCTGATCGAATCGGCGAAGTTTCCGCTCTGCCTGGTGGAGCAGGCCGGAAAGCCCGTGGGCTACCTGATGCTGGTGAGGAACAAGCGTACAGCCCACATCTTCGAAAGCAGCCTGCCCGACCAGCCGACCGCGTTGGCCCTGCTGCGGAATCTGAAGCAAGACAGCGACCAAATCCTCATCAACTGGCCCCCCGGCACCGCCTTGTCCCGGCTTGCCGCCGACCTGGGCAGCGTGCTGACCCGCTGCACGCAGTGGGAGTTTCGCCTTCCTTCCCTCCCCCGTTTCCTGACCAAGATCGCCCCGGTGCTGGAACGGCGACTGGCCGAATCCGAGTTCCGGGGGATCACGACGGACTTCGTGCTGAACTTGTTCCGCGAAGCCTGTTCGATCCGGATCCGGGAAGGGAAGGTCGAGGAGGTGCGGCCGGCGGGTTTCGTGGACACTTCCATGGGTGGAGAGCCGGGAACGCTCAACATCCCGCCGGATGCCTGGGTGCGGCTGCTGTTCGGAGACCGTTGCCTGGGGGAGCTGTATGACTCCTGGCCCGACATTGTCGTGAAGCCGGAGGACAAGGCGCTGGTCGAAGCGCTGTTTCCCGCGATGAAGGCCTATCTGTATCCGGCCTACCATTACTACGGGCCGGAGATCTACACCCTGGAAGAGAAGTACCTGAGTTATTACCTATAGCCTGGTGCTTTCACGAACGATGAGGGTGGGTTTGAGTCTCTTCCGGATGGTGCAGGGTTGGCTGCTCCCGATGCTCTCTATCAGCGACCGGGTGGCCAGCTCGATGATGCGGTCGTAGGGCTGGTCGATGGAAGTGAGCGAAACCCGGGAAATGCTGCCGATTTCCAGGTTGTCGATGCCCATGATCGCGAAGTCCTTTCCGGCCCGCAGGCCGGTCCGCTCGGCGGCATCGATCACCCCCAAGGCGCACAGGTCATTCACGCAAAAGATGCCGTCGAAAGGCGTCCCGCTGGCCAGCAGCTGCTCGAACCCCGCGCTGCCCCCTTCGATCGTCCAATCGGCGCAGATGACCGCCGAATCGGGGAGTTCGATGCCCCCGGCCCGCAACCCTCTGCGGAAGCCCTTCAAGAGCAGCTGAAAGGAGCTGAACCCGCTCATGGCGGCGTTGGCGCTGAAGAAGACCGGCTGCCGGCAGCCGGCCCCCAGGAGGTGCTCAGCCGCCATGCCGCCCGCACTGGCCAGGGCGTTGGTCACGTAGGAGCCCTTGTAACGCGGCGGGCAGGTGTCCACCGCGATCAAAGGCAGGTGGCTCTGCTGGATGAGGCTGAGGCTCTCGGCGGTGTTCTCGCAGAAGCACATGAGGATCCCGGCCACCCGGTTTTCGATCATGTTCGACACGATGCGGATTTCCTTCTGCGGGTCCCAGTAGCTTTCCGCAAACAGGATTTCGTAGCCCAGGCCATGGGCGATCCTCTCGGCGCTGCGGATCATTCGCGAGTAGAAGGGGTTGGTGATTTCGATCACGACGAAGCCTATGGTGCGGGAGCCGCCGCGGCGAAGGTTGCGTGCCGAGCGGTTCGGGAAGTAATTCAGGCGGCGGGCGATCGCCAGGATCCTTTCCCGCGTGGCGGCGCTCACCCGCGAGTTGTGCTGGAACGACAGGGATACGGCCGTATCCGACACCCCTGCTTCCCGGGCGATATCCCGGATGGTGGCTTTCCTGTGCATATTTGACTTGACAGCCCCCCGGGGCCATGATAGCCTGCATTGCAGTTGGACGTCAAACCGCGAAAGGCGGTTTTTTTGATCCTCGATAGTTCGACGTCGAACCTGGAGGAAGGCATGGGATCCCCGGCTGGAGGCTCGAAGCTCTGGTTTGTCGCTGACGGTTACCTGCCCCTGAAGGCCAGGACGGACAACGCCGGATTCCAGGGGCATGAAGCGATCATGATCCTCAACTGTCAGGACCGCCCCGCCCAAGTGCTCATGGATGTGTACTTCGAGGACCGCGAGCCGCTCGAGGGCGTCAAGCTCGCCGTGCCCGCCCGCCGGATCAAGTGCTTCCGGATGGACCATCCGGGGGAGATCGGCGGGGTGGAAATCAGGCGCCTCGAGCAGTACGCCTTGAGATTCCGCAGCGACGTCGAGGTGATCGTCCAGTACGGCAGGATGGACGTGACCCAGGACAACCTGGCCTACATCGGGATGATGGGTCACGCCGGATAACCCTGCCGTGCGCTACAAGAAGAACCTGGAGCAGGTGATCGATCGCAACCGCAGGTTCTGGAACAGGGAAGCGACGGACGAGATCCTGGCCAAAATCGACCTTGACGAGGGCGGGACCATGAGGATGTGGGAGCGGGCGCTGGCTCCCGGGGTCTGCCCGGATTACCACAAGATGTTCGAGGTGTTTCTGCGCGACTTCCAGCGGCGCGAGTTCCTGCGGGATGACGCCATGCCCACGGCGCGGCCCAACATCGGCGACTACGGCTTCGGAGCCTACGTCGGGGCGGAGGTGGTCTTCGGGGAGGGAGGGGCCTACGGGAAGCCCTTCCTGACCAGCCTCCAGGATGTGAAAACCCTCCGCTTCGATGCGGACAACCCGTGGGTCAAGCTTCTGGAGGAGTCGACTCGTCACTTCGCGCAGGCGGCCGAAGGCCTGTGCGCGACGTCGCTCGTCGAAACAAACGACGGCCTCAATTTCGCCGAAAGCGTGTTCGGCTCGGGCATTTTCCTGGAGGTATACGATCACCCCCGGGAGCTGTTGGAGCTCTTCGACTTCGCCTATGAAGTCAACGTCCGGCTGATCGAGCTGCAGCGCAAGTACATCCGGAAGTTCGACGGCGGGTATTTCGACCTGCACGAGGAGTGGCTGCCGGGCGACTGCGTGTGGCTGTCCATCGACGCCTGGGGCCAGTGCAGTCCGCAGGATTTTCGCCGGCTGGGCAAAGCGCACCTCCAGAAAATGGTCGACCACTTCGGGGCTGGCTGGCTGCACATGCACAACAGCCACCTGCACCTGCTCGAAGAGGCAGTGACCGTCAAAGGCCTTGTCGGCATCGGCATTCTCGACGACCCCAAGCAGGTGCCCTGCTTCGAGCGGCTGGCGGCGATTCAAGCCGTGACAGGCGAAATCCCCCTTCAGCTCAACTGCCGCAGGGAGCCGTTTCTCGCCGCGTTGGCACAGAAGACACTGCCGCGAAACGTCATGTACTGGATCGATTCCGGCGTGGGTTCGGTGGCCGAGGCCAACGCGATCATGGAAAAGGTGTACGAATATTGAAGACAGGAGGGGTGAGCAGCATGCCCAAGCTTCCGCAACAGGAGTACCGGACCCGTATCCAGAGACTCCGTGAGGTGATGAGCCGCGAGGGCACGGACATCTTCGTGATCTATGGGGACGAGTACAGGAGGGAAAACCTGCGCTACGTCGCCAACTATTGGCCGATTTTCGAGCGGGGAATGCTCTTCGTAGGCCTCGAGCAGGACCCCGTCCTGCTGGCCTCTCCCGAGTGCGAGCACCTGGCCCGGGAGATGTCCCCGTGGCCCGACATTCGCCTGGTCCGTGAAGTGGGCATGTCTTATGTGCCGGAGGAAGTGGATTTCACGAACACAAAGTTTACCACCGTGCGCGAGGTGGTTTCCGAGCTGCGGCGCGGCAAGAAGAAGATCAAGGTCAAGATATGCGGCCTGGACGCGATGTCGGTGGTCCTGTACGACCGGCTGAAGTCCATGATCACGGAGGCGAGCGTGGAGAATGGGGACGCGGTCCTCTACGCGCTGCGCCTGCTCAAGTCGCCGAACGAGATCCAGATGCTCAAAGAGGCCTGGCGGATTTGCGACGCCGGCTACAAGGCCGTGCTGGAGGCGGACATCGTCGGCCTCACGGAAAACCAGGCGGCCGCGATCGGGGAGAAGGCGGCCCGGGAGGCCGGCGCGGAGCACGTCGCCTTTTCGATATTCTGCTCGGGCGAGCGGACCAACACCGTGGTCGGCCGTCCGTCCCAGAAGGTGATCGAAAAGGGCGACATGATCATGTACGCTCTGGCAGCGCAATATGAAGGCTACATCGCCTCGGACGAATGGCCCTTCGTGGCCAACCGCAAGCCGAACGGCAGGCAGGCCGAGTTCATCCATCATCTGGTGAAGGCGGAGGACCTGGGGGTCAGAAGCATCCGGGCGGGAGTGGTGCAGGGGGAGGTGGTGCGCAAGATCCGGGAATACTTCCGCGACAACGGACTGGAGCCCTACGACCTGTACCCGCCGATCCACGGCAACGGCCTGGCCGAGGCGGAGTCCCCGTACCCGGACGAGAAGACGCAGGCCCCCTTTGCGGCCGGCATCGGTTTCAACTTCGACGTGAGCCTGTTCGGCCATCCGGTGGCGGGTTCCAACCGCATCGAGGAAGGGTTCGTGGTCACGGAGGGCGGCCTGCTCACCCTGTCGCCGCTGATCAGTTCGCTGCGGCAGGAGTACCTGAACAGCTAGCCTTGGCTGGCCGGAAGGGAGGTGGGGGGGAAAGAAGAGTCTGGAGCGGCACGATTTGAAAGTTAACCAAGTAAGGAGGCATCGATGATGAAGAAGAAGGGTTTCCTGGTGCTGGGCGTGCTCCTGGTGTTGCTCATGCTGCCTGCCCTGGCAGGGTTCGCGCAGAAGATCACCCTGAAGGTGATGAACTACGCGCAGGTGGAGAAGGCCTTCGTGGTGATCAACCAGGAGTTCATGAAGAAGCACCCGAACGTGAGCATCGACTACGAGCCGACTCCGTACGACACCTACCAGCAGAAGTACGGGGCGGTCATCGCCACCAAGAGCGGTCCCGACGTGATGATGAACGAGCTTTTCTATTTCTACGATACGGCGGACGCGTACGTCCCCCTCAACGACAAGCTCAAGAGCGAGCCCAAGGTATTCCAGGACCTGCTGGCCTACAACATGATGTACCGCTACATGGATCCCAAGGGTCCGCTGCTCTCGCTGCCCATGAGCTACAACGGCAACGTCATGTACTATAACAAGGAGATCTTCCAGGAGGCCGGACTGGATGCGGACAAACCGCCGCAGAGCTGGGACGAATTCGGCAAGGCCTGCGAGGCGGTCAAGAGGATCGGCAAGGCTCCCATCGCCATGGCGGGCACTGGGGTGGCTCCCCTGGTCTGGGACTGGCCGGAAGTCCAGAAGAACTACTGGAAAGGCGATCAGGACATCCTGGAGTTCGGCCGCGGCAAGATCCCCTGGACGGATCCCAAGATGCAGAACGGCCTGAAACTGCTCACCTCGATGGCCGACAAGGAATGGTTCCAGGAGGGTTGGGCGACCATCCAGGGCATCCCTGACGCCCTCGACGTGTTCTCCAGCGGCGGGGCCGCCTTCATCGGCAGCATCATCTCCGACGTGGCCAACTGGAAGCAGTACGAGGAGGCCCTGGGCCAGGACAAGGTCGGGGTCATGCTGTGGCCGGCCGTCAACCCAGCCAACCCGATGATGAAGAAGTTCAGCGGCTTCCAGGGGTTCCAGCACGGCATCACGAAATGGTCCAAGAACCCGAAGATGGCCTGGGAATACGTCAAGTTCCTGGCCAGCGCCGAGGGCGGGAACCTGTTCCTCAAGTACGCCGGCGGTCAGCCGATCAACAAGAAGTTCGACAGGAGCATTGCCGGCGATTCCCCGAACTTCGCCAAGATCCAGCAGCTCATCCAGAACAACCTGGTCCAGGTGGTGCTGCTGATGAGCTCCCGCGAGGTCGATGCCCTGGACCGCGGCTGGGCGCAGTACGGCACGGGCGACCTCAGCATCGAGGAGTGGACCAAGATGCTGCAGGATGCGCTCGAGCAGTCGATGGACAAGAAGCTGAAATAGCTCGAACGAAGGTGCACCCTGCCGGAATCGGCAGGGTGCACTTGTATTCCCGGAGGTGTGATTCTGCCAAAAAAGAGCATTCGCGCAGCGCCGGGCCGGGCGGGGCGTGCGGGAACCCTGGGAGTCTCCCAACGCCGCAGCGATTACCTGTGGGGGGCCCTGTTCATCGTTCCGAGCATCCTCCTGATCCTGGCCTTCAAGTACTGGCCGCTGGTCTTCGGGATCTTCAACAGCCTGCGGGCCTGGACGGGGACGGAGTCGCACTTCGTGGGTCTGGCCAACTTCGCCCGGATGTTGGGCGACCCCATGGTCCATCAGACCTTCCTGAACGCCCTGAAGATCGCGCTGACCCTGCCGGTGTGGGTCCTGCTGCCCATGGTGGTGGCCTTCCTGGTGTACCAGCGCACGCCGGGATGGCAGGCCTTCCGCGTGGTGTTCTTCCTCCCGTACACGATCTCGCCGGTGATCGTCGGCCTGATCTGGCGCCAGATCCTGCACCCGCGGGGGCCGCTGAACGCGCTGCTGCGGGCCATCACTGCCGGCGCGCTCTCCCCCACCTGGCTCGGTGACAAGAACCTTGTGCTGTGGACGATCGACGCGGTGGTGTTGTGGAGCATCTTCGGCTTCGGCATCGTCACCTACCTGGCCGGGATGGCCACCATCGAGGAGGAGATCTTCGACGCCGCGGCCATCGACGGGGCCGGTTTCTGGACGCGCCTGGCGCGCATCGTCATCCCCATGCTGCGGCCGGTCATGGGCTACTGGGCCATCATCTGCACCGCGGGCATGCTGGTCTGGATGTTCCCGTACCTGCACTCCATGACCCGGGGCGGTCCGGGGTTCACCTCGATGCTGCCCGATTACCTCGTCTACACCGTGGCCTTCACCTTCATGGAGCCGGGCTACGGGACGGCCATCGGCCTGGTGCTCTTCCTGTTCGTGGCTGTGATCTCGGGGTTCCAGGTCCGCTATATGTACCTGTCCGGAGCGAAGAGATGACCCGGGACCTTCTGCGCCGACGGATGAACGCGGCCTGGATCACCGTCCTGCTGGTCGCCTTCGGGTTCGTGGCGCTGTACCCCGTATATTTCGTGATCGTCTCCTCGCTGAAAAGCAGGCGCGAGTACGTGTCGAACATGTTCGGCCTGCCGCAAAGCTTCAGCCTGGTCAACTACGCGGAAGTCTTTGACCGCTTCAACCTCTGGAAGGCCCTGTTCAACTCCGTAGTCACCACGGCCGGCGGGATGGTGCTCTGCGTGGTCCTGGCCCTGGTGCTGGCCTACGCGGTCACCAAGATGCGCCTGCCCTTCCGCAACTTCATCTTCGTTTTCGTGATCGGCACGCTGGTGCTGCCCGTGCAGACCATCCTGTTCCCCCTCTACCAGACGCTGATCGACCTGCGTTTCGTGGGCCAGTACTGGGGCCTCATGATCGCCTACGCCACCTTCGGCCTGCCCCTTTCCGTCTATCTGCTGGCGGCTTACTTCAAGGGCATCCCCGACGAGCTGCTGGACGCGGCGCGCGTGGACGGCGCCACGCACGGGCAGATCGTCGCCCGCCTGATGGTGCCGCTGGCCATGCCGGCTTTGTCCACGGTCGCCGTGATCGACACGCTGCACTTCTTCAACGACCTGCTCCTGCCGCTGCTCATCCTGCCCAGCTCTCGCAGGACCACGCTGATGGTGCACATCATGCTCTTCCGGGGCCAGAACGACCTCAGCGTGCCCCTGCTCAGCGCCGGGTTGTTCATCGCCATGCTGCCGGTCCTCATTGCCTACCTGGTGGGCCAAAAGCAGCTGATCAAGGGCCTGACCGCCGGGGCGGTCAAATAGGAGATACCATGGCTGTAATGACCGTGAGCGGCCCGGTGCCAAAGGAAGCGCTGGGGGTAACCCTGACCCACGAGCACCTGTTCATCGACTTGCGCTGGGCCTGTCTGCCCCCGGATGGGGCCGTGCAGGCGGCCTTGCAGGAGGAGCCGGTCAGCATGCGCCGCCTGGGCATCCTGCATCGCGACCCCATGCTGCTGAAGGACAACCTGGTCTTCTCGGACCCGGAGTTGATGGCTGCCGAAGCGCTGGAGTTCAAGAAGGCCGGGGGCCGGACCATCGTCGACCAGTCCAGCGTCGGCACCGGCCGCTCACCGGAGGCGATGCGCAACCTGGCCAACCTGACGGGCCTCAATGTGGTCATGGGCTGCGGGTTCTACCTGCACGGTTCCCTGCCCGCGGCGACACTCAATGAAAGCGAAGCAAAGCTCGCGGAAACGGTACTGAAGGAGATTCGTCTCGGCGTGGGGGATACGGGCATCCGGCCGGGCCTCATCGGCGAAATCGGGGTCAGGCCGGACATCGAGGACTGGGAGCGGAAGTCGCTGCGCGTGGCGGCCCAGGCCCACCGCGAAAGCGGGCTGCCGATATCCGTCCACGTGCAGGCCGTGCCCACGATACCCGGTTTCACCGACCAGCCCAACGGCCTGCAGGCCCTGGACCTGCTGGAGAAGCACGGCGTCCCCCCGGACAAGGTCATCATTTCCCACACCGACGCCAAGATCCACCTGGGCTACATGAAGGCGATCATGGACCGCGGCGCCTACGCCGAGTTCGACCACATCGGCAAGGAGTTCTACCTCGATTCCGCCGACTTCATCATGGACAGCGACTGGGATCGCGTGCAGGCCCTGGCCGAGTTGGTTGCGGGCGGCTACGAGAAGCGGCTGCTGATATCCCATGATTTCTGCTTCAAGATGGACCTGGTGGCGTACGGCGGGTGGGGGTACGCCCACCTTCTCAACAACATCGTGCCCATGATGGTCAGGCGCGGCATCAGCAGGCAGGCCGTTCAAACCATCATGGCCGACAACCCCGCCCGCCTGCTGGACGTCGGGGACAGCTACCGGTAGGAGCGGACAATGGCAGTTGAATCTTTCGAGGTCTCCAAGGACGACACCTTCGGCGACCTGCTCAACGACTACGAGAAGAAGCAGAAGGTCAAGGTCGGGGTGTACACCTGCGGCTATTTCGAGTACTGGCGGATGTACCCCCAGACGCTCGAGGCTTTCGTGCGCAGCGACCTGGACGTGGTCATGGCACAATTAGCGAAGCACCTGGGGCCGGAAGCCCAGATCGTCTGGCCGGGGCTGGTCTCCACACTGGACGAGGCGGACCGGGCGGGGAGGCTCTTCAGGAAGGAGGACGTCGACCTGGTGCTCTTCGTGGCCTTCACCTACACGGTGGACGTCATCTCGCTGCAAGCCCTGCGCTACGTGGAGAAGGTCCCGCTGGTCCTGTTCCTGCGCCAGAGCCATCGGGACATCGATTTCCGCAGCAACTACGAGCAGACCCTGCGCAACAGCGCCATGATCGCGGCCACGCAGCTCACCGGCACCTTCCGCAAGATGGGCATCTTCGAGAACTTCGAAGTGGTGGTGGGGGCGGACTTCGAGGAGGCTCCCTACCGGGAGATCAAGAAGTACTTCGATGCCGTGAAAACCTACCACCATCTGCGGGAGCTGAACATCGGCATCATCGGGCACGTGTTCCGCGGCATGTTCGACCACGAGTTCGACCGCACCTCCATCACCGGCACCCTGGGGCCCCAGGTCATCGACATCCAGATCTCCCACCTCCTGGAGCTATGGGAAAAGGTCACGGAAAAGGAGGTGGCAGAATACGCCAGGCAGCTGGACTGGGTCCGGCGCTATCGTTTCCAGGACGTCAAGGAGCAGGAATTCCTGCGCGAGGTCCGCTTCACCATCGCCTACAAGCGCCTGCTCCGGCGTTTCCGGCTGGACGCGATCTGCTTCCTGGGGCAGCACTACGTGGAGGTGAAGACGGGCTGCACCGGCTACCTGGCCAGCGTGGTCCTGGCCAAGGAGAAGCAGTACATGGCCAACACCGAGGGGGACGTCAACGGCCTGGTCATGATGTGCATCATGAACAAGCTGACCGGCCAGGCCCCGCTGTTCGGGGAGTGGGGCGAGTACGGCGAGAAGGAAAACGCCATGCAGATGATGATGCACGGCTACGGCGACCCGGATCTCGCCAAGGGGCCCGAGCAGGTGAAGATCACGGCCACCCCGGAGAACTGGGGCCACCAGGGGAGCGGGCTCAGCGTGGAGTTCACCGCCAGGCCCGGCCCGGTGACCATCGGGCATCTGATCGACGACAAGCGCGACGGCTGGAGGATGCTGATCGGCAAGGGCGAGGCCATCGACGCCGAACAGAGCATCCCCTGCGAGGACGTCACCCTTTTGTACAAGCCGGAGATCCCGATCAAGGATTTCGTCCGCAAGATCCTCAAAACCGGCTTCGACCACCACGCCATCATGTGCTACGGCGACCTCACTCAGGAGCTGGGCTACCTGGCTGACCTGCTGGGCGTGAAGAAGGACTACGTGTAGATGAGCCTTGAGCTGCCCGCTGCTGATCTCGGGCGGGACCCTGGTCAGCAGGGACCATGACCGCCAGCGGGGCGACCTCCTGGTGGAAGGGGAGCGCATCCGCCAGGTCGCTCCTCGCATTCCGGCCCGTCAGGGCTGGAAGGTGATTGATGCGGCCGGCAAGGTGGTCGCTCCCGGCTTCATGAACATCCACTCCCACGCGGATTTCCACCTGCCCATCCCGGAGCACGCCCTGCTGTACGAGCGGCTGCTGTGGCAGGGCATCACCACCAATGTCGGCGGCCAATGCGGCTTCTGCTTCTTCCCCCTGCGCCCCGAGCGGCGGCGGGAGCTCGCCGACTACCAGGGCTTCATGCTCTACAAGGACTTCGACCCTCAGTGGCAGGACTGCGGGCAGTACTTCGACTTCCTGGAGGGGCGCCTGGCCTTCAACTACGCGCAACTGGTGGGCCATGGAACCCTGCGGGTCAATGCCGCCGGCTTTCGCGAGCGCCTGGAGCCGGAACATCTCCGGGACTTGATCCGGATGCTGGAGCAGTCCCTCGAGGCCGGATGCTTCGGCCTGTCGTCGGGATTGATGTACATGCCGGGCACCTTCGCCGACACGGAGGAGCTGGTCGCCCTGGCCCGCGCCGCCAGGCGCCACCCGAACACCTTCTATGCCTCGCACCTGCGCGGCTACAGCGCCACCTTCCTGGAGGCGGTGGAGGAAGCCATCCGCATCGGCCGGGAGGCGGACATCCCCGTGCAGGTATCCCACCTGGGCCCGTTCGGCGTGAAGAACGGCCACAAGATCCAGATGGCCATCGAACTGATGGAGAAGGCGCGCCGGGAAGGCGTCGACGTCGCCTATGACTCCCTCGGCTATTGCGGCAGCGACACCCTGGCCATCGCCCTGTTTCCGCCGGATTCCTACAGCAGGGGCCTGGAGCGTTTCCTGGAGGACATCCGCGGCGACTCCTTCTGGAGCGAGCTCGTGCGGCGCCTGCAGACCTACGTTCCGCGGTGGCCTTCCTGGGAAGGGAACGGCTGGACGGACAATTTCGTGGAGTGCTGCGGCATCCAGAACATCTACGTGCTGGGTTCCCGGGACCCCTCTTTCGTCGGCAAGAGCCTGGTAGCCCTCGGCGAGGAGTGGAAGGTCGATGCCTGGGAAGCGCTGCGCCGCGTGGTCCTGGCGGAACGGGCGGACTTCAAGATCTTCATCGACGGCATCGGCGGGGAGCTGTACGCCAGCCCCGCGCAGCCCAGCTTCGACGCCATGATCGAACACCCCCTGTGCATCAACTCGGTGGATGAGGTCTACGACCGCAGCGGCAGGTCCTGGCTGGAAGCCTGGGGCTCTTTTCCCCACATCGTCAAACGATACGTCAAGGAGCGGAAGACCCTTGGCCTGCAAACGGTTGTCGAGCGGTTCACCGCCCGGGTGGCCGAAAGGCTGGGCATCACCGATCGGGGCTATTTGCGCCAGGGGTGCTTCGCCGACGTGGTCGTGTTCGACCTGGAAGACTACTCCGACCACCCGGCCCTGTTTGCGCAGGAACCAAGGCGCGCAACCGGTGTCGAGCAACTGCTGATCAACGGAGAGCCTGTCATCGAGAACGGGAAGCTGAACCAGGTCCTTCCCGGTCGCCTGCTCAAGCGCCGGCCCTCTTAGTCGCGGTTGCGCCAGAGCCCTTCGCGCAGGCACCAGCCGTGCTGCTTGTACAGCGCGGGGTTGTCCAGGCGGTGCCGGACTTCCTTGAGGATCAGCTCCGCGGACTGCTCCAGGGTGCGCCGCCCCAGCTCCGCGGTGGCTTCCTGGGGCGGCAGCCTGCCCTCCACGCCCAGGACCGCCCCGCCCTTGGGGGGCAGCAGCCCCAGGTCCACGGTCTCGGGATGCAGGGCCAGCAGGTGCGAGGTCTCCCAGCCCGCCGCGTGGTCGCCGGCGTACGGGTAGCGGTCCTCCAGGAAAAGGTAGTCCAGGCAGGCCCAGGCCAGCATGCCGTGGTACTTGCTGTAGCGGCGCTTGTTGAACAGCTGCACGGCGGCCCGGGCGTGGTCGATGAGCGGGTAATGCCCGGCCACCAGCACGCCCAGCCGGAAGCCCAGGCTTTCGGCCTCGGCCAGGATGTGCAGCAGCAGTCGCTGGTAGTTCAAGACCTGCTCGGTGGCCGAGAAGGGCTGCTTGTCCGGCAGGAAGTTCTCGGGCGGCAGGCCCATGGCCCGGGCCACCTCCTCGTGCTCGGCCCCGGTGACGTCCACCAGGGACTCGCTGCGGGTCTCCCCGTAGTGCAGCGGGGGCAGGACCAGGCCGCCGCCGCGCCGGGCGCAGAGCACGGCCAGGCCCTCGGCCTGCAGGGTGTCCGCGCCCACGGGGTTGTGCGGTCCGTGCCATTCCAGGGTGCCCAGAGGCACGTAGGCCACGGGGCAGGCCCGGCGGCGCTCCACGATCTGGGCCGGTCGGAGCAGCCAGTAGCGTACTTCGGCTTCCATGGGCCCGATCATGCGCCGCCGCACGCGCAGGGTCAAGCGCGCAGCGCCAGCAGCAACAGGAACAGGGCCGCCAGGTAGAGCACGGAGGCCAGGATCAGCCGGCGGAAGTCCCGAGGGCGGCCGCGCAGCACGGCCAGCCCGCCGACAACCAGGTACAGCGCCCCCAGCAGGCCCGCGCCGCCCAGGTATTCGGGGCGGGAAAGGCCTGCGGGCACCGTAGCGAAGCTGGCCAGCACCAGCAGCACCTGGCTGCCGACCAGCAACCTCCGGGACAGGGCCGGTCGCTCCGCCGGCAGGACCCGCGCGCCGGCCGCCCGGTAGTCCGCTGCATACAGGGTCCCGATGGCCAGGAAGTGAGGGAATTGCCACAAGAACAGCACGGCGCCCAGCAGCACGGCGGCCGGGGAAAGACTGCCGGTGGCCGCCGCCCAGCCCAGCAGCGGAGGGGTGGCGCCGCTCGCGGCCCCCAGGAAGGCGTGGTAGGGGGTGCGCGGCTTCAACGGAGTGTAGACGAACACGTAGCTGACCAGGGTGAACAGGGCCACTGCCCCCGCGACCCAGCCGAAGCGCAGGGTGGTGCAGGCCAGGGCCAGCAGGGACAGGCCCACCCCGAAGCCCAGCGCTTCGGCAGGCCGCAGGCGCCCCGCAGGCAGGGGCCGGCCGCGGGTGCGCAGCATACGGGCGTCCAGCTCGCGTTCCTGGAAGTGGTTGAGCGCGAACAGCCCCGCGGCCAGCAACCACAGGCAGCCGGCCAGCGCCAGCAGTCCCCCCCAGTCCGGGGTGCCGGGCCGGGCCAGCAGGAAGGAGGCGGCCGCCACCAGCAGCAGGAGCGCGGTGATGCGCGGCTTGGTCAGCTCCAGGTAGGCCCGCAGGCGCCGGCCGGCCGACCGCAATGGTGAACGCGGACCTGGCATGCGGCTCCAATATAAGCGCCTTGCCGCGACCTTGTCTGCCGCGCCCGCGGGGACTTTTCTCCGACGACGGCGCGTGCGATAATCCCACGGACATGAGGGGCAAGGATACGGAACCGGGGGTGCTGCGGCCCGTCGCCCAGCTGCGCGAGGCGCTGGCCTCCGGTGGCGGGCGCGCGGAGCTGGAACGCCTGTACGGCCCGGGGGAAACCCCGGCCGCCCGGCAGCGCTTCCTGGGGCTGCTGGAGCGCCACGCTTCGGAGTTTCCCGGGGACCGGCGGGCGGCGCTGTTCAGCGTCCCGGGCCGCACCGAGATCGGCGGCAACCACACGGACCACAACTCCGGCAGGGTGCTGGCCGCCGCGGTGGACCTGGACATCATCGCCTGCGCCTGCCCGGGGGCGGAGCCCGTCGCGCGGATCGACTCGGAAGGCTACGAGCCGCAGGTCGTGGAGCTGGACCGCCTGGAAGCCCGCGAGAGCGAGCGCTTCCAGCCGGCGGCCCTGGTGCGCGGGTTGGCTTCCCGGCTGTCGGAGCTGGGCTGGCGCATCGGCGGTTTTCAGGCCTGCCTGTCCAGCCGGGTGCTGAAGGGCTCGGGCCTGAGCTCCTCGGCCGCCTACGAGGTGGCCATCGGCACGATCTTCAACCAGCTCTACAATGGAGGCGGTATTCCCGCCGTGGAGCTGGCCAAAGCCTGCCGCTACGCCGAGAACCAGTACTACGGCAAGCCCTGCGGCCTGATGGACCAGACCACCTGCGCGGTGGGCGGGTTCGTGGCCATCGATTTCGCCGATATCGCCAACCCGCGGGTGGAGAAGGTGGAGCTGGATTTCGCCGCCACCGGGATGAGCCTGGTGATCGTGGACACCGGCGGGCACCACGCCGGGCTGACCGGGGATTACGCGGCGATCGAGAGGGAGATGAAGGAAACCGCGCGCGCCCTGGGAGCCCAGACCCTGCGCGGGGCCTCGCGGGAGCGCCTGCTGGCGGAGGCCGCCAGGCTGCGCGCCGAGGTGGGCGACCGGGCCATCCTGCGCTCCCTGCATTTCTTCGACGACGACCGGAGAGCGGCCGCCCAGGCCGCGGCGCTCCGCCGGGGCGAGGTGGCGGAGTTCCTGCGCCTGGTGGGGGAGTCCGGGGCCAGCTCCTGGATGCTGCTGCAGAACTGCTACCCGCCGGAGGCGACCCGGGATCAGGGTATCCCCCTGGCTCTGGCCGCAAGCCGGGAGCTGCTCGGCGGGCAAGGGGCCTGCCGCGTGCACGGCGGCGGTTTCGCGGGCACCATCCAGGCCTTCGTTCCGGAGGGCCTGCTGCCGGCCTACCTGTCCAGGATGCGGGAGCTGTTCGGTCCTGACTCCTGCCATCCCTTGCGCGTGCGCCAGGCGGGCGCGACGGCGGTGGCGATCCTCTAAGCGCGCAGCGCGCCGGCTGCCCTCCTACCGCCTGGCCTTCCGCAGCTCCTGCAGCTGCCGGCGCGACTCCAGCTCGCCGCGCATCAGGCCCAGGTTGATCATCAGGGTGTCCACCGCCCCGTTCCAGTGGGTCCAATCCGGCCCCATCATGGCCGCGCCCATGCGCCAGCGGCGCCCGGAGTGGTGCCAGATCAGGTAGTGGTAGATCTCCGGGGGCTCGTCCAGCGGATTGTCCTTGGCGGCCAGTCCCTGGGCGTAGGCCTCTTGCAGGAGCCGATCCACGTAGTCCCAGGCCAGGTTGTAGTCCCCGACGACCTGGTCGAACTCGGCGAAGTAGCCGTCGACCCACCGCGGGCTGTGGCATTGCAGGCAGACGCTCTTCATCCGCTTGCGCCCTTCGGCCGCCTGGGCGGCGTCCGGCACGCGTTCCAGCACCAGGTCCTTGACCTGCTCGGCGTTCTTCCACTGCGGCACCGATTTCGGCGGCTGCAGCTCCCAATACAGGCGCTCGCCCACGTCGTGGGTCGCCGGCAGCGCGCCCCCGAAGCCGCTCAGGTGGCAGGCGGCGCAGGTGGGCGCCTCCACCTGCTCCGGTCCCCACTTTCCGGAAGGGGCGTCCCAGTTCCAGGATTCGCCGCTGGAGGCGTAGATGTTGCCGTGCTTGGATTCCTCGTAGATCTCGATCTGCGGATGGTCGGGGCCCAGGTGGCACTGCCCGCAGGTCTCCGGCTTGCGCGCCTCCTCGACGCTGAACTTGTGCCGGGTATGACAGGAGGAGCAGGAACCCAGGCTGCCGTCCGGGTTGACCCGGCCGATCCCCGTGTTCGGCCAACCGGACAGCCCGCCGTCGGGCTGCACTACCACGAAGGTGCCGTGGCACTGGGCGCAGCCCAGGTTGACGTTGTTATGGCTGAAGCCGGGCTGCTCCAGCAGGCCGGTGGCCTTCAGCACCCCGCTGTCGGGGAACATGGTCGACACGTTCCGCCGGGCCATCTGATCGGGATCCAGCTTGCGGGCGGTCTCCTGGCTGAAGGGATCCAGACCGCGCGCGCGAGCCTCGCCGTAATACGGGCGGAGATTCCCGATGAACGCGGTCCAGGCGTGCTTGGAGCGCCGGTTCTGGGCCACCTGGTCGGGATGGCAGGCGGCGCAGTATTGGGGCGAGACCACGGGCGTCACGGCGGCGCCGAAGTGCTCCGCGCCGGAGGGGTCCGACGGGCTGGGGGTGTGGCAGGCTGCGCAGCCTACACCGGCGGCGGCATGGCGGCTCAGGCGCCAGGACTCCACCAGCCCGGGCGTGCCGGTCGTGTGGCAGGCCAGGCACGGATCCTCGGGATCCAGGGCGGCTTTCCGTTGCGGCGGCTGCGTCGACTGCGGCGTCGACTGCTGCTGCGACTGTGGCTGTTGCTCCTGCGGTTCTCCTGCGCCGGCCGCCTGAGCGAAGGCGGCGACAGCCAGGAGCAGCGTCATTGCTGCTGCGATGCGGTTCACGCGCTACCTCCTATGTGCCGTACTTCCCAACCCATCATGCGCCCGAAGGCGGACACCGTTTCCAGGGAGGCCCCGTAGCTCAAGGCCAGGTGGTGGGTGCCGCCCAGCCTGCTGTAGGCGGCCAGGAACTCAGCCAGCGGCAGGGGAGGCTGGAACCAGCCGCGCACGGAACGCTCCATGCGGTCCGCGCCCTGCACCTCCAGCATCCGGGCCGGGGCCAGGATCAGGCGGTAGCCGCGCGGCCATCGGGGCCAGGTTCACCAGGAGGATCTCCCCCGGCTTGAAGCGTCCCGCCAGGTACACCGGGTTTCCGGCGTCGCTCCACCGGTAGTCCATCTCCAGCAGGAGGGGCTTGCCGTCCACCAGGCGCCAGTTGAGCTCGCCCATGTGGCTCAGGTACACCGTGCCGTGTTCCCAGTCGGGGCAGAACATCTCGGTGAAGCTGGTCTCGGGGTAGGCCCGGGCCAGCGCGGCCACCAGGCCGGCGGTCAGCAGGTCCCCCTCCCCGCCGTAGCCCACCCCGCGGGCCAGCAGCTTGGAGGCGGCCAGGAAGGGGACCGTGTCCAGGCCGAGGGCGCGGCCGATGCTCAGGAAGTTGAAGGAGAAGGCGTCCAGGCGCTCCTCGGCGGCCCACTTCTCCACCACCAGGCCGGCCCTCAGGCTGCGCTCGTAGGCCTCGGGTTTCACTTCCCGGAACTCGAAGCGCTCCCGATCCTGCTCCCGCTCGCGGTCCAGTTCCTGCCTGGTGAGGCCGGCGGCCAGACGGCGGACGGTCCTGGCGGTGAGGCGCCGGACGCGTCATCCCGAAATCCCGCTTCAGACCGGCCGGCGGGACGTAGAAGTCGCCCATACCCCGGAAGGCCTCGCCGATCAGCCCGGCCCGGGCGTGGCGCAAGCGGTGAGCCATCTGCGCGGCCACGGCGTGCGCGGCCACGCGGTCCAGCAGATCGCTGGACTCCCAGTGCCCGACCTCCAGCTCGAAGGGCTTGCCGCGGCGCAGCAGCAGGTTGGCCAGGTCCTGGACCCCGTGGATGCCGTGGTTGTACATCAGCTCGTCGGGGTCCGCCTGCGGCCCGTAGGACCAGGCCGGGGTGGTGTCGCAGAGGATCACCGGCAGGGGGGAGGAGGCCAGGGCGCCGGCGGACTCCAGCGAAGGGGAGTAGGCCAGGTGCAGGGTAACGATCGCCTCGGCCCCCCGCCTTTCGAAGCCGCGCACCGCGGCCTGGAACTCCGCCTGGACCCGACACACCGGCGAGCGGAGCACCTCCAGGCCCCGGGCTTCCAGGCCGGCCGCGATCCGGGCGTAGAAGCTCTCCATGCGAGCGCGCGCCTGGGGCATCCCATCGTCGTACAGCTTCAGGTACAGGGGCAGCAGCCCGATCCTGGGCTTGGTGCCGGCGGCGTTCACGGGCCCACTTCCTGCACGGACCCCTCGTGGTGCGAGGCCAGGGCCGCGGTCTGCAGGGCGTGGGACAGGCGGGTCTCCTCCGGGGTGAAGGTGCCGAAGGCGGGCTTCTCGCCGCTCAGCTCCTGCAGGAACACCGCCCACATCTGCTGGATGGCGTCCGGGAAGCCGAACTCGAAGATGCCCCCCGTGATGGCGGGCACCGCGGAGGCGTAGCCCAGGTCCTGGCGCGACCAGGCCTGCTCCTTGCCCCGCGTCTCGCAGTACCAGAAGCTTTTCGGCTCGGCGGTGGAAAAGCGGGCCGAGGCCTGAAGGCCGTACACCTCGATGAACCAGGTGTTGGTGGCTCCCGGGGCCATGCGCTTGGTCTCCAGGACCAGGGGGAAGCGGTAGCCGTCGTAATCCACCGCGCAGGAAAGCGCGGCGTTGTCCCAGGTCCGGCAGGGGACCAGGCCGCCCCTGCCGTCGGGCCGCTCGGTGACGATCTTGGACAGCGCGGCGTACACCGTGCGCGGCGCCCAGCCGGCGCGGAAGGGGATGTGCTGGGTGTGGATGCCCAGGTCGCCCATGCAGCCGTACTCGCCGTTCACTTCCACCATGCGCTTCCAGTTGATGGGCTTGGTCACGTCCATGTCGCTGGAATGGTGGAAGCCGGCCCGCACCTCCAGGATGCGCCCGAACTTGCGCTCCCGGATCCAGGTGATGAGGCGCTGGGCGGCCGGGAAATAGGGGAACTCCGAGCAGCAGCGCACCAGCACCCCGGGGTTCTCCCTCACCGCCTGCAGGATCCTGGTGTTGGCCTTCTGGTCGATGCCGAAGGGCTTTTCGCCCATCAGGTGCTTGCCCGCCCGGATGATGTCCACGTACAGCCGCTCGTGCAGGTTGTGGGGCACCGCGCAGTAGACCGCCTCGATGTCCTTGGCGCCCAGCAGGTCCTGGTAGTTCTGGGTCGCCACGCTTATCGAAGGGAAGTTGTCGCGGAACCAGCCGAAGGCGGCGGGATTGGCGTCGCACACCCCGGCGATCTCCGGCACCGGCCCCTCGCTCAACAGGTGGCACCAGCGCGCGGCGGCGCTGCCGAACTCCTTTCCCATCAGCCCCAGGCCGATGATGCCGAAGCGGACTTTCCTGCGGGCCATCGCCGCCTCCTTACATGCCGGCCAGCACCGCCTGCATGCGGGCCACCAGCAGGTCCACGATTTTCGGGGTCGCCGTGAGCGGCAGCTTGGTCAGCGCCGAGGGCGGGCACCTGGCCTTGTAGGTCTGGGCGCTGATGTCCACCCCCCCCTCGTTGAGCGCCTTGATGAAGGCCACCGCCTTCTCCTCGCTGCGGAAGAACAGCGACGACAGGTGCCGCTGCCCCTCGATGCAGTCTATCAGCCGGGGATGCTTCCTGGCCAGGGCGCGCAGCGCCTGCTCGTAGTACTCGCCCAGCTCGCGCACGTAGCCGGCGTTGGCCTGGACGAACTCCATGGTGATCAGGTAGGCCAGCGAGGCCAGCTCCTCCTGCCCGTTGGTGACCAGCGCGCCGAACTGGTGCAGGGTGTCGAGGTGGGCGCTGAACAGGATCCGCGAGGCGGGGTACTGCCCGCCGGGGAAGCCCTTGCCGACGGAGACGAAGTCCGGCTTCAGGCCGTACTCGCGGAACAGGAACAGCTCGGGGCACCAGATGCAGGACTGGATCTCGTCCACCAGGATCGGCACGTCGTGCGCGCGGCACAGCTCGTAGGCCCGGGCCAGGAAGCGCTCCTTCAGGCGGATGCCGCCGTAGTTCATCAGGACGATCTCGTGGAAGAAGCCGGCCACCTTGTACTTGCCGCTCTCCCAGCGCAGGAGCTGCTCCTCGAAGTGCGCGGCGTCGTTGATGCGCACCGGCTGGACCAGGAACAGGTCCTCCCGGTCCAGGGCCGCGTACAGCTCGGGCCACATGCCGCGCATGATCTGGGTCAGCACGGTGGTGCCGTGGTAGTTGGCCTGCCGGCCGCCCTCGTGGTCGGCCATGACCAGGAACACCGGCATGCGGCCGTGATACGGCGGGAGGGGGAAGTGGTCGTGCAGGCGGTAGAAGCGGGCCAGCATCATCTTCAGGGCGGCCTCCACCGCCAGGCTGCCGGTCTCCAGGTTGATCACCCGGTTCAGGGTGTGCGGCTCCCGGGAATCCAGCACCCGCTCCAGGGCCTTGCGGTCCCCCGCTTTCAGCCCGTTGGCCGTCCGGACCAGCTCCTCCTCCAGCAGGCGGGTGATGTGGCCGCGCGTGTTGTTGTGGGTGACGTTGGTCATGCCGAGCTTCTTGGCGTTCTCGATCAGGCGGTAGCCCGGGAAGTCGTGCCCCAGGGAGGCGTGGTAGTGCTCGCTCTTGGAGATCAGGTAGACCATCCCGTCCTCGCCGATGCGCAGGCAGCCGTAGCCCGTCAGGGGGGCCTGGGCGGTCCGGGAGGCCTTCAGGAAGGCGCGGCTGCCGGCGCCTCGGGCGGAAGAGGGAAGACCGGGCACGACCTTCTGGCCGACCGAATCCGCCAGGCGGTCGCCGCGATCGCGGAAGGAAGCCGGGTAGAAGTCCACTTTTTCCTCGGCAATGGCCAGGAGGGCTCCGGCATCCACCCCTTCGGCGAACGCCCTTGCCTCGCATACGGCTTTCAGGTAGTCTGCGCCGAGCAGATCGGCGAGCGAACGGCGGAGGTTCGAGAGGTGGGTCTTCATCTTTGCCATGGGCCCCAGTATAATTCCCAGGATTCGTAAGTCAAGCAGATTATGATTATAATGAGCAAATCAGCCAGTGCGCGCACCGCGTTGGGCCGCTTTCGCTTCTACTTCTTCGACTGGGACGGATGCCTGGCCCACACCCTGCCGTTCTGGCTGTCCGGGTACCGGGAGGCCCTGGCCCGGCGCGGACTGCACCCCTCCGACGAGGTCATCGTCCGGGAGCTGTTCAGCGACTGGTCCGGCCCGGCGCGCTTCGGGGTGCAGGATCCCGGACCTTTCGTCGAGGAAATGGCCGCCTACCTGGCGGAGCACGCCGGGGAGGTCGAGCTGAACCCGCACGCCGTGGAGGTGCTGTCCCGGCTGAAAGGACTGGGCCGGTCCACCGCCCTGCTCACCGCCTGCCGGCGGGACATCGTGCTTCCCACCCTGGCCCGGCACGGCGTAAGCCCTCTGCTGGATCTGGTGCTGGGCTACGAGGACGTGACCCGCCCCAAGCCCGACCCCGAGGTGGTGCTGCAGGCGCTGCAGCGCCTGGGCGGGGGAGCGCGGGAGGCCCTGTTCGTCGGCGACAGCGACAAGGACATCCTGGCAGCCCGCGCCGCCGGGGTGGAGATGGCCCTGTACCTGCCGGAGCACAACCGGTCCTACTACAGCGAGGAGCTGGTCGCTTCCTGGAATCCCGGACGGGTGATCGGCGATTTCCGGGAGCTGCTGCCGGCCGGAGGCTGAGGACCGCAGGTGGACAGCGTGCTCTCGGTCGTGAACCGCGCCAACCAGCGGGGCGGCCGCATGCTCTCGGTGGTGGACCTGCTGGAGGCAGGCACCCTCAGCGCGGCGCAGGCCGCCTGGCTGGTGGCCCGGGTGGCGGAGGGCGGCTCCTGGCTGGTCGGGGCCCGTCCCGGGGGCGCGGGGAAGACCACGGTGATGGCGGCGCTCCTGGCCATGGTGCCGGACGGGCAGCGGGTGCGCCTGACCCTGGCCCGTGGCGGCTGGCGCAACGCGCTGCCCGGTGAGACCGTGGTGTCCTACGAGCTCTCCCCCGGGCTGTACGACGCCTACATCTGGGGCCCGGAAGTGCGCCGCCTCACCGAGCTGGGCGCCTCCGGCTGCCGCATCGTGGCCAACCTGCACGCCGATACCCTGGAAGAGGCCCGCGCGCAGGTGGTCGGGGCCTGCGGCGCCACGGAAGAGGGTTTCCGGTCCTTCGGGCTCTTCCTGCCGCTGAGCCTGGCCGGCTCCCGGCTGGAGCCCCTGCCGCGCCTGGAGCGGATCCACTGGGCGCGGAACGGCCGCTGGCAGGCCTGCGAGGGGGATCCGCCGGCCCGCGGGCGCGAGGAAGCTCTCATTGCCGCTTTCCTGGAGAGCTGCCGCGAACGGGGGCTGTACTCGGTGGAGAGGGTCCGCGCCGCCTGGCTGGACTGGCGCTCGGGCAACTTTTCTTGACACGCTCATCCCGATAGCCTACTTTGAGCGGCAGAGGTCCGGCATGAAACCGATACTCTCCGAGCACTTCCAGCACCGGGAGCCTTCCGGCATCCGCCTGGCCCAGATCGAGTTCATGAAGCGCGGGGAGGCGGTGGAGGCGGTCAACGTGGCCATCGGCAACGTCAGCCTGCCGATGCACCCGGCCATGATCCGGCGCCTGGCCGCCCTGGGCGCCCCGGACAGCCCCTTCCGCGACGGGGTGGTGAAATACACGCCCACCGTGGGCCTGGAGGAAACGCGGGCGGCCTTCCTGAACGTCATCGCCTCCAGCGGCTTCCCCGCCCAGGGGCTGCACGCCCAGATCACCGACGGGGGCTCGCAGGCCATGGAGCTGATCCTGCTGGGAGTCTGCGGGCCGGCGGGCAGCGGCAAGCGGCCGCTGCTGGTCATCGACCCCACCTACACCAACTACGGGGCCATGGCCGGGCGCACCGGCCGGGCCACGGTGTCCATGACCCGCACCCTCGGGGCCGACGGCCGCTTCACCCTTCCGAGCGTGGAGGAGATCGAGCGCCTGATCCGCCGCCACAAGCCCGGGGCGCTGCTGGTCATCCCCTACGACAATCCCACCGGGCAGCTCTGCAGCCCGGAGCAGCTGCGGGAGCTGGCCTCGCTGTGCGTGAAGCACAACCTCTGGCTGGTCAGCGACGAGGCCTATCGGGAGCTGTTCTATACCGGGGGACGGGCCGTGAGCGTCTGGGGCCTGAGCGATCGGGAGGTCCCGGGCATCGAGGGCCGGCGCATCGGGCTGGAGTCCACCTCCAAGGTGTGGAACGCCTGCGGCCTGCGCATCGGCGCTCTGGTCACGGACAACGAGGAGTTCCACCGCCGCGCGGTGGCCGAGAACACGGCCAACCTCTGCGCCAACGCCATCGGCCAGTACATTTTCGGGGCGCTGGCCCACGAGGGCCGCGCGGAGCTCGCCGCCTGGTACGAGCGGCAGCGCGAATACTACCGCGGCCTGCTGGCCCGCATCACCGGAGAGCTCTCCCGCCAGCTGCCCGGGCTGATCGTGTCCACGCCGGACGCCGCCATCTACTCCGTGCTGGACGTGCGGGAGGTCGTCAAGCCGGGCTTCGACGCCCAGGACTTCGTGATGTACTGCGCCCGCAGCGGGGCCGTGGAGCTGGAGGGCCGCCGGTACACGCTGCTGGTGGCGCCCATGTCCGGGTTCTACGGCGACGACCGCGGCCCCAATCCCGGCCGCACCCAGATGCGCATCGCCTACGTGGAGCCCCCCGAGGCGATGCAGAAGGTGCCGATCCTGTTCCGCGAGCTGCTGGTCCGCTTCGAGGCCCAGCGGGGCTAGGCGGGCGGCGGGAAGGCTCGGGTGGACCTGCTGATCGGCCTGGACGTGGGCACCAGCGCCGTCAAGGGAGTGCTGGTTTCCGCCGACGGCGCCAGGCTGGCCTCGGCCCGGCGGGACACGCGCCTGCAGCGGCCTTCCCCCGGCCGGGTGGAGCTGGAGCCGGAAGAGCATTACCGCTCGGTCTGCGACCTGCTCCGCGAGCTGGGCTCCCGCTGTCCGCCCGGGGGCCGGGTGCGCGCCCTGGCCATGGCCGCGGCCTCCGGCAACGTGCTGCTGGCGGACGAGGCTGGGCCGGCCCCTCGGCCAACATCCTGAGCTGGCTGGACGATCGCTCCGTGGGCCGGACCTCCGAGCTTCTGCCCGGCTTCGATCCGGAGGGCTTCCACGAAATTTCCGGCTGGCCCTACAGCGAGCTGTTCCCCCTGGCCCAGCTCGCCTGGCTGCGCAGGCACGAGCCGGAGGCCTGGCGGCGGGCCGCCCACGTGGGCATGAACACGGACTGGCTGCTGTACCGCCTGTGCGGCCGCTGGGGCATGGACCCTTCCACGGCGACCACCTTCTACCTGTACAACCAGCAGACCGGCGCCTGGCACCGGCCCTACCTGGACCTCCTGGGGCTCACGGAGCGGCAGCTCTCGCCGCTGGCCCCCTGCGGCCGGGCCTTGGGCGGGCTCACCGCGCAGGCCGCCGGCGACACGGGCCTGCCGCGGGACACCCGGGTGGTGCTGGGCTGCTTCGACCACCCCGGGGCGGCGCGGGGCACCGGGGTGCTGGAGCCCGGGGACCTGCTGCTTTCCTGCGGCACCTCCTGGGTGGGGCTGTACCCGCTGGCCGAACGGGCGGCGGGGGTGCGCCAGAAGCTGCTGGTCGACCCGTTCCTGTCCCCGCGGGGTCCCTGGGCGGGCATGTTCGCGCTGACGGCCATCGGGGTGACCATCGAGAAGTACCTGGACCGCTTCCTGCTCCGACCGGGGGAGGGAGCTGCCCGGAAGTACGAGATCTTCAATGCGGCCGCGGCCGCGAGCCCGGCCGGCGCCGGAGGCCTGCGCCTGGACCTGTACCGCGACCCGACCGACTTCCTGAAGGAGGTGCGCGACCCGCTGGGCGAGCACCCGCTGGGCGCCCGCCCGAGGGAGCACCTGGCCCGGGCGCTGATGGAAGGGGCGGCGCTGGCCGCCCGGCGCAAGCTGCGGGAGCTGGCCGCCGCCGGCATCCGGGCCCGTCGCCTGGTCATGGTCGGGGGGCCGGCGGAAAGCCCGGTCTGGCCCCGCATCGTGGCGGAGATCTGCGGACTGGAGCTGGCGCTGGGGGGCGGGCAGGCCGCCGGCGCGGTCGGGGCGGCCATGCTGGCCGCCATGGGCGCCGGGCTGCACGCCGGCGAGCGGGAGGCCTTCGCCGCCATGGGCGGCCAGGGCGTGAGCATCCGGCCGGAGCCGGCCGCGGTGCGCGAGTACGAGGAGATCTACCCGTCATGAACAAGCATGAGTTGCGCTCCATCCGCCTGCTGGAGATGCTGCAGCACAGCAAGAGACTGAACGTGCAGTCGGTGGCCCGCAGCCTGGCCATCTCGGAGGCCACCGCCCGCCGCTTCTTCAGCCAGCTGGAGGAGGAGGGCAAGGTCATCCGGGTGCACGGTGGCGTGCAGCTGGCCCCGCAGCTGGGCTACGACTACTCCTTCCGGGCCTCGGCCGCCCACCACCAGCGCCAGAAGCAGATGATCGGGCTGCGCGCGGCGGAGCTGGTGCGGGATGGCGAGCGCATCTTCCTGGACTCGGGCACCACGGTGCTCAAATTGGCCGAAACCCTGTCCATGCGCATCCAGACCGGGACCCTGCGCAACCTGGTGGTGCTGACCAACTCGGTGACCCACCTGGAGACCATCGCCCGGTGGTGCAAGGTGATCCTGATCGGCGGGGAAATCCGGGTGGAGCGCCTCGACGTCTGCGGCTCCCTGGCGGAGACCAACCTCCAGATGTTCCACGTCAACAAGGCCTTCCTGGGCGCCGACGCGGTGAGTCTGGCCGCCGGGTTCATGA
The DNA here is from genome assembly GCA_963745745.1 of uncultured Spirochaetota bacterium. Taxonomy (GTDB): domain Bacteria; phylum Spirochaetota; class Spirochaetia; order SZUA-6; family DRHE01; genus MIBK01. The sequence continues at coordinate 29,153 of CAVUYS010000022.1, read as the reverse complement.
CCACCGACGAGCGCACCGCCAAGATGAACCAGATCGTGGTGGACCGCGCCGACCACGCCTACGTGCTGGTGGATTCCAGCAAGTTCGGCAAGAGCTCCTTCGTGCAGTACGCCGGCCTGGACCAGGTGGAGACGGTGTTCACCGATCCGGGTTTGGGCAAGGAAACCCTGAAGGCCTACGCCGAGGCGGGGGCCCGCATCCAGACCGTGAGCGAGAAGGACGGGTGAGAGATATGGCGCCGATCGAGGTACGGGAGCTGGACCGCGAGATCTACGAGCGCTCCCTGCGCGATTTCCTGCCGGAGCGGCTGATCGACATCCACACCCACGTCTGGCTGGCCCGCCACGAGCACCGCGCCGCCGGGCCCTCCCGGGTGGTGAGCTGGCCGGACCGGGTGGCCCCCGAGAACCCCGTCGAGGAGCACCTGGAATGCTACCGGCTGCTCTTCCCCGGCAAGACCGTGATCCCCTGCATCTTCGCCGGGCTGATCGACGAGGTATCGGCGGAGGCCGCCAACGCCTACGTGCGCGACTCGGCCCGGGCCCACGGCCTGCCCGCGCTGCTGTTCGCGCTGCCGCAGTGGACGGCGGAGGAGGTGGAGCGCCGCGTGCTGGAGGGCGGTTTCCAGGGCATCAAGGGCTACCTGAACCTGGCCCCGGCCTACCTGCCGCGGCAGGAAATCCGCGTCTTCGATTTCCTGCCGCCCCACCAGCTGGAGGTCATGGACCGGCACGGCTGGCTGGTCATGCTGCACGTGCCCCGCGACGCCCGCCTGCGCGACCCGGTGAACCTGGCCCAGATCCTGGAAATCGAGCGCCGCTTCCCGCGCCTGCAGCTGGTGCTGGCGCACGTGGGCCGGGCCTACTGCGATGAAGACGTGGGCCAAGCCTTCGAGATCCTGAAGGACACGCCGGCGCCTGGTGTTCGACTTCTCGGCCAACTGCAACGACCGCGTGTTCGAGCAGGCCCTGCGCGCCGTGGGCCCGAAGCGCTTCCTGTTCGGCAGCGACCTGCCCATCCTGCGCATGCGCACCCGGCGCATCTGCGAGAACGGGATCTACGTCAACCTGGTCCCGCGCGGCCTGTACGGGGATGTCAGCGGGGACAGGAACATGCGCGAGGTCGAGGGCCCGGAGGCCCGGAAGCTGACCTTCTTCATGTACGAGGAGCTGCTGGCCCTGCGGCGGGCCGCGGAGCGGGTCGGGCTTTCGCCGGCCGACCTGCGGGACGTCTTCTACGGCAACGCCGCCCGCCTGCTGGAGGCGGCCGGCTTTCGCGGACTGCCTTGATGCCGCGGCCGTACTTCGAGCGCACCCCGCTGGACGCCGCCTTCTACGCCGAGCACCTGCGTCCCCGGCTGCCGGCGCGGATCTTCGACGTGCACGTGCACCTCAACCTCCCGGAGCACGTGGCCCTGGTCCCGGAAGAGCGCTGGCGCTCGGACTGGGCCCTGGAAAGCGGGCACCTGCTGCCGGTGGAGGATGCGTACGCCTGCGCCCGGGAGCTGTTTCCGGATGCCCGCTACGCGATCGCCGGCATGCCCTGGCCCATCCGCGAGGCGGACCTGGGCGCCAACAACCGCTACCTGGCGGCCAAGCGGGCCGCAGGGGCTGGTCGCTCCCTTCATGGCCGTGCGCCCGGAATGGGACCCGGAAGCCATCGAGCGCGACCTGGTGGAAGGCGGGTTCGTGGGCTTCAAGCCCTACGGGGACATGGTGAGCGGGGTGAAGGGGGCGAGCTTGAGCATCTTCGACTTCCTGCCTCCCCGGCAGCTGGAGATCCTGGAGCGCCACGGCCGGGCGCTGCTGCTGCACCTGCCCCGACCGGAGCGCATCGCCGACCCGGACAACGTGCGGGAGCTGCGGGAGATCCTGCAGCGCTACCCCCGGGTGCCGGTCATCGTGGCCCACCTGGGCCGCTCCTTCTGCCCCTGGTACCTGCGCGAGGGCCTGCGCCTGCTGGGGCCTGACGCGCGGGGCCTTTACTTCGACACTTCGGCCGTGATCAATCCTGAAACCTACGAGCTGGCCTTCGGCGAGCTGCCCGTCGAGCGCATCCTGTTCGGCACCGACATGCCCATCCTGCTATGGCACGGGCGCAGGACCTGGACCCAGCGGGAGTACCGCAACCTCTGCCGGGAGCCCTTCTCCTGGAACCAGCGGCGGGAGAGCCCGGAGGTGGAGGCGACCTACACCCTGTTCCTGTACGAGCAGATGAAGGCCATCCTGGACGCCTGCGACCGCCACCATCTGACCCCGGAGCAGAAGGACGGGCTGTTCTGGGCCAACGCCCGGCGGGTGCTGAAGCTGGCTTGAAGACGGACTGACGCCGGGCCGGCCGCCGCGATTCTCCGGCAGCCGCTTTTTCACCTGCACTATAATTAGCGGATAGAGTCTTTCGCGGAAAAACTTGACGGGCCGTTCCGGATATGCTAAGAAGGTAGCATGTACAGCAACGGAGGTGGGCAATGCCCTACAGCAACCTGAGCAGGCGCGAACGGCAGATCATGGAATTCCTGTACCGCCAGCAGCGCGCTTCGGTAGCCGAAATCCTGGAAGGGATCCCCGATCCCCCGGGGTATTCGGCTGTCCGGGCCCTGGTGAACATCCTGGAGCGCAAGGGGCACCTGAGCCACGTCCAGGAGGGGAAGAAATACCTCTACAGCCCTGTCACCCCGCGCCGGCAGGCCATGCGCGGTGCGGTGCGGCAGCTTCTCCACACCTATTTCGATAATTCCGTGGAAAAGGCGGTGACCGCCCTGGTCTCGCTGCACGGCAAGGATTTGAGCGTCGAGGACATCGAGCGGTTGGAAAAGCTGATCCGGCAGAACCGGAAGAAGGAGGCGCCCTCGTGAGCGGCTTCTGGCCTGAACTGCCTTTTTCCACCCTGGCGGCGCGTTTCCTGGTCCTCCTGCTTGGCGCCGCTCTCAAGGGTTCCCTGGTTTTCGCCCTGGCCTTCGGAGCGGCTTTCCTGATGCGGGATAGCGCCGCGCGGCTGCGGCACCTGCTCTGGCTAGGTGCTCTCGCCAGCTTCCTTTTCATCCCGCTGCTCTCCCCGTTCAGCCCGCCGCTTCTTCCCTGGCCCGGGCCGGTACAGGCTCTCCCCGATGGGCTGTACGGCGCCGTTTCCGGTGCCTTGCTGCCGCACGGTGGAGTCGCGATCCCTCTCCTCACCCAATGCAACGGACTGGGAAGGCTGCCCCCCAAGGGGCCATCCTGGGCTTTGCCCTTGTTCCTTCTTTGGCTGACTGGAGCCGCGGCCAGCCTGATACGCGTGGCCATCGGCAGCGTGCGGGTCCGCCTGCAGGCCGTGGAAGCCCGGCGCCGGGCGCTGCAGAAACCTGGACGGCGCCTGCGGACCGCCGGAAAGCTGGTGCAGGAGGCGGGCATCCGCCGGCAGGTGCAGGTGCTGGAAAGCCCCACCTGCTGCGTCCCCTACGCCCGAGGGATCCTGCGGCCGCTGGTCATGCTTCCTGTCACGGCCCGGGGCTGGGGGCCGCGCAGGCTGCGCGCGGTGCTGCTGCATGAACTGCGCCACATCCAGAGCCTGGACTGCCTCACGCAGGGGATCGCCCGGGGGATCTGCTCCCTGTTCTGGTTCGTGCCCTGCGTCTGGATGGCCTTCTCCCGCCTGTGCGCGGAGCAGGAGAAGCGCTGCGATGACGGGGTGCTGGAAAAGGGCGTGACTCCCCGCGACTACGCCGCCTGCCTGGTGGCTGCCGTGCGCCGCCGCCTGGAGCCGTACGCGCTGGCCGGCCTGAACTCCCCGTCATGGAGCCGGAGGGTCCTGCAGGAGAGGATTCAGAGCATCCTCGGCTGGCGCGGTGCCGGGAAGAATCATTGGCTGGTTTTCGCTTTCGCCGGATTCGTCGCCATCTCGCTTGTTTTGCTGGGTGGCGCAGGCGGGAATCGGGCACTGCCCATCCAGCAGGCCTACGATCGGTTTGTCGGGGTCTGGGTGAACGAGGTCTACCCAGGGGACATGTTCCAGCCGGAGGTGAGGATCCTCCGCCCGGACTACATCGGCGTGGACCAGCTGGTGGCGGGCTCCAAGGCCAAGAGCGGCGTCTGGGAAATCGTGGCCCGGAAGGCCTGGAACGACCCACGGGGGAACACCTACTGTCAATTCTCCTGGCTGTATACGCAAGGATGGAGGGCGGGAGAGAACTGGCGAAGGGGCTCCGGGCTGATGCGGGTGGACAGGGCCGGCGCGATCTGGGAGGCGAATTTCCGCTGGGGAACGGTCGACGGCCCGTTTCCCGAACGGATCGACATCGAAGCCCGGGAATACGGGTACCGCTATTTCATCTACTACCGAAAATAGGAGAGCCCCGTAAAACAGCTGATGCTGCTGATGGCTCCGGCTATTGTTATGGCCTGCATGCTGGCGGGCTGTTCCCGCGCCCCGCAGGCATTGTCCGACGAGCAGGCCTTCCAGCGCTTCGTGGGCACCTGGGAGAATCCCGAAGCCCGGGGGGAGCAGGTCTACGCCAAGCTGACCGTTCAACCGGACCGCACGGTGTGAGCCTGGGTTCGCCCGGATTCCCCGCCGCCGAACTTCTTGTTCACCTCGAGAACCTTCCTGGCCTTGTCCACCCTCAGCAGGCCCAGGCCCTGGTACTTGGTGCCGTCGATGTAGGTGAAGAAGAACTGGCAGAAAGTGGCGCCAAGGAAGAGGATCCCTACCCCAGCCAAATCGGGCGACAGAATCCCGGTCCGAACTGGGCCTTGTACATGATCCTGTACCGCAAGTAGCCGGCAACTGGACTTCAAGGCTTGGGCTGCCATTCGCCACGCTGGCGGCACGCGCTGCGAATAGCCGGGCCACCCGCTGTGAACATGCTTAGAATTTAGCAGATTGTCATTGACAACACCTCTCTTGAATGCTAAAAATATAGCATATAAAGGAGGTCCGGCAATGAGGAAGAAGTGGTTGGTTCTGTTCGGCAGCCTGTTTGGGCTCTCTGCCCTGGTGGTGCTCGGGGGCCAGGATGCGAAATCCCAGGCGGAAGCGGAGGTGTATAAGCTCTTCCTGGGTACCTGGGTGAACAACAAGACCGAGAGCACCCAGCCCTACGAGATGATGGTCTTCAAGCCGGCCGGTCTGGTGGACTGCTATCCCCACTCCTATTCCCCGAAGCCCTCGGAGTTCACCTACAAGCTCAGGAAGACCTGGGTCGACGCGGCAGGACGGGCGTATTGCCAGTATTTCTATCGATGCAAGACCTGCCGCGGCCTGGGTCTGATGAGGCTCGACAAGGCTCGTAAGGTGTTGGAGGTTAACGAGAAAATGGGGATGGAAACGGATGCCTGTCCCGAGCAGATCGAGCCGCAGGCCCCTAGCCCTAACTGGACATTGTATATGGTGTTCTACCGGCAGAAGGTCTGACGGGGGCTACCCCAGGGCAGTTGCGTGCTACCGCAAGTAGCCGGGCCGGCGCCGGGCGAAGCGCTCCAGCAGCGGGCCGCCCAGGATCAGGGCCAGGGAGGCCAGCTGCAGCGGCCGGATGGGGGTGCCCCGGAACACGGCCAGGAAGACCAGGGCCGCGAACGGGGTCAGGTAGACCAGGGTGGAGGCCAGGGCCGTGTCGCTGTACCGCAGGGTCAGGACCCAGAACAGGGCCCCCAGGCCGTTGGCCCCGGCGCCCACGGCGGCCACCATGAGCCAGGCGCGGCCGGAGGGCAGGGTGAGGCGGATGGCCCCGGCGCCGGCCAGGGCCAAAGCCAGGAGCGTGAAGCAGACGAAGGAAGCCCCCAGGTACAGGAACAGGGCGGTCAGCGGCTCCCGCTCCCCCTGCCGCTTGGAGAGCACCGAGAACAGCCCCCAGAAAAACGGCCCCCGCGGCGGCGCTGGCGTAAGCCGGAAGGTTCTCCGCCCGAAAGCGGATCCAGTTGCCGCCGGACACCAGCAGGTACACCCCGGCGAAGGCGATGAGCAGGCCCAGGACCTTGTTCCAGGTCAGCGGCTCCTTGAGCAGCGGCACGGACAGCAGCAGCACCCACAGGGGCCACAGGTAGTTGATGATGTTCGCCTCTCCGGCCGCCTCCGGCGCCAGGGCGAAAGCCAGGTAGTACAAGGCGGTGTAGGGGAAGTTCGCGCCGGCGCCCAGGCCCAGCAGCGCGGCCAGCTGCCCTCCCCGCAGGGCGCGCAGGGCCGGCCAACGGCCGAAGGCGGTCACGGCCAGGGCCAGGGTCAGGGTGCTGAAGCCGGAGATCAGGGCATTGGCCTCCCAGATCGACAGCCCCTTGGAGACCTCCGACACCAGCAGCGGAGTGGAGGCCCACAAGAGCACGACGGGGACCAGGAACCACAGGCCCCGCAGGGACGTCTTTCCGACCACCCGCTATGCCTCCACCCGCGCCAGCAGGCGCGCCCCGTTGTCGTGGAAGATGGCCTCCAGCTCCTGCGTGGAGATGCCGGCGCGCTCCCCGGCCCGGCGGATGGCCAGGACGATTTCGTAGGCCATGAAGCTGGCCCGTATGTCCGGAGTGATCACGCGGTAGGCGCTGGGCTCGGGTCCCGGCAGCACCAGGTCCACCCAGTGGTCCAGCGCGTACACCCGCCGCCCGCGCATGGCGGCCACCGGGAAGTCGGTGGCGAACAGCAGCCGGGCCGGGCCCAGCTCCTCCATGGCGATCTGCAGGACGGTGGGGTCCATGACCATGGCGGTGTCCAACCAGACGTTGTCCAATCCCTTCAGGCAGCCCATCGCTCGGGACATCTCGTCGGGCAGGTAGCAGCGCCCGCAGTGGGCCAGCACGAGCTGGGCGCGGGGGTACTCCTGGGCCAGGGCGCGCACCCCTTCCTGGATGACCGGGTCGGCCAGGCGACCGGCGCGCGGCACGTGCAGCAGCACGATCAGGCGAAGCCGCTCGGCTGGTTCCATCTCCACGGGGCCTAACATATCCTCGATGGTGCGCTGCCCGTAATCGTCGCCGAACCAGTTCAGGAAGACCTTGTAGCCCTTGAAAGCGCCTGTGGCCAAGGATCGTTCCAGCTCCGCGGGGGAAGCCAGGCCCGTGCCGGCCAGCATCAGCGGATGAACCCAGCCAGCCGATGCGGCCTCCGCCAGGTAGCGGTTGGTCAACTCGACGTCCGCCTGGGGGGTGGGCATGCCGAAGCACACGGCCCGGTAGTCGTTGTCCGGAAAAATGCGGCGGGCGTCGGCGGCCAGCCTCTCCAGCGGGTACTCGGTCTCCACGACCATGTACCTTCCGTCGGGAGAGCCTCCGTCCGGGATGTTGCGCCAGTGACTGCGACTCCACACGTGGGCGTGGAAATCCAGCACCGTCGGCGGCAATACCGGCCGGATCTCGGCCCGGTAGAAGGGCAGGTCCACGCGCTCGCAGCGCTCCTGCTCGGTCATGCTCGTCCGGCTAGACCTGGGCGTGGGCCAAACCCAGCATCTGGGCGGTCAGGGCGATGCGGCGGTTGAGGCGGCCGTAGGCGGCGGTGTGGTGGTGGGAAGGGGCGGCCTGCAGCCAGGACTCCGAGAAGGGCACGATCCCGCCGCCGTCCCACTGGAAGAAGGTCTGGGGAGCGGCGATGTCGCGCGGCTTCATCTCCACGAATTTGCCCTCCGCCGAGATGAGCTGGAACCTGCCGCCGCCCAGGGAGCCGATGGAGGCCAGGGTCACCTCCCCGGGCCGGTAGGCGTAGTTGAACGAGGCCCCGAAGCCGTGCACGCCCGTGTAGTAGATCGTGGGCACGATCCGCACCGGCTGCCCCGGATCGGCCAGGGAAGGGTTGCCGTGCCCGTCGTGGGAGTTGAACATCAGGTTGCGCCGGTAATCCAGGATGTAGTGCTCCAGGAAGGTGGAGTGGCCGGCCAACTCCTCCAGCACCAGCATGGCCAGGGCCCGCAGGACGTCGGCCTCGCAGGTGAAGGGGACGTGCTTCTCGACCATCCGGGAAGTGCCGAAGAAGGGGATGATCCCGATCTTTTCCTCGGACAGCCAGACCTGGTCGAACTCGGCCACGGCGTCGAAGCCGCCCGCGCGCACCACCTGCTCCAGGGCCAGGGCCAGCCGCGCGGAGCGCAGCATCATGGGCTCCTCCACCTCGACGCGGCGGCCCAGATCCTTCTGCTCCTGGATCAGGCCGCGGGCCGCCTTCTCCGTGATTTCGCCGAAGGCGGCGGTGACCTCGTCGTGGTCGATGGGCCAGCAGGTGGCGCCGAAGGTCTGGAGCACCGCGAAATCGTCCTGCATCAGGTCGGTCATGCCCTCGTACGGGTGCCCGATGATGCCGACCCGGGCGTTGCGCCAGGCGCGCCGCGGCCCGTGGCCGCCGCCAGCAGCTCGGCCAGGCGCTCCCCGGCCGCCGGGTCGTCGATGGCCCCGGTCGCCAGCCAGAAGCGGCGGCCCGCGCGCGTCAGGCTGCTGGCCAGCTCGGGCAGCCCGGCCATGCCGGAGTTCACCATGATCAGGTCGAAGTCCGCGCTCTCCGGGAACTCGTCCACCAGCTGGGAGTTCCAGACGATCACCGGCACCTCCGGCCCCAGCTCCAGCAGCGCCCGCATGGGGATCAGGCCCTTCTGGTAGGCCAGCTCCACGACCACCACCACGTCCACGTCCTCGGCCTTCAGGACCCGGGCCGCCTTCACGGCCTCCGCCTCGTACTCGAAGAAGCCGGGGTGCACCACCCGCCCGAAGCCCTTCAGCTTCTGCGGCGTAGCGCTCCGCCACCCGGCGGGCCTCTTCCCGCATGTGGCCGGTCTTGTTGTACCTGTCCTCCAGGAGGGCGGTGACCAGCAGGCCGATGGTGAACTCTTTCTCGGCGATGGGCATGTCGGTTACCTCACGAAGAAGCGGTATTCGATGCGGTGATTCCAGGTCTGGCCGGGGTCCAACCGGCAAGCGGGGAAGTGCGGCCGGTTGACCGAGTCGGGGAAGTACTGCGCCTCCAGGCACAGCCCCGAGTGCCGGTTGTAGATCGCTCCTCCGGCGCCCTGCTTGCCATCCAGGAAGTTGCCCGAGTAAAGCTGCAGGCCGGGCAGCGTGGTCCAGACTTCCAGGCCGCGCCCCCCGGAAGGCTCGTAGAGGGTGGCCAGGCGGCGGAAGCCGCGGTCCGCGAGTCCCCCCACGAAGCAGTGGTCGTAGCCGCCGGGCACCTTGCCGATGTCCCGCCCCACGGGCTTGCCGCGAGTGAAGTCCATGGGCGTGCCGGCCACGGCCAGGATTTCGCCGGTGGGGATCAGGGTCTGGTCCACCGGCAGGTAGAAGGGGCAGTCCAGCTCCAACTCGTGATCCAGGATCGTGCCGGCGCCGGCCAGGTTCCAGTAGCTGTGCTGGCTCAGGTTGACGGGGGTCGGCTGGTCGGTCCGAGCGGAGAACTGGAAACTCAAATGCCCGGCCTCGCTCAAGCTGATCGTCGCCTCGACCCGCAGGTTCCCGGGGTAGCCTTCCTCCCCGTCCTTGCTGGCGTGGCTCAGGACCAGACCCGCGGTGTCGGCCTTCTGGAAGGGCCGGGCTTTCCACACCGCCTTGTCGAAGGCCTTGATTCCCCCGTGCAGGTGGTTGGGCCCGTTGTTGCAGGCCAGCTTGTATTGCCGGCCCTCGATGGCGAAGCTGCCCCCGGCGATGCGGTTGGCACAGCGCCCGAGCAGCGCGCCGAAATAGGGCGAGCGGGTCGTGTAGCCCTCCAGCTCGTCGAAGCCGAGGGTCACGTTGGCGGTCCGCCCGCGGCGGTCCGGCATGGTGAGGGAGGTCAGGATCCCGCCGTAGCTGAGCAGCTCGGCGGTGATCCCGCGGCTGGTGGCCAGGATGTACTTCTCCACGGCCGTGCCGTCGGCCAGGCGCCCGTAGGGTTGCCTCTGCAGGGTCATGAGCCCAGACTACCATGGACGGTGTGAACAGCACAACGCGACCTGCTTCCTTCGCTTGACTTCACCCTGGGGCCATGGTGTAATGGAGGGTACAATTCTGAATCAAGGAGGGCTCAATGAAGCACCTGCGAAACGTGCTGCTGGTGGCGTTGCTGCTGCTGGTGGCTTTCTCGGCCGTGGCCCAGAAAAAGACCACGGTGCGCTTCCTCATCGTCGAGGCGGACCTGCCCAAGGACTTCGTGGACAAGTTCATGGCCGCCAACCCGGACATCAACCTGGTGCGGGAGGAAGAGGACTGGACCAAGTGGATGGCCGACGCCATCGCCGGCAACGCCGCGGACCTGCAGCGCATGGGCTCGGGCACGGACATCGCCTACTACGTGCCCCGCGGCCTGCTCTAGGACATGACCACGCTCATGCAGGGCAGCAAGCTCGTCAAGATGGACGACATCGACCTGCTGGGCAGCTCGACCTACCAGTACGACGGCAAGAACTTCGGCAAGGGCAAGTGGTACGGCCTGTCCAAGGACTACAACAACATCGGCTGCCTGACCTACAACAAGGAGATGTTCAAGGCCGCCGGCATCGCCCCGCTGAGCGAGACGGTGCCCATCACCTACTACGACGAGCTGTACAACCTGGGCAAGAAGCTCACCAAGAAGGACTCCGCGGGCAAGGTGCAGGTGTGGGGCTTCGAGTACCACTCCAGCGCCTGGACGCCGTTCATGGTCTCCGACATGGCCACCGCCCAGAACCTTGAGCATCTACGCCGACGCCACGCGCAGCGTCGATGAACAACGACCCGAAGGTGCGCGACCTGTGGAAGTACTGGGCGCGCCTCACGGTGGAGGACATCTCCAGCAACGTGCGCAACCCGAACACCGGCTGGGCCGGCTCGGCCTTCCAGTCCGACCGGGCGGCCATCGCCCAGCTGGGCTACTGGTTCGGCGCGCAGCTGCAGACCAACCCGGGCTACGACACCAAGTACGGCTGGGCCCCGACGCCCATCGTGCGCAAGGGCTCCCCCCGCGTGACCAACACCCTGGGGGCCACCGGCATCACCATGTACGCCAAGACCAAGGTGGCCAAGCAGGCCTTCCGGGTCTGGGAGTGGTACATGGCCGGCGACTACGGCCTGGAGCGGGCCAAGACCGGCTGGGGCATCCCGCCGCTGAAGTGCCTGCACAAGCTGCTGCCGGAGGACAACGCCTACAACAAGAGCCGCAAGGCCATCGCCCTGGACGACGGCAAGTACTACAAGCCCTGGCAGTTCAGCCCCTACGTCACCTGGACGCAGTACCTGGCCTCCTGGACGTCCAACGTCGACGACCTGGTGAAGGGCTCCATCAACATGGACCAGTTCATCGACAAGTTCTACGCGGGCCTGAACGACACCCTCAAGACCGCCCGCGAGGAAGTCGGAGATTGAGCCCGACCTAGAGGAATTGAGCAGAGCCCTGGCCCGCGGGCCAGGGCTCTTTTTCGAGGAGGTGGGTATGCCGCGTCAAAAGCGGAGGGAGGGGGAACAGCGGACCTCTTTCTACCTGTTCCTGGCCCCCTGGATCATCGGCTTCCTGCTGTTCCAGCTCCTGCCCATCGGCTGGGGATTCTGGACCTCGCTGACCAACCGCATGGCCTTCTCGGTCAACCTGCGCTTCGTCGGCCTGGCCAACTACCTCAAGCTGGTCCAGGATCCTGAAGTCCTGTACGCCTTCCAGACCACCTTCCTGTACGCCCTGCTGCACACCTGCCTGGCCATCGTCACCGGCCTGTTCGGCGCGCTGCTGCTGGAGCGGGAGGTGCCGGCGCGCGGGGTGTTCCGCACGATCCTGTACTTCCCTTACATGATCCCGGTGATCGCCGTGGGCTGGATTTTCCGGATCTTCCTGGATCGGGACACCGGCTTCTTCAACGTCGTGCTGCTGAAGCTGCACCTCATTCCTTCGGCGGTGGCCTGGCTGGCGGACTTCCCGCTGGGCTCCATCGTGTCCCTGGCCATCTGGCAGTCCGGCTGGAGCCTGATCATCTTCCTGGGGGGCCTGAGCACCATCCCGGCCGAGCTGTACGAGGTGTCCACCATCGACGGGGCCAACTACTTCCGCCGCTTCCGCCACATCGCCCTGCCGCTGCTGTCCCCCTTCATCCTCTTCCAGTTCGTCTCCAGCATGATCTACGCCATGCAGACCTTCATCCAGTCCTTCATCCTCAACCCCCGTCCCCTGCGCGGCGAGATGCTGTTCGTCAGCCCGCCGCCGCGGGAGACCTTCTTCGTGATGGCCAAGGGCTTCTTCGAGGTGACCGGCAAGAACCGCTTCGCCTACGGGCTGTCGCTGCTGTGGATGCTGTTCCTGGTCGTCCTGCTGATCACGATCATCTTCATCCGGCTGGGCGGTTTCGTGGTCTACACCGAGGTCGAGGAGAAGAGGTAAGCCATGCTCGGGTCGCAACGAAGGAAAAAGGCGGTTTTCACGGCGCTGAAGCTCCTGCTCCTGGTGGCGATGGTGGTGATCTTCTTTCTGCCGCTGGTCAGCATGGTCATCACCTCGCTGAAGACCCGCGACGAGCTGTTCGTCGTTCCACCGGTGGTATTTCCCGAGGTGGCCCAGTGGGTGAACTACGTGCTGGCCTGGACCATGGTGCGCTTCGGCAAGTTCCTGGTGAACTCCGTGGTGCTGTCCCTGTTCTACACCCTGCCCTGCGTCATGAGCAGCTGCTTCGCCGGCTACGCCTTCTCCCGCTTCCAGATCCGGGAGGCCAGGGGGGTGTTCCTGCTGGTGCTGGCCACCATGATGATCCCCTACATGGTCACCGTGGTGCCGCTGTACCTGATCATCACCAAGATCGGCCTCACGGACAAGCGCTGGCTGTGGCTGCTGTTCGGGTTGCAGGGCGCCCCGTTCCTGATCTTCCTGTTCCGGCAGTACTTCTCCACCATCCCGCTGTCCTTCGAGGAGTCCGCCCGGCTGGACGGGGCGGGCCGCTTCCAGATCTTCTTCTACATCATGTTCCCCCTGGTGCAGACCGCGGTGATCATCGCCGCCATTTTCGCCTTCCAGTGGTCCTGGGCCGACTTCCTGCAGCCCACCCTGTTCCTGCGCGGCGAGAAGCTCACCCTGGCGGTGAAGCTGGCCCGGGGCTACGTGGACCAGAAGGAGAGCCTGCTGTACCACGTGGGCATGGCGGGCCTGCTGTACTACACCCTGCCGATCGTGGTGCTGTTCTTCGCCCTGCAGCGGCGGTTCATCTCCGGCCTGCTGGCCGGCGGGCTGAAGGGCTAGGCCGCTCGATCTGGACGCTGCCTTATTCCCCCACGCCGCTTTCCGAGTCCTGCTGTCCGACCAGGAGCTGGCGCTGGCCCGCGGCCTGGACTGCCCCGAGAAGGTTCAGGCCTTCCTGAGCACGGAGGTGGCCTACAACTTCGAGCCGGAGGGCACCACCGCCTTCGGGCCGGTGGAGGTGCTTCACCGGCGCACGGCGCACTGCTTCGAGGGGGCCATCTTCGCCGCGGCCCTGCTGTGGTTCCACGGCTGGGAGCCCCTGCTGGTGCTGCTGGAGGCCCCCCGGGACTTCGACCACAACCTGATCGTGTACCGCCGCGACGGGCGGTGGGGCTCGGTGTCCCAGTCCCGCCACGAGGAGCTGCGCGGCAAACCCGCTTCCTTCGCCTCCCTGCGCGAGCTGGTGCTCTCCTACCGTCCGGACTACTTCAGCGACTGGACCCATGACCGCGACGACCTGACCCTGCGGGGCTTCTCCCCGCCGATCGACCTGCGCGGCTTCGGGCCGGGCTGGGTCACCTCACCCGGGGCCTGGCACCTGTACTTCCGGCTGCTGGACGGGGTGCGGCTGGAGAAGCTCTTCTTTACCGGCCCGGAGGACCGCTGGTACGACTATCCACCGGAGAGCCTCTACGATTGAGGAAGGCGTTGCGCAGGAATCCCGCGATCAACAGCTGCCAGGGGTGATACAGCAGGACCGGCAGCAGCACCAATCCCAGGGCCAGCGGGCTGCGGGCGAAGTAGGCGGTGAGCAGCGGAACGCCCAGGGCCATGGTCTTCTGCGGAGCGGCGAAGCAGGCGGATATGGTATCCGGGCGCGCGAAGCCCAGGAGCCGGGTCCCGCCGTAAGCCAGGGCCACCATCAGCAGCTGCATCAGCGCCAGGTAGGCGAACGGCCAGGGGGCCCGCGACAGGTGGGCAAGGAAGGCCGGGTCCCCGGCGCTGTCCGCCATGGTCAGGAAGATCACCCCCAGAAGCAGGGCGTTGCTCGCCTGGGCCAGGAACCCGCGGCCGCGTTCGGCCAGGGCTCTCAGGAAGCGGCGCAGAAGCTGGCCGGCGGCCAGGGGCAGCAGGATCTGCAGACTCAAGTCGCGGAGAATGGCCCGCAGCTCTTCGCCCGGCAGGCTCTGACCCGTGCCGCGCAGCAGCAGCGCCAGGAGCAGCGGGGAGAGGAACACCCCGCACAGGTTGGACAGTGCGGCATTGAACAGGGTGCCCATGACGTTCCCCCCCGTTACCTGGGTGAACACCACGCAGCTGGCGATGGTCGTGGGCAGGACCGACAGCGCCAGGATGCCGGCGGACAGCTCCGGCCCGAACAGCCCGCGCAGCGGCAGGGAGGTCAGGAAGAACAGCGCGGGGGTCAGCAGGAACAGGAAGGCCTGCACGTACAGGTGCAGCCGCCAGGAGGCCAGGCCCGCCCCGATGGACTCCGAGGGCAGGGTGAAGCCGGCGATCAGGAACAGGGCCGCGATGAGGGCCAGACGCGTGGCGGAGCCGGGATTCAGGCGCCGGCCCACTTCCGGGGCCAGGAGTCCCAGGAGGATGGCGGCCAGCATGCCCAGCAGGAACCAGTTGCGGCGCAGGAAGCTTTCGAAGGGGCCGGGCATGGCGCATCCTACCACGCCCGTCTTTACCGCCACAATTCCACGTGCTACGGTGGTGCCCATGCGTAAGTTTTTGGAAGAAGGTCGCCCTGTGGATCAAGGCCTCCCGCGCCCTGTACACCATCACGGTGCTGCTGCCCTGCTGCCTGGGCGCGGTGGTGGCCTGGCAGGCGGGGGTCCCGTTCCAGGGCGGACTGCTGGCTTTGATCCTGGTGGGCATGATGTTCGCCAACATCGGCACCAACTTCACCAACGACTACTTCGACTACCGCTCCGGCGTGGACCGCCGGGACGCCGGCAGGGTGTACAAGCAGGGGGCGGAGGTCCTCATGGAGAACCCGCTGGCGGAGAGCGGCTCGGTGGACGGCTTCGCCGCCTACTTCTTCTCCCCCCGGGCCATCCTGGCTTCCGCCGCGGCCAGCTTCGCCGTGACGGCCGCGATCGGCGCGTACCTGGCGGCGCGGGTGGACTGGCGCATCCTGCCGCTGGGCCTGGTGGGCCTGGCGGCCGGCTTCTTCTACACCGCCCCGCCGCGTCAAGTTCGGCTACCGGGGCTTCGGGGACCTGATCTGCTTCCTGGGCTCCGGGCCCTTCCCGGTGCTGGGCACCTATTTCCTGTTCACCGGCCGCCTGTCCTGGACCGCGGCGCTGGCCGGGGTCATCGCGGGGCTGTGGGTGGATGCCATCCTGTACATCGGCAACGTGCCGGACGCCGAGGCGGATCGCGCGGTGGGCAAGACCACCCTGAGCACCCTGCTGGGGCGCGGGGCCGTGCGCGTGCTGGGGCCGCTGTACTACGGGCTGTCCTACCTCCTGCTGGCCGCCTCCGTGGCCTTCCGCCTGTTCCCGCCCTGGGCGCTGCTCGGTCTGCTGCCGCTGCCGCTGGCGGTGCGCGCCCTGGCCATCGCCGGCCGGAACTACGACGACATCCCCCGCTTCGCCCCGGCCATCCTCACCACGGTCCAGGTGTTCGCCCTGTCCACCCTGCTGCTGGGCCTGGGCTTCGTGCTGGACCGGGCGTTGTGAGAGCGCCCCGGTGAGCCTGCCCAGTCGCCGGTCGGGGCCCGGCGCCCTGCCGCGGGCGCTGGCCTTCCTGCGCAGCCGCCTGCTGGGCGCGGTGAGCCTGCCGGCGCTCATCGGGGCGGCCTGGGCCTGGCGGGCCGGGGCGTTTGGGCCGGCCGGCGGTCCGAAGGCCTGGCCGGCGCTTCTGCGCCTGGGGATCGCCCTGGCCGGCCTGGCCGCGGTGGAGCTGCTGAACCTGTTCGGCGCGGACTACTTGCGGCACCAGCGGCGGCTGCGGGCTGCCGGGCAGGGGGGGGACGAGCTGGAGCCGCAGCTTCCGGGCAATCCCGTGGCCGCCCGCCTGCGGCCGGAGGCGATCCCCTGCCTGCTGTTGGGGCTGGCCGCGGCCGGGCTGGCTGTCCTGCTGTATTTCACGGTGACCGTCGGCCCGGGCGTGCTGGCCTTCCTTCTGCCGGCAGCGGCGGTGGGCGCCCTGTACGTGTTCTCGCCGTTCCCCTACGCCTTCCTGGGCACCGCCCTGGTGCCGCCGCTGGTGGCCGGGGGAGTGGCCTTCGTCCTGCTGGGCCGCGTGTCGGCCGCCGCCTTCCTGAGCGCCCTGCCGGTAAGCCTGGTTTCCGCCGGGGTCATCCTGACCTACCAGGTGGCCTACCGCCGCCCGACGCCGCCCCACTGGGCGCGGGCCCTGGCCGTGCTCCTGCCCTACGTGCTGGCGGACGTGCTGGTGGCGGCCTTCCTGCTGGCCCGGGTGTACCCGCGCTCCGGATTCTTCGCGCTGCTTCCGGCCATCGTGTTTCCCGGCTGGATCGCCCGCCTGCTGTTCAATGAAACGCGCGATCCGGTGCCGGCCACGGCCCTGGGCGTATTGCTGCACAGCACCCTGTGCCTGGCCATCGCCGCCGGCCTGTTCTGGGGCTAAGCCTGCCGGGCTGTCTCCGCCGGCGGCCGGCCGGGGTGGTGGGTTTCGGCGCGATGGGCCTCGGCGGCTTGAGCTTCGGCGGGGGCCTTGGGCGGGCAGAAGCGCACCGTGCGCAGCGCCAGCGCGCCGTCGGCCAGATCGATCAGGTTGAAACCCGGCGGCTCCTCGGAAAGGCCTCCCCGCGGTGAATCGGCGCTGCCGTTGAACTGGAAGCTCACCGCCGGGCAGCTGGCGGCCACCACGCCCGCGGCGCAGGCAGGTGTGCTGCAGGTGCAGGTGGGCGGCGAAGACGCCCAGGATGTTGCGCGAATAGGGCGGGATGATCTCCCAGAAGCCGTCGGCGTTGGCCAGGCCGAGCTTGTCCAGCCAGGCCACGCCCGTGTCGAAGGGCGGGTGGTGCAGGAACACCAGCACCGGCTTCTGGGCGTTGCGGTGCAGGTCCTCGTTGAGCCACAGCAGCTGCTTTTCCTCCAGGCGGCCGAACTCCTTGCCGGTGCCGGCCGAGTACAGCATCACGAAGTGCACGCCCTGCAGGTCAAAGGAATAATAGCCCGGGAAGTCGGCGCCGCGAGGCGGTTGAGCGGTCTTGCGGAAGCCGGCCAGAGAGTCATGGTTGCCCAGCACGGTGTGCACCGGGACCTTCAGGTCCTTGAACAGGTCCAGCAGCGCCTGGTAGTTGGCGTGCTCGCCGTCCTCGGTCAGGTCCCCGCCCAGCACGACCAGGTCCGGGGCCGGGACCTGCTTGCGGATCGCCGCCACCGCCGCGGCCAGGTGGGTGTAGGGGTTCACGCCGTGGGTCAGCTTGCTGGGGGAACTGGTCAGATGCAGATCGGCCAGGTGTACGATACGCATGCGTCCCAGCATAGCGGGGAAGTGCGGAGGCCCGCAATCCCTCAGGACAGGACGCGGGCCAGGCGCTCCAGCGCTTCCCGGAGCACGGCCCGCGGGCAGGCCAGGTTCAGGCGCTGGAAGCCCTGGCCGCCGCTGCCGAACATGGGGCCGTCGTCCAGCCAGACCCGGGCCTGGCGCAGGATGCGCTGCTTCAGCTCCGCATCGGCAAGGCCCAGCGCCCGGAAGTCCAACCAGGCCAGGTAGGTCCCTTCCAGGGGGAAAACCCCGACCGCCGGCAGGCTGGCCGCCAGAAAATCCTTCAGGAACCGGTAGTTGCCGGCCAGGTAGGCCAGCACCTGCTCCAGCCAGGGGGCGCCGTGCCTCCAGGCGGCTTCGGCCCCGACCACGCTGCAGGCATTGGCCGCGCTGGTCCACAGCGCTTCCCTGGCGGTCCGGAACCTCCGCCGCAGCTCGGGGTCCGGGATCACCGCCAGCGAACCGCCCAGGCCGGCCAGGTTGAAGGTCTTGGTGGCGGACAGCAGGGTCACCGTCCGGCCGGCCAGCTGCGGGGACAGGGAGGCGGTGGGCAGGTGGCGATGAGCGGGCAGCACCAGGTCGCAGTGGATCTCGTCGCTCACCACGATCAGCCCGCGGCGCAGGCAGATCTCCGCCAGCCCCTCCAGTTCCTCCCGGCGCCACACCCGGGCCACGGGATTGTGCGGGCTGCAGAGGATGAGCAGGCGGGCGCGGTCCGTGAGGCTGCGCTCCAGGCCCTCCAGGTCCAGAGTGTATCCCCCGTCCCGCAGGCGAGAGCGGGTTCTCCAGCACCTCGCGCCCGTTCCTGCGGATGCATTCCGCGAAGGGGTAGTAGACCGGAGGCTGGATCACCACGCTTTCCCCCGGCGCGGTGATAGGCCAGGATGGCCAGGTTGATGGCGGGCACCACCCCGGGGCAGGCCAGGAGCCATTCGCGCCGGAGGTCCCAGCCGTGCCGGGCGCGCGTCCAGTCGGCGGCGGCCTGGTACCAGGATTCCGGCTCCAGGGTGTAGCCGAACACGCCGTGCCGGACGCGCCTGCCCAGGGCGGCCACCACCTCCCGGGGGGCGGGGAAGTCCATGTCCGCCACCCAGAGGGGAAGCAGGCCCTCCTGGCCGGCCAGCCGCTTCTGGAAATCCCACTTCAGGGAGGCGGTGCCGCGCCGGTCGATGAGCCGGTCCAGGTTCATGACGGGAGCTGGCCCACCCGGCGGAGGATGTCCTGGAGATCCTCGGGCCGGAAACGCGAGAGCTCTCCCACTCCCCGGACCAGGGTCCGGACCAGCAGGCGGTCGAAAAATCCCAAGGAGTCCGGGCGGATCTCCCCGCCCAGGGTCCAGCGGCCGAAGGCGTGCAGGGACAGCCAGTCCGGATAGGCGGAGTCCAGCTGGGCCCGGGCCTTCTCCCCCTCGTACAGGCAGCAGATGAACAGCCCCACGGGCACGCGCAGCAGCGCGGCGCGGTGCCGCTGGCAGAAACGCGTCACCCCCGCGGGCACCGCCCCGGCGTAGATCGGGCTGCCCAGCAGCACCAGATCGAAGGACGCCGGGGAAAGCCGGCCTTCCCGCCGCAGGTCCGCCACGGTGACCTCGCCGGCGAGCTTCCCGGCCAGCAGCTCGGCGTACCTGCGGGTGCAGCCGTAGCGCGAGCGGTAGGCGATCAGGATCTTCACGGCCGGCCCTCCTTCAGGCTTTCGCGGAGGTGATACAGGCGGTTGCGGAAGTACAGCACGATGTCGGTCAGGACCATGCAGCCGTTGAGCGCGTACAGGAAGATGACGTAGTCGTAGCGGTACAGCAGCTTGTGCAGGACCCCGGCCGCGTAGCCGACCAGCACCACGATCAGGAAGACCACGCTCTTGCCGGCGATCGAGCGGGAGGTGAGCGAGCGGTAGATGGAGAACGGCCAGGCCGCCCCGAAGCAGACCAGCATCAGGATCTCGAAGACGCTCGTGCGCATGGGTATCTATAGCACGTCCGTTTCCAGCTTCACCAGGGGCACCAGGGCGCTGCCGGCGGCGATCAGGGCGCCCAGGAGGGTCAGGCCCAGGCCGAAAGCGCCGCGGTCCCCCAGCACGCCCAGCAGGGAGGGCACCACGCCGCCCCCCAGGGCGTAGGCGACGGGCAGCAGCAGGGAAACCGTGACGTTGTAGATGCGCCGGGGGGTGATGCGGGCCACGGCCACGAAACCCACGGGAAAGAAGCAGGCGCTCAGGACCGGCTGCACGAACACGGCGGCGGTGAGCAGGCCGCCGCGGCCGAAGCCCAGGGCCGCGGTGGCCAGGCCCGCGGCCAGCAGGGTGGCGGCCAGCACGACGCGGGCCCCCAGGCGGTCGGCCAGCCAGCCGACCGCGAACACCGCGGCCAGGCAGGCGATGCGGGACAGGCCCACCAGCGAGTTGACCGTGGCCGGCGGCAGGCCGCGCTCCGCCACCAGGTAGGTGGGCAGGACCGCGAAGACCCCGGCCCCGGAGCCGACCCCCAGGGTGAACAGCGCGGCGAAGACCCAGTAGGAGCGGCGGGAGAGGATCAGGCCCAGGTTGGCCAGGCCGGGCGCCTCGCCCCGAAACCGGCCGCTGGAGCCGAACAGCAGGTAGAGCACCCCGGCGGCCAGGCAGGCCAGGCCCAGGCCCAGGAGGAAGGAGCGCCAGGGCAGCCGGGCCAGCAGGGCCGCGGCCAGCGGGATCAGGATGAAGGCCAGGTTGGGGGCCAGCTCGTGCACGGCCAGGGCCCGTCCCTCCCCGCCGCCGGAGGCCAGCGCGGTGGCCGCGGGGATGGCCGAGGGCAGGTACAGGCCGGAGGTGGCGCCCACCAGCACCAGCCCGGCGTGGATGAGACCCAGGGAAGGGGCGCGCGAGATCGCCAGCAGGGCCGCGCCGGTGGTGAGCGCGGACAGGAGGATGGTGCCGCGGTGGCCGATCCTGGCGGACACCAGGCCGGAGAGCAGGCTGGCCGCGCCGTAGCCGATGCTCAGGAACAGGAAGAAGGAAGTGGAGCGGGCATGGCTCAGGCCCAGGTCCGCCTCGATGGAGGGCAGCAGCGGGGAGAAGGCGATCCTGGCGGTGAACACGAAGAAGAACACCAGCGCCAGCAGCGCCAGCTGCGGCGCTGCCGCGCGGAAGGAGTCCCTGGCGGTGCTCACGAGTCGGGCTTTCAGCGTTTCAGCGGTGAACCTTCGCGGGTCATGGTGCCGGTGCGCAGGATCTCTTCTATCTTATACGTTCCGTACTTGCGCGCCTTGAGGAAGCCGTCCCAGGAGCATTCCGCCAGCCGCCCGGCGTTCAGCAGGTCGTACAGCCACTCGGCCGTGTACTCCGGGTCCTCCTGGGGGAAGGCGGCCTGGATTTCCAGCAGCCACTTCTGATTGTAGAGCTCCTGGGCGCCGATGTGGGGGGACATGATGATCGGGATGCCCAGGCCCGCGTAGAAGGAGAGCTCGCTGGGCTTGGTCCACAGGATGTCCGTGTGGCGCATGGTCTGGGCGAACTGGTCGAAGTACTGGTCCTTGCTGGGGCTGTAGAGCACGCGCAGGTTGTCGCAGCCGGGCAGCAGCTCGTTCTTCACGTTCTGGAAGTACTCCTCCACCTCCGCCCGCACCCCGGCGACCAGGTTGAGGACCACCTCGCCGGATTTCAGCTTCTCGCGCAGCGAGCGGGCGATCTGGAAGCCGAACTCCTTCTGCGCCCCGGCCCCGCCCACGGCGTAGGTGATGGTCAGGCGCCGCTTCCGCTTGAAGCGGCAGGCGTTGCGGCCCAGGAAGTGGGCCACGCTCTGGCCGTGCAGCGGCCAGAAGACCTCCTTGGGATCCAGGTAATACAGCCGCTGGCCCTGGTCCTCGCGCAGGACGTCCAGGTCCTTGTTGCCCAGCACGGACTTGGGGAAGGGGAAGCCGGTCAGGAAAACGCGCTCGTCGGGCACCCCGTACTGGTTCAGGCGCTGGATCGCCCGCCCGCAGGGAGCCAGGTAGTGGATGCGGCTCTTGTGCGGGTTCTCCGGCACCCAGGCCCGGCTGACCTCGGCGTCGCAGATGATGCAGTAGATGCGCCCGTATTCCGCCGCGTCCGCCGCGATGGCCGGGGCGAAGTAGGAGGTGATCAGGGGCAGGGGCTGCTCCTTGAGCTTCTCGATCAGGCCCTTGCACAGGCCGCGCTGGATGAAGCTGGAGATCAGCTTCACCTGGAACGAGGGATTGGAAAGGTCGCGGATGGGGTAGAAGGAGGGGATGCTCTGCAGCGCGTCCAGGATGCCGAACAGGGGCTTGCCGACCACCGGCACCGAGCGCACCCGGGACAGGAACTCGTACATGCCGCGCAGCCGGTCCCACTGTTTCTTCTCGGCCGGGTCGCTGGACTGGGAGCTGCCCACGGCGATGATCCCGCCTTCGGCATATTCCATCAGGGGGTAGGTGGCCCGCTGGTGGCCCAGGCCCATGTCCACGGTCACCACCCAGGCGCGGACGTCGCTCTGGGCGAGCACGGGGGCCGGTCGCTTCGGGGCCGGGCCCTGCCGGCGCTTCGGGCCCGTCGAACGGCGCCTAGGGCCTGCGCTGCGGCGCGCGGCGGCCGCCTTCGGCTCCGCCTTGACCCGCCTGGGTTTCGGCGCCTGCTGCGACCTGGTTCTGCTCCCCTTGATCTTTCCGGCCATAGCACCTCCGCGA
This sequence comes from uncultured Spirochaetota bacterium, assembly GCA_963745745.1. Classification (GTDB taxonomy): domain Bacteria; phylum Spirochaetota; class Spirochaetia; order SZUA-6; family DRHE01; genus MIBK01. Next base: position 6,981 of record CAVUYS010000022.1, on the reverse strand, counting down.
CGCTCTCACTCGGCTTCGATTGTACATCGGTTGCCCAGCCGGATGCCAGGGGAGAAGAAAAAAAGCGCGCCGGCCGGCAGGCCGGGGCGCTGCGCCCTACGGCAGCTCCCCGCGCACGCCGCGGAAGGCCTCCAGGGCCTGCTCCATCTCGGCGCGGCCCAGCGCCGCCGAGGCCTGCACGCGCAGCCGCGCCTTTCCCTCGGGCACCACGGGGTAGCCGAAGCCGGTGACGAACACCCCCCGCTCCAGCAGGCGCGCGCTGAGCCGGATGGCGGCGGCGGTCTGTCCCACCAGGATGGGGATGATGGCCGAAGGGGCCGGCAGGGGACGGAAGCCCAGGGCCAGCAGGCCCTCGCGCAGGAAACGGGCGTTCTCGTGCAGGCGGCCGACCAGCTCGGGGTGGGCCTCCAGCACCCGGATGGCCCGCAGGGCGCTGGCGGCGATGGTGACCGGCAGGGCGTTGGAGAAGATCTGCGGGCGCGAGCTCTGCGTGGCCAGCTCCACGACCTGGCGGCTTGCAGGCCACGAAGCCTCCGGCCGCCCCGCCCAGGGCCTTGCCCAGCGTGCCGGTGAGCACGTCCACCTGGCCGGTGAGCCCGAAGTGCTCCAGGGTGCCGCGGCCGGTGGCCCCCATCACCCCGGTGCCGTGGGAGTCGTCCACCAGGACCGCGGCGTCGTACTTGCGGGCCAGCTCCACGATGCCCGGCAGCGGGGCCAGGTCCCCCTCCATGCTGAACACCCCGTCGGTGGCGATCAGACGCGCGGAGGCCCCGCGGGAGGCGGCCAGCTTCTCTTCCAGGTCCTTCAGATCCGCGTGCCGGTAGACCAGCCGCTGGGCCTTGGACATCCGGGTCCCGTCGATGATGCTGGCGTGGTTGAGCTCGTCGGAAATCAGGGCGTCCCCCTCGCCGGCCAGAAGCGGCAGGATCCCCGTATTGGCGTTCCAGCAGGAGACGTAGCTCAGGGCGGCTTCGGTGCCGAAGAAGGAGGCCAGGGCCTGCTCCAGCTCCCGGTGCGGCGCGAAGGTGCCGCAGATGAAGCGCACCGAGGCGGTGCCCGCCCCGTAGCGCTCCAGGGCCAGCTTTCCGGCCTCGATCACCTCCGGGTGGTTGGCCAGGCCCAGGTAGTTGTTGGAGGACAGCACGAGCACCTCCCCGTGACCCTCCATGGAAACCCTGGCGTCCATGGGGGAGGTAAGGGTGCGCAGAGTCTTCAGCGTGCCCTGGGCCTTCATCTCGGCCAGCCTCTCGCCCAGGCGCTGGTGGAAGCGTGCGTTCATGAAGGGCAGTATACGCGCACTTGGATTCCCTCTTCAAATGGTGGATGCTGGGGAGGGAGGTGAAGAATGGCGGGACCGCTGCGGGAGCTGAAAGTCGAGCGCTTGAACGTCAAGGTCTATCCGGACCGCGAGGTCCTGGGAAAGGCGGCGGGCCTGGCGGCCGCGGCCAGGATCCGGGCGATGCAGCTGGAGAAGCCGTTCCTGAACCTGCTGTTCGCCGCCGCCCCCTCGCAGCAGGAAACCCTGGAAGCCCTGGTCAGCGAGCCGGGCGTCGACTGGTCGCGCATCGACGCCTTCCACCTGGACGAATACCTCGGCCTGCCGGCCGGCGCGCCGCAGTCCTTCGGGCGCTGGCTGCGGGACCGGCTCTTCGACCGGCTGCCGTTCCACCGGGTGCACTATCTGGACGGCGCCGCGGCGGACGCACGGGCGGAGTGCGAGCGCTACGCGCGGCTGCTCCAGGAGCATCCCGTCGACCTGGTCTTCCTGGGCATCGGGGAGAACGGCCACCTGGCCTTCAATGATCCCGGCGTGGCGGATTTTCAGGATCCCCTGCGGGTCAAGGTCGTGGATAAGCTGGACGACGCCTGCCGGCGGCAGCAGGTGCACGACGGGCAATTCCGCGTCCTGGCGGAGGTGCCGACCCGGGCCATCACCCTGACCATTCCCGCCCTGTTCTCGGCCCGCGCCGCGCTGGTCGCGGTGCCCGGCAGCCGGAAGGCGGAGATCGTCCGGCGAACCCTGCGGGGACCCGTCGACGCCTTCTGCCCGGCCACGGTCCTGCGCGGGCATCCCAACGCCTGCCTGTTCCTGGACCAGGACTCCGCGGCGTTGTTGTGAGTGGCGGCCCGCGAGGAGCGCGCCTGCGCACCCTGCTGTGCAACGCCCGGGTCCTGACCCCGTTCCGCGACATACCGCGCGGTGGGGTGCGGGTGGAGGGGGCCCGGATCGCCGAGGTGTTCTCCGGCGAGCCGGGGCCGCCGCGGCCGGGGGAGCGGAGGATCGACCTGGGCGGCCGGATCCTGGCTCCGGGCTTCATCGAGATCCACAGCCACGGGGCGGGCGGCCACGATTTCATGGACGGAAGCGCGGAGGCCGTGCTGGAGGCCTGCCGGGCGCACCTGCGCCACGGGGTGACCGCGCTGTACCCCACGACCCTGACCTGCGCCGCCCCGAAGCTCGTGCGCGTCCTGGAGCTGATCGGGCAGGCCAGGCGGGAGCGGGAAGGGATGCCCGCGATCCCCGGCGTGCACCTGGAAGGCCCCTACCTGTCGCCGGAGCAGGCCGGCGCCCAGGATCCGCGGTACCTGCGCCACCCCGACCCGCGCGAGTACCTGGGCCTATTGGAGCGCTTCGACTTCATCCGCCGCTGGACCGCGGCTCCGGAGCTGCCCGGCGGCCTGGCCCTGGGCCGGGACCTGTCGGCGCGAGGGATCGTGGCCTCCATCGGCCACTCCAACGCCGGCTACGAGGAAGTGCTGGCCGCCTTCCGCGGCGGCTATTCGCTGGTCACGCACCTGTTCAACGGCATGTCGCGCCTCGTGCGCCGGAACGCCTGGATGCACCTCGGGGTGGCCGAGAGCGCCCTGGTCATCGACGGCCTGGCGGTGGAGCTCATCGCCGACGGGAAGCACCTGCCGGCCCCGCTGCTGCGGCTGATCTACAAGGTGAAGGGGCCGCAGGGCATCTGCCTGACCACGGATTCCATGCGTGCCGCCGGACAGGAGGTCGAGGAGAGCATCCTCGGCAGCCTGGAGGACGGCCAGCGCGTACCGGTGGAGGACGGGGTGGCCTTCATGCCCGACCGGCAGAGCTTCGCGGGCAGCGTGGCCACCGCCGACCGCCTGGTGCGCACCATGGTCCAGCTGGCCGCTGTCCCGCTGGCGGAGGCGGTGCGCATGCTCACCCATACGCCGGCGCGGGTCATGGGCCTCGACGCTCACAAGGGCAGCCTGGAGCCCGGCCGGGACGCTGACCTGGTGGCTTTCGACGAGGACATCCGCATCGGCCTGGTCATGGTGGAGGGCGAAGTCCGGCTGGAGGCGCTCTGATCGCGCTCGCAGCCCGGGCTTGCGCCGCGCGGGCCATCCGGGATATGCCTAAGCGTGGCTGATTACCGACTCGTGCAGACCGACCGGGAACTGGGCCGCCTGCTGGATCACCTTCGGCAGGACAACCCGCAGGCCGTGGCCGTGGACCTGGAAAGCGAGCACAACCTGCACAGCTACGGCATCCACGTGGCCCTGGTCCAGATCTTCGACGGAGGGCAGGCGCATTTGATCGATACCCTCGCCGTCAAGGACCGGGGTCTGCTGCGCGCCCTGCTGGAGGAGAGCCCCTGGGTCAAGGTCATGTTCGATGCCTCCGGGGACCTGGCCACCCTGGGCACGGCCATGCGGATGTCCATCCGCCCCGTATTCGACTTGAGCATCGCGGCGCGACTGCTGGGGCGCCCGGGTTCCCTCGCCAAGCTGCTGGACCCCGAAAGCTCCGGGGGCAAGTCGAAGTTCCAGAAGGCCAACTGGCTGAAGCGGCCGCTGCCGCCGGAGCAGCTGGAGTACGCGGCCGGCGACGTGCTTCCCCTGCTGGAGCTGGCCGACCGCCTGCTGGCCGAGATGGTGGAGCGGGGGCTGCTCTATCGCTTCCTGTCGGCCAACGCCCGCGTGCAGGAGAAGACCCGGGCCCGCGATCCCTACCAGGGCTACCGCCGGCTGCCGGAGTTCCGGCGCTTTTCGGCGGAGCAGAGAAAAGCCCTGGCTCTGCTGTGGCACGCCCGGGAGAAGTACGCGGAAGCGCACGACCTGCCGCCGCACAACGTGGCCGCGCACGAAGTGCTGGCCGGCATCGCCCGCGCCGCCCCGGAGGACCCTCAGGCGATGGCTGAAGCGCTGGGGCAGCGCCGCTCCCGGGTCAGCATCGACGTGGAGGAGCTCACCCGCCTGATCCGCCAGGCGCGCGAGGTTCCCGAGCCCGACGGGGAGGCCGGCCCGGAGGGGGAGGAATGAGCCCGGAACCCGTCCGCTGCCCCTGGCCCTCCGGCGACCCGCTGATGATGCGCTACCACGACGAGGAGTGGGGAGTGCCGGTGCACGACGACCGGAAGCACTTCGAGTTCCTGATCCTGGAGGGGGCCCAGGCCGGGCTGTCCTGGACCACGATACTGAACAAGCGCGCAGGCTACCGGGCGGCCTATCGGGGCTTCGAGCCGGCCGCGGTGGCCCGCTTCACCGACAGGAGCGTGGCCCGCCTGCTGGCCGACCCGCGGATCGTGCGCAACCGCCTGAAGGTCCTCTCTTCGATCAGCAACGCGCGGTGCTTCCTGGCCGTGCAGAAGGAATTCGGCTCCTTCGACCGCTACCTGTGGGGCTTCGTGGATGGCCAGCCCGTGGTCCACCGCTGGACCCGGCTTTCCCAGATCCCGGCCAGCACGCCGCTGTCCGACCGGGTCAGCAAGGACCTCAAACAGCGGGGCTTCCGTTTCGTGGGCACGACCATCGTCTACGCCCACCTGCAGGCGGTCGGGGTGGTGAACGACCACCTGCTGAGCTGCTTCCGGCACCCCGCGAGTGCGCGCTAGTTAATATCGATAGAACTCCGGTTTGTAAGGTCCGCCCACCGGCACGCCGAGGTATTCCGCCTGTACGGCGGTGAGCGTGGTGAGCTTCACGCCCAACTGCTCCAGGTGCAGGCGGGCCACCTCCTCGTCCAGTTTCTTGGGCAGGATGTGCACCTTCACCTCCATCTTCCCGGAGGCCAGCTCGAGCTGGGCCAGGACCTGGTTGGCGAAGGAGCAGCTCATCACGAAGCTGGGGTGCCCGTTGGCGCAGCCCAGGTTCACCAGGCGCCCTTCGGCCAGCACCAGGATGGAGCGCCCGGACTTGAGGGTCCACAGATCCACCTGGGGCTTGATGTTGACCTTCTTCAGGCCGGCTGTGCCGTTCAGGTAGCGCATGTCGATCTCGGCGTCGAAGTGCCCGATGTTGCAGACGATGGCCCCGTCCTTCATCTTCTCCATGTGCTCGCCGCGGATCACGTCCCGGCAGCCGGTGGCGGTCACGAAGATGTCCCCCACGGGGGCCAGCTCCTCCATGGTCGCGACCGCGTAGCCCTCCATGGCCGCCTGCAGGGCGCAGATCGGGTCGGCCTCGGTCACGAACACCTGGGCCCCGTAGGCCCGCATGGAGTCCGCGCAGCCCTTGCCCACGTCGCCGTAGCCGCAGATCACGGCCTTCTTGCCGGCGATCATCACGTCGGTGGCCCGCTTGATGCCGTCGGCCAGGCTCTCCCGGTTGCCGTACAGGTTGTCGAACTTGCTCTTGGTCACCGCGTCGTTGACGTTGATGGCCGGGAACTTCAGCTCGCCCTTGGCCTGCATGTGGTAGAGGCGGTGCACGCCGGTGGTGGTCTCCTCCGACACCCCGCGGATCTTCTTGACCGCCCGGGTCCAGCGCTGCGGGTCGCGGGCCAGCCCCGCCTTCAGGCGGCTCAAGACCACCTGCATCTCGTGGTGCTCCTGGGGCTTGTCGGCCAGCTTCGGGTCGGCCTCCACCTGCGCGCCCAGGTGCACGTACATGGTGGCGTCCCCGCCGTCGTCCACGATCAGGTCCGGGCCGGAGCCGTCCGGCCAGGTCAGGGCCATTTCCGTGCACCACCAGTACTCCTCCAGGCTCTCCCCCTTCCAGGCGAACACGGCCGCCGAGCCGGCGGCGGCGATCGCCGCGGCGGCGTTGTCCTGGGTGGAGAAGATGTTGCAGGAAGCCCAGCGCAGGTCCGCGCCCAGCTCCTGCAGGGTCTCGATCAGCACCGCGGTCTCGATGGTCATGTGCAGGCTGCCGGTGATCTTCAGCCCGGCCAGCGGCTTGCGCGGCCCGTGCTGGCGGCGGATCGCCATCAGTCCGGGCATTTCCTTCTCGGCCAGGCCGATTTCCTTGCGGCCCCAGTCGGCCAGCGTCAGGTCGGCCACCTTGTGGGACAGGCCCAGGTCCAGTTCGTAGCTTTTCATTTTTTTCTCCTTGCGGTGATGATGCGCGCGCGCAATCCGCGCGCCAGCGGCAGGCCGCTTGTCTTTTCTATTCTAAAGCCCGCTTCCGCGAGCCAGCTCTTCAATTCGCCGGCGGCGAATCCCGGCCAGCGGTCCCCGAAGCGCTCGGCCAGCTGCGGGTCCTGGTGGCGGTCCAGGTCGGCCAGCACCAGGGTGCCGCCCGGGCGCAGCACGCGGTGGGCCTCGCGCAGACCCTCCACGGGCAGGCGCAGGTGGTGCAGCACCAGGTTCAGCACCGCCGCGTCCGCCTCCGCCTCCCGCAGAGGCAGGTGCTCCAGCTCCCCGAGGCGCAGCTGCACGCCCGGGCCGGAGGCCGCGCAGGCCCGCCGGGCCAGCTCCAGCATGCGCGGGGAGGAGTCCACGCCGATGACCGCGGTGGCCTTCGCCGCCATGCCGGGCAGCAGCCCCCCGGTCCCGCAGCCCAGGTCGGCGGCCACCGCGCAGGCCGGCAGCCGCGCCAGCACCTCCCGGGCCAGGTCCGCGGTGCCCAGCAGCTCCGCCTTGCGCCGGTCCCACTCGGGGGCCAGGGCGTCGAAGAACTTCCGGGCGCGGCCGCGGCCGGCGGCTGCCAGCCCGGCGGCCCGCTCGCGGTCCTTCTCCAGAACGGGGTCGCCGCCCAGCAGGGGGGCCAGGGTGTCCAGGAAGCGGCGCCCGGCCCCGT
>CAVUYS010000021.1:0-9337 GCA_963745745.1 uncultured Spirochaetota bacterium | reverse complement strand
TCCCCTGTCCAGCAGCTTCCGAGCCAGCTCCACCCCGATGAAACCCGTTCCGCCCGTGATGAGATGAGCCACGCTGTAAGACAATCACAAAACGGCCGCCAGGCCAAGGGTTCGGGGGCGGGTGAGGCCGGAGAAGTTGCTACAAAGCGCTACATGTGCTACGATTAGGTCATGCGTAAGACAATTACCCAGAGGGAGCTGCGCAACGACTCCGGCGCCGTGCTCAGAGAGGTGCAGGCGGGTCAGACGCTTATCGTAACCAGAAACGGCGTGCCCGTGGCCGAGCTTCGACCAGTCCCGCCCCGAAGGTTCGTACCCAGGACAGTGATCGCTGACGCAGCGCTGCGGGCACCTCGGGTTGACGCTACCCGATTTCGCGCAGACCTGGACACCGTAGTGGACCAATCCGTCCATGGCTGAACCCACGAGGGGACTCCTGGATACATCGGTTGTCGTTGACCACGATGTGGTCGATCCGGATTTGCTACCCGACGAGTCGGCAATTGCCGCGGTGACACTTGCCGAGTTGGCGGCCGGCCCCCATGCCGCGACCGAGGAAACGGAGCGGAGTCGGCGGCAGGACAGGCTGCAGTGGGCGGCCGCGACATGGGATGCGCTTTCCTTCGATGTCGAGGCCGCTCGGGCGTATGGCCGGATATTCGCCGCGACCAGGCGAGCAGGACGTTCCACGCGCGCGCGCCTGGCGGACCTGCTCATCGCCTCGACGGCAGTTGCGAACGGGCTGCCTCTTTACACTAGGAATCCTATGGATTTCGTCGGCTTGGAGGAAATCGTGAAAGTCGTCGCCGTCTGAGCGTCGTTTCACGGGGGATTCCCTGCGAAGCTCCGTGGTGCTGCGGCTACTTCATCAGCAGGCCGGGCAGGAAGGTGGCCAGCTGCGGGAACAGGAACAGGAGCGCCGCGCACAGCACCAGGCCGGCCAGGAACGGGACCACGCCGCGGTAGATCACCCCGAAGGGCACCTTGGTGATGTTCTTCACCACGAAGACGTTCATGGCCACCGGCGGGATCACCACCCCGATCATCACCGTGATCGCGATGAGCATGCCGAACCACAGCGGGTCGAAGCCCAGCTTCACGACGGCGGGGAAGAAGATCGGCGTGGCCAGGATCATGAAGGCCAGGTCGTCGAGGAAGGAGCCGCCCAGCAGGTAGATGAGGGCGATGAACACCATGATCAGGTGCCGGTTCACGGGCAGCGGCCACCACCCACTCCGAGGCGATCATGGGGATGCGGGTCACGGCGAGGAAATGGCCGAGCACGGTGGAGCCGGCGATCAGCATCAGGACCATGCAGGCGGTGCGCAGCGACTCGGACAGCGACTTGACGAAGCCCCGCAGCTTCATGCCGCGCTGGGCCACGGCGAGCAGGATCACCGCGAAGGTCCCCACGCTGCCCGCCTCGGTGGGCGTGAAGAAGCCCTTCATCAGCCCGCCGATGATCACGCACGAACACCAGCAGCACCCAGGCCAGCTCGGGCAGCGAGGCCAGGCGCTCCTTCCAGGTCGACTCGCGCCCCCTTGGGCCCGAGGGAGGGGTTGATCGGCGCACCAGACCAGGATGGTCAGGGCGAAGAACAGGGCGATGATGCAGGCCCGGCACGATGCCGGCCAGGAACAGCCGGCCGATGGACTGCTCGGTGATGATGCCGAAGACGATGAGCGTGACGCTGGGCGGGATGAGGATGCCGAGGGTGCCCACGCTGGCCACCACCCCGGTGGACAGGCGCCTGTCGTAGCCGTAGCGGTCCATCTCCGGGACGGCCACGCTGGCGAAGGTCGCGGCGGTGGCCGGGGAGGAGCCGCAGATCGCCTTGAAGACCGTGGCGCCGGCCACGGTGGCCAGGGCCAGCCCGCCGGGGATGTGGCCGATGAACTTGTAGGAGCTGTCGTAGAGCCGCTTGGCGATGCCCGCGTTGTAGGCCACCTGGCCCATCAGGACGAACAGCGGGATCACCGTGAAGCCGTAGGAGGCGAAGACGTCGAAGATGTCCTTGGCCAGGAGGTTCATGGCCGCGCCGGATAGACGACGATGGTCCCGAAGCCCACGAAGCCCACCAGGGCCATGGCGAAGCCCAGCTCGATCCCCGTGAAGAACAGGGCGATCAGCGCGCCGAGGCCGATGATCCCGATCAGCGACCTCACTCATACGTCGCCCCGCAAGATCTTCACGATGTCGGCGACCATGACCAGGCACTCGCACGAGGCAGCGCACCCCCACGCCGAGGGCGACGGGGTAGAAGGGCACGCGCAGCGTGGGGGTCACTTCCCCGGCCGCCGCGCAGGTCCATGGCGTACTTCAGCAGGTTCCAGCCGATCAGGAAGAAGAGGCGCGAGCACCAGGAGCCGGGTGGCGACGTTCAGGATCGCGCGGGGCACGCGCGGCAGGCGCGCGACGAAGGAGTCCACGTAGATGTGCCCGCGCACCCAGGAGGTGAGGGGCAGGGAAAGCCCGATGGCGATGGCCCCGCCCAGCCGCCACCAGCTCGTAGGTGCCCACGATGGGACGGCCGAAGATGCGCAGCACCACGTCGGCGACGGTCAGCAGCATGAGGAAGGCAGAGCGCCGCGCCCGCGATCGCCGCGAGGGCCGAGCTGGCCCCCTTCACCGCGTCCAGGAAGCGCTTCATCGCCGCGCGCGGCTATTGGAGTTCCTTCAGCCGGTCCCAGGCGAACTTCAGGGCCTCGGCCGCCGGCAGCCCCTTCGCGGTCTTCTCCTTCACGTACTCGTCGAACAGCGGCTCCACGGCCTTCGCCCAGCGCGCGTTCTCCTCGGCGGAGAGCGGGATGACCGTGTTGCCCAGGCCCGCGGCGAAGCCGCTGCCGGCCTTGTCCATCTCGTCCCAGCCGTTGCCCGTCTTGTCGATCCACTCCGCGTTCACCTGCTCGATGGCCTTCTGCACGTCCGCGGGCAGGGCGTTCCACTTGGCCTTGTTCATCACCACGAAGAACGTGACGCTGTAGGCGGCGCCGTAGTCCTGGGTGGTGTACTTGACGACCTCGCCGAGCTTCCAGCCCTGCAGGGATTCGACGGGGCACACGATGCCCTGGGCCACACCCCGGCTGAAGGCGTCGTAGCTGTCGCTCATCGGCATGGCCACCGGCGTGGCGCCGAGGGCCGAGACGATCTTGGCGGTGGTGCCGGTGGCGCGGACCTTCATGCCCTTCAGGTCCTCGAGCGTGCGCACCGGGGTCTTCGTGTGCAGCAGGCCGGGGCCGTGACCGTGCAGGTACATGACCTTCACGTCGTCCAGCTCCTTGGGCTGGAACTTGCTTGTAGAAGTCGTTGACCAGGCGGGTCGCCGCCAGGCCGCTGCGGGAGCCCAGGGGCAGGTCCAGGACCTCGCTCAGGGGGAACCGGCCCATGGTGTAGGAAAAGCACGGACATGCCGATGTCGGAGATCCCCTTGACCACCCCGTCGTAGCACTTGTCCGCGGGCGTCAGGGTCCCGCCGTAGAACAGGGTGATCTGGACCCTGCCGCCGGTCCTCTTCTCCACTTCCTTGGCCCACTCCGTCGCCAGCACGCTGTTGCGGTGCGAGGCCGGGAAGAAGATCGAGTAGTTGAGCTTGACCTGCGCGAAGGCCTGCGCGGCGAGAAGGAAGAAACCGGCGAAGAGCAGGATGCGGGCCGTGGCGCCCGAGTTGCGGTGCTGCATTTTCAACCCCCTTGGCGGTTTGCCGCCAAGGCAGTCCAGGCGGCATCGCAGCTCCCCATATACCCCATCCGCGGGTTTCCCGCAACCCCGCGGCGGGATCCAGCCGGATTGGCGCGCTAGGCGGGAGGCAGCAGGCGGTCGATCTCCCGAACTTCCGCCGGGCTGAGCTCCCAGTCGGCGGCCCGGGCCGGTTCCTCCACCTGGGCGGGGCGGCGGCCGCCGACGATGGCGGCGGTCACCTCCGGCCGGCGCAGCACCCAGGCGATGGCCAGCTCGGCCAGGCTGCGCCCCGCGCGCGCGGCGATCGGCTTGAGCTTTTCCACCAGCTCCAGGTTCCGGGACAGCTGCGGCTCGGCGAAGAAGGGGTTGCGGCCCCGCAGGTCGTCCGGCGGCAGCGCGGCCACCCGCTCGCGGTTGAAGGCGCCGGTGAGCAGCCCCATCTGCATGGGGCTGTAGACGATCACCCCGATGCCGTTGGCCGCGCAGTAGGGCAGCAGCTCCTTCTCCACGTCGCGGCGCAGCAGGCTGTAGGGCGGCTGCAGGGAGGCCACCGGGTGGATGGGCTGGATGCGCCGCAGCTGTTCCACCGAGAAGTTGGACACCCCGGCATAGCGGATCTTGCCCGCCTGCACCTGGCCCGCGATCTCCGCCCAGGCCTCCTCGATGTCTTCCGGCGGATCAGGCCAGTGCACCTGGTACAGGTCGATGCGGTCGGTCTTCAGCCGGCGCAGGCTGGCCTCCAGCTCGGCGCGGACGCTCTGCTTTTTCAGCCGGCCGAAGATCCGCGTGTCCCCCGGGTCCCAGGTGCGGCCGCACTTGGTGGCCACGATCACCCGCTCCCGGCGGCCGGCCAGCGCCCGGCCCACGACCTCCTCCGAGTGGCCCAGCCCGTAAGCGGCCGCCGTGTCGATCCAGTTCACCCCCAGGTCCAGCGCCCGCTGGATGGTGGCGATGGAGTCCGCGTCGTCCTGCGGGCCCCAGGCGTACTGCCAGCCGGAGCCGCCGATGGCCCAGGTGCCCAGCCCGACGCGGGTGAGCTCGAGATCCGTGTAGCCGAGCTTGTTCTTCTTCACGGGTTCCAAGCTATTGGCCGGCCGCCGTAATGTCAACCGGAATGCGGATCAGCTAACGGGTAGCGAAAACATTACAGGGGAATGCGGCGAGAAGCGACTTGGCCCCGGCCCGAGCGGAACAGGATATTCCACCCGGGAGGCAAGAAATGTCCGTAAGGAAACTGGCGCTGTTAGGGGTTGGTTTGCTCCTGTTGGGGCTATTCGTAGCCACGCCGATCGCCGTTGCGCACGGCGACGAGGCCGAGGAGTCCGAGGCGGAGGAACAGGTACGGATCCCGAACAACGGGGCGGTCATCCGCATCGTCTCGCCCGCGGACGGCTCCGTTTGCCCGGCCGGCATGGAAGTCGAAATCTGCGTCGAGCTGGAGCGTTTCGCCCTGGGTCACGCGGGAAACCACTGGCACATCAGCGTGGACGGGGAGCCCTGGAGCATGATCATCGACGACCGCCTGAACGAGGTGCTGTACGGCCTTGAGCCCGGCGAGCACCGCATCGAAGTGCTCCTCGCCGACGGAGAGCACCGGGACCTGGAGGAGGGGGACGCGGTCGTCGTCGCCGTTCAGTAAGTCTCGTTGCGCAGGCGCTCCTGCAGCTTCTTGCGGTAGGCGCGGACGCGCTCCCGCACGCTCGGGTCGTCCGGGTCCTTTTCGTAGGAGAAGGCCAGCATGCGGTGCTCGAAGCCCGTCGACGCCCGTCGGGGCCCAGCCGCAGGGTGAGCACGCCGATGCGGTTGCCGTACTCCCCGGGGGAGGCTCACCAGCGCCCGGCCCGCCTTCTCCGGCGGCACCAGCCAGCCGGCGTGGCCGAACAGCACCAGGTCCACCTGCGGGCTGGCCTCGGCCAGCCGGCGGGCGGCGGCGTCCTCGCCGTGGAACAGCACGATCACCAGGCGCGCCCCCTGCCTGCGGCTTTCCTCGGCCAGCCGGGCGACGGTCTGCAGCGGGTCCTCCAGGCGGAGGTTGCCTTCCTTCAATTCCTTGTGGCCTTCCAGCGTCTTCGGCTCGGTGACCCCGAGCACGGCGATGCGCACCCCGGCCCGGGTCAGCAGCAGGGGCTTGGCGGACAGCGGCTCCCAGGCCGCCTTCGGGCGGACCTGCAGGTTGTGGCCCAGGAAGGGGAAGCGCCGGGCATTGGCGGCCAGGGCCGGCGCCCCTTCGGACAGCTCCGTTTCCCCCACCCCCACCGCCGCGTAGCCCAGCTCCTTGTACACGGCCAGGATCTCGCGGGTCAGGTCCGGGTCCTTGGTGGCGTCCAGGATGTCCCCGGTGTCCAGCACCAGGGCGTCCTTGGGGACCGTGCGCTGGAAGGCGGCGCGCTTGACCAGGCCGGCGACGCGGTTGCGCTCGCAGGCGCAGCCGTCCAGGTTGCCGCGCAGGGAAGCGGTATAGTAGATCGTGAGGGTCTGGGCCGGCAGGAGGGAAGCGGAAAGCAAAGCGGCTGCGCTGAAGAGCAGCACGCGCAGGATCCGGGTTCTCATGGGCCCCAGGTTACACCTGCCCCGAGCCTCCTGTATACTGGCCCGCGGAACTCCCAATGCCCGAGCTGCCGGACCTGGTGCACATCGAAAAGGTGCTGCGCGCCTCGCTCCCGGGCGACGCGGTGGAAGCGGTGAGCGTGCGCGAGCCGATCGTGCTGCGCGTGGCGGTGCCCGAAGGCTTCGCCGCGGCCCTCGCACGGCCGCACCCTGACCGGCGTGCGCCGCCACGGGCCCTTCCTGGTCCTGGCCTTTCCGCCTCTGGAGCTGATCGTGCACTTCATGCTGGCCGGGCGCTTCCGCCTGTCGGAAGGGTCGGGCGGGGCCTCGGGGGCGCGCGGCGCCCTAGGGCGGCGGCGCCCCGGGCGGCAGGCGCCCGCCGCGGCGCCGGCCGGGGCTCTGCTTCACCCTGCGCTTCGCCTCCGGGCGCGAGCTGGGCTACCTGGACGACAAGCGCATGGGCAAGGTCTACCTGGGCCCGGCGGGCAGCTACGACGCGATCCCGGGCTTTCTCACCCAGGGGCTGGACGTGTTCTCCGCCGGGTTCACCCTGGAAGCCTTCCGCGCGCTGGCCTCCGGCCGCCGGCAGCAGGTCCGCGTGTTCCTGATGGACCAGAGCGCCCTGAGCGCCATCGGCAACGCCTATGCCGACGAGATCCTTTTCGCCGCCCGGCTGCACCCCAAGACGGGCTGCCACCAGCTCGACGCGCAGGAAGTGGAGCGCTTGTACCAGGCCGTGCGGGAGGTGCTGGCCTGGGGCGCGGCGGAGGTGGAGGCGGCCGGAGAGCCGCTGGAGGTCAAGGTGCGCGGGCATCTGAAGGTGCGCGGCCGGCACGGCCAGCCCTGCCCGGTGTGCGGCACGCCGATCCGGCGGGCCGGCGTGCTGGGCTACGACGCTTACTTCTGCCCGCGCTGCCAGGCCACGCCGCAGATCCGGCGGCCGGGAGTGCCGTGGTGAGCCCGTCGGAGACGGGCGGCCGGCGGCGCGGCAGAGGGTGCCCTGGATCTCTTCCATCCGGTCATCCGGGCCTGGTTCGCCGAGACCTACGGGGAGCCCACGGAGATCCAGGCGCTGGCCTGGCCGGTGATCGCCGCCGGGCGGCACGTGCTGGCCACCGCGCCCACGGGCAGCGGCAAGACCCTCTGCGCCTTCCTGTGGGCCCTGGACCGCCTGCTGACCGGCGCCTGGCCGCGGGGCCGGCCCGCGGTGCTCTACGTTTCGCCGCTCAAGGCCCTGAACACCGACATCCGCGCCAACCTGCTGGGCCCTCTGCGGCAGCTCGGGGAGCGTCTGGCCGCCGCGGGCCTGAGCGTGCCCGAGGTGCGGGTGGAGATGCGCAGCGGCGACACCCCGCAGAGCGAGCGCCAGCGCATGCTGCGCCACCCGCCGGAGATCCTGGTCACCACCCCGGAGAGCCTGAACCTGCTGCTCTCCTCCCCGCGGGCCCGTGGGATCCTGACGGGCCTGCGCGCGGTGATCCTGGACGAGATCCACGCCGTGGCCTCCACCAAGCGCGGCACGCACCTGGTCACCGCGGTGGAGCGCCTGGTGCCGCTGGCCGGGGAGTTCCAGCGCCTGGCCCTTTCGGCCACGGTGCGGCCGGCGGCGCGCGTGGCCGCCTTCGTGGGTGGATACGTTCTGGAAGAGCCCTCCGGTGCGGCTGGCACCCTACGCGGAAGCCCGATACACGGCCCGGGAGGTGGAGGTGCTGCAGGCCCGGCAGGCCAAGCGGCTGGAGCTGACGGTGCGCTTTCCCGCCCCCGCCGCGGGCCTCTCGGCAGCCTCCACCGGCGAAGCCTCCATCTGGCCGGCGCTGGTGGCCTCCTGCCGCCAGGCCATCCACGCCCACCGCTCCACCCTGCTGTTCACCAACACCCGCCGGCACGCGGAGAAGCTGGCCCGCCTGATCAACGAGGCGGAGGGCGCGGTCCTGGCCTACGCCCACCACGGCAGCCTGTCGCGCGAGATCCGGGCCGCCGTGGAGAGCCGCCTCAAGCGCGGCGAGCTGAAGGCCATCGTGGCCACCAGCTCCCTGGAGCTGGGCATCGACATCGGCGAGCTGGACCAGGTGCTCCTGATCCAGACCCCCTTCTCGGTGGCCTCCACCCTGCAGCGCATCGGCCGGGCCGGCCACTCCGTGCGGGAGGCCAGCCTGGGGGTGCTGCTTCCCCTGCACGGCCTGGACGTCCTGGAGGCGGCCGTGATGGCCCAGGCGGTGCGGGAGCAGGACATCGAGGAGACCCGCCCCGTGCTCTGCCCCCTGGACGTGCTGGCCCAGGTGATCCTGTCCATGACCGGCGTGGAGCGCTGGGACCTCGACCGGCTGTTCGACCAGCTGCGCGCGAGCTTCCCCTACCACGAGCTGGCCCGCCGGCAGTTCGAGCTGGTGCTGGACATGCTGGCCGGGCGCTACGCGGACTCCCGGCTCCGCGAGCTGGAGAGCCGCGTGTCTGCTGGACCGCGTGGCCAACACCGTGGAGGCCCGGCGCGGCGCGCTGGCCCACGTGTACCGCTCCGGCGGGACCATCCCGGACCGCGGCTACTTCGACCTGCGCACGGCCGACTCCCGCGCCAGATCGGCGAGCTGGACGAGGAGTTCGTCTGGGAGCGCCGGGTGGGGGACACCTTCATGCTGGGCACCCAGGGCTGGCGCATCCGGCGCATCGACCCCCGCAGCGTGGAGGTCACCCCGTGGGACGGGGCGGTGAGCACCACGGTGTTCTGGAAGGCGGAGCGGGGGGGGCGGGACTTCCGCTTCTGCGAGCGCGTCGCGCTGGCGCTGGAGCGCTGGAACCCGCGCCTGTCCGACCCGCTGCTGCTCGAGGAACTGGAGCGCGAGCACCTGCTGGAACCGGCCGCCGCCGAGGCTCTTCTGGAATTCCTCAAACTGCAGCGGCAGCTCACGCGCACCGACCTGCCGCACCGCCATCACCTGCTCCTGGAAAGCGTGCGCGACCCCTCGGCGGGGGAGGACCTGCGCCGGGTGATCCTGCACACCCACTGGGGGGCGCGGGTGAACGCGCCCCTGGCCC
The DNA here is from genome assembly GCA_963745745.1 of uncultured Spirochaetota bacterium. Classification (GTDB taxonomy): domain Bacteria; phylum Spirochaetota; class Spirochaetia; order SZUA-6; family DRHE01; genus MIBK01. Next base: position 78 of record CAVUYS010000021.1, on the reverse strand, counting down.
AGGCCTTGAGCGCGCTGTGGGCCCAGGAGAAGGGCCGCCCTCCGGAGTTCGTGGCCGACGACGCCTGCATCGCCGCGC
>CAVUYS010000020.1:0-15204 GCA_963745745.1 uncultured Spirochaetota bacterium | reverse complement strand
TGCCCTCTACTGGTGAATTACGTATTGCTCGCGCCGAACACCGGCTGGCGAAAATCCTGGGCCGCCGGCGACGCCACCGCCAGGGGCGTGCGCCTGGCCCTGATGGGGATGGCCGGCGAGCCGGGCTACTCCACGGCCCTGTCCGCTCCCCGCTGGGGCTTCCAGGACGCCCTGTTCGCCGGCCGGCCCCTGACCCTGGGACGGCCCCTGGGCTCCTACGTGGCCGAGAACATCCTCTTCAAGATCAGCTTCCCGGCCGAGTTCCACGCCCAAACGGCCGTGGAGGCCGCCCTGGCGCTGCACCCGAGCGTGAAGGGCCGCCTGGAGCAGATCCGCCGCATCCTCCTGCGCACCCAGGAACCGGCGCTGCGCATCATCGTCAAGACCGGCCCGCTGCGCAACCCGGCCGATCGCGACCATTGCCTGCAGTACGCGGTGGCGGTGGCCCTGCTCCACGGGGACCTACGCGCCGAGCACTACGAGGAGCAGGCGGCCGGCGATCCGCGCCTGGAACGCCTGCGCGGGCTCATGGAAGTGGAGGAGGACCGCGGCTACTCAGCCGACTACCTGGATCCCGAGAAACGCTCGATCGCCAACTCGGTGCAGGTCTTCTTCCAGGACGGCAGCGCCACCGAACAGGTCGAGGTGCACTACCCCCTCGGTCATCGCCGCCGGAGGGCCGAGAGCCTCCCGCTGCTTTTCGGCAAGCTGCGGGGCAACCTCTCCGCCAGCCTTCCGGGGCCACGGGTCGAGGGGCTCCTGGAACTGTTCCAGGACCGCAGGCGCCTGGAAGCCCTGCTGGTCCCGGAGCTGATCGAGCGGTTTCTGTAAAACTCTTCTTGCGGAGCCTGGCCCGCCCGCCTATAATGTCCGGCGCCATGCCCCGTGTAGCCCGCGAAACGCGCCTCACCATGGCCCTGGCCCTGGCGGCCATCGCCGTCGCCCTGTACCTGGGCCGGATGCAGAACTACCTGCTGTTCCACAGCCTGGCGGAGATCTTCAGCATCGTGGTGGCCTGCGCGGTCTTCATGGTGTCCTGGAACTCCCGGGAGAGCGAATCGCCGGAGGCCAGAAACCTGGCCGTCCTGGGCATCGGCTTCCTGTTCACCGCCATCCTGGACATCTTCCACCTGCTGGGCTACCGGGGCATGGGAGTATTCGCCCCGGAGCGGGACCTGGCCACGAAGTTCTGGCTGGCCGCGCGCTACCTGCAGACGGCTTCCCTGCTGGTGTTCGCCATCGCGCTGCGCACGCGCTTCCGCCCCTCCTTCCGGGCCCTTTTCGCCGGCTATCGGCGGCGCCACCGTCCTGTTTCGTCCTGCTGATCCTGCGCTGGGACCTCTTCCCGACCGCCTTCGTGGAAGGGGTCGGGCTCACCCCCTTCAAGATCGTCAGCGAATACGCGATTTCCGCCCTGCTCGCCGTGGCCCTGCTCCTGATCCTGCGGGCCAGGATGTCCGAGCCGCTGGTGGGCCGGCTGCTGGCCGTCTCCCTGGGCCTGACCATCGCCAGCGAGCTGCTGTTCACCCTGTACACCCGCAGCGACGGGCTGGCCAACCTGCTGGGGCACTACCTGAAGATCGCCGCCTTCTTCCTGACCAACCAGGCCCTGGTCGCCTTCCAGGTGCGCAAGCGCCTGGCCACCATCCAGGAGCTGGAGGCCGCCAAGCGCTCCCTGCTGGAGGCCAACGCCTCCAAGGACAAGTTCTTCTCGATCCTGGCCCACGACCTGCGCAATCCCCTGAGCGGCCTGCAGACCGTCTCGGAGCTGCTGGCCGGCCGCTACGACGAGCTGCCCGAAGCCGACCGCCGCAGGTTCGCCGGCCTGCTGCGCGACGGGGCCAACCAGAGCCTGGCCCTGATGAACAGCCTGCTGCTGTGGGTGCGGGCGCAAACCGGACGCCTGCCCTGGGAGCCGGCCAACATCGACCTGTCCCAGGCCAGCGAGGAGGCCATCGCCCAGCTGGCCGCCGCCGCCGAGCGCAAGCAGGTCAGGCTGGAGTGCGCCGTTCCCAGGGGCACCGAGGCCTTCGCCGACGGGAACATGGTGGCCACGGTGCTCCGCAACCTGCTCTCCAATGCCCTGAAGTTCACGCCCGCGGGGGGCCTGGTGCGGGTGAAAAGCGAGGCGGAGAACGGGCACCTGGCGACCAGCGTGACGGACACCGGGATCGGCATCGACCCCGCAGACCTGGACAAGCTCTTTCGGATCGACACCCACCTCAGCAGGCGCGGCACCGAGGGGGAGGCGGGCAACGGCCTGGGCCTGATCCTGTGCCGGGAGTTCGTGGAGAAGAACGGCGGGCGGATCCGGGTCTGCAGCCAGCCGGGCCAGGGAAGCTGCTTCACCTTCACCCTGCCCCGCCCGCCGCGCCCCGGTACTTGACAGGCCGGGGCGGAATCGTGAATCCTACATTTCTGTAGGTTAGGCGCGACATGCCCAAGACCACCGAGTTTTCGCTGCTGTTCGAAGTCAGCCAGACCCTGGACTCCAGCCTGGATTTGCGGGAGGTCCTGGGTCCGGTGCTGAAGATCATCGCCCGCCACAAGGGCATCCTGCGCGGCAGCCTCACCCTGCTCAACCGCGACACCGGCGAGATCTCCATCGAGGCGGCCTACGGGCTGTCGCCCAGCCAGCAGCGCAAGGGCCGCTACCGGATCGGGGAAGGGGTCATCGGCCAGGTGTTCCAGACGGGCCGGCCGGCCGTCATCCCGCGCGTTTCCGAGGAGCCGCGCTTTCTCAACCGCACCGGGGCCATCGCCAAGGCGGAGGGCAGCGACATCTCCTATCATCAGCGTGCCCATCAAGCTGGAAAACCGCGTGGTGGGGGCTCTGTCCATCGACGTGCCCTACCAGGAGGAGATCTCGCTGCAGGACGAGGTGCGCCTGCTCTCGATCGTGGGCTCCCTGATCAGCCAGGCGGTGAAGCTGCGGCAGAAGGCCCAGGAGGAGCGCCGCCAGCTGATCGAGGAGAACCTGCGGCTGCACGAGGAGCTCAAGGACCGCTTCCGGCCCTCCAACATCATCGGCAACTCCGGCGCCATGCAGGCGGTCTACGACCTGATCGCCCAGGTCTCCGGCAGCGACGCCACCGTGCTGATCCGCGGGGAGAGCGGCACGGGCAAGGAGCTGGTGGCCCACGCCATCCACTACAGCAGCCGGCGGGCCGCCAAGCCCTTCATCAAGGTGAACTGCGCCGCGCTGCCCGAGACGGTGATCGAGAGCGAGCTGTTCGGGCACGAGAAGGGGGCCTTCACCGGCGCGGTGGCGGCCCGCAAGGGCCGCTTCGAGCTGGCCGACGGCGGCACGCTGTTCCTGGACGAGATCGGCGACCTGTCCCCGGGCCTGCAGATCAAGCTCCTGCGCGTGCTGCAGGAGCGGGAGTTCGAGCGGGTCGGCGGCGCCAGCACCCTGAAGGTCGACGTGCGCGTGATCGCCGCCACCAACGGGGAGCTGGAGAAGCTGATCGCCAGCGGGCGGTTCCGCCAGGACCTGTACTACCGGCTGAACGTGTTCCCGATCCACCTGCCGCCCGCTGCGGGAGCGCAAGACCGACATCCTGCTGCTGGCCGACTACTTCGTGGAGAAGTACGGCCGGGCCAACCAGCAAGCACGTGCGGCGCATCTCCACCCCGGCCATCGACATGCTGATGAGCTACCACTGGCCCGGCAACGTGCGCGAGCTGGAGAACTGCATCGAGCGGGCCGTGCTGCTGAGCGACGACGACGTGATCCACGGCCACCACCTGCCCCCCACCCTGCAGACGGCGGAGGCCAGCGGCACCGTCTTCCGGGGGCGGCTGGCCAGCAACCTGGCGGGCGTGGAGCGGGAGCTGATCCTGGAGGCCCTGAAATCCTGCCGCGGCAACATGGCCACGGCGGCCAAGGCGCTGGGGGTCAGCGAGCGGATCATGGGCCTGCGCGTGCGCAAATACGGCATCGACATCTGGCGCTTTCGCCAATAACCGACGGAAATGTAGTTTCTTTGCAGCGCTTCCTACGGAATGGTAGGATATTGACCTCCCGTAGAAGGCCATGATTCTATCTCCTTTTATATCAAGGAATTAGAAATCATAAATTGGCATGCCTCTTGCATATAGCTGGTATCTCTATCAAAGGAGCCGCACGTGGCAGACAGCAAGAAGGCGAAGGAAGTACTGGAGCTCATCGACAGGGAGAAAGTCCAGATGATCGACCTGCGCTTCATGGATTTCCCCGGACTCTGGCAGCACTTCTCCGTCCCTGCCCAAGGAGCTGGACCTGGAAACTTTCGAGCGGGGCTTCGGCTTCGACGGCTCCAGCATCCGCGGCTGGCAGGCGATCAACGAGTCGGACATGCTGCTGAAGCCCGTGCCCGAGACGGCCTTCATCGATCCCTTCTTCGCAGCACAAGACCCTGGTGCTGATCTGCAACATCTGCGACCCGATCACCGGCGAGGACTACACCCGCGACCCGCGCAACATCGCCCGCAAGGCCGAGGACTACCTGAAGAGCACCGGCATCGCCGACACCGCCTACTTCGGGCCCGAGGCGGAGTTCTTCATCTTCGACGACATCCGCTTCGACCAGAACGAGCACGAGGGCTACTACCACATCGACTCGGCGGAAGGGCAGCTGGAACACCGGGCCGCGAGGAGGAGCCGAACCTGGGCTACAAGATCCGCGCTACAAGGAAGGCTACTTCCCGGTGCCGCCCGACGGACACGCTGCAGGACATCCGCAGCGAGATGATGCTGACCCTGGAATCGCATCGGCATCCCCGTCGAGGCCCAGCACCACGAGGTGGCCACCGGCGGGCAGTGCGAGATCGACATGCGCTTCGACACCCTGGTGCCGATGGCCGACAACGTGCTGAAGTACAAGTACGTCGTGAAGAACGTGGCCGCGCAAGCACGGCAAGACCGTGACCTTCATGCCCAAGCCGCTCTTCGGCGACAACGGCAGCGGCATGCACGTGCACTTCTCGCTGTGGAAGGGCGGACAGAACCTCTTCGCCGGCGACGAGCTACGCCGGGCTGTCCGAGATGGCCCTGTACGCCATCGGCGGCATCCTGAAGCACGCCCCGGCGCTGCTGGCCTTCACCAACCCGACGACCAACAGCTACAAGCGCCTGGTGCCGGGCTACGAGGCGCCGGTCAACCTGGCCTACTCCCGGCGCAACCGCAGCGCCGCCGTCCGCATCCCGATGTACTCCACCTCGCCCAAGGCCAAGCGCATCGAGTTCCGCTGCCCCGACCCGAGCCTGCAATCCCTACCTGGCCTTCTCGGCGATCCTGATGGCCGCGGTGGACGGCATCCAGAACAAGATCGACCCGGGCGAGCCGCTGGACAAGGACATCTACGACCTGCCGCCCGAGGAGCTGGCCAAGGTGCCGCACGACCCCCGGCTCGCTGCGCGAGGCGCTGGAGGCCCTGGAGAAGGACCACGAGTTCCTGCTGAAGGGCGACGTGTTCACCCAGGACGTGATCGAGACCTGGATCGACTACAAGATGAAGAACGAGGTCATCGCCCTGGACCTGCGCCCGCACCCCTGGGAGTTCGCCCTGTACTTCGACATCTGAGCGAGGAGGCGGAACGGGTTCGCTGGTCCCCTGGAATTTCTTGACCCTGGAGGATGCAAAGCCTACCTTCTAGGTCAGAGTTTCGCATGATCATCGAACCCAAAATCCGCAACAATATCTGCCTCACGGCCCACCCCACCGGCTGCGCGCTGCAGATGCGGGACATGATCCGGGCCACCAAGCGGCGCAGGAGGCTGGCCGGGCCCAAGGCCGCCCTGATCATCGGAGCCTCCAACGGCTACGGCATGGGGGCCCGCGTGGCCGCGGCGTACGGCTGCGGCACGGCGACCCTGGGCATCGCCTTCGAGCGGCCCTCCAGCGAGACCAAGATCGGCACGGCCGGGTACTACAACGACCGGGCCTTCCTGGCCTACGCCGCCGAAGACGGGATCCCCGCCTGGAGCCTGAACGGGGACGCCTTCGCCGAAGAGCTCAAGCGGGAGGCCCTGGACCTGATCCGCAGGCACCTGGGTCCGCTGGACCTGGTGGTCTACAGCATCGCGGCCCCCAGGCGCCTGGACCCGGCCACCGGCACGCTGCACTCCTCGGTGATCAAACCGATCGGGGCGGCCTACACCGCGCGCACCGTGGACTTCCAGAGCGGGGAGATCTTCCCGGTGACCATCCAGCCGGCCAGCCCGGAGGAAATCCGGGACACCGTGAAGGTCATGGGGGGCGAGGACTGGCGGCTGTGGATCGAGGCGCTGCGGCGCGAGGGGCTGCTGGCCAAAGACGCCCTGACCGTGGCCTTCTCCTACATCGGCCCCGCCTTCACCGCCCCGATCTACCGGGACGGGACCATCGGCAAGGCCAAGGAGCACCTGGAGGCCACCGCGCGCGAGCTGGACCGGGAGCTGGCCCCCGCCGGCGGCCGGGCCCTGATCTCGGTCAACAAGGCCCTGGTCACGCGGGCCAGCGCGGTGATCCCGGCGGTGCCCCTGTACATCGCCGTGCTCTACAAGGTGATGAAGGCCCGGGGGCTGCACGAATCCTGCCTGCAGCAGGAGCTGCGCCTGTTCGGCGACTTCCTGTATGACGGCCGCTCTCCTTCCCTGGACCCGCAGGGGCGCATCCGCCTGGACGACCGGGAAATGCGCGCGGACGTGCAGGAAGAGGTCAGCCGCCTGATGGAACAGGTCAATTCGCAGAACATCGAGAGCCTGTCGGACATCGCCGGGTTCCGGGAGGAGTTCCTCCGCCACCACGGCTTCGGCCGCCCGGACGTGGACTACGCCGCCCAGGTCCAGCCCTGAGAGCCCTGAGGGAGGCGCCCTAATCTAGAGGCATATCCCGGGTGTATTCCACCAGGTCGTGGATGCCGGCCTCCCGCTTGCCCGCCTCGCTCATGCGCTCCAGCAGCACTTCTCCGGCGAACACCGCCTCGTGCAGGGAGCTCAAATCCCGGAAGCCCAGGGACTGCAGGCACTTGCGGATGCCGGTCTTGATCTGCGGCACCCAGCGGGAAACCGGCCCCTTGGCCCGCACGCTGCCCACCACCCCTTCGGCCACGAAGGCCTCGAAGCTGTTCACGTCGTAGCGCGCGGCGCTGCCCCTGCGCGCGGCCTCCAGGGAGCCCATGCCCTTGTAGGCCTTCAGCTTGCGCCCCTGCCGGTCGTAGATGACCTCACCGGGGGCCTCGTCGGTGCCGGCCAGCATGGAGCCCAGCATGACGGCGTCGGCGAACAGCAGGCCCTTGCCGATCGCCGAGAAGGTTCCGTAGCCCCCGTCGGAGATCACCGGCACGCAGGGCTGGATGCGGTGCTGGCGGCAGTACTCCCGCACGGCCAGGGCGCAGGACCAGGTGGCCGTGATCTGGGAGCGGGTGCCCAGGCTGACCTGGGAGGTCGAGCAGATCGAGCCCACCCCCTTGCCGACGCGGATGGCGTCGGCCCCCCACTCCAGCCCGGCCAGCGCGCCGGAGGACTCGGCCACGTTGCCGTAGATGACGTCGATCTTCGGATACTCGCCCTTGATGTGCTCGATCACCTGGCGCTCGTGCAGGGAGTTGCCGTGGGAGCTGTCCACGCAGAGGAAATCCACCCCCGCGTTGACCAGCTCCCGGATCCGTTCCCGCACCTCATCCGGGCGGGTGGGCACCGCGGCCCCCACCACCAGGCTGTCGTTGCGGTCCTTGATGCTGTCCGGAAAGGCCTCGCTCTTCTCGATGTCGGTGCGGGTGACCAGCGAATCCAGCTCCCCGGAGTCGGTCACGATCAGCAGCACGCCGGCGTGGCTCTCCAGCAGCAGGTCGTTGGCCTTGGCCAGGCGCGCCGCGTCGTCGGCCGGCAGCTCCCGCAGGTGGGCGATCTGGTGGCGCAGCCGCTCCAGGGGCACCATCCGCTCCTGGATCAGGCGCTGCGACGTGGCGGGCCCCGGAGTAGTCGTTCTTGGTCAGCAGGCCCACGAGGCGCCGGCCCTCCACGATGGGCAGGGTGGAGATGCCGGTTTCCTCCCGGATCTGCACCGCGCGGGCGATGGAGTCCTCCGGGGCGAGGGTGATCGGGTCCTGGACGAAGCCGTTCTCGAAACGCTTCACCCGCCGGACCTGGGCGGCCTGCTCCTCGACGCTCAGGTTGCAGTGGATGACCGCCGGGAAGCCCTGCAGGGCCACCGCGATGGCCAGCTGGTTCTCGCTGATATCCTCCATGGGCGAGGCCACCAGGGGGGTCTTGATCCGGATGTTGCGCGTGATGCGCGTGGCCAGGTCCACCTCCCCGACGCCGAAATCGATGGTCCGGGGCTGCAGGACGTGCAGGTCGTCGAAGGTCAGGCTCTCACCGCGAAAACGCTGGAAAAACTCCGCCGCTGGAAGCGCGAAGGGGTCGCTTGCTTTCATGGCCCCAACTGTACCTGAAGCCCCTCGCCGGATGCAAGTGCGGCCCCTCACCTTGACTGTCTTGGTCTTTTCTGTACACTGAGCGCGGTGGCAATGAGGATCAAGGTCTGGGGTTGCCGCGGCTCGATTCCGAGCCCCGGCGGCGACACCAGCAAATACGGCGGCAACACCACCTGTATCGAGGTGCGCCTGGGGGACGGCAGCCTGGTCGTGATCGACGCGGGCTCCGGCATCCGCAACCTGGGCAGGGAGCTGGCCCGCCGGCGCGAGCCCAGGCTCGTTCACCTTTTCCTGACCCACGCCCACTGGGACCACCTGCAGGGCTTCCCCTTCTTTCTGCCCGCCTATCAGCCGGGCTTCACCCTGCAGGTCTGGGGCGGGCCTCGCAGCGCCGCCACGCTGCGCTCCTATCTGCGCCAGCAGCTCACCCCGCCCTTCTTCCCGGTGAAGTTCGCCGAGCTGGGCGCCGCCATCCGTTTCCCGGCCAGGCCGGCCACGCAGATCACCATCGGCGGGACCAGCATCCAGTCCATCCCCCTCGCCCACCCGGACGGCGGCTACGGCTTCAAGTTCAGTGAAGAGGGCAGGACCTTCGTGTTCCTCACGGACAACGAGCTGGGCTACCGGCACCCCGGAGGCCTTTCCCTCGCGGCCTACGCCCGGCTGTGCCGGGGCGCGGACCTGGTGCTGCACGACGCCCAGTACACCCCGCAGGAGTACCGCCTGACCAGGGGCTGGGGGCATTCCACCTTCCCCGCGGCCGTGCGGCTCTGCCGGGAGGCCGCGCCGAAGCGCTTCGGCCTCATCCACCACGATCCGCAGCACACCGACGCGGCGCTGGACCGGCACGTGGGCGACTGCCGCCGCGCCCTGGGCCGCGGAGGCGTGGACTGCTTCGGCGCCGTGGAAGGGATGGAAATCCCGGTCTAGGGCTGCTATCATGGCCCAGCTATGAGCCCTTCCATCGATGCGCTGCGGCATCGGCTCTGGGAGCCCAGGCAGCTTTCCAGCGAGAACTGGTACCAAGCCCGCATCGGGCCGCTGGCCATCTGGCTGCGGCGCTCGCAGGAGGACTGGTACGTGGCCCACGAACGCGAGCCCGGCCACGGCGAGGCGGAAGCCGCGCCGGCTCCCCTGCACCTGGCGCAGAGCAGGGTCGCCGTGGACCGGCTGACCTGGAACCGCTGGGTGGCCGGCAAGGAGGCCGCGCAGGTGCGCCTGGTGCCCTGCCTGCCGGACCGGGCGGTGGTGATCCGGCCCCGCTACCCGCTGAACGTGCCCCGGGGCAAGGAAGTGCTCTTCTTCGTCAGCCTGCCGGTCTGGACGCGCGTGCTGGTCGGGCAGGCGGGAGCCGAGATGCTCTGCGAGCTGCCCACGGTGGTGCTCAACAACACCTGGTTCGGCGACCCGATCACCGGCGAGCTTTGCTACAGCCTGAAGACCAAGGTGCTGCGGCAGATCGACATGGTGGAGCAGCACGCCCATCTGGCCGTCTGCCCGGTGCTGATCCGCAACCAGGCCTTCGTCGACCTGGATTTCCAGCGCATCTGCATCCGGGTGGAGTACCTGAGCGTGTACCGGGGCCGCAACCGCCTGTGGACCAACCTGGTCGAGGTGCAGTTCCACGGCGAGGACCTGAACAGCACGATCATCACCGGCCGGGGAGCCCCGGAGTTCGAGCGCACCGCCGAGAAGCTCTCCGACGCCCGCCTGCCGACGGAACGCAGCCTGCTGAAGAAGAGCTTCAGCTTCCTGAAAGCCCTGACGGGGATCTAGGGAGGGGCCCGTGCTGAAGAACGCCCTGAGGGAACTGATCAACCTGTTCACCCTGGAAGTGCTGCAGAAGGTGATCCTGGTCCTGCTGATCGGGGCGGTCGGCCTGATCCTGCTGCGCTTGCTGTCCGCCCTGGTCAACCGCATGACCCGCAAATACCTGTCCCAGCAGTACAGCATGCTGCTGCGCAAGGCCATCCAGTACACCGGGGCGGTGGTCGTGCTGTTCATCATCCTGTCGGTGCTGGGCGTCAAGATCACGGCCCTGCTGGGCGCCGCCGGGATCGTCGGCATCGCCGTGGGTTTCGCCGCCCAGACCAGCATGTCCAACCTGATCAGCGGGCTGTTCCTGATCTCCGAGAAGCCCTTCCAGATCGGGGATGCCATCAAGGTCGGGGAGAACACGGGCGTGATCCTGTCCATCGACCTGCTGTCGGTGAAGATCAAGACCTTCGACAACCAGTACATCCGCATCCCCAACTCGGTGCTGATCAACACCGAGCTCACCAACGTCACCCGCTTCCCCATCCGCCGGCTGGACATCAAGCTCACCGTGACCTACAGCACGGACGTGAGCCGCCTGCGCCGGGTCCTGCTGGAAGTGGCCTCCGCCAACCCGCACTGCCTGGACGAGCCGGAGCCGCTGATCGTGTTCACCGACTTCGCGGAGTCGGGCCTGCAGTTCCTGTTCGGGGTCTGGTTCCACAAGCCCGACCAGCTGGAAATGCGCAACTCCCTGATGCAGCAGATCAAGGAGCGCTTCGAGGCGGAAGGCATCCAGTTCGCCTACCCCGCCCGCAGGCTCTACGCCGCGGAGCTCCCTCCGGCGCCGGCTGCCGGGCCCGCCCCCTCCACGGCCCGGCGGGGGAGAGGGCGCAAAACTTGAAAAAAACCCTTGCATTGTTGCCGAGAGTATAGTATGTATTGCCGTTAAGAATCACTTTTCGGAGGTAGAAGAGTAAAGATGGAGATCGAGCTTCGCAGCACCGAGGATGGCGAGCCCCCCCCTAGTAGTCACCGTAAAACCGCGGGTGCGGGCGTAGTCACGCCCCGACACTCGCAGGATGTCCGGCCGGACGAAAATGCAGTCCAGATCAGCTTCCCCTTCTACGCCGGCAACTCCACCCTAGTCCGCAGGCCCAAGCGGCTCATCAACAAGTTCCCCATCAGCGCCCGCTCGGAGGCCTTCCGCCTCAGGGCCTTTCCCGGCTCGACCCTGAGCCAGTGGAACGACTGGCGCTGGCAGCTGCGCAACCGCATCCGCAGCCTGGAGGAGCTGTCCCAGCTGCTCACCCTGACCATGGACGAGATCACGGCCATCTGCCGGCACAAGGGCCCGCTGCCGCTGGCCATCACCCCGTACTACGCCAGCCTGCTGGATCCCGACGACCCGGCCCAGGCGCTGCGGCGCACGGTGGTGCCCGTGGGCGACGAGTACCTGCTCACCCCCGGCGAGGCCGAGGACCCGCTCGGCGAGGACGCCGACAGCCCGGTGCCCGGCCTGGTGCACCGCTACCCGGACCGGGTGCTGTTCCTGGTCACCGACTTCTGCTCGACCAACTGCCGCTACTGCACCCGCTCGCGCATGGTCGGGACCGAACACCGGCACTCCGGGTTGATGCGGCAGTGGGAGCAGCGCGCTCGCCTACATCGACGGCACACCGAGGTGCGCGACGTGCTGCTGTCCGGCGGCGACCCCCTGACCCTTTCCGACGAGCGGCTGGAGTGGCTGCTGAGGAGGGTGCGGGCGATCCCGCACGTGGAGTTGATCCGCATCGGCACCAAGGTGCCCGCGGTGCTGCCCCAGCGCATCACCCCCTCGCTGACCCGCGTGCTGAAGCGCTATCACCCGCTGTGGATCAGCATCCATTTCACCCACCCCGACGAGCTGACCCCCGAGACCCGGGCCGCCTGCGCGCGGCTGGCCGACGCCGGCATCCCCCTGGGCAGCCAGACCGTGCTGCTCTCCGGGATCAACGACAACGTGGAGACGATGAAGCGCCTGATGCACGGCCTGCTCACCTTCCGGGTGAAGCCGTACTACCTGTACCAGTGCGACCCCATCCTGGGCTCGGCCCACTTCCGCACGCCCGTGTCCAAGGGCCTGGAGATCATCCAGGGCCTGCGCGGCCACACCACCGGGTACGCGGTGCCCAACTACGTGATCGACGCCCCCCAGGGCGGCGGGAAAGATCCCGTCCGATTATGTATTTGGTATACAGCCGACCTTGGTTTCGTGACACTGCCAATTACAGCAAACAGCAACCGATTGAAATCGCCAGTGAGGAATTTGAAAAGATATCCCAAGTTCATAAACCACTTTTTCGCTTGCATGAGTTTGGTTTGCCCGGCGTAGCCGATGCGAAATTTAAGGGAGGCGCCGAAGGCTCGGCGGATGCCTAGTCGCATTGTACGATGTTGTGTGAAGCCACTCCGCCGGCGTGCGGCTTAAGCGTGTGCACCGTCGGAGCTGTATGCTGTTCTCACGTTCGTCCACCTCATAGGTGAGGGCGCGCGGCGTGCCACCCACGGTAACGGTGAGGTCCACGTGATTTTGCCCGCAACGGTAGTTGCCATGCCCGCATCTGGTTTAGGGTTGAGTTGTAATGGCCAATCTTTTGCATAACGCCGCGAACTTGCTACGTCGCCCGCCCATGGCCTTGGCCTATGCGCGGTGGCTCTCATCCGCCAGCGTCGCCACCCCTTGGGGCGATGAACTGCGCGGCTTTCGCTCCTTTCGGAAGCGTGGAGCGTCGGCATGCCCACGCCGGATGAAACCGCATTCGTACGTCGGGCGCTGGCGGTGGATGACCCTATTGCCTTCGATGTCGGCGCCAACGTCGGCAGCTTTGCCTTGCTGATGGCGCATGCCGGGGCCGAGGTGCATGCCTTCGAGCCGCTACCGGCGACCTATGCCATCCTCGAAAGCAACGTGGCTCACGCCGCACGCATCAACGCGCACCAAATCGCCTTATCGGATAAGGCCGGTGAAGGCCGCTTACCGACCTACCCACCTGTCAGCAAAACCATTTGACGCAGGACGGCGGTGTTGCGGTGCCGACAACCACACTTGACGCTTTCTGCGCCGAACGCGGCATTGAACACATCGCCTTGGCCAAGATCGATGTGGAAGGCCTTGAACTCAAAGTCTTGCGCGGCGCTGCGGGCCTACTGCAAAGGGGCGCCGCATTTGCCGCCCTGCTCATCGAAATCATCCCGCAAGCCCTTCATCGACCGCGGCTCATCGCCGGAAGCCCTACAAGGGTTTCTGGCGGGCGTGCAGGCTATGAGATACGACTATTGACCCAGGCGGGAGACATCGGCGCCATCGCCGACCCTAGCATTCACGGAAAGCACCAGCCGCAATTACGTGTTGGTGCCGGCCGCCTAAATCGGCCTGCTGAACGATTAATGCCTTGTCGCTTGACTTCGAACCGGTCGGAACGCCGGCTTCACGCAAGTATTTTACTTAGCTAGTTTCATCGCGATTTCTCGATAGTCGATTGATCCCATGTGCATCGCGCGAGCTGACGTGAAAGTTTTCTTCCTCAACCGCTTTTTTCACCCCGACCATTCGGCAACGAGCAGAATGCTTTCCGATGTCTCTTTTGGTCTTGCCGAGAAACGCTTTCAAGTTTGGATCATCACGAGCCGCCTCCGCTACGATGAACCTCGGAGCGCGCTTCCCAGTCGCGACACGGTGCGCGGCGTCGAAGTTTATCGTGTTTGGACATCAAGCTTCGGCCGCTTCAATCTCATCGGCCGCGCCATCGACTATCTCACCTTCTACCTTTCCGCCGGCTGGACTCTGTGGAGGCTCGCCCGCGCGGGAGACGTTATCGTCGCCAAGACCGATCCGCCCATGCTCTCGGTCATCGCTGCGCCGATCGCGAAGCTTCGGGGCGCCAAGCTAGTAAACTGGCTTCAAGACATCTTTCCCGAAGTAGCACAAGCCGTCGGGGTCGGGCGTGGGCGATTGGCGAGGCTCGCCTATCGACCCCTCGTGTGGCTGCGGGATCGTTCTCTTACAGCAGCGGAGAGGAACGTCGTCCTCGGCGAACGGATGGCGGCCCACCTCGAACAGCGCGGTATCGACACGAGCCGCATCCGCATTATTCCCAATTTCGCCGATGGCAGCCAAATCAAGGCGCAGGGACCTAGCAACGCACTGCGGCAGGCCTGGGGGCTTGAAGGCAAATTCGTCGTCGCCTATTCGGGCAACTTTGGCCGCGCTCACGAATGTCAGACTTTGCTGGCCGCCATGAAAGAGCTTGCGAGACCACCGACGCATATGGCGGTGGCACTGGACCCGCCGGGCTACATTTCAGCTCAGCCGCCGCGCGAGATTGCCTGGCTGTTTATCGGAGGGGGATCGCTTTACGGCGAGTTGCAGCGCGAAGTAGCGAACCTCCGCCTGCAAACGACGAAATTCGAGCCGTACCAGGCCGACGAGAAACTCTCGGAAAGCCTCGGCGCGGCCGACGTCCATCTCGTCTCCCTGCGGCCCGAGCTCGAAGGACTGATCGTTCCGAGCAAGTTCTACGGCATCGCCGCCGCCGGTCGCCCGACAATCTTCATCGGTGATCCGGACGGCGAAATTGCCCGACTTATCGAGCGCCACGCATGCGGTTGCACCGTGCCAGTCGGCAACGGACCTTTGCTCGCGCGTACGATCCTCAATCTTGCCGCGGATCCACTAGCTTGCAAGGAAATGGGCGAGCGGGCGCGCCGCGCATTTGACAGCGAGTTCGACAAATCGATTGCCATCACGCGATGGGAAACGCTGCTGCGTGAAGTCGCCGGCTAGGCCAATTCTCGACGTCGGTCTGACGGCGCAGATCGGCGTCGCCGCGCTCGACGATGAACACCTCGCAGCCTTCGCGGGCGAAACGGCGCAAAGGCGTCACCGGCAATGCCGCGGTGCACCGGCTACCCACGCGCGCTTGCCCTGCAGCGCGTAGTCTCCGGATCGCCTCTCAATCGCCGCCACGGTAGCTACGCGCGCCGCGCCACCGGCGCCAGCGCCAGAT